>NZ_JBIQDE010000009.1:0-57894 GCF_045371305.1 Sphingomonas sp. 179-A 2A2 NHS | reverse complement strand
GCGGGGTGGAGCAGCCCGGTAGCTCGTCAGGCTCATAACCTGAAGGTCACAGGTTCAAATCCTGTCCCCGCAACCAATAAAAGCCCGCAATGTCGAACGACTTTGCGGGCTTTTTTGCGTCCGGGGCAATCGCTCCAGCTGTGCCCACACCAACCACTCAACCTGTCGTTCCATGCCGAGCCTAAGCGCGCTCAGGGCCGCCGATGCCACTTTCGCGGAGCCACCGGCCAGTTGACATCAGAGGCGCTCATTTCATAACGCCTCGGCGCGCGCCCGCGACACCGAGACGTCAGCGCCAGCTCGTGGCCTGGCGGATCGCGGCGTCGACAGGAACGTCGTGCAACCGGCGGAAACGCGCCTCGACAAGGCTGAACAGGCCAAAGCCGAGGAGGCCCGCACCGATGATGAGGTCGAACGGGCTGGTGAGCCACGAGAGGGCCTGCGCCATGCCACCGGCTTCGCCAGCCTGCTCTTCAAGCCCGGCCCGGCCGAGAAGATAGCCGCTGATGAGGAAGACGAAGCCGCGCGCCGCATAGCCTGCGCGGCCGGCCCATTGCACCCAGCGCTGCTGCGCGATCGATGGATCGAGATAGCGCAGGAAGGTGCCCTTCACGGCCTTCATCAGCTGCACGCCGCCGACGGCGACAAGCACGAGCGCGCCGATCACGACCAGCGCGGAGCCGCCGGGAAGCTGAAGGGCGGTTTGTGCGCTCTCCTGCGTGCTGTCGCCGCCCGACGATGCCGCGCCGCGCATCAGCTGGATCGCCTGCCACGCCAGGAAGAAGTGGACGATGCCGCTAACCGCGGCGCCGACACGCTCGAGCGTACCCTTGCGATCCGTGCCGTGGCGTTCAATGTCGAAGGCGGCGTCGGCCATGCGCCAGATCCCGTAGGCGGCGAGCCCCGCGGCCATGACGCCGAGCAGCAATTGCCCGCCACCCTGGCCCAGATATTCGAGCGCGCCGCTCGGATCCTCAGCCCGGCCGGTGCGGATGATGAGGATCGCGATGACGATGTAGAGCAGGCCGCGCGTCGCGAAGCCGATCCGGGTGAGAGCCGTCAGGCGCGAGCTTGCGTCCATACCATCTCCTTCACTGCGAAAACCGGGCGCGAGGGCGATCGTTCCCGCGACGAAACAGGTTGCTTCGTCTTGGTATCCGGATCGCGCTGGCGCGAGAGGAGGATGTCAGTGAAGGGTGGTTGGGCGGCCAATCACCGCTTGCGAACGAACTCCGCGCGGAGCACGAGGCCCTTGATCCCTTCGTAGCGGCAGTCGATTTCCTGCGGATCGCCGGTCAGCCGGATCGACTTGATGAGCGTGCCGCGCTTCAGCGTCTGGCCGGCGCCCTTCACGTCAAGATCCTTGATCAGCGTGACCTGATCACCGTCCGACAGGAGATTGCCGACAGCGTCGCGCACCTCGACCTGCTGTGCCTGCTCACGTTTCGCGGCGAGCTCCGCGGCGGGCACCCAATCCCCGCTATCGTCATCATAGACATATTCGTCGTCGGCCATATCGGCTCCTGATTGCTGGATTGGGGCCATCTACGCCGCGCATTTGACGTTTGTCATGCCGACCGCGGTCAGCCGCGCGCCAGCGTCCGTATTTCTGGCACGTGGTGCACGTACACACCAGGTGCCGTGCGGAACGCGAGCGTTTCGATCGCGGCAGCGACAATGTCCGCATCAAGCGCCGCGTAACGGGCGAGTGCGCCGATCAGGAGCGGATTGAAGAGCGGGGCGGCGCGTTGGGCCAGAGCTTCGGCCGGGCGGCGCTGGGTGCGCGGGCCGAGAAGGAGGCTCGGGCGGAGGATGTCGACGCGGTCGAAGCCGAATGTCTGGATCGCGGCTTCGGTGTCTCCCTTGACCGACAGATAGAGGCCGCGGCCGCCCGCGCCGACCGAGCTGATCAGGATGAAGCGGCTTGCCCCGGCACGGCGGGCAAGTTGGGCGAAGGCGACGACGAAATCACGGTCGACGCGGCGGAAGCGCGCTGGTGATCCAGCCGCGCGCAGCGTGGTGCCGAGGCAGGAGATCGCGACGTCGGCAGGCCCGCAGGAGAATTGGGTCGGCTCCTCGGCCAGAGCTTCGAAATCCACCATGCGCTCGCTTGGCAGCTTAGGGGAGCGCACCAGGCTATCGAGTGCGACATCGTTGCGGCTCAGCAGACGGCGGGTGAGCAGGCCGCCGACGAGGCCGGTGCCACCTGCCATGAGGATGCGTATCGCCATGAGCGGGAGGCTACCCTCCGGCCTTTCGCCTGTCGACGTGCTGCAGTGGCAAATGGCTCTCAGCTGGATATGCGTAGTTTCCGAGTCTGACGATGCGCTGGCTCATCCGGTAAAGCCTGCGTCCGAGGTCCGGCGCTGTCGATGAGTGCTGTGATCCAACGTCCGGCGTTGCTGCGACGCCGCTCGCCCCCGGATGAGAAAGGGCCATGCATGAAAGCGCTTGTCTACAAGGGTCCCGGCCAGAAGGCCTTCGAGGAGCATGCGACGCCGGAGCTTCGCGATCCCACCGACGCCATCGTCCGCATCACCAAGACGACGATCTGCGGGACGGACCTGCACATCCTGAAGGGCGATGTCGCGACCTGCACGCCTGGCCGGATCCTGGGTCATGAGGGCGTAGGGGTCGTCGATGCGGTCGGTGCCGGTGTGACGGCGTACAAGCCCGGGGACCGCGTGCTGATCTCCTGCGTCAGTGCGTGCGCCAGGTGCGAATACTGCCGCCAGGGCATGTTCTCGCATTGCACGACCGGCGGCTGGATCCTGGGCAATACGATCGACGGCACCCAGGCAGAGTTCGTCCGCACGCCGCATGCCGACACCAGCCTTTATCCCATCCCGGAAGGCGCGGATGAGGAAGCGCTGGTGATGCTGAGCGATATCTTGCCGACCGGGTTCGAATGCGGGGTGCTCAACGGCAAGGTGCAGCCGGGCGCGACCGTCGCGATTGTCGGATCGGGCCCGATCGGCCTTGCAGCGTTGCTGACGGCGCAATTCTACTCGCCGGCCGAGATCATCATGATCGACCTCGACGACAACCGGCTGGAGGTCGCCACGCGGTTCGGGGCGACGCAGACCGTCAACAGTTCCGACGGCAAGGCGATTGAGCGCGTGATGGCACTAACCGGCGGGAAGGGGGTCGATACGGCGATCGAAGCGGTCGGCGTGCCGCCCACGTTCGAGCTGTGCGAGCATCTCGTCGCCCCGGGCGGGGTGATCGCCAATGTCGGGGTGCACGGCGCGCCGGTCTCGCTGCACCTTGAAGCCTTGTGGGACCGTAACATCGCGATCACTACCAGACTGGTCGACACATCCACCACGCCGATGCTGCTGAAGGTGGTCGGTTCGAAGAAGATCGACCCTGCGCTGCTGATCACGCACCGTTTCAGCTTCGATCAGATGCTGGAGGCGTATGAAACCTTCGGCAATGCGGCGAAGACGGGGGCGCTGAAGGTCATCATCGCGGCTTAGCGGCATGGGTCGGCGCGATGCGTCACGCATGGCACGCCGATCATCCGAGAGGTACGGGCAGATCGCCTAATGGTACCTGCGGATGATTTCGCTGCCGATGATGATGAGGGCCGCGATGGCGAAGACGTAGAGCGCAAATACGGCGGCATTGCTGGTCGTTCGCTGGGGGCGCTTCCACCGTTTCATGGCGCCAGCCTCGCATGGGGGCAAGGCCGGCCCTATCGGGGATAATACGCAAGCGCTGGCGCTGCCGCCCTCGCCCCCGCCCGATCAGAACAAGGGCGCGGCCGTGGTAAGCAGGTTGTCGACGAACCGCCGCGGCAGCGACCGCGCACTGATGTGCCCGTGCGCGATCTCGGTCGAGTCCGCCAGCCATCGTTGCTGGTGCTTGCCCACCTCCAACGCGAGCGCAGGGGATTCGAACAGCACATTGTTCTCGAAATTGAGATCGAGGCTGCGGCGATCCATGTTGGCCGAGCCGACTAGCGCCAACGCCTCGTCCGCCACCAACGTCTTGGCATGGAGCAACCCACCGCGGAACTCGTAGATGCGTGCCCCCGCGTTTGCGAGCACCGGATAATAAGCGCGGCTGATCGCGCCGGTCACCCGACTATCGTTCCGCCGCGGGAAGATGATGGTGAGCTGAACCCCGCGGCGCGCAGCGGCGATGATCGCGTCAAGCAGCGGGGGATCGGGCGCGAAATAGGGTGTCGTGATCACCACCCGGTGCTGCGCGGCGGCGAGCACGGCGGCGAAGATGTTGGTCATCGTCGAGTGCGGTGACAGGGGCCCGGTGCCGACGGCGATAGCGGGAAAGCCGCCCGGTCTCGGCGCCGGCGGATCGGCCGCGAGGATGGGCCGCAGATCCTCGCCTGTTTCCGTCATCCAGGCCGAAGCGAAGATCAGCTCTGCCTGGCGTGCGACCGGCCCTTCATAGCGGATGAGAATATCGACCCAGGGCGCGTACCGGCGCTTCGGCAGGAACGCGGGATCGGCGCAATTCTGGCTGCCGCACCAGGTGATGTCACCATCGACGACGATGATCTTGCGATGGTTGCGCAGATCGGTGCGGTGGCCCTTGAGGAAGCCGAGCCCGAACGGCACCGGCAAGGATGCGCATAGCTGCGCCCCCGCATCAGCCATCTGCTTCCACGCGGAGGAGCGGATCAGGGCGCGCGACCCGATCGCATCGGCGACGATGCGACATGCGATCCCGCGCCGAGCGGCGCGACACACCGCCTCGACGACTCTGGTGCCGTTGTGATCCGTCAGCCAGATGTAGAAGGACAGGTGAACCGTCCGGGCCGCGCCATCGATATCGGCCACGATCGCGGCGATCGCTTCGTCCGCTCCGGGAGCGACGTGCCCGATATTGCCGCCGGACGCAGGCCAGCGGCTTGCCGCCTCGCACGTACGAACAGCGTTTCGGGCTGCAATCGACGGCTGCTCGCGCCCGGGGGGCGGCGCGTAAGGCAGCAGCAGCTCGAAAGCCTCCCGCCGACGCCTGCGGAACGTGGGAGAAACCCAGGGCTCGCCGAACAAGAGATAGAGCACGGTGCCGATCCCCGGCATCGCGACGAGCAGGAGCAGCCATGCCGCACGTGCATAGGGCTCGCGCCGCTCGAGCAGAATGGCACGTATGATCACGGCCACATAGACGGCGCCGAGCGTCAGCCATGTCGCCTTCTGCAGATCGACCATCCGGCACCTCGCAGCGCTTGGGCAGACATATCACCGCTTCGCTAGTGATGATCTCGTCGCGCCGTTTTCCGATGGGTATGAAGCAGTGAGGCTGGATGCAATCCGGTGAAGCGCGGCGCTCCTTGATGGATCGGGCGATCGGATCCTCTTTTCGCACGCGGCGCGCCTTGCGTCTGCGACGGCCTTCCCACCATGATCGATCCGAGATCATCATCGATCCGGGGGGAAGCACATGTCCAAGTTCGTCATGAAGTCGCTGGTCGCGGCGCTATTGGTCACGACGCCGCTTGGGACCGCGCATGCCAAGGCATCAGGCGCGCTCAAGAAGGAAGTGGCCGCGGGCGTCGACGGCCGGGCGAAGCTGGTACAGGAAATGGTCGATTCCGTGTTCAGCTTCCAGGAGCCGGGCTTCCAGGAATTCCAGACGATGGAATATCTGACCGCGATCCTGGCCAAGAACGGCTTTGCGATCGAGAAGGGTGTCGCAGGTGTTCCGACCGCCTGGACCGCCACCTGGAGCAACGGCGATGGCCCGACGGTTGCGCTTGGATCGGACGTCGACGGCCTGCTCGGCCTGTCGCAGACGCCCGGGGTCCCTGAGATCAAGCCGCTGGTGGCCGGTGCGCCCGGCCATGGCGAGGGGCACAATGCCGGCATGCCGCTGATCATCGCGTCAGCGCTTGCGTTGAAGGACGTGATGACCAAGCACAACATCAAGGGCAAGCTGATGCTGTGGCCGGGTGTTGCCGAGGAACTGCTGGGCACGAAGGCCTTTTATGTGCGCGCCGGTATGTTCAAGGATGTCGACGTCTCCATCTTCACCCATGTCGCTTCAAGCTTTGGAACCGCCTGGGGCGATACCGGCAACAATGGCCTCGTCTCGGTCGAATACACCTTCAAGGGCCGCACCAGCCATGCCGCGGGCGCGCCCTGGGCCGGACTGAGCGCGCTCGACGGTGTCGAGCTGATGAACACGGCGTGGAACATGCGCCGCGAGCACCTGCCGCTGACGCAGCGGTCGCATTACGTGATCACCAACGGCGGCGGGCAGCCCAATATCGTGCCGGGCGAAGCGGCGGTGTGGTATTACTTCCGCGATCAGACCTTCGATACGATCCGCAAGCTGTATGAAACGGGGAACGAGATATCGGAAGCCGCCGCCAAGGCAACCGGCACGACCGTCACCCGCCGCTTGCTGGGCTATGCCGCGCCGAACCACGCGAACCGACCGCTCGCCGAGGCTGCGCAGGCCAACATCGAGCTTGTCGGCATGCCGAAATGGAGCGCCGAGGATCAGGCGTTCACCAAGGCGGTGCAGGAAGGGCTTAAATTCAAGGTCGAGCCGCTGAAGACGACGGTCGAAAAGCTGTCGACCCCGGAGAGCCGCGGGCGGTCAATGGGCGGTGGCTCCGATGATATCGGCGACATCATGTGGACGGTGCCGACGATTACCATCCGTTTCCCGTCGAACATCCCGAACATGATCGGCCACAATGTCACATCGGCGATCGCGATGGCGACGCCGGTCGCGCACAAGGGCGCGGTGGCAGGGGCAAAGGCGGTGGCAATGACGGCGCTCGACGCACTGACGACGCCGAAGCTGATCGCGGATGCCAAGGCCTATTTTCGGGACGTGCAGACCAAGGATCAGAAATATGACCCGGTGCTGAGCGCAGCGGACCAGCCCGCCATTCACCTCAACAAGGATGTTATGGAGCGCATGCGGCCAGAGCTGGAGAAGCATTATTATGATCCGGCGAAGCATCCGAGCTACCTCGACCAGCTCGGCCTGAGCTATCCGGCGCTTACACCGGCACAGTGAGCTGGTGGCGTGCCTCCCGCCGCCGCCTGCGGCAGGAGGCGCGCGCGAGAACGGGCGCTCAGCTTTCCTCGATCCGGCGCTCCTCCTCGGTACGCAGGGTCACTTCGGCGAAATCGAGTTCTTCCTGGAGGATGAGGAAGGCGTCGGGCCCGATGCGGGTGGCGTCGCGCAATTCGTCGAGGCGCTGGCGCTGAAGCGCGAGGACGGCAAGGCCCAGAGCGTGCTTCGCGTCGAGCGATGGCTGGTCGCCGGCCAGCTTCAGCTGATAGCCCCAGCGCCAGTGATCGGACACCGCGCCTTCCTTTCCCTCCAACGTGGCTAGCGCGGCTTCGGCGAGCGCACGGCGGGCGTCCGCCAGTTCATCGGCGAGCCCGTCGTCGCCGTCCAGCCCGAGGCGCCGGACGATCGGGGTGAGCGTCAGCCCCTGGATCACCAGGGTAGCGAGCACGACCGCGAAGGCGGTGAGCACGATGAGGTCGCGCTGCGGGAAGTGGAGCGGCAGCGCGAAGGCGGTGGCAAGCGTGACGAGACCGCGCATGCCGCACCAGCCGACGATCAGGCCTTCGCCAATGCTGGCGACGCGATAGTCGCCACGCAGGGGCGGAAAAACGGCGGCGAGGCGGTTGTAGAGCATGACCCAGGCCATGCGCACGACGATCAGGCTTGCCACCACGACGGCGGCGAAGCTGGCCGCTTGGCGTAGCCGGTCGGCATCCATGCTGCCGACGATCGTCTTTGCCTGGAAGCCCATGAGGAGGAAGGCGAAGACGTTGAGCAGGAAGACCGCGGTTTCCCACACCGCGAAATCATGGATGCGGGCCCGCGGCGGGGTGGAGAGGCTGGCCGAGCGCGCGATCACCATTGCGAAGGTGACGAGGCAAAGCACCGCCGACAGGTGCAACCGCTCCGCCAGCAGCCATGCGCCAAAGCCGGTGACGAACTGGAGGATGTTGCCGCTTAGCGTGCCCCAGACGTACGGCTGAATGAAGCGGGTGATCCGCGCGAGGACGAAGCCGAGCAGGATCCCGCCCGGCGCGGCGATGCTGACGGTGAGGAGAAGGTCTCCATCCACCCGGCCGTGGCTTTCCAGCATGAGGGCGGTGGAGAACAGCAGCAGCGCGGCGGCATCGTTGAGGAGGCTTTCGCCCTTCAACACCGATACCGTGCGGCGCGGCATCTGCACGCTGCCAGAAATGGCGGTTGCCGCGGCGGCATCGGGCGGCGCGACGATCGCGCCCAGCGCGAGCGCGGCGTAGAAGGGAAGGCCGGCCCAGGCCATGCCCAGCCACGTCACCACGCCGGCGCTGAGCAGGACCGCGACGACGGCCAGCGCGAACAGCGGCCGCCACAATCGCCGCGCGGTGCCGATGGGGAAATCATAGGCAGAATCGATCAGGATCGGCGCGATGAAGAGTGCGAGCGCCGTATGCGGATCGAGCGCGATCACCGGCGCGCCGGGCACCCAGGCAAGCGCGACCCCCGCACCGGCGAGCAGCGCGGGATACGGAATGGTCGTGCGCCGCGCGAACTGGAGCAGGACGATCGCGATGCCGAGGAGCGCGAGCAGGCTTTCGAAGAACGTCATGCCAGGCCGGCGTGTATGCGCCGGGCCGCGGCGAGGCCGCTTTGCCAGGCGCCGTGCGCGGTGGAGAAATCATGCGGCGAGCACGCTTCCCCTGCGAGGCACAGGCGCTCGTGGATCGGCCTTGCCAATGTCGCCCGCGCGTCCGCGTGACCGGGGAGGGCGTGGCTGTACGAGCCGAGGATCGTCGGTTCGCGCCGCCATTGCGTGGCGTGCAAGGAGGTCACGCCATTGGCGAACTCGGAACCGAGCAGCGCGCGCAGCTCGGCGATCGCGAAATCGGCAGCGGCACATTCATCCTCCAGTGCCTGCGCGTTTGCCCCGCCAAGGAAGCATTCGATGATCGGGCGGCCGAACGGGCGCAGGTAATAGCTTCCCGTCGCGGTGCGGTCGAAGCGGCCAAGAAGGTGCGACTCAGGCGGCACTGCCCCGGGATCGGCAAGTGCGAGGAAGACCTTGTCGGCGAGCCCGAGCGGCACCTGGGCGGCGGCGTGAAGATGCCCGTCCGCCGCCGCCGGCAGGCGGATGTTCCCGCTCGCCAGCACCGCGGTAGAGGCAGTGACGATCACGGCACGGGCGCGCACGTCCCCGCGCGGCGTTTCCAGCACATATCCATCACGGATCGCGCTGACGGGGGTGTCGAGCGACACCGGGAGAGACTTGCCCAATCCGGCGATGAATGCGCCAAGGCCGCTCGACAGGCGCCAGTTGTTGTCGCTGGCGTGGCTGTCATATGCGGTAAAATCGCGCGCGGAGAGCCACTCGGTCTCGACTCCGTTGATGAAGCTGCTGAGCGCGTCGATGTAGGGCGCGGCTTCTGTCAGCGCGTCGCTGGCGCGGTCGCTTGCCGGCGGGTCGCTGGCGAGGCGATCGACAAAGGCGTCATAGGCGGACCAAGCCGCATCCTGCGCGGCGCGGGGAAAGCCCAGATCGCCCAGCTGGTCGCCCCAGGCGGCCTTGTCATGGTCGATCTTGACGCCCTGTTCCTTCGCCAGCGCAGCCAGCGGGTTGCGCTCGGCGGAATGGAGCCAGCCGCAGCCGAGATCGAGCGGCATGCCGGCGATCGTGATGGTATGGGCCCGGCCGCCGAGGCGCGGCAGTGCTTCGAGAATGCGGACCGAGCGGCCGGCGGCGGTGAGCCATCGCCCGGCGGCGATGCCGGCCGCACCCGCGCCGACGATCGCGACATCGAGTTCCGCGTCGATCATGAAGAAGGGGCCATATCGTCGCCGAAACGACCGAGATGCCAGACCGATCCATTGCGGGAATTGCCATCCCGATCAGCTGCCGGCGGCCTTCAGGATGAGGCGGGCAACGTCCTGCGGATGCGACACAAGCGACAGGTGGCCGGCCTCGATCTCCACCGTCTCGGCCTTCATCCGCTGCGCCATGAAACGCTGAAGATCTGGGTTGATGGTGCGATCCTGCTTGGAGACGGCATAGAAGCTGGGCTTCGACCGCCACGCAGCCTGCGTAGTGCGTGCGCTCGTCAGGGCACGGTTGAACGGCGCCTGGACAGCGTAGAGCACTCTGGCGTCCGGCGTGGGCACACCATTGGCGAAATCTTCAAGGAAAGCGCGCTCGGTGAGGGCACCCCAATCGCCATCGAACTGGATGCCGGCGGGGGCGGGCGGGGTGGGATAGCGCGCGGCGAGCGCGGCATAATCCTCGCCAGCGTCGGGCGCGCGGGCGGCGACATAGACGAGCGACGAGACGGCGGGATGAACGCCGCTTTCGCTGATCAGCATGCCGGCGAAGCTGTGGCCCGCCAGCACGGTCGGCCCGCGCTGTCGATCGAGCACGCGTCTCACCGAGGCGACGGCATTGTCGAAATCGTCGAGCGGGTTCTGCACGGACGTCACGTTGAGACCGGCGGCCTGCAGGTGCGGGATGACGCCGGCCCAGGAGGATCCATCGGCAAAGAGGCCATGGACGAGGACGACATTCTCCGCGCGCGGCACGCTGGTCGTCGCGCCGACCGCGCCGGGTACGAGAAGCGTCGTCGCAAGCGCGGCGGCAAAGGTGCGGCGATCGATGATCATCGTGAGGCTCCGAGCTTCTGGAAGCCCCAGCATAGTCGCGCGTCAGCCAGTGCCCATCAGCAATAGGTTTGGGGTCGCCTCGTCCCCACCAGCCGGATGGATGCCTTTATTGCTCAAGCTCGTGAGGGTTGCGCTTGCCGATGTCCCCCGGCTCCACCGGGGAAGGTGCGCCGAGCGGACCTTCCTCGACGCGGTTGCGGTACAAGGCGGAGCGGGCGAGGAGCATGAAGGCGACCGGCGCGGTGCAGGTGATGAACACCAGCACCAGGATCTCGTGGATCGACAGCCGCGAGCGCAGCACCGAGAAGCAGACGATCGACGCGAGGACGATCAGCATCGCCCCCATGCTGCTGCCGAGCGTCGGCGCGTGAACCCGATCGAAGAAGGAGTTAAGCCGCAGAAGGCCGATCGAGCCAACCAGCGTGATCCCGGCACCCGCAAGCACCAGCAGGCCGACGATCAGCGCGGCCCAGAGCGGAAGATCGGGTGCCTGGATCATTCGATCACCTCGCCGCGCATCAGGAACTTGGACAGCGCCACCGTGCCGACGAAGCCGAGCAGCGCGACGGTGATTGCGGATTCGAAATACAAAGTGCGGCCGGTCTGAATCCCGAAGGTCAACAGGAGGAGCATCGAGTTGGTGAAGAAGGTGTCGAGCCCAAGCACGCGATCCTGCGCGCGCGGGCCGGCGACCATGCGATAGGCAGCGCACATCATGGCAAGGCCGAGCATGACCTGTGCGCCCGTGATGGCGAAGGCGAGGACAAGCGCGGTCATTGCTCGAAGATCTCCATGAGCAAGGATTCGTAGCGATCCTTGATCAGGCGCACCCACTGCTCCTCGTCGACGAGATCGAGCACGTGGAGCAGCAGGATGCCGCGGCGGCGATCGAAATTGACCCAGAGCGTGCCCGGTGTCGCGGTGATGATGAGCGCGAGCATCGCCAGTGCCTGGCGGTTCTTGAGCGCGATCGGCACGCGGATGAAGTCGGCAACCCGGTCCTTGCGGCGCGACACAACGATCGCGGCAACGGCGATGTTCGATCGCATGATGTCGACGAAGACGAGCCCGGCCAGCTTCAGCATCGGGCGCAAGCGGATGCGCGGCGCCGGATCCGGGCGAAGCGCGGCAAAGCCATGGGTGGCGATCAGCGACGCGAGCGCGCCGAGCAGGATCTGACCGGGCGACAGCGACTGGGTGAGCAGCAGCCACAGGATCAGCAGCGCGACCGCGAGCAGGGGGTGCGGGATCAGGCGCGTCATGGCCGATTCGCCCCTTCCGTGCGCGCGCCGAGCACCGCCTCGATATAGCCGTGGCGATCAGCCAGCGACTGGCTGGTGCGTTCCATGTAGCGCATCACCGGCCCTGCGAACACCATCAGGCCGAGGCACACGGCCAGGAGCATGCCCACCGGCAACGCCTCGCTGATACGGAGCGAGGGCTGGGAGCCGGGCTCGGAATCCCAGATGAGGTCAATGCCGGCGCGGCTGCTGGAGATCAGCATCGCCATGCCCGACCCGATGAGGAGCGCGATCAGCAGCCACGTTTCCGGCGCGATGGATTCGCCGAGATTGAGGAGGCCATCGATCATCGCGAACTTGGCGACAAAGCCGGAGAGCGGCGGCAGACCGGCGATAAGCAAGGCGCAGAAGGCGAAGCCGCCGCCGATGATCGCCAATGTCGCGGGGATCACCACGCCGATCTCCGTTTCGCGCGTGTCAGCCGGGCCGACATACTCATCGTCGAACACCGGCTCACCGCCGGTGAGCGGCGCGGTTTCACGACGGTCGATCATCTCGATCAGGAGGTAGAAGGCGCTGAGGCCGAGCGTCGAACTGACGAGGTAGAACAGTGCGCCCGCGAGGACGTCACCGCGCCCGGCGCCGATCGCGGCGAGAAGCGTGCCGGCCGAGACGATCAGCGAATAGCCCGCGATCCCGGTCAGCGTGCGCGCCGCCAGGACGCCGATCATGCCGAAGCCGAGCGTCGCCATGCCGCCGTAGAGCAGCCACTCCGCGCCGAAGCTCGCCTGCCCGGCGTTGATGCCGAACAGGAGGAGGTAGACGCGCAGCAAGGCGTAGATGCCGACCTTGCTGAGGATCGTGAACAAGGCGGCCACCGGCGGCGCGGCGGCGGCATAGGTGCGCGGCAGCCAGAAGCCGAGCGGGTACATGCCGGCTTTCACCAGGAAGGCGATGCCAAGGATGCCCATCCCGCTTTGCAGGATCGACAGATCGTCCGCGCTCGCCGCCGGGATGCGGATGACGAGATCGGCCATGTTGAGCGTGCCCGTGACGCCGTAGACGGTCGCCGCGCCGATCAGGAACACGAGCGAGGTGGCGACATTGATCGCGACGTAATGAAGCGCGGCCTTGATCCGCGCCTTGCCCGATCCGTGCAGCAGTAGCCCGAACGAGGCCGCGAGCAGCACCTCGAAGAAGACGAAGAGGTTGAACAGATCGCCCGTCAGGAATGCGCCGTTCAGCCCCATCAACTGGAACAGGAACAAGGCATGGAAGCGGGGGCTGGCCTTGTCCCAGCGCGCCGTGGCGTAGATGAGCGAGGTAACGCCGAGGATCGACGTCAGCACCAGCATCATCGCGGATAGCCAGTCGAGCACCAGCACGATGCCGACCGGTGCCGGCCAGTCGCCGACCAGATAGGCAGTCGTCGCGCGTTGGCCGGCAAAGCCGGTGCTGGCGAGATCCCCGAGCAGGACGATCGAGATGCCCAGCATCGCCAACGCCGTGCCGAGCGCGATGACGCGCTTCGCCAGCACGCGGCGATCCTTGATCAACAGGATGACGGCGCCCGCCACCAGCGGCAGCAGCACCGGCGCGATGATCAGGTGGCGCATGAAATCACCCGTCATTCGCCGTCGTCCCCGTCGACATGGTCGGTGCCGGTGGCGCCGCGCGACGCAAGCAGTACGACGAGCAGCAAGGCCGTCATCGCGAAGGAGATGACGATCGCGGTAAGCACGAGCGCCTGGGGAAGGGGATCATCATAAAGCCCCGGATCGCCGGCGACCGCGCCGACCACTGGCGGGGCATCCACCTTCAGCCGGCCCATCGCGTAGATGAACAGGTTCACGGCATAGGACAGCAGTGACAGACCGAGGATCACCTGAAAGGTACGCGGGCGAAGGATCAGCCATACGCCTGACGCAGTCAGGATGCCGATGCCGAGGGCGAGAACGAGTTCCATCAGATCCGCTCCGGCGCCGGTTCAGGGGACACGTCCTTTTGCCGGACGGGCGTGCGGATCGACTGGTGGGCGATCGCGATAAGGATCACCGCCGTCGCGCCGACGACGAGCAGGAACACGCCGAGATCGAAGAGCAGCGCGGTGGCGACCGGCACCTTGCCGATCAGCGGCACGTCCACGTAGCGGAACCATGAGGTGAGGAACGGCCGGTCGAACAGCAGCGCCGCCGCGCCGGTGGCCGCCGCGCCGAGCAGGCCGGTGGCCATCCAGTTGATCGGCTGGACCCGCAGGCGCGCTTCCACGCTGCGTGTGCCGGTGGCAATATATTGCAGGATCAGCGCGATCGACATCGTGACCCCGGCCGCAAAGCCGCCGCCGGGCAGATCATGGCCCCGGATCAGCAGGTACAAGGCAAAAACGATGATCACCGGGAACAGCCATTCGATGATGACGCGCGGCGCGAGCATGTAATCGGACAGCGTATCGCCCGGCTCGCGGCCCTCGCCCGCCTCGTCATAGGCATCCTGCTGGCGCTGCTGCAGCGGGTTGCGGAGGCTTTCGCCCGCCGGCCGGAAGCGGCGCAGCAGCGAGAACACGGTCAGCGCGACGACGGCGAGGACGGTGATTTCGCCGAGCGTATCGAAGGCGCGAAAATCGACCAGGATGACGTTCACGACATTGCGCCCGCCCGCGTCCGGGTACGAACGTTCGATGAAGAAGCGGGAGATCGTGTCCGGCAGCGGCCGCGTCATGACGGCGTAGGAGACGAGCGCCATGCCTGCGCCGGCGACGATCGCGATCAGCAGATCGCGCCCGCGCCGGATGCGCACCTTGGCCGGGGAGCCGGAACCCGGCCATACATCCGGCAGCCGCTTGGGGAGCCAGCGCAGCCCGAGGAGGAGAAGCACGGTGGTGACGGTCTCCACCAGGAGCTGGGTGAGCGCGAGATCGGGCGCGGACAGCCAGACGAAGCTGATGCAGCTGACCATGCCGACACCGGAGATCAGCACGACGGCGGCCAGCCGGTGATATTTCGCCTGCCAGGCGCCGGCGATCGCCAGCACGCCGCCGATCACCCACAGGATGCCGAAGCCCGGATCGAGCACCGTGCCGAGCCGGTTGCCCAGCGAATAGCCGTAGCGGAGGAACGGGAGGACGCCGGCCAGGATCGCGATCATCACCAGCAGCCGGAGTTGCGGCTGAAGCCGGTTGGTGCCGAGCCGCAGCAGCAGGCGCCGGGCAAAGGCGACGATGGCATAGAGCGCGGCATCGAACACGCGGCGGCCCTTCAGCAGGCTGACGAGCGGCGGCGCGCTGATCGTGTTCAGCCGCTTGGCGAACAGCATATAACCGATCGCCCCCAGCACCAGCGCCGCGACGCTGAGGAACAGCGGTCGTGTGAAGCCGTGCCATATCGCGAGGCTGTATTCGGGCGTGCGATCGCCGAGCACGGCATGTGCCGCGAGCTTCAGCACCGGGCCGATGGTGACCGCGGGAAGGATGCCGATCAGCAGGCAGAGCAGCACCAGGACCTCGATCGGCACGCGCATCCAGTGCGGCGCCTCATGCGGCATGCGATCGAGCGTCGCGGGCGGGCCGAAGAATGTCTGGAGGATGAAGCGCAGCGAGTAGAGGACGCTGAAGATCAGCGCGATCGTGACGACCCAGGGCAGCGTCTTGTCGAGCCAGGTGTCGTTGTAATCATGCAGCGCCTCCGCCAGCAGCATCTCCTTCGACAGGAAGCCGTTGAGTAGCGGCACGCCTGCCATGGCGGCGGCGGCAACCATCGCCAGCGTCGCGGTGATCGGCATGAAGCGATAGAGGCCGCTCAGCTTGCGCAGATCGCGCGTGCCGGTTTCATGGTCGATGATGCCGACGGCCATGAACAATGATGCCTTGAACGTGGCGTGGTTCAGCGTGTGGAAAATCGCGGCGACGAAGGCGAGCGGGCTGCCCAGGCCGAGCAGCAGCGTGATGATGCCGAGGTGGCTGATCGTCGAATAGGCCAGCATCCCCTTCAGGTCCTGCTGGAAGATCGCCGCCCAGGCGCCCACCGTCAGGGTGATGAGACCAGTGCAGGTGACGATCAGATACCATTCGTCCGTCCCGGCGAGCACCGGCCAGAGCCGCATCATGACGAAGATGCCGGCCTTCACCATCGTTGCGGAGTGCAGATAGGCGGATACCGGCGTCGGCGCGGCCATCGCGTGCGGGAGCCAGAAGTGAAACGGGAACTGGGCGCTCTTGGTGAAGGCCCCAACCAGCACCAGGATCAGCGCCGGCAGGTATAGCGGGTGGGCCTGGATCTGGGGCGCCGCGGCGAGGACCACCGAGAGATCGTAGCTGCCGACGATCTTGCCGATGAGGACGACGCCGAGCAACAGGCAGAGGCCGCCCGCGACCGTGACGATCAGCGCCATTCGCGCGGAAATGCGCGCGCTTTCGTTCTGGTGCCAATAGCCGATCAGGAGGAACGAGGTGAGGCTGGTCACTTCCCAGAAGAAGGCGAGCTGCACCAGATTGCCGGACATGACGAGGCCGAGCATCGCCCCCATGAAGGCGAGCAGGAAGGAGAAGAAGCGCGGGACGGGATCTTCGGGCGACATGTAATAGCGCGCGTAGATGACGACGAGGAAGCCGATCGCCGTCACCAGCAGCGCAAAGATCCACGACAGCCCGTCGAGCCGGAGCACGAGGTTCAGGCCGAGGGAGGGCAGCCATTCGACCCGGCTTTCCAGCACCGCACCGGCCGCCAGCGCCGGATAGAGGAAGATTACGATCACCGTTGCGGCCAGGGCAGTCGCGCCCGCCAGCAGACCCGCAGCGTTACGTGCGCTTGTCGCCAGATGGGCAGCGACGAGGCTGCCGGTGAACGGCAGCAGCAGGATCAGCCACAACAGGCTTGCACTAGGCGTCGTTATTCATCGTCTCCCGGTTGATTGGAAACGTTATCCACGAGGTGGCGGTCGCTGCGAGAAACAAGGGTTATCGCGAAAAGCCCAACGGGGCCACCCCGGTTTCGTTTCTCGCCGAATTCACCGGAAAAAGCGGTGAGAATTCGGCTGCCGATGGTGCGCTGACGGCCAGCATTGGGCGTGCATGGCCGCGGCATGTGCAAAGATGAGCACGGTTGAGCACGGCTGGAAGCGCAATGCCCAGCCGCGCCCTGCGCGTGGTCGAAATCAGCGCGCCGGCTGCTGCTCGAACAGGCGGCGCAGGAACACCGTCTCCACCTCGCGGCGAAGATCATTATTCGGCTTCTTCAGGAAGCCGTGACCCTCGTCGGCGAACAGCACGTACCAGGTCTCGTTGCCGTTCGCGCGCAGCTTCTCGACCACCTGATCGGATTCAAGCTGCGGCACGCGCGGGTCGTTAGCACCCTGCATCACCAGCATCGGCTTCTTGATGCGATCGACGTTCGTGATCGGCGAGACACGCTCCAGCACGGCGCGCATCTTGGGATCACGCTCATCGCCATATTCGGCGCGGCGATTGTCGCGGCGATAGGCCTCGGTATTCTCGAGGAAGGTGATCCAGTTGCTGATGCCATAACGCTCGACGCCGCCGACCAGGCGATCGGAATAATGCGTCATCACGGCAAGGCTCATATAGCCGCCATAGGATTGGCCATAGACGGCGACGCGGCTGGCATCGAGGTTCGGCTGCTGGCCGATCCAGTCGAGCAGCGCGCCGATGTCCTTCACCGAATCCTCGCGCTTTTCGGCATTGTCGAGGTTGAGGTAGCGCTTGCCATAGCCGTCGCTGCCGCGAACGTTGGGCAGGATCACCGTCGCCTTCAGCACGTCGGCGAAATATTGCGCGCCATAATTCCAGATCGGTCGCGTCTGTGCCTCCGGCCCGCCGTGGATGTCGATGATCACCGGCGTGCGCGTGCCCGCCGGCACGCCCTTGGGACGATAGACGAATGCAGGCACGGACAGGCCGTCGAACGACTTGAAGCGGATGAGCTCCGGCTCGGCGAGCTGCGCGGGATCGAGATCGCCGAGCTCCGACGTCGTCCAGCGCGTCAGTTCGCCGCCATCGACGTCCCAGCTCCACACGTCCCCGGCCGACGTGGCGGAGGTGAGGCCGATCGCGAGCTGCTTGCCGTCGGGCGAGAACTTGAGCGCCGTCAGCACGCCCTTGGGCAACGTCGGCTGCGGCAGCGCGCGGCGGGTGATGCGATCCTGCACCACCACGCGCGAGAAGCCGTCCTCGTTCACCGCATAAGCCAGCACGCGGCCATCGTCGGTCAGGTCATAGCTTTCGACATCCCACTTCAGCCCCGGCGTCAGCACGGCTTGCGCGCCGGTGGCGAGGTCGATCTCGACCAGCTGGCGGGTGTCGTTGCCGCGATCGGAGATGGCGATCAGCTTCTTGCCGCCCGGCAGGTAGCGCGGGGACTGGTAGACGGCGACTTCTGCCTTGGGCGCGATGCGCCGTGCCTTGCCGGTGGCGAGATCGAGTTCGAACAGCTGGTCCTCGCGGTTCGACAGGCTGCGCACGAAGATCAGCCGGGACTTGTCGGGCGCAATGTCCGCCGGGGCGACGGCGCCGTCCGCCTGATACAAGGTGCGCGGCGTGCCGCCGGCCTTCGGGTCGACGCCGAGGATCGTGTAGGCGGCGCTGCCCTTGGTGGCGCGTGCCCAGGCGAGGAGGCTGCCGTCCTTGCTGAACACCGGCGACCCGTTGCGCGTGCCCGCCTGCGTCAGCTGCTGCGCGGTGCCGGTGAGGCCACGGGTGTAGAGCTGGAACCATTCGTCGCCGCCGGTGTCGCGCGTCATCACGAAGCGATCGGTGCCGGGGATGACGGTGGCGCTGGCGATCGGCTCCGCGCCGAAGGTGACCTGGGTGCGGGTGGCGCCGGGCTTCGCCACATGATGCAGCTGCTGCGTCGCGCCGAAGCGCGTGGCGATCAGCATCGAGCCATCGGGCAGCCAGTCCTCGAACTGCGCCGCGCGGCTGTTCTGGTAGCGCTGCACCGCCTCGCGCACATCGGCCGGGATCTCCGGCACGCCGGACAGGGTGGCGCTGCCGACCTGGCGCTGGGCGACCGCGGGAGAGCCGGCGGTCTGCTGAGCGATGGTCTGGGCGGAGGCGCCGGCGGCGAGCGCGACGAGGGTGAGCGAAGCGGCGAAGTGCTTGAACATAGGGTCCTGATCGAACAGCGGGGGGCGCAGCGTCAAGCCGGATGCGCAACGATCGAGCAATGATAGGGCGTTAATTCGCCGGCGCGCGCCGATCGCCGCGTTGCTGCCGCGCCGCAGGATCAAGATGAGTAGCTGAAACGACCCGGAACGTGCATCCTTAGCGCAGCAACGGGCGTGAGCCGCCGACCGGAAAGCCAGATGATGGACGCAATCAAGGTAGACGAAGCCAAGGTCGACGGTGCCGCCGAGGCGCTGAAGCTGGAAAATCAATTGTGCTTCCCGCTCTATGCCGCGTCGAACCTGCTGACGCGGCTGTACCGCCCGGCGCTGGACGAGATCGGGCTGACCTATCCGCAATATCTGGTGATGCTGGTGCTGTGGGAGAAGGACGGCCAGAGCGTGAGCGAGATCGGGCGGCGGCTGTACCTCGATAGCGGGACGCTGACGCCGCTGCTGAAGCGGATGGAGGCAAACGGGATCCTGTCCCGCCAGCGCGACAGCGCGGACGAGCGGCGCGTGGTGGTGTCGCTGACCAGGGCGGGCGACGCGTTGCGCAAGGCAGCCGCGAAGGCGCCGGCGAAGATGGTGAGCAACCCTGCGCTGACGGTTCAGGAAGGCGAGACGCTGCGCACGATCGCGCGCAAGCTGGTGACGAACCTCGCCGCCATGCCCGATCTAGCGAAGGGCAAATAGGGGGGAGCGGCTGACGCCGCCCCCGAAGGTGACCTGCCCGCGCCGGTGCGTGGCGCGGACAGGAGCGGATCAGAAGTTGATGCGGCCGGTGATGCCGTAATAGCGATCCGCCTCACGCGGGATGATGTAGCGATAGGCACCGCCCGGGCCGCCGCTGGTGATCGCAGCCGGGAAGCTCTGATCGAACAGGTTCTTGACCTGCGCGGTCAGGCGGAAGCGATCGTCCGCATCCATCACCGAAGCGCTGAGATTGACCAGCGTGTAGCCGGGGATCTGCGTCAGCTCGCGGATCACCGGATTGGCATCGAACTGGCCGGTCTGCTTCGTCTGCGCGCTGATCTGCGTGCCGAGGCCGAAATCGACCGCGCCGCCGGTGCGGATGCGATAATCGGCCGCGACCGAGCCCTTCCACTTCACCGCGGCGCCAAGCTGCGTGCCCGAGGGGATCACCGAACCGACGGTGCCGTTGGTCGGCAGCTTGAACTGATCGACATGCGCATCGGTGTAGGCGACGCCGCCCGAGATGCTGAGATCGCGCACCGGCTGGACCAGCACGTCCAGCTCCACGCCGCGGGTGGAGATGGTGCCCGCGTTGGTGAAGCGCGTGACGAGGACGCCCGCCACTTCATCCGGGTTGTTCGCCTGGTAATTGTTGTACTTGGCGTAGAAGGCGGCGAGGTTCAGCACCAGCCGGCCGTCGAACAGGGTGTTCTTGACGCCGATTTCGTAGCTGTCCGCGGTTTCCGGCTCGATCACGTTCGTGCCGGTGGCGGACAGGTTGTAGAAGATGTTGAACGCCGGACCCTTATAGCCGCGCGAATAGGTGGCATAGGCGGTCGATTCACGCACGATATCGAACTGCACGCCGGCCTTGCCGGACCAATTGTCGTTGGTCGTCTTGCCGCGCCAGGGAATGCCGTTCGACGCTGCCACCGCTTGGGTCTGCGCCGCCGTGGGGGACACGCCCGAGGCGACGAGCTGCTGGTAGCGATCGAAGACGCCCTGGTCGAAATTGGGGTTGATGCCCGGGCCGGCGAGCGCCGTGACGCGGCTGTGGAACACGTCCAGCTGATCGGCGGTGTAGCGGATGCCGCCGATGACGCGGAAGCGATCGGTGAGGTTCAGCGTCGCCTGGCCGAAGAAGGCGAGGTTCTTGAACGTCGAGCCGAACACCGCCGTACCGGTCGGCCGGGTGACGCTGAGTCCCGGCGTGGTGCACGGGATCAGCGACGTGGGCGTGGAGGCCGGCACCGTGTTGCACACGATATCGTCACGCCGGAACGAGCGTTCCGAATAGGCGCGTGAATAGAAGGCGCCGACGACATATTCGAGGAACTGGTTGGACGGCGAGGTCAGCCGGATTTCCTGGCTGAACGTATCGCCGGTCTGCGGGCCGAAATCGTGCAGCTGGTTGAGGCCGACATAAGCGGCCGGCAGCCAGTCACCATCGCGGATCTCTTCGTTGCGGTAATCGCGATAGGCGGTGATCGACGTGATCGTCTGCGTCCCCAGCGTCCAATCCGCCTGGAGGGAGACGCCCCAGCTCTTCTCGTTGGTGCGGGTGATGAGATCCTGGTTGATGGTGCGCGACTTGTCACCGCGCACGTCCGGCAGCAGCTGCGCGGCAAGGCCCGTGGCAGGCGTGCCGATCACTTCGGCGCAGCAATCGTCCTTCGCCTCGCGATAGTCGCCGATCAGGGTGAACTGCAGATCGGGCGTCGGATCGGCGACGATCATGCCGCGCACGCCCCAATGCTCGTATCCGTTCACGCGGCGGCCGCCGTGCGCGATGTTGCGGATGTTGCCATCCCACGAGCCGTAGAAGCCGGTGAAGCGGCTCTTGATGCCTTCCGCCAGCGGCAGATCGACCGCGCCTCTTACGCGATATTCGTCACCGCCGGTGTAATAGCTGCCCTCGACATAGCCGCCGAACTCGTCGCCCGGGCGGCGGGTGACGATGTTGATGACGCCGGCCGAGGCGTTCTTGCCGAAGAGGGTGCCCTGCGGGCCGCGCAGCACTTCCATCCGGTCGATATCGACGAGATCGCTGAACGCCTCGCCGGCGCGCGAATAGACGACGCCGTCGACGACGGTGGAGATCGACGGTTCGCCCGCGATCGAGAAGGTGGAGGTGCCGACGCCGCGCAGGAACAGCGACTGGTTGATCGTCGTGCCCGATTTGCGGAAGTTCATCGTTGGCACGAGATACTGCGCGTTCTCGAGGTTGACGCCGCCAAGCTGCGCGATCGCATCACCCGACACGACCGAGACGGCGAGCGGCACGTCCTGCAGCCGTTCCGACCGCTTCTGCGCGGTGACGACGATATCGCCAAGCCCGGTCTCGTCGCTGCTCGCCTCTGCCGAGGCCTGTACGTCGCTGCCCGGCGCGGCGGCCGTGGTTCCCGCGTCCTGCGCCGCTGCGGGCACTGCGAACGCGGTCAAGGCGACGCCAGCCGCCCAAATCCCCTTTGACACTTCTGTTTCTCTCCAAAACCTACCCAATAAGTGGATTATCAATTTGACACCGGTGTCACAACCCTATCCGCGATCCGACGGCTTTGCAAAACAGGTCCGCTTTGCGCCGCTGTGCGTCGAGCTTGGCCAAGGCATGGCTTGACCTGTCGCCGGCTGGCCGGTTTGACCCGGGGCAAGAGCGGGGTGTGATGCCAACGAGGGCGCACCGCCGGCACAAGCGGGAGAGAGCACGATGTTGAACGGCATTCGCGTGGTGGAACTGGCGAGTTACGTCGCCGGGCCGGGGGCGTGCGGGATCCTGTCCGACTGGGGCGCCGAAGTGATCAAGGTGGAACCGCGCGAGGGCGATCCGTTCCGCCAGTTCTTCACCTCGCTGGGGCGCGACGACACCGAGAACCGCGTGTTCGACACCGACAATCGCGGCAAGAGATCGATCGCGCTCGACCTGACCGACAGCGAGGACGCGGAGGTGCTGCGGCGGCTGATCGCGACAGCCGACGTGTTCGTGACCAACACGCGGCCCGCGAGCCTGGAGCGACTGGGGATCGGCTGGGAGCAACTGAAGGCGATCAAGCCGGACCTCATCTTCGCGAACTTCACCGGCTATGGCGCTGCCGGGCCGGAGGCGGACAAGCCCGGTTTCGACATCACGGCTTTCTGGGCGCGATCGGGGCTGTGCTCGCTGACCAGCGTCAAGGATGCCGATCCGGCGCCGCTGCGCACGGGGATCGGCGATCACATGGCGGCGATGGGCCTCGTCAGCGGGATCATGGCGGCGCTGTTCCACCGCGAGCGGACGGGCGAGGGGCAGAAGCTGGAGACGTCGCTGCTGCGCATGGGCGTCTATGCCGCCTCGTCGGAACATGCCGTGCAGCTGCAGCTCAACAAGCTCGCCTCCACCAAGGCGCGGCCCGAGGTGGTGAACGTGCTCAACAATTTCTTCCGCACCGCGGACGGCCAGTGGTTCGTCACCGTGCCGCGGCAGGGATCGGGCGACTGGCCGAAGCTGGCGCGCGCGATCGGCCGGCCCGAGCTGGTCGAGGATCCACGCTTCCGCGGGGTGCGTGACCGGCGGGCGAATGGCGCGGCGCTGCTCGCCGTGCTGGACGAGGCGTTCGGCGCGATGAGCTGGGCCGAGGTGCAGGCGGCGCTGGAGGCGGAGAAGCTGATCTACGGCCCGGTGCAGACGGTGGGGCAGGCGACGCGCGACCCGCAGGCGATCGCCGCGGGATGCTATGTCGACCTCGAGGCGCCGGACGGACGGACGATCCGGCTGCCGGCCACGCCGATTGACTTTGAGGCGCACCGACCCACATCGCGCCTTGCGCCGGCGCTGGATGCCGACGGCGCGGCGATCCGCGCCGAACTGGGGCTTGAGCCCGCAAAGACCGCAGCGTCCGGCTGATCCTTCGCGCCGGCTCCCTGCGGGACGGAGCGGCGGCCGGAACGTTGGCGATGCAGCGGGGCGACGGACCCCGATCATGACGGAGCGACGATATAATGGCTTATCCCGATACCCAGCTTTTCATCGGCGGCACGTGGCGCGATGCGGGCGACGGCCGGACGCTGGGGGTGGAAAATCCCGCGACGGGCAAGGAGATCGGCCGCGTCGCCCATGCGACCAAGGCGGACCTCGACCTGGCGCTCGATGCCGTGCAGCGCGGGTTCGAGACGTGGCGTGACTATACGCCCGCGGCGCGCAGCCGGATCATGCGCAAGGCCGCGGGCCTGATGCGCGAGCGCGCCGGGGACATCGCGCTGCTGCTGACGCAGGAACAAGGCAAGCCGCTGGCCGAGGCCAAGGGCGAGGCGATGGCCGCGGCGGACATCATCGAATGGTTCGCCGAAGAGGGCTTCCGCGTCTATGGCCGGCTGGTGCCGCATCGGTCGAACCTCGCCATCCGGCAGATGGTGGTGAAGGACCCGGTAGGGCCGGTGGCGGCGTTCACGCCGTGGAACTTCCCGATCAACCAGATCGTGCGCAAGATCGGCGCCGGGCTTGCTGCGGGCTGCTCGATGATCGTGAAGGCGCCGGAGGAAACGCCTGCGAGCCCGGCGGCGCTGATCCGCGCGTTCGAGGATGCGGGGCTGCCGGAAGGCGTGCTGAACCTCGTCTTCGGCACGCCGTCCGAGATCTCGGAATATCTGATCGCAAGCCCGATCATCCGCAAGATCACCTTCACCGGCTCGACGCCGGTCGGCAAGCTGCTCGCAAGCCTCGCCGGCAAGCATATGAAGCGCGTGTCGATGGAGCTTGGCGGCCACGCACCGGTGATCGTGTGCGAGGATGCCGACGTGGACCTGGCGGTGAAGAGCGTCGGTAGCGCGAAGTTCCGCAATGCGGGGCAGGTGTGCATCTCGCCCACCCGCTTCCTCGTCCACAACAGCGTGAAGCGGCAGTTCGGCGAGGCATTCGCCGCGCTCGCGCAGGGCATCAAGGTGGGCGAGGGCACGGCGGAAGGCACCCAGATGGGGCCGCTCGCCAACCCGCGGCGCCTCGCTGCGATGGCCGAGTTCCAGGCCGATGCGGTGGCCAAGGGCGCGACGGTGCTTACCGGCGGCAGCCGGATCGGCGAGGCGGGCAATTTCTGGGCGCCGACGGTGCTGGCGGACGTGCCGCTCGACGCACGGCTGTTCAACGACGAGCCGTTCGGGCCAGTCGCGGGCATCCGCGGCTTCGACGATCTGAACGAAGCGATCGCGGAGGCGAACCGCCTGTCGTTCGGGCTGGCAGCCTATGCCTTCACCCGCTCGCTCGCCAATGCGGACCTGCTGGCGCGGCGCGTGGAGGCGGGCATGCTGTGGGTGAATACGCCCGCGGCGGGATCGGCCGAGCTGCCGTTCGGCGGGATCAAGGATTCCGGCTACGGCACCGAAGGCGGGCCGGAGGCGCTGGAAGCGTATCTGAACGTGCGCGCGGTGGTGGTCGCGAACGTCTGACGGCACTAAGCGATGCAGCCGCGCCGGTGACGACCGGTGCGGCTGCAATGTCGCTGCGAGCGCTTCGGTTTAGAGCAGGTCGCCGCCGCAGGCCGAGGCGGTGGTGCCGGTGCGCTCATAGGCCTTGATGACGTTGCGGCCGACCGTCCAGCGATGGACCTCGTCCGGGCCGTCCACCAGCCGCTGCGAGCGGATGTGCGTGTACCAGGCGGCGAGCGGGGTATCGAGGCTGAAGCCAAGCGCGCCGTGCAGCTGGATGGCGGTGTCGACCACCTGATGCACCATGTTAGCGAGGAAGATCTTGGCGATCGAATTCTCCTGACGGATGTCGTCGCCGCGCTCCGCCTTGTAGGCGATGTGGAGCAGCATCAGCCGCGCCTTGTAGATCTCCGCCGCGCAATCGGCGAGCATCCACTGGACACCCTGCCGCTCCTTCAGAAGCTTGCCGAACGTCTCGCGCTGGATGACGTGCGCGGTGGCGAGATCGAGCGCGCGTTGCGCCATCGAGACATTGTGCATGCCATGGCGCAGGCGGCCGTAGGCGAGGCGATGCTGGCCCATGTTGAAGCCATTGCCTTCGCCGCCGAGCAGATCCTCCGCCGGGACGACGAGATCCTTGATCTCGACCTCCGAATGACCGCCGCCGAGGATCTCGGTCAGGGGGCCATGCACCGCCATCGTCTCGATATCGCGGACGATGCGATAACCGGGGTTGGGCAGCTCGACGATGAAGGTGGAATAGCGCTGATGGCGCGGCGCATCGGGATCGGTCATCGCCATGACGAGCGCGATGTCGGCGACGCTGGCGGCGGACGAGAACCATTTCTCCCCGTTCAGCACGTAATTCTCGTTGCCGTCCTTTACCGCGCGGGTCTGCATGCCCGTCGCGTCGGCGCCGGCCGCCTTCTCGGTCATCGAATAGCAGATGCGCTTTTCGCCGTTGAGCAGCGGCTTCAGATACTTTTCCTTCTGATGATCGGTGCCGTGCGCCAGCAGCGTCATCATCGTCGCGTCATCGGGGCCTTGCGTGTTCATCGACAGCGCGCCGAGGTGGCTTTCGCCGAGCTCCATCTGGACCAGCGCATTGGCGAGCGGGCCAAGGCCCATGCCGCCATATTCCTTGGGAATGAACGGGCACCACAAGCCCTGCGCGCGGGCCTTGGTGCGCAGTTCATTGAGAACCGTCTTGTAATCCTCGCCATTCGTCAGCCGCTTTTCGGCGGGCTTGCATTCGTCCTGCACCCATTGGCGGACCTTGGCGCGGATCGCCTTGGCCTCCGCCGGAATCTCGAAATCGATCGACATGGTATCACTCTCCTGATGGGGTGCCCGGGCTTGTTGCCGGTGCTTATTCCTTCATCGCCGCAGCGGCCTTGTTGAGATCGGGCGCGTTGGGCGAGCGCATCGCGACATTCCCTTCCATGCCGGCCTTGAGCGCGGCGGCGGCGCCTTCGTGCGACATGATCTTCGACAGCACAGCCTGCCCGGCGCGCTCGAACGCGTCGCGATGGTCGACGACATATTGGCGCGAGGTGCGATAGCCTTCGAGCAGGCCGTGGATCTCGGGGATGACGTAGCGCGCGACGAGATCCCAGCTCTTGGCGGTATTCTCGCGGTTCGCCCAGTCGTGGACGAAGCCGAGCACGGTGCCGAAGCCGCCGGCCGAGGCGTGAAGCTTGCGGATCGCGGCGACGAGATCGTCGGGTGTGCCGATGACGGCGGCGGCGCCGTCGACGAAGGCGGTCAGGTCCACCGCCTCGTCGGGCGAGGCAAAGGGCTTGGCGCCCGGGCGCATCAGCGTGCCGACGGTATATTCATTATGCCATTTCATGAGGCCGGCGCCGGCCTGGGCGCGTGCCTCCTCGCGCGTTTCGGCGATGTGCCAGCTCATCAGCACGCGCCAATTGTCGCGGCTCACCGTCTTGCCGGACTTGGCGGCGGCCTGTTCGGCGAAGCCCCATTGCGTCGGCAGCGCGGCAAGGCCGGCGTCCGAGTTGGAGCCGATCGAGAGTGCGCCTATCCCGTATTTGCCGGCGAGCGTCATGCCGGAAGGGCTGATCGACGAGGCGACGACGAAGGGCATCTCCTCCTGCAGCGGGAATAGCTGAAGCCGTGCGTCCTTCAGCGTGAACCAGTCGCTCTCATGCGTCACGCGTTCGCCCGCGAAGAGGCGCCGGATGACGCCGATCGCCTCGTCCTGCCGATCGCGCTGAGTCATCGGATCGATGCCGAGCATGTATGCGTCGGACGGCAGCGCGCCGGGGCCAGTGCCGAAGATCACGCGGCCGCGCGTCATGTGATCGAGCTGGACGATGCGCTGCGCGACGTTGAACGGATGGTGGTACGGCAGCGAGACCACGCCAGTGCCGAGGCGGATGCGCTGGGTATGTTCGCCGACAGCGGCCAGGAACATCTCGGGCGAGGCGATCACTTCCCAGCCGGTTGAGTGATGCTCGCCGACCCAGAATTCGTCATAGCCGAGCTCGTCTAGGTGCTTCGCGAGGCGGATATCCTCGCGCATCTGGAGCATCGGATGCTCGCCGATCGGGTGGTGGGGGGCGAGGAATGCACCGAACTTCAACCGAGCCATGACAATCTCCGGACCGAGTGGATCTACGGCGACGTCACTGGCGGGCACGGGGCAGCGTGCCCCGCGAACCGTACTGTCTCGTCACCCTCTCCCGGAAGCGCCGGACGGCGCTCCGCTAGAATTAAGTCGCTTCGCTTATTTGCGACTGATCCGTGGAACGGCGGGCTTTGTCAATCGTTCGCGGGCCCGATCGCCCGCGGGAAGCGGCTGGCGGGCGTCAGCCGGCGACCACGGCCTCTTCGGCCTCCGCCTCGCTGGCGGCGCGGCGGGCATAGTGCTGCGCGATGCTGGCGCAGACGAGCAGCTGGAGCTGGTGGAAGATCATCAGCGGCAGGATGATCGGGCCGACCTGCGCCGCCGGGAACAGCACGCCGGCGATCGGCACGCCCGAGGCGAGGCTCTTCTTCGAGCCGCAAAAGAGGATCGCGATGCGATCCGCCCGATCGAAGCCGAGACGGGCGGCGAGGAAGACGGTGATCACCATCACCAGCGCGAGGAGGACGACGCTGAACAGGCCGACGAGCAGCAGCTGCCAGATCGGAAGACGGGTCCACAGCCCCTCGACGACGGCGGCGCTGAAGGCGGTGTAGACGACGAGCAGGATCGAGCCGCGATCGACCACCGACAGCATCGCGCGGTTGCGCTCCACGAAGGCGCGGGTGAGCGGGCGTGACAGGTGGCCGGCGACGAACGGAACGAGCAGCTGGAAGATGATCGCCCAGATCTGGTCGCCCGAAACATGCGCCTCGCCGCCCATGAAGGCAGCGACGAGGATCGGGGTGAGGCCGATGCCGATGAGGTTCGACGCGGATGCGCTGCACACCGCCGCGGGGACGTTGCCGCCGGCGATCGAGGTGAAGGCGATCGAGGACTGCACCGTCGAGGGGAGAAGCGTCAGGAACAGGATGCCAGCGGCGAGCGAGGGCGTCAGCACGCCCAGCGCCACTTCGCGCGCGCCAAGGCCGAGCAGCGGGAAGAGGATGAACGTGATCGCCAGCACCAGCAAGTGGAGCCGCCAGTTGGTGATGCCCTGGACGATCGCTTCGCGCGACAGCTTCGCGCCGTGGAGGAAGAACAGCGCGGCGATCGCGCCGATCGTGACCACGTCGAACACGCGTGCGACGTCCCCTTCGCACGGCAGCAATGTCGCGACGACGACGGTGGCTAGCAGGATCAGGCTGAAGCGATCGATGAGACGGAACAAGCGCGGCTGACCTTGGCATGGAATGGCGCGTGGTGGCGCCGGACGGGCGAAGGAAGCGGCCTAAACGCGCGAAGGGAGCAGAGGAAGCAAAACCAAGGGGTGGTTGCCAAAACGCCCGTTCATCGCGACATCCCGGCGCCAAGCGCATTGGCGTGTACCTGCCGGTGCCATCACCATCATGCGCGCGCCGCGGAATGCGTGGCGGCGATGCGCGACACTGTTTTCCAGGAGAGCCCGATGACCAACGATGCGGCCGCCTTGCTTCATGAACCGTTGACGCTGACGCGCGGCCCGGCGCTGAAGAACCGTTTCATGCTGGCGCCTCTCACCAATCAGCAGAGCCATGAGGACGGCCGGCTTTCGGACGAGGAATTCCACTGGCTGACGATGCGTGCGACCGGCGGCTTCGGACTGACGATGACCGCGGCGGCGCATGTGCAGAAGGCGGGGCAGGGCTTTGCCGGTCAGCTGGGCGTGTTCGGCGACGAGCATCTGGAAGGCCTGACGCGGCTGGCGACGAAGATCCGGGAGGCCGGTTCCGTCTCCTCGGTGCAGCTGCACCATGCCGGCAACCGCTCGCCCAAGGACCTGGTCGGCACGCCGGTCTGCCCGTCGGACGACCCGGCGAGCGGCGCGCGCGGACTGACGCTGGACGAGGTGGAGCAGCTGCGCGACGATTTCATCGCCGCCGCGGTGCGCGCCGAACGGGCGGGCTTCGACGGCGTCGAGGTGCATGGCGCGCATGGCTATATCCTGGCGCAGTTCCTCTCCGCCGAGATCAACCATCGCGAGGACCACTATGGCGGGAGCCTGGAGAATCGCGCGCGGCTGATCTTCGAGATCGTCGATGGCATCCGCGCCAGCTGCGGCACCGATTTCCAGCTTGGCGTGCGGCTGTCGCCGGAGCGGTTCGGGCTGAAGCTGGCCGAGATCCGCGAGGTCGCGGCGCAGCTGCTGGCCAAGGGCGACATCGACTATCTCGATATGTCGCTGTGGGACGTGACGAAGGAGCCGTATGAAGAAGAGCATCAGGGCCGCTCGCTGCTGAGCTATTTCACCGATCTGCCGCGCGGCGACGTGCGGCTGGGCGCAGCAGGCAAGATCATGACCGGGGCGGATGCCGCGGCGGTGATCGCGGCGGGCTGCGACTTTGCGGTGATCGGGCGCGCCGCGATCCTGCGGCACGATTTCCCGAAGCGCGTGGCGCGCGAGGCGGCGTACCAGTCGCCGGCGCTGCCGGTGACCGCTCAGCACCTGCTCGACGAGGGGCTGAGCCCGCAGTTCGTCACCTATATGCGCAACTGGCCGGGCTTCGTCGCGGACGAGCTGGCTGCCTGAACCCTCAGGCGGGGCGGGGGGGGTGACGCCCCCCGCGCCTACTTGCCCTGAAAGCGTTCGTTGATGCTGGCGGCGGCGGCGCGAAGCTCCGGCACCAGTTTCTCGCGCATTTCGTCGACGGCGAAGCGCATCGAGGGGCAGCAGGCGTTCAGCGCCGCGACGACATGGCCGCCCGCGTCGTAGATTGGCACCGATAGCGAACGCACGCCGACCTCGAGCTCTTCGTCGACCAGTGAATAGCCGAGCGCGCGCGTCTCCTCGATGATCGCGCGCAGCTGCTTCTTGGAGCGCACCGTGTTCGAGGTGTGCTTTTCCAGTTCGACGCGATCGAGGTAGCGGGCGAGCGATTCGTCCGATTCGCCCGCCAGCAGCACCCGGCCGGTGGATACCGCATAAGCAGGCAGACGATTGCCGATGGTGATGCTGACCGAAATGACACGGTCGGGCGTCGAGCGGGCAAGATATGTCACATCATCGCCGGTCAGGACCGCGGTGTAGATCGATTCCTGCGTCCGCTGCGACAGAGCATTCATCACCGGCTGGACGACATCGAGGATGCCGACCGAGGACAATGCCGAATAGCCGAGCTGAAGGACCTTGGGACGAAGCGAAAAGATCCGATCACGCTTGTCCGCGTAACCTTCCCGCACCAGCGTCAGCAGCAATCGACGAGTTGTGGCCCGCGACATGCCCGTGGCCTTCGCCACATCGCTGAGCGTCATGGTCGGCTTGTCTCGGGTGAAGGCGCAGATCACTTCGAGACCGCGGGCAAGAGATGCGACATAATCCCGGTCGCCATCTTCCTGTTCATGGCGCCCATCTTCCTGTTCGCCGGGAAAGACCTCCTCTTCCTCCCCGGCATGATCAATATCCTGTGTACTGCGCGGCATTTCGCACGATCTCCTGACCCGTCGGTGCGGCATTAGGCCGGTCACTGTCCGAATACGAACAATTTTGAGCTTTCCGCCGCCGTGCGGGTGTCCGCATCCGCCGTCAAGAACGTTCGCTATTGCAACTGTCGTTCGCTATGCGATCAAAAATTCATTGACAACGTCTGCTTTGCGGACAATTCCAAGCGTCGGCTGAGCGGGGAGGCTCGCCGACATTGGGGGATTTGCGATGCGAAAGACATTCGCAGTCGGCGCTGCAATCGCGGCGCTGACAACGGGGACGCATGCGCTGCATGCAGAGGAATTCCGCGTCGAGCTGGCGGCGCCGGCGGCCAAGGAAGCGCCCTATGAGGGCCGCGTGATCCTGGTGCTGGCGGCCGACGACACGAAGGAGCCGCGCTTCCAGGTCGATGCGAGCCATGACGCCGCGCAGGTGTTCGGCATCCCGGTCGAAGGTTTCCGCAACGGCCAGGCCCGCGTCGTGGGCAAGGACGTGCTGGGCTATCCCGGCCGCAGCCTCGCGGATGTGCCGGCCGGCACGTACACGGTGCAGGCGGTCCTGCATAAGTACGACACGTTCAAGCTGGGCAACGGCAAGGTCGTGAAGCTGCCTGCCGCACGCGGCGCGGGGCAGAACTGGCGCAAGGAGCCGGGCAACATCATCAGCAAGCCGATGAAGGTGAACTTCGATCCGAAGCGCCCCGGCGAGATCAAGGTGGCGTTGACCGAGGTGCTCGGCCCGATCGAGGAGCCCAAGGACACCGAATTCGTCCGCCGCTTCAAGTTCAAGTCGGACCGGCTGTCCAAGTTCTGGGGGCGTGACGTCTATATCCGCGGGCACGTGCTCGTCCCGAAGGACTTCGACAAGCACCCCGAGGCGAAATATCCGATCGCCATCTTCCACGGGCATTTCCCGGACGATTTCGGCGGTTTCCGCACGACGCCGCCCGATGCGGACATCAAGTGCGAGCCGAACAAGCGCTTCAAGAACGAGACCTGCTATGCCCGGACGGAGCAGCAGGAAGCGTATGACTTCTACCAGAAGTGGATCTCGCCCGACTTCCCGCGGATGCTGATCGTCGAGATCGACCATTCGAACCCGTATTATGACGACAGCTATGCGGTGAATTCCGCCAACATCGGCCCCTATGGCGATGCCATCACCTATGACTTCATCCCCGCACTGGAGAAGAAGTTCCGGGGGATCGGCCAGGGCTGGGCGCGGTTCCTGTACGGCGGGTCGACCGGCGGCTGGGAAGCGCTGGCCGCGCAGGTATTCTATCCGGACGAATATAACGGCGCATTCGCCGCTTGCCCGGATCCGATCGATTTCCGTCAGACGATGGTGACGGACATCTACAAGGACAAGAACGCCTATTTCTGGACCGGGCCGTTCGGGAAGGTCGCGAAGCCCGGCAAGCGCGATTACCTGGGCCATCTGTCGCACACGATCGAGGACGAGAACCGGCTGGAGCTGGTGCTGGGCGACAAGACACGCTCGGGCGGCCAGTGGGACGTGTGGGAAGCAGTGTATTCGCCGATGGGCGAGGACGGTTATCCCAAGCGCATCTGGAACAAGGCGACCGGCGAGATCGACCCCAGCGTCGCGGCGCACTGGCGCGACAATTACGACCTGCGCCACATCATGGAGCGCGACTGGGCGACGCTTGGCCCCAAGCTTCAGGGCAAGGTGCACATCTATGTCGGCGACATGGACAACTTCTACCTGAACAACGCCGTCTATCTGATGGAGGATTTCCTGAAGAAGGCGCAGCCGGCGTACGGCGGGGAAGTGCTGTACGGCGATCGCGACGAGCATTGCTGGAACGGCGACAAGACCCAGCCCAATTCGGTCGGCCGCCTGCGCTACAACTGGATGTACGTGCCCAAGATCCTGCAGCGGATCGAGGCGGCGGCACCCAAGGGCGCTGACCTGACGAGCTGGCGCTACAAGTAACGCGCAAGATCAGGCCCCGGCCGGCGAGGGACACCGGCCGGGCGCCTTCACAACATTATTGAACGGGGAGACTGACAATGATTGCCAGGTCGAGACTGCGTACCTTCTTATTGTGCTCCGCGGTGGCGGTTGCCGGCGCGGCTAGCCCCGCGCTGGCGCAGGACAGCATCGCCGATGCGCCCGCCGCCGCGCAGGATCCGGGCGACATCGTCGTCACCGGTTCGCGCATCCGCTCGCCGAACCTCGAGAGCGTGAGCCCGGTCACGACCGTGGGCGCAGAGGAGTTCGCGGTTCGCGGCACGGTACGCACCGAAGACCTCGTCAACCAGCTGCCGCAGGTGTTCGCGGCGCAGGGCGCGGCCAACTCGAACGAGGCGACCGGCACCGCGCAGGTCGACCTTCGCGGCCTCAGCCCGTCGCGCACCCTGGTGCTCGTCAACGGCCGCCGCCTGCCATACGGCTCGCCCAAGAACATCCCGTCGGACTTGAACCAGGTGCCGACCCCGCTGATCCAGTCGGTCGAAGTGCTGACCGGCGGCGCATCCGCCGTTTACGGTTCGGACGCGATCGCGGGCGTCGTCAACTTCAAGCTGATGGACAATTTTAGCGGCATCCGCTTCTCCGGCAGTGTTTCCGGCTTCCAGCACACTAACGACCGCGACGGGCTGCGTGACCTGCTCGACCGCAACAATGCGATCGTGCCGGGTGCCTATGAGAAGCCCGAGAAGACCATCTGGAATGGCTTCACCACCGAATTGTCGGCGGTCGTCGGCGGCAACATCGACGATGATCGCGGCAACGTGACGGCCTATGCCACGTACCGCAAGGTGAACCCGATCCTGCAGGCCGATTACGATTACAGCGCCTGCGCGCTGGGCGCGACGGGCGTCGGCGGCAACGACTTCTCGTGCAGCGGCTCGGCCACCAACGCGCCGGCGAATTTCACCAACACCGGCGGCGTCCCGGGCCTGCCGACGTCGTTCCGCGCGTCCGACGGCCGCTTCGTTCCGGGTTCGGCGACGTACAATTTCGCGCCCTACAATTACTACCAGCGCCCCGACGAGCGTTACGCGCTGGGTGCGATGGCGCATTACGAGGTGAACGAGAACTTCATCCCGTACATCGAAGCATCGTTCATGGAGGACCGCTCGATCGCGCAGATCGCGCCGGGCACCAACAGCGCCGGCATCGCGATCAACGCCGGCGGCATCAGCGGCATCAACTGCGACAATCCGTTCCTGAGCGCGCAGCAGGCCGATTATCTGTGCACCAGCCGCGGCCTTTCGACCGGCAGCATCTATGACGCGGCAGGCAATTACGTCGGCCCGCAGTCGATCGCGAACGGCGTTCTCGTCGCGCGTCGCAACGTCGAGGGCGGCAATCGTCAGGACGACATCCAGCACCAGAGCTATCGCATCGTGCTGGGCGCGCGCGGCGACATCGCCGGGCCGTTCAAGTATGACGTGTACGGCATCTATTCGAAGGTGAATTACCGCAGCCGCTTCTCCGGCGATGCGAACCGCCAGCGGACGGCCAACGCCTTCTATGCGGTGCGCAATTCGGCCGGCCAGATCGTCTGCGCGATCAACGCCGACGCCAACCCGAACAACAATGATCCGAACTGCTCGCCGCTCGATTACTTCGGCGCGGCAGCAAGCGCGGACGCGGTGGATTACGTCTCAGAGGTGAAGACCATCACCGGTGACACGAACCTGGTGAACGTCGTCGCCGCGGTGAACGGTGACCTTGGCGAATGGGGCATCCGCTCGCCGCTGGCGAACAGCGGTGTCGCGGTCGCCTTCGGCTATGAATTCCGTAAGAATTCGGTCGATTACCAGCCGGACGAAATCTATCAGGCGGCGGCCAGCCCGGAACTGCCGATCAAGGGATCGGTCGCGGTGAAGGAGTTCTTCGGCGAGTTGATCGTGCCGCTGGCCGAGCAGCAGCCGTTCTTCCACAGCCTGTCGTTCGAGGGCGCGTATCGCTACTCGGACTATGACAGCGGGTTCAAGACCGACACGTACAAGCTGGGCCTGAACTGGTCGCCGGTGCGCGATTTCCGCCTGCGCGGTTCGTACCAGCGGGCGGTGCGTGCGCCGAACGTGATCGAGCTGTTCTCCAGCCAGCAGCTGTTCGAGGTCGAACTGACCGAGAACGCCAACGGCTCGTTCGATCCGTGCTCGGGCCCGACCCCGATCGCGACCGCGGCGCAGTGCGCCCGCACCGGCGTGACGGCGGCGCAGTACGGCAACATCGTCGACAACCCCGCGGGCCAGTTCAACTCGCTGATCGGCGGCAACGAGAACCTGCAGCCGGAAACCGCCAAGACGCTGGCGCTGGGTGCGGTGTTCGAGCCGCGCTTCATCCCGGGCCTCACCATCTCGCTCGACTATTTCGACATCAAGGTCGAGGACCTGGTCGGCAGCGTGAACCCGAACCTGTCGATGGCGAACTGCATCAGCAACGGCGATCCGTACTTCTGCAGCCTGATCCAGCGCAGCCCGTCGGGTTCGCTGTGGCAGGGCGAGAACGGCTACTTCCGGCGCTTCAACGTCAACACCGGCTCGCTGCAGACCAAGGGTGTCGACGTGGTGGTCGATTATCGCCTGAACCTCGATGACCTGGGGATCAACGCTGGCCGCCTGAACTTCAACCTCGTCGGCACCTACCTCGACTCGTACAAGACGGTGCCGCTGCCCAACTCGCCGCAGGCGGACGTGTATGAATGCGTCGGTCTCTATGCGGGCCTGTGCGGCCGGCCGCGGCCGGAATGGCGCCACAAGTTCATGACCACCTGGGCACCGGCGGACCGGTTCAGCCTGACGGGTACGTGGCGCTACGTTTCGTCGGTGAAGATTGCCCAGACCAGCAGCCAGCCGGCGCTGACGGGCAGCTTCTCGGGCGTGAACCGCGAGCTTGGGTCGCGCAGCTACTTCGACCTCGCCGCGTCCTACGAAGTGCGCAAGGACTTCACCTTCCGCCTCGGCATCAACAACCTGTTCGACAAGGATCCGCCGCTGACCACCACCGCGGCGATCGAGGACGGCGGCAACGGCAATACCTATCCGCAGTTCTACGATGCAACGGGGCGCTACCTGTTCCTCAGCGCCACGGTCGGCTTCTAAGAACATTGCCAATGGCCGGAGGCGCGCGGTAGCGCCTCCGGCATCTTTTGTGGGTGGGGAATTGTTATGAAATTGCGTTGGTGTGCCGGTGCCGCGATGGCGCTCGTCCTGTCGTCTGCCGCCGTGACGGCTTCGGCCGCGCCCGTGACGGACGCCGATCGGGCGATGGCGCGCCAGATGCTGGAAGAGGCGATTGCGACCCCGACGGCCAAGGGCCGCGGGCAGGTGCCGACGCTGATCGAGAAATATTCCGCGCGGCTGCGCGAGGCCGGCTTCACCGCCGACGAGATCATGACCGTGCCGGTCGAGATTGAGGGCGAGAAGACCGCCGGGCTCGTCGTGCGCTACGCCGGGCGCAATGCGAAGGCGAAGCCGATCGCGTTCCTGGGCCACATGGACGTGGTCGACGCATTGAAGGAAAACTGGTCGACCGATCCGTATGTCCCAACCGAGAAGGACGGCTACATCTACGGTCGCGGGTCGACCGACAACAAGGCCGGCGTGACGGCGCTGGTCGCCAGTTTCATCCGCCTCAAGAAATCGGGCTTCGTGCCGGAGCGTGACCTGCTGCTCGCCTTCTCGGGCGACGAGGAAAGCGGCATGATGACGACGCGTGCGCTGACCAAGCACCCGCTCGTCTCGCGTGCCGAGTTCGCGCTCAATTCCGACGCCGGTTCGGGTGCGATGGGGGAGGACGGCAAGTACCGCTTCAACATCCAGGCGGCGGAGAAGACCTACGCGAATTTCGCAATCGCCGCGAAGAATTCGGGCGGGCACAGCTCCGCGCCGCGCGCCGACAATGCGATCTATGATCTCGCCCGCGCGCTGACCAAGCTGGAGGCGCTTCGCTTCCCGGTCGAGTTCAACGAGATCACCCGCATCATGGTCGCCGACATGGCGAAGGAGAAGGGCGGCGAGCTCGGCACCGCGCTGACCACGCTGCTGGCGAACCCGAACGATGCCGCGGCGCGCGCCGTGGCGGAGAAATATCCGCACCAGGCGAACATCCTGTGGACGACCTGTGTCGCGACGATGCTGCAGGCGGGCAATGCGCCGAACGCGCTGCCGCAGAATGCGACCGCCAACGTCAACTGCCGCATCTTCCCGGGCACGTCGGTGGCGGATGTGCAGAAGACGATCGCGCAGGCCATCGGCAACGACAAGCTGACCGTCACGCTGGTCGGCGAAGGCGTCGCGAGCCCCGTGTCGCCGGTGAACCCCGCGCTGTTCGCACGGCTGCAGAAAGCGATGGACGCGACCTATCCGGGCGTGACGCTGAAGCCGAGCATGTCGTCGGGCGGCACCGACGGCCGTGAGTTCCGCAGCGCGGGCATCCCGACCTACGGCGCGGGTGCGCTGGCGCTGGGCGCGGACGACAGCCGCGCGCATGGCACCGATGAGCGCGTGCCGATCGCAGGCTATCTGAAGCAGCTCGATTATTGGGACTTCCTGCTGCGCGACCTCGGGGGGCGCAAGTGATCGGCGCTCTCGCGCGGCGCGATGTGCTGCGCGGGGCGGCCGTGGGCGGGGCGCTCGCCGCGCTGCCCGCGGCAGTGTTCGGGGGGCAGGCGGCGTCAGCGCTTTCCTTCCCGCCGATCGCGCCGATTTCCCGCGCCGAGCGCGAGGCGCGGCTGGCCCGGATGCAGGCGGAGCTTCGCCGCCAGAACATCGGGGCCCTGCTGGTCGAGGCAGGATCGAGCCTCGTCTATTTCACCGGTGTCGACTGGTGGCGCAGCGAGCGTACCACGGCGGCGGTGATCCCCGCTGACGGCCCGGTGCTGATCGTCACGCCCTTCTTCGAGGAGCCGTCGATCCGCGAGATGCTCGACGTGCCCGGCGAAGTGCGCGTGTGGCAGGAGGACGAAAGCCCCTTCGCGCTGATTGCCGGCTGGCTGAAGGAGAAGAAGCTGGGCGCCGGCACGCTGGCGGTGGAGGAGACGGTGCGCTTCTTCATCGTCGATGGTGTTCGCCGGCTGCTGCCGGGCCTGAAGACTGTCTCGGGCGCCAGCGCCGTCAATGCACTGCGCATGATCAAGAGCCCGGCCGAGATCGCGCTGTTGCAGCGCGCCAACGACATCATGATCGCGGCTTATCGCGCCACCCACGGCCAGGTGCAGGCCGGGATGACCGGCAACGACATCAACGCGATCATGGAAGGCGAGCTGAAGCGCTTCGGCGGGCAGCGCGCGTCGAGCAGCGCGCAGGTGGGACCGGGCAGCGCACTGCCGCACGGCTCCAAGGAACGGCTGAAGCTGACCGAAGGCACCGTGGTGCTGATGGACTGCACCTGCAGCATGCACGGCTATGTCTCTGACGTCTCGCGCACCTTCGTGTTCGGGGAGCCGACCGCGGAGCAGCGCCGCGTGTTCGGCCATATGCGCCAGGGCATGAATGTGGCGATGGACGCGGCCAAGGTCGGCGCCCCGGCGGGCAGCGTCGATGACGCGGTGCGCAGCTATTACGAGAAGCTTGGCTACGGGCCGCGCTACGCGCTGCCGGGGCTGTCGCATCGCACCGGCCACGGCATCGGCCTCGACGTGCACGAGCCGGTGAACCTGGTGCATGGCGAAACCACGCCGCTCGCGCCGGGCATGTGCTTCTCGAACGAGCCGGGCATCTACCTGCCGGGCAAGTTCGGCATCCGCATCGAGGATTGCTTCACCATGACCGAGCAGGGGCCGCGCTTCTTCACGCAGCCGCCCTCGTCGCTCGACAAGCCGTTCGGATAAAAGAGGAGGGGGCTGAAATGCCACGATTGAAGAGCTTGTTGGGCGGCGCTGCGGCGTTCGCCATGGTGGCGCTCGCGCCCGCGGCAATGGCGCAGGAAGAACAGTCCATGTCGCCGGCGCTGCCGAAGATCATGAGCCTGCGCGATCAGGCGCAGCTTCGCGATGCGTGGCTGGAGCGCCGTTTCGAGACCGTGCTGCCGCAGCTGATGCGCGAGAACGGCATCGACATGTGGGTGCTGATCGCGCGCGAATATCTGGAAGACCCGGTCGTCTCGACGATGCTGAACGCGACGAATTTGCGCGCGCGGCGGCGGACGATCCTCATTTATTTCGATCCGGGCGAGGGCAAGCCGATCGAGCGGCTGGTCGTCAGCAAGCACGGTATGGGCAATCTCTACCAGCCGGTATGGGACATGGAGAAGCAGCCCGATCAGTTCGCGCGCGTGCGAGAGCTGATCGCCGAGCGGAACCCGAAGAAGATCGCGCTCAACATCTCGTCGCTGACGGCGTTCGGCGATGGCCTGACGCACAGCCAGTACACCGATCTGATGAAGGCGCTGACGCCGGAGCAGCAGAGCCGCATCGTCTCCGGCTATCCGCTGGCGATCGGCTGGCTGGAGACCCGCACGCCGGAGGAAATGAAGGTCTATCCAGAGATCGTGCGCGTCGCGCATGCGATCATCGGCGAAGGCTTCTCGCCCGCGGTGGTGAAGCCGGGCGTGACGACCAACGAGGATCTCGTCTGGTGGTATCGCCAGCGCGTTGCGGACCTCGGCCTTGCATCGTGGTTCCACCCCTCGGTCGAAGTCACCCGCAAGGGCACGCCGGGCGTGCTGCGCGAACAGGCGAGCGTGATCCAGAAGGGCGACATGCTGCGCGTCGACTTCGGCATCCATTATCTGAACTTCAGCACCGATACACAGCATGTCGCTTACGTGCTGCGCGATGGCGAGACCGATGCGCCGGCTGGGCTGAAGGCTGGCTTGCGCGACAACAACCGCGTGCAGGATGCCGTGACGAGCGAGTTCCGTGTCGGCGCGACCGGCAACGAGGTGCTGAACCGCGCGCGGGCGAAGGCGATCGCGGCGGGGCTGAAGCCGACGATCTATTCGCACCCGATCGGCTATCACGGCCATGGCGCGGGCAGCTCGATCGGCCTGTCGGAAGAGCAGAAGTTCGTGCCGACCGGCGAATACAAGCTGCGGCCGAACATCGCTTGGTCGATCGAGCTGATGGCGACCAGGGCGGTGCCCGAATGGGGCGGCCAAATGGTCGATTTCAAGAGCGAGGAAGACGCCTTCTTCGACGGCAAGACCGTTCGCTACATCGACGGGCGCCAGACCAAGTTTCACCTGATCGGAGCACGCTGACGATCCCTTTTACCTGCCGCCCCCGCGGCGGGCCGTTGCGTGTTTCCACACTTGGTGGGTCTCATCATCCTCGATGAGACCCACTTTTTATCGGTGCGTCAGGGGCGCGGCAGGAGGATGAATTCGTCCTGCGCACCGTCCAGGAAGCGGAAGGTGCCGTCCGCCGCGAGGAAACCGTCCTCCTCGTGCATGAAGCGGACCTTCTGGTTACCCCATTCGGGCACGTTGTGCTGTGCATTCAACTCGATCGACCAGGCGGTGTTCGGATCGATGCGATAATCGCCGCGGCCGGGCGCCGGCTTCTGGCTTTCCCAGGCGCCGATCCAGGTGCCCGCGCCATGGCCGTGATAGCCGATCGGATGCGAATAGATCGTGCCGTCGATCTTCTCCGCCTCTACCTGCCGGCGTGCCGCTGCCAGCACCTCGTTGCCGGTGCGGCCCGGCTTCAGCGCCGCGACCGTGGCGGCGCGCACGCGGTTCATCGCGGCAAGACCGTCCTTCAGGCCCTTGGGCGCATCGGTCTCGCCGGGCTTCAGCACGTAGGCGAGGCGCTGGATGTCGGTGTTGAGCCCGAGATAGGTGATGCCGAAATCGACGTGCAGCATGTCACCCGGCATGATGATCGTATCGCCGCGATGGCCCATCTCCTGCACGCTGAACTTGCCGCCGTCGGCGCGCTGGATCGCGACGCTCGGCTGGAACCAGGTGTCGAGCCCGAGCGAATTGATGCGGTTGCGGAACCACCAGACGACATCGTCCGAGGTGGTGACGCCGGGGGTGATGACGCGTTCGGAGAAGCCTTCCTCGATGATCGAGTGCGAGATGCGCGAGACGATCGGATAGGTCGCCATTTCCTCCGGGATGCGCGTTTCGAGCCAGCCGAGCGCCAGCCGTTCGTGCGCGACGAGGCGCTTCGACATGTCCGGCCCCAGCGCGCGGACGATCGCTTCATAGTGAGTGGAGCTGAGCCCATCCGCGAGCGGGAAGCCTTCCGAGCGGTTCAGCGCAATCGTCGCGGGGTTGCGCTCAGCAATGATCTTGGCGAGCTCGGCCCATTGATCGGGCTGCTCGTCCGGGTTCCAGGCGGGCTGGAAATCACCGACCGGATAGCGTGCAAGGGCGAGCTTCTCGATCGGCTTGCCTTCGCCCGGATCGAAGAAGACGAGGATGGTGCGGCGGCGCGCGTGGAGCCAGGTGGCAGGCAGCATCGTCGCCATCACCGGATCTTCGTTATACTCGCCGGCGACGAGCACCCACATCTGCACCTTGTCACGACGCATCAGCGTGGGGAGAACCTGTTCGAAGCGCAGCTTCAGCCAGCGGTCCTCGGTTTCGGCGCGCCGTTCGAGCGGCAGGATCGCCGGCATCGCCGGGACCGGGCCGGTGCCCGCGGCGACGGGAGCCGCGCCGAGCGCCGCGGCCAGAACCAATGAAATCACTCTATCCCCCTTGTTCGCATTTCGAACTTTTGTTCGCTGCGCTGTGGTATCGGCTGCAAGTGACATTGGGAAGAGCGGGTGCGCAACGATCCGTCGCACTTTTCGGGGTGCGATGCGCAGGTGCGCGCGGCATAGTTCGCGGGCCCGGCATTCGACCGGAAGCCAACAGGAAGAGAGGCCAATGCAGACCATCGCCGCCGTCGCCCGTGTTCCCGAGGGGGATTTTTCGATCGAGCCGGTGGAGGTGGCGGCGCCGCGCGCGGGGGAGGTGCTGGTGCGGATCGCGGGCGTCGGCGTATGCCACACCGACCTCATCTTCCGCGATCAGTTTGCGCCTTATCCGCTGCCGGCGGTGCTGGGCCATGAGGGCGCGGGCACGATCAAGGCCCTGGGGGAGGGCGTCGAGGGCCTGGCGGTGGGCGACAAGGTGGTGCTCGGCTTTTCGAGCTGCGGCCACTGCCCGCGCTGCGAGGAGGGGCTGCCGAGCTATTGCCGCACCTTTCCGCCGCTCAATTATGCCGGGATGCGGCTGGAGGATGGGTCAAAGGCCTTCTCCCGGGGCGATGAGGCGATCTCGTCGCACTTCTTCGGCCAATCCTCGTTCGCGGCGCTGACGGTGACGCGCGCGCGCAACGTGGTGAAGGTGGAGACCGACGCGCCAGTGGAGCTGCTGGGGCCGCTCGGCTGCGGCTTCCAGACCGGCGCGGGCGGGGTGATGCGATCGCTTAGCGCGATGCCGGGATCCTCGATCGCGATCATCGGCGGCGGGCCGGTTGGTCTAGCCGGGGTGATGGGCGCGGTGATCCAGCGCTGCGAAACGATCGTGCTGGTCGAGCCGATCGCCGCGCGGCGCGAGATCGCGATGCGGCTGGGCGCGACCCATGTGGTCGATCCGGCGGGGGCCGACCTGGCGGCGGCGCTGCGCGAGATCGTTCCCGAGGGGCTGGACTATGTGTTCGATACCAGCGGCAACGTGGGCGCGATCGAGGCGGGGCTGGCGTCGCTCGGCAGCCATGGCGCGATCGGGCTGGTCGGCGTGCCCAAGCGCGCGGATGCGGCGATCAGCGTCAACATTTCCGCGCTGATGACGCCCGGCCACCGCATCATCGGCATCATCGAGGGCGACAGCGATCCGCAGACGTTCATCCCCGAATTGCTGAGCCACCATGCCGCGGGGCGTTTCCCGTTCGACACGCTGATCAAGACCTACCGCCTGGACCAGATCAACGAAGCGGTCGCTTCGCAGGCGCGCGGCGAATGCATCAAGGTGGTGCTGATCCCGTAACTTCTGTTATGCGGGGCGCAATAGAATCAGGAGAGAGACGCGATGAACTTTGACAGTGACTATCGCATGCTGATCGGCGGCGAGCTGGTGACCGGCTCGGCGACGCTCGACGTGGTCAATCCCGCCAACGAGGAAGTGATCGCCAGCGTACCCGACGCCACGCCGGAGGATCTCGACAAGGCAATCGCGGCCGCGCGCAAGGCATTCCCCGGCTGGGCCGCGACCCCGATCGCAGAGCGCAAGGCGAAGCTTGCCGCGCTGGGCCAGGCGATCATGGCCAATGCCGATCCGCTGATGCGCCTCCTGACCAAGGAACAGGGCAAGCCGCACGCCGAATCGCAGGGCGAGGTGATGGGCGCAGGCTATTGGCTGATGGCCGCCTCGCAGCTCGACCTGCCCGTCACCGTCAACGAGGATTCCGAGGAGCGCTACAGCGAGACCCGCCACGTGCCGCTGGGCGTGGTGGGCGCGATCGCGCCGTGGAATTTCCCGATGATCCTGGCGATGTTCAAGGTCGGCCCGGCGTTGCTCGCGGGCAATACGATGGTGCTGAAGCCGTCGCCCTTCACGCCGTTGTCGACGCTGAAATTCGGTGAGCTGGCAGCCCAGCTGCTGCCGCCGGGCGTGCTCAACATCGTCACCGGCGGCGACGATCTGGGCCCGTGGATGACGAGCCACCCCGGCTTCGACAAGATAAGCTTCACCGGATCGACCGCTACCGGCAAGCGCGTGATGCAGTCGGCCGCGCCGACGCTGAAGCGCGTGACGCTGGAGCTGGGTGGCAACGATGCGGCGATCGTTATGCCCGATGTGGATGTGGAAAAGGTCGCGGAGGAATTGTTCTGGGCGGCGTTCCGCAACAACGGCCAGATCTGCATCGCGACCAAGCGGATGTACGTCCACAAGGATATCTACGACCAGTTGCGCGACGCGCTGGTTGCTTATGCCAAGACGGTGAAGGTCGGCGACGGATCCGAACAGGGTACGCAGATCGGCCCGATCAACAACAAGCAGCAATATGCCCGGGTGCTGGAGCTGATCCAGGACGCCAAGGATAAGGGCTACAAGTTCCTGATCGGCGGCGAGAAGGCCGATGTGCCGGGTTATTTCGTGCCGGTGACGATCCTCGACAATCCGCCCGAGGACGCGCGGATCGTGCAGGAGGAACAGTTCGGCCCGGTGCTGCCGCTCCTGAAGTTCGACGACGTGGACGATGTGGTCGCGCGCGCCAATGCGACCGACTATGGCCTCGGCGGCTCGGTGTGGGGCAATGACGAGGACAAGGCGTTCGAGATCGCGCAGCGCATCGCCAGCGGTACGGTGTGGGTCAACGAGACGCAGCATCTGTCGCCGATGGCGGCGTTCGGCGGCATGAAGCAATCGGGCGTCGGCGTCGAAGGCGGGGTCGAGGGGCTGTTGGAATATACCAACGCGCAGACCATCGTGCGCAAGAAGCGCAAGGAAGCGGTCGCGGCCTGAGCCGAATCACCTGCCAGCCATAGCTGAGCATCGGGGCCGGGCGGCACGCTGCCCCGCCCCTTGTTTTTGTCCACGTCCGCCCGCGCCCTTTTTCGAGCCGCAGTGGCGGAGCGCAAATATTTGGTAGGGTTTCCATGCCATTGCCGTCTGCGGCGTAATGCCGAACAGACAAGGGCGGACGGCATTGGGGCGCGAGCTTGAACCTTCCCTGCGACGAGCCTGATGCGGATCGTCCAGCGGCTTGTCCTGATCGTATTGCTTGCAGCGATCCCGGTGGGGATTCTGCAAAGCATCAACCTGCGCCAGCAATACCGCCACGAGCATGAGGAGTTCGCCCGCATCGCACTCCAGACGGCGAACCGCGCGGCGGCCGAACAGGGGCGGATCGTCGATGGCGCGCATCAGCTATTGGCGGCGCTGGCCCAGTTGCCGGCGGTGCGCGAGGGAGATGCGGAGGCCTGCGGCGTCATCCTGCGCCGGCTGAAGGCACAATTCCCGATCTATCTCGGCATCGGGGTCAGCAACCCGAAGGGCGAGGTGTGGTGCAGCAGCATCCGCCCCGGGACGGTGGTCGCCGATCGGCTTTACTTCAAACAGGCGGTGGCGACGCGTCGCTTCACGAGCGGCGGCTATGTCATCGGGCGCATTTCTGGCCAGCGAAGCCTCAATTTCAGCCTGCCGTTCATGCACCCGTCGGGCGCACTTGGCGGGGTGCTGGTCGCGGGGCTGGACCTCGACGCGCTGGCGCGCGATCTCGGCAAGATCCAGCTGCCGGCAACGGGGCGGCTGGTGGTGGCGGGGCCCGACCGGCGGGTGCTGATGGACCTGCCGGGCAACAGGAATGTCGGCGCGATCCTGCCCGCCTCGCTTAGCGCTGCCTTCGATGCGCAGCGCAGCGGCGTCGCGGACCTCAACTGGATCGATGGCAGTGCGCGGCTGGTAGGCTTCGTGCCGCCGCGTGCCGAGCCTGGTGGGCCGTTCCTGATCGCCGCCGGGATCGATCGCGATTACGTGTACACTGCGTTGGCGCGCCGCGCCTGGCTGGAGGCCGGAACGCTGCTTGGCACGTTGGTCGCGGCGCTGCTGATCGCCTGGTGGGTGGCCACGCGCTTCGTGCGCGAGCCGGTCCGCCACCTCGCCTCCGCGGTGCGCGCCTGGCGGGAAGGGGACACCCGCGCCCGCGTCGGCCCCATGGGACGGGGATCGGAGTTCGACGATCTTGGCCAGGCGTTCGACGCCATGGCCGAACGGGTGGACGAGCGGCAGCGGCTGCTGCGCGCGGTGCTCGAAAGCACGACCGATACGGTGATCACCTTCGACCCGAAGTGGAAAGTGACCTTCGTCAACGAACGCGGGCGGCTCCGTCTGGGCGGCGACGAACTGGTCGGCCGAACCGTTTTCGAGGTATTCTCCGGCGCCCACAGCGACGAAGCGGCGGAGGCATTCCGCGTTGCGATGGACGAGCGCCGGCCGATGGTGATCGACTTCGACTATCCGCCGCTCAAGGCCCGGTTCGAGGCCAACGCCTATCCGACGCGCGACGGCGGCCTTGCCATGTTCATCCGCGACATCAGCGAGCAGCACCGCGCCCGGGAAGAACTGCGGTATCAGGCGCTGCACGATTCCCTCACTGGCCTGCCCAATCGCAGCCACGCGATGAGCATGGCGGCGGAGCGGCTGGCGGAAGGCGCGCTTTCAGCCCTGATCCTGATCGATCTCGACGGGTTCAAGCACATCAACGATCGCTATGGCCATGCAGTCGGCGACGCGATGCTGCGCGAAATGGCGGCTCGGCTGGAGCAGTGCGCGGCGGAGGAGGCGGGCAATGGCTGCGCGATGGTTGCGCGGCTGGGCGGCGACGAGTTCGTCGCGCTGCTGAGCCAGACGACGCGCGAAGCCTGCATCGCGTTTGGGCAGGGGATCATCGAGCGGATCGGGGGCGAGCCGTTCCTGGTCGACGGCCAGCTATATTATGTGACGGCGAGCTGCGGCGTCGCGCTGGTCCGCGATGCGGCGCACGAGGATGTCGCCGACCTGCTCGTGGGCGCTGACCTCGCGCTGTATCGCGCCAAGGACGCGGGCGGCGGCGCGTGCCGCGTCTATTCCGCGGCCGACCGCGCCGAATACGAGGCCCGCCGGGTGCTGGAGGACGAAGTGTCCCGCGCCGTCGCGGCGGGTGAGTTCGAGCTATATTTCCAGCCGCAGGTGCGCCTGTCAGACGGTGCCTGGGTCGGCGCCGAGGCATTGCTGCGCTGGCGCCATCCGGAGCGTGGCCTGATCGGGCCTGCATCGTTCGTCGAGATCCTGGAACGCAGCCGCCATGCGACGGCAGTGGGGGAATGGGTGCTGGACGAGGCGTGCCGCGAAGCGGCCGCCTGGTGGCGCCGCGGGCATCGCCTGCGCATCGGCGTGAACCTGTTCGCCGAGCAGATCCGATCGAGCAATCTGCTGGCAACGGTGGAGGCGAGCCTCAGCCGCCATGGCCTGCCGGCGCAGGCGCTGGAACTGGAGCTGACCGAGAATATCGCCCTCAGCTACGAAGACGATATTTCCGGCAAGCTGCTTGCGCTGCGCACCATGGGGGTGCGGCTGGCGTTCGATGATTTCGGCACCGGTTTCGCCTCTCTGACGACGCTGAAGAACATTCCCGTGCACCGGCTGAAGATCGATCGCGGCTTCGTCGCGCAATTGCCCTCGGACGAGCATGACAAGGGGATCGTCGAGGCGGTGCTGGCGCTGGCGCGGACGCTGGGGCTGGAGGTGATTGCCGAGGGCGTGGAGACGTTCCAGCAGGAGGAATACCTGCGGGCGCGCGGGTGCGAGGAAGCGCAGGGCTATCGCTATGCCCGGCCGATGCCGGCGCGCATGTTCCGCGCCGAGCTTCTAGCGACGCACGACGCGGCGGCGGTGGGCTGATCGTCCGCCGCCCCCGCTTCCGCAAAGGGGCTGGCCTCTCTCCGCCGGCGGGTTACCGTGCGGCAGGCCCGGGCAACGGGTGAGGAGAGGATAAAGATGGACGCCGAGATACTCGAACCCGATCTGCCGATTATCGACCCGCATCATCACCTGTGGGATTTCCAGCCGCTGCTGCCGAGGATGCCCGAGATCGCGCACCCGTTCGGCCGGATCACGCGGCAGAGCCCGCGCTATTTGTTCGAGGAGCTGCACGCCGATTGCCGTGGGGGCGGCCACAATGTGATCGGCACCGTCTTCCTGCAATGCGGCGCCTTCTACCGTGCCGACGGGCCGGACGAGATGAAGCCGGTGGGCGAGGTGGAGTTCGTCAACGGCGTGGCGGCGCAATCGGCGACCGGCATCTATGGCCCCTTCCGTGCATGTGCCGGGATCGTCGGGCAGGCGGACCTGATGCTGGGCGCAAGCGTCGGCGCGGTGCTGGATGCGGAGATCGCGGCAGGAAATGGTCGCTTTCGCGGCATCCGCCACATCGGCGCGCATGATCCGGATCCCGAGGTTCTGGGGCCGCTCGGCCATGCGCCCGCCGGGCTCTACGCCGATCCGCGCTTCCGGAAGGGGTTTGCGGAGCTCGGCAAGCGCGGGCTCACCTTCGACGCGTGGGTGCTGGAGCCGCAGATCGGAGACGTGACCGATCTCGCCCGCGCCTTCCCGGAGCAGCCGATCGTGCTGGATCATGTCGGCACGCCGCTCGGCCTTGGCAGCTACACCGGCCGGCAGGAGGAACGCTTCGCCGCGTGGAAGGCCGCGATCGACGAACTGGCGACCTGCCCCAACGTGACGGTAAAGCTGGGCGGCCTTGCCATGCCCTTCTGCGCGCTGGGCGAGCTTGGCCCCGACACGCGCACCGATGCAGCGACGCTGGCCGCGCTGTTCCGCCCCTATGTCGAGGCGTGCATCGCCGCCTTCGGGCCGCAGCGTGCGATGTTCGAAAGCAATTTCCCGGTCGATCGCTGGGGCGCCGACTATGCGACGCTGTGGAATGCCTTCAAGCTGATCGCGCGCGGCGCGAGCGCGGACGAGAAGCGGGAATTGTTCGCCGGCGCGGCGGCGCGCTTCTACCGGCTGGAAGGTCTGCCGGGCTGAATGGAAGCGGGCGGGGCGGCCGATACGCCGCCCCGCCTGCGCGCTTACTTCGGCATGCCGCTCATGCCGCTGGCCTTGCGCAGCGCGTCACCATCGAGGCGATAACCATCCAGGAACACGGTGCGCACGTGGCGCAGATTGCCGAGATCCTGCGACACGTCGCCATCGACAAGGATGATGTCCGCCTTCTTGCCCGGCGCGATCGATCCGGTGCGATCCGCCATGCCGGTTAGGCGTGCCGGGATGATCGTCGCGGTCTGCAGCGCCTCGGCATTGGTGAGGCCCGCGTCCTCGTAGAGTTCGAGCTCGCGCACCAGTTCGACGCCCCAGCCGTCGGTGCCCGCGACGATCGGCACGCCCGCCTTGTGGAGCCGCCCGACGACGCCCACCATCTTGGCGAAGCTGGCGCGGAAATCTTCCCGCGTCAGGCCGTCGAACAGCGGATAGCCGGGGATCTTCCAGCCGCGTGCCACCGCCGGCGGTGAGACATGGACGAAGGGCGCATATTCAGGTGCGACGGCCGAGCCGTCCGACGTCATCAATGGCTCCCACACGGTGAGCGTCGGATCGATGACCGTCTTGCGCTTGGCGAGTTCGGCGTAGAACGCCTTCATCTCGGGCGAGTCGAGATCGATCTCCTTGCCGTATTTCGCTGGCCCTTCGAGCCTTGCGGCAGTGTTCGCCTTGTCGACCACCGCCTGCGGCAGCGCCTGCATGATGATGAAGTTGATGTGGGTGATCTCGTCGTAGCCCGCACGCACCGCATCGAGCGGGCGCATGCCCGCCGGGATATGGCCGTGGACGTGGAGGCCCAGCTTGTGCGCCTCCGCCGCGGCGGGCGCGATCCACGCCGGGTTCATCGAGGTGTAGAATTTGACGCCCCACATGCCGGCGTCCTTTACCTTGCGCACCGCGGCGATCGCCTCGGCTTCCGAGCTGACCGTGAGCGCGCCCTGCGCGGCAAGCGGATCCTTGCGATCGATGATGATCGACACGACGCCGTCCGGCGCCAGAAGATCGCCGGCTGCGCGGCGCTTCTGCAGGCTTACCGTTTCGTCGATCATTGAGCCGGGGCTGCGGTAATTGGTCATGCCGGTGGCAAGGTTCTGCAGCAGGTTCCAGTCGTCGCCGCCGACGTGGCGATGCGCGTCCCACAGGCCCGGCGTCAGCGTCTTGCCCCGGCCGTCGATCACAGTGGCGCCGGCGGGTGCCTTGATCGAGCCGCCCGCGCCGACCTTGGCGACCTTGCCGTCGGCAATCAGCACCGCGCGATCGGGCACGTAGCGGCCGGCCTCGGAATCGAACATCAGCACATGGTCGATCAGCGTCGCGGTGCGGTTCGCCGAGCTGAGGAAGCCGCGCGCGACGTCGCGCACCATCGCGGCGGTGGCCTCGTCCTGGATATCCTTCAGCTTCGGCCCGGCGGCCTCATAGCCCGCCGGCAGCAGCGAAATGACGCCGGCCATGCCGAAGAAGCGGTTCTGCTCGTCCAGCCAGACCGGCGATGGGGAGAAGCCCCAGCCCTGGATGAAGGCGAGCTTCACCGTCTTCGGCCCGCTCGGCCCGTCAATCGGCACCGAACGATCGATCGTCAGCGTGGCATGGCCGCCCGGGAGCAGATCGACGCCCTTGGGGCCGGCGGCCACCAGCGCGTCGACGTCGTGCTCGCTGGCGAGCCAGGGGCCGCCATAGCTGCTGTAGCGCTTGCCGGCGAAGGGTGCGGAGCCAGAGTCCACCGCCGTCTTCCAGTGCGCGATGCCCTGGTCGTCAACGCGGAACTCCTCCGTCGCATCGCCGCTGTCGGTGAAGCCGCGGATCGCCATGCCGGTGGGGCGACGATCGGCGCCAAGCGTCACCACCTTGTCCGTCTCCGTCACCCAGCCGCGCAGCGACATCGACATGCGATAGGCCACGCGCGAATCCGGCATCGTCCACGACCAGACGTCCCCGTGCTTCCCTGCCGTCGAGCTGATCGTATAGTGCCGCGCGTCCGCCGGCGGCTTCAGCAGCTGATCCTTGGTGATCTGCGTCGACGCAGGCTTGGCAGCCGCGGCTGCGGCGGGCGCGGCGGTCTGGTGCGCGCTGGCAGTGAACGGCACGACGAGCGCGGCTGCAGCGAGCAGCGACGCGAGCATGGAACGACGCATGGTGTGAAGATCCCCCCCCGATCGATTGTGGTCGCGAGTGTGCCGGGGCGGCGGGGTTTAGGCAACGGGGCTGGGCGGCATCGCATGCCGCCCCGCCCAGGCTATCAGTGCAGCGGCTCACCCGAAATGGTGATGCGATGCATCAGCCGGCGATGGCCGTGATAATCGTTCATCGCATAATGCCAGGTGGAGCGATTGTCCCAGATCGCGATCGAGCCCGGCGCCCAGGAGACGCGGCAGTGGAAGCGATCCTGCATTGCCACCTGGTAGAGATAGGTGAGGAGCGGCACGCTTTCCTCCCGCGTCCAGCCTTCGAAATGGAGCGTGAAGGCGGGGTTCACGTAGAGGATCTCCCGGCCGGTTTGCGGATGGCGGATCACCACCGGGTGGACGGCGCGGGTGCGCTCGTCATGCCCCTTCAGGTCCGCGCCTTGATCGGTCTTCGAATAGATGCCGTCGGCGCTGTAGATATGATCAGCCGAATGAACGGCGCGCAGCGTGCGCAGCGTCGCCTTCAGCCCCTCGGATAGGGAATCGAACGCAGCGCCCGGGCTGGCGAACAACGTGTCGCCGCCGGTCGGCGGCGTCTCGCGCGCGAGCAGGATCGATCCCATTGCGGGCACCTGATCATAGCTGTGATCGGTGTGCCAGCCGCCGCCGATATTGGTCTGCTGGTTCTCCGCCTTGCGCACTTCGGCGATTTCCGGATGGCCGCCGTTCGCCGGGAAATACTTGTTGACGCCGATCGGCCCCCAGCGGCGGGCGAAGGCGATATGCTGCTCGGGGGTGAGCGACTGATCGCGCACGAACAGCACGCCATGGCTCGCCACCGCATCGCGCAGGGTGGCGAAGGTCGCCTCGTCAAGCTGGTTCAGGTCAACGCCTTGCGCTTCGATCCCGACGTGGTCAGACAGCGGGCGCATCTCAACTGATGACATCGTTCCTCTCCTCATCTGCGTTGCAGGGAGGATAGAGGCCGAGGTGGCGGTGTAATGTCACCTTCGTTACATTTCTTGCGATGACTGATCGCGACGACTTGCTCGGCATCCGCTGGTTCGCGCGCCAGCCCGTGAACGTGCGGATGCGCATCGCTGCAGAGGCGCGGGCGGCGGCGCTGGCGCCCGGCCAATGGGTCTTTGGCGAGGGAGACGAGACGACCGGGCTGGTGATGGTGGTCTCCGGGATGCTGCGGCTGGAGGCGGCCGTGGGTGAGCGCATGGTGCTGGTCGGTGTCGCGCGTGCCGGTGGCGTCTTCGGCCAGTCGAAGCGGCGCGGCGGCGGGCCGCGGATCGTCACCGCGCGCGCAGGCCCGGTAAGCCGGATCGTGACGGTGAGCGATGCGGCCTTGGAGCGGATCGGCGCCGAGCTGCCGGTGCTGTGGCAGGGGGTCAGTGAGCTGGTTTACGGCCAGCTGGACGCCAGCGTCCATGGCCTGGCGCAGATGCTGGCGCTGCCGCCCGCCGCGCGGGTCGCCGCGCGGCTGATGCTGTTCGCGGACGATGGCGAGGTGCCGTTGAGCCAGTCGGATCTCGACGAACTGTGCGGCCTTTCACGCAAGACCGCGAATGCACACCTTTCCGCGATGGAAGCGGCCGGCGTGATCGCGCGGGGTTATGGCAGCATCAGGCTGCTCGACCGCGCGGCGCTGGCGCACCTCGCGGGCTGAGCGGCGATCAGGAGGGCTGGGCGGTCGGTGCGCGCCGCGTCACCGTTGGCGCAGCGGTACGGGCGGCGGGGCGGTGGAGCAGCGTAAGGCCGCCGGCACCGATCACCAGCAGGGCGACATCGATCGCGAGCATACCGCCGGCCGCCGGGAACGAAATCGCCGCATGGCCGAGTGCGGTCACGATCAGCGCGGCAAATGTCGCACTGCGCAGCCGCAGTTGGGTGATCCAGCGCGGAGAGAAGGCGCCAAGCGCGAGGAGCGCGGCAAGGAACAGCCAGAAGCCGGCAACGAGCGGCGCCTGCGGCCCGGCCACGCCACGCAGCCAGGCAGTGAGGATGAGGCCAAGCGGCGTGGCCCAGATCACGACGTGCCAGCACGCCTCCAGCCGGTCGCTGCCCATCCCGCGGCGGCGACGCTTGGTGAGCCAGAGCGTCGTCCCCGTCGCGGTGATGACGCAGAGCGCGAGGCCGAGTAGCATGTAGGCGATCTCGACCGGCAGGCCACCGAAGTTGCCGAAATGGAGATTGTAGGTGGAGGCGGCGAGCTGCTTGCCGATCGGGCCGTCCGACAGGCCGACCGGCCCGTGCCAGTTGCCCGCGGCGTCGAAGGTGTAGGTCTCGCCGTAGATCAGCCGGCGCGGATGCTCCGCGATCACCTGAACGTGCTGGCCGCGCGTGCCGGGATCATGCGCGATGATATAGGTGGGAAAGGTGCCGGGCACGCGCGTCTGCACTGCGCTCAGCGCAGCCGCGATGTTGGGCAGCGGGGCCGGTGCGGGATCCTCCGCTGGCTCGTCGCCGAAGATGCGCGAATAGACAGCGTCCGTGTCGCCATTGGCATAGGCCTTTGCCAGAACGCTGGCGCCAACTGTGCTGAGGCCGATGAACGCGCCGGTCAGCGTCACCGCCAGCACGAACGGCAGCGTCCAGACGCCGAGCCGGTTGTGCCAGTCCGCGCGCGCGATTTGCGGATCGTGGCGGGTGCGCAGGCGGAAGGCGTCGCGAACGATGCGCGGATGGGCGAGGACACCGGTGATCGCCAGTGCCGCCAGTGCGACGCCGAGTGCGCCGACGATGATCATCCCGACGATCATCGGCAGATTCAGATACTCGTGCATCCCGATGACGAATTCGGTCCAGCTATGCGCCTCGGGCGCGACGACCTTGCCCGTGCCGTCGACATACCAAGCGCCATTGTCGGTGGTGACGACGGCACGTGGCAGATCCTCCGTTGGCATGCGGATATAGAGGTGCGTGGTGCGCGGCTTTCCCGCCTCGCTGGCGACGACCGCCTCCATTGCGGCCTGGGCGGCGGCGGGCGAGAGGGTGGCGGTTTCCGCGACGCCAGGCTGCTCCCAGCGCTGCCAGCGATCGTGGATCACGACGATCGCGCCGGTTAGCGCGATGATATAGATCAGCGCGCCGGCTAGGAGGCCAAGCGCCGCATGGCCGCCGAGCGCGCGCTGGACGAGCGTCTGCTGCTTGCTGGTCCGGGCAGTCGTTTCGACGGGCGCGTTCATGCAAGACCCCACAACAAGGTGCCGAGGAGAGCGGCGATCGCTGGCGGCGCGATCATCTGCGCCGGTCCGCTACGTGTCATCTGCCACGTCATGAGGGCGCTCCACAGCAGGGGTTGAAGAAGGAAGGTGAGGACGACCGCGTCGGTATCGCCGCTGCCGTTGCGGCGGGCGAGCGCTTGGGCGCCGAAGGCCAGCCACTGCGCGGCGGCGAAGGCGACCGGCACGACGAGGACGAACACGGCGATGCGGCGGGCAAGGTCTCCCGAGCGGCGCGGCAGGCTGATCGAAGGCGGCTCGCGCGGCGGACGCCCGGCGCGCGCGGGTTCGGTCCAGCCGGCGTAGAGCACCGCAAGAAGGGCGGCGACCATGCCGACCACCCCGCCCATGGCGAGGCCCCACGCGCCGTCTTTGGCGGTTAGCACCCAGAGCGCGGCGATTCCCAGCATCCAGCCAGCCACCGAGATGCTGCGCCGCCCGTCCCAGCCGATCCGCACCAGGATCATCGCCAGGACGATTGCGAGGAGGGCGGCGGCGTTCACGTCAGAGCCCCGCGCCCGGCCCGAAGCGAACGCTGATCGTGCCCAGCACCGTGCGCGGCGCGCCATAATAGCCGCCGTCGAAGTTGAGCGCGGTCAGATACTTGGCGTCCGTCACGTTGCGCACGTTCACGCTGGCCGCGACGTTGGGCGTCAACTCGTAGCGGGCGAGCAGATCGAGCAGGGCATAGCCGCCCTGCTTTACTGTGCGAGCCGGCGTGAAAATGCGGCTTTGATACTGGCCCGACGCCCCGAGCTTCAGCTGCGGCAAGGCGGGCGGCGAGTAGCTGAGGTTGAGGCGGGCGGTGTTGCGCGGCACGAACAGGCGCGCGGCAGCACCGGTTTCGTCCTCGATGCGCATCAGCGTGTAGCCGCCGGTCGCTTGCAGCCCCTCGGCAATGCGCCCGCCGACCTCGATCTCGATCCCTTCGGAGCGGGCGTCGACGCCGCGCGAAATGGTGCGGCCGTCGACGAAGTCGACTGCTTCGGCCGTATTCTGCTGCCGGGTGCGGAACAGCGCGACGGTGGCGTTGAGCCGCCCGCCGAACCATTCGCCCTTCACGCCCGCTTCCAGATTATTGCCGCGGATCGGATCAAGCACGCGGAAGTCCGCGCCGATCGCGGTCTGCGGATTGAAGATCGTCGCGTAGCTCGCGTAGAAGCTGAGGCTGGGCGTCACGTCCAGCGTCGCGCCAGCGAACGGCAGGAAGCGGGTGTTGTCGAAGTTGGTGTCGACGCCGTAGGAAAAGCCGCGGCTGACGGCATGGGTGACGTTGCCGCCGACCATCACCTTCAGCGGATCGGCGAGGTTGAGCCGGACGAGGCCGTAAAGCGTCTCGCGCCGCGTCTGCGTGTTCTGGCTGGAGGCATAGGCGGTCGAGAAATCGGTCGGGAAGTTCGGCCGCGGGAAGTTGCCGGCGAGAAGATCCGGGAAGGGCAGATAGACGTTGATCGTCGGAACGTCGTAGCTCGAGCGCTGCTTGTAATCCTGTGCGCTGCGATTGACGCCGATGTTCACGTCATGCTCGCGGCCGAACAGCGTGACGGGGCCGGTGACATAGGCTTCCATCGTCAGGTTGCGGGTTTCCGCGCGAAAGGCGCCGGGATAGCTCTGGATGCCGAGCAGCACGTTCGGGTCCGTCGGGCTGGGCGCAATGCCGTCGGGATCGCCGCGCACCGGCGAGCCGAAGACGTAGAACAATTCGTCCGCCTCGCTGGTCGCGCGGCGGATCGCGCTGAACCGGGCGACCCAATCGTTGCCCAGCTGGTGAGTCACGTCGCCGAAGATCTGGCGGTCGATGATGTGCCAGTTGGACCAGTCGGGCGCGACGTTGGCGGAGCGATCATAGTCGATCCGCGTGCCGTCGGTGTAGCTGAGCGGCAGGGCGCCCCACATGGCGCCGCGGCTGTGGTGATCCTGGTGGCCGTAGCCGCCGCTGATGACGGTGTTGGGCCCAAGATCCGCCTCGATGATGCCATAGCCGACCCAGCGGCGCAGGCCGTAGCGATCGAGATGGCTGTCGGTATCGGTGAAGGCGCCGACGGCCCTCGCCCGCACGCTGCCGTCGCTGGTGAGGGGGACGCTGATGTCGCCTTCCAGCCGCAGATTATCGTACGAGCCATATTGCGCGCTGGCGCTGGCGCGCAAATCCCGCGTCGGGCGCTTGCGGATGAAGTTGACCACCGCGGAAGGGTTGCCGGTGGAGGACAGCAGCCCAGGGGCGCCGCGCAGCACTTCGATATGATCGTAGAAGGCGGTGTCGATCGAGCCCGTCTGGATGCCGAAGGCGAAGGGAACGCCGATGCCGTCCACCTGGAAGGTCTGGATGTCGAAGCCGCGCGCCGAGAAATAGACCCGGTCGGTCTCGTTCGCCTGCACGTTAACGCCCGGCACGGTGGTGAGCAGGGAATTGACGTCGTTGAGCTGGAAATCCTCGATCTGAGCGCGGGTGACGACGCTGATCGACTGCGGCGTTTCGCGCTGCGTGAGGTTCAGGCGAGTCGCGGTGCTCTGGCCGCTGATCGTATAATCGTCGCTACCTTCCGTACGCTGGCCGGTGACGACGATGTCGCCGGTCTGCTGCGTGTCGGCTGCATCGGCCGGTGCGCTGGCGGGTGCGGTCGTGATCGCCGCGGCAGATGCCAGCAGCGAGAAAATGGTCGTCAACGTCAATCTCCCTGATGACGACCGCTGTAATCATGTAGTGCGCTATTGCAAGTCGTTATCAATGTTAGGAGGCACGTTCAGACCGCCTGCTCGCGCTTTTCCGGACGGATGTAGACCGAGCTGATGTCCGGCAATTCCGCCTTCAGCTCTTCCTCGATCGATTCGATCAGCGTCTCGCCCTCACCCATGGTGAGCGCGTCGTCGAAGTCGGCGCTGATCGCGACGAAGACGGCGTGCGGTCCGGTGTGGATGGTGCGCACATGGTTGACGGCGGTGATCTCCGGGCGTGCACCGACGATCGTGCGTACGCGGGCAATCACGCGGGGGTCGGCGCGCTCGCCGATCAGGAGGCCCATCGACTCGCGGGCCAGCACCACCGCGACGAGGCCGAGGAGAAGGCCGATCGCGATCGAGGCGATACCGTCGATCCGCGGATTCCCGAACCAGTGGCTGGCCCACACGCCAGCAGCCGCGATCCCCAGGCCGATCAGTGCCGCCGAATCCTCGAACAGGACGATGAACGCGGCGGGGTCCTTCGACTCGTGTACGGCCTCCCACCAGCCCATGTCGCCGCGCGCCTTGTTGAACTCGCGCACGGCGATCGCCCAGGACGTACCCTCGAGCAGCGCCGCAACGCCAAGGACGATGTAGTTGATCAGCGGATCGCGCAGCGGCTCCGGCGATCGGAAGTGGAGATAGCCTTCGTAGATCGACACGCCCGATCCGCCGGCGAAGATCAGGATCGCAACGACGAACGCCCAGAAATACAGCTCCCGCCCGTAGCCGAACGGGCGCTTTGCATCCGGCGGGCGCTTGGCGCGCTTCTGGCCGTAAAGCAGCAGCAACTGGTTGCCGCTGTCGACCAGTGAATGGACGCCCTCGGTCAACATGGAGGAGGAACCGGTGATCGCGGCGGCGACGAATTTCGCCACTGCGATGCCGAGGTTCGCCGCCAGCGCGCCGAACAGGACGATGTTCTCGCGCCAGCCGCCGTCTCCCTTCGCCTGCGCGTTGCTCATTGATTGTCCCCGGGGCGGGCCGCCCAAGCGGGAGGGACGCGCCGGCCGGGTTGCGGTTCCGCCGCGTCGCGCATCGAGGGAGCATTAGTCTCGCCGGGGCGGCGGGACTCCGGGCCGCCGCGATGATAGCATGATCGCGGTGCTGTCGGTTTGGCCCGTTCGTGTCAGTTTTCGCCAAGCGTTCCGCCGCGCCCTATCCCATTTGACCCCACATTCTCCAAGTAAGTCGCTGATTTCGCTGTCGTAATCGTGATATTTCGCATATAAATCATGGCGTTGACGGC
>NZ_JBIQDE010000008.1:0-78005 GCF_045371305.1 Sphingomonas sp. 179-A 2A2 NHS | reverse complement strand
CCGTCGCGATCGGACCCATTTCGGGGTTCACGCCATCGGGCAGGTTCTCTTGCACGCCCTGCAGACGTTCGCCCACCTGCTGGCGGGCGAAATAGATGTCCGTAGAGTCGGAGAAGACCGCAGTGATCTGCGCGAAGCCATTACGGCTCAGCGAACGCGTATATTCGATACCGGGGGTGCCGGCGAGCGCTGTTTCGATCGGGAACGACACCTGCTTCTCGACCAGCTCGGGCGAGAGCGCGGGTGCGCGGACGTTAATCTGCACCTGGTTGTTGGTGATGTCCGGCACTGCGTCGATAGGCAGCCGGTAAAGCGAAAACGCGCCAATGACGGCGACGATGGCGGTGAGCAGCAGGACAAGCCAGCGCTTCTCGACCGCCCATGTGACGATGCGGGCGATCATGGCTTAATCCTCGTGGCTCGCTTCGCCCTTGCCGATCTCGGCCTTGAGCGTGAAGCTTCCGGTGGTGGCGATTTGCTCGTTGCCGGTGAGACCCGAGCGGACGATCACCGTGTCGCCCGACGCATCGCCGAGCTGCACCGGGGTCGCCTTGAAGCCCGTAGGTGTGCGAACGAACACGACCGACTTGCCCTCGAAGCTCTGCACCGCCGTTGTCGGCACGCGGATTGCGCCGCTACCGCCGCTGCCCGTGAGCTGGACGGCGGCCGTCACCGGCTCGCCGACCCGCCATTCGCCGCCCCGGTTATCGAGGGTGGCGAGCGCGGGCACGAGCCGCGTTTGCGGATCGAGCGCCGGCGACACGAAAGTGACGCGCGCGGTCGCCTGACGGTCCGCCGCCTTGACCAGTACCGTGTTGCCGGGACGCACCCGACCCGCGTCCTCAGCCTTCAGGTTGAGGGCGATCGACACCTGGCTCAGGTTCGCGATGCGATAGAGTTCCGCGTCCGCCGCGACCGTCTGTCCCAGCGTCACGGGGCGAGCAATGATCTGGCCCGAGATCGGCGCGGCGATGCCGAGCCGATTGAGACCGCCGCCGCCGACGCCCGCAGCTGACACCATGCTCTGCGCCTGCGTCAACGCGATCCGCGCCTCCGTCGCGGCGGTGCGAGCTGCGATCAGATCCTGCTGGGGCGACACCTTCTGCGCGAACAACCGCTGCTCGCGTGCGAGGTTCGAATTGGCGAGCTGGAGCCGCGCACGCGCCGCCTCGACCTCGCCCTTGATCTGCGCCGCCTCGCGGCTCTCGATGACCGCGATGGTCTGGCCACGGCCAACCGATTGGCCGAGGTTGCGGGTTAACGAAACCACGCGTCCCGCGATGGCGGCCGACACCACTTGCGTCCCTTGCGGATCGCCCTCGATGATCGCAGGCAGCTCGATCGTCCCGGCTCCACCGATGATCGGCCGTCCAATTTGCACGCCCGCTGCGGCGATCTGATCGGCGCCCAGCGTGACCACGCCTTCATCGGCATGACCGCCTTCTGCACCTCCCTTTTCCGCGCCTGCCGCTTCGTTACCGGCTGCGGCATTGGCGGTCGCCTCGTTCCCGGCGTCCTTGCCGCCACAGGCAGCCAGCAGCAGGGCGAGCGATGCGACGCCCGCGAGATAGAAGTTCTTCATCACTGGTTTCCCCCAATGGGCGCAGGAGCGGTCAATCGCTCCACCTGCGCGCGGGCATTTTGATAGTTGGCGAGCGCGTCGATCGCGGCGACCCGCGTTTCGGCGAGGGTGCGTTCCGCATCGAGCAATTCGAGCTGGCCGAACTTGCCCTCGCGATAGCCAATCCGGGCGATGCGAGCGGCCTCCTGCGCAGCCGCCAGTGCCGGCCCCGACGCCGCGCGTGCGGTCGTCGCGGCATTGGCCGCCTGTGCCTGCGCGTCCGTGATGGCCTGTTCGATGTCTAGCGCGGTGACGCGGCGCTGTGCATCCGCCTGCGTCCGCTGCGCGGTCGCCTGCGCGATCGCCGCGCGACCGCTGTTGAACACCGGGATCGGGATCGACACGGTGAACACCGCCGCCATGTCATTGGTCGCTTCCAGTCGGCGGATCGCAGGTCCGACGTTCAGGTCAGGGACGCGATTAGCGCGCGCGAGCCGCACGCCGGCCTCGGCGATCGAGAAATCCGCGTTGGCCGCCGCCAGCGCCAGCGTGCCGGTCGTGTCAGCCGGCGCGATCGGCCCATAGACGTTCGCACCCGGGAGGCGATCGAGCAGCGTGTCATCGAGCGCACCGTCAATCGGTCGCCCGATCCGGCGCGCCAGATTGGCCCGCGCCGCCTCCGCCAAGCGAAGCTGCCGCTCCACATTGGCGTCGGCGTTGATGCGCGCGACATCTGCGCGCTGTTGCTCGAGCGGGGAGGCGCGCCCCGCCTGCACGCGAACGCTCGCAGCCCGTAGCGCGTCGCTGGCGATCCGGGCCTGATCCCGCGCGGTCGCCACCCGGCGATCGGCCGCGACCGCTTCGACATAAAGCTGCGTCACCTGAAGCCGGACATCCGCCGCGATGATCGCGGCCTGGATCTCGGCCCGGGACAATTGCGCATTGGCGACCGCGACGCGGGCGCCGCGCTTGCCGCCTAGCTCGATCGGGATCGCAAAGCCGACCGTGGATTCCGCGCTGCGGACCCCACGATACGGACCCGAGCCGATGACGTTCTCAACCTGGCCTTGGACAACCGGGTTGGGCCGCAGTCCGGCGACCGTGCGGCCCGCGCGGGCCGCATCGATCGCGGCTGTTGCCGCTTCGGCAGCAGGGGCCGAACCGCCCGCTGCACTGACCGCTTGGTCAAGCGTGTAGACCGGCGCGTCCTGCGCAAAAGGCGCGGACGGTCCGACCTGCGCCTGCGCCATAGTGGCGCACGACGCTGCGGCCAGCATGGCCGCGAGGATACGATGCATGAAAATAGGACTCCTGACGATGATCGACAGGGGCGCGCCAACGCGCGCCCAAATCGGACGTCAGGCTTGGGGGGGCCTCAAATGGACCATGCCGGTGCGGCCATCGAGCGACGCAGAGGCGGAGATAGTCGGCTTGGGCATCGTGAGGACGTGGGTATATTCCATCGTCGTGCGCGTAGGCGCACCAACGTCATGCCCGTGGCAATAATTGTGATGGTGCGGAACGTTCTTATCCGAATCCGATGGCACTTGATCGATGTCGCCATCGGTATGGATTGTGAACTCGACGCCCGCGATGCTCCCTCCCGCCAGATCGGCGGCGTGAGCCATGCCGGAGAAACTGGTGAGGACCAGCATCAGGCATGTCAGGAGAGGCAGAAAGGCTCGCACTAACCCGCCCTTACCACGGAGAGGTTTCCATGTCATTGCAATAACTCGCGAGCCGGTGCCTTCGCGGCACGCCATGCCGGCCAGGCTTCCCGAAGCACGCGCCATGCCGAGCGCAGGAAGATCACGGCGATCAATCCGCCGACGATGATGTCCGGCCAAGCCGAGCCGGTCAGGCCGACCAATCCGGCAGCCGCGAGAACCCCGACGTTCGACGCGACATCATTGCGCGAGCACTCGAACGTGCTCGACATGTTCACATTCTCGCGGCGGAAGCGCCAAAGCAGCGCGAGGCAGATCAGGTTCGCAACCAGCGCGGCGCTGCCAACCCCGAGCATCAAGCCCGATGCCGGAGGAACGCCGTTCGCAATCTTGTCAGCGATCTCGAAAATGACCGTGACGCCGAAAGCCAGGATGATGCCACCCTTCGCCAGCGCCGCACTCGCTTCCCAGCGCGCGCCCCGATGCAATGCATAGAGACTGAGCGCATAGACCACCGCGTCGCCGAACATGTCGACCGAATCCGCCATCAAGGCAGAGGAACGCGCGACGACGCCGCCACCAAACTCGACCACGAACATCGCGAGATTGATGAGCATCACGATGATGAGCACGCGGCGCTGCTCGGCCTTGCGACCAAGTTCCGCGATCGTGTCGCGTTTCGATGAGCAACAAGCGTCTGCCATTATCGAAGCTCGATTCGTGGATCAGACGCCCTATATGAACCCTCACCCTACTAGAGGGTCAAGAGGTTGAGCGATGAAAATCGGTGAGATCGCAAAGCGCACCGGGTTGAAGATCGAGACGGTCCGTTTCTATGAGGCCGAAGGGCTGGTTCCCGCTCCCATCCGTAGCGGTGGCAACTATCGACTCTATGATCGCTCGCACCTTGATCGTCTGTCGTTCATCAAACGCTCGCGTGATCTGGGTTTCACCCTGGATCAGGTTCGTGCGCTCCTGCGGCTTTCAGATGATCCGCGCGGTTCCTGTGCCGAGGCCGACCAAATAGCTGCGGTCCACATCGCGGAAATCGATCGCAAGCTGGCCGACCTTACAGCGTTGAAGACGGAAATCGCGCAGTGGGGTGACACCTGCAACGCTAGCATCGTCGCCGAATGCAAGGTAATCGACGCCCTGTCGCATTGAGCCCAAGGCAAGTCGGGCGCGACCCTGCCGGGCACGGCTCTATCAGCGCCCTGGCGTGCGCCGACCGAGCCACCGTGCCGTCGTCTCGGCCCAAAGGGTAACAATCCTCGCGTGGGGTGTGCCACATGGCACACCTGTCGCCGCTGCCCGATGGGCGCGACACCACTTGCCTAGCGCCGCGGCCCTCCCCCGGAGGCCCGCCAGCGCGGGGAACACCAAGGGTTGCTGCCCTTTCGTTCCTGAAGGAAAATAGACGCCTCCTATGGTCCGCCCTAGCGCGGCGATGGGTGAGCGGCAATCGGCCGCCCGCCTTTTACATCGCCGATACCGGCGGTTCGAGCGTCCCAAGCCAGGCAACCAGCGCCAGGATCGTGACCGCGCAGCCCGCTTCAACCGCGAGGCTGCGCCGGAGTGTACCGAGAGCTACCCGATGATTGGCCGCGGCTATCGACGTCTCGAACCGCGGCGTCAGCCGGAAACGGTTGAGTGCGGCGAGGCCCATCATCGCGGCGAACAGCGCCAGCTTGGCGAGCAGGAGCTGGCCGTAGAGCGTCGTCGCCAGCGCCGGAATGTTGCCCGGGCCGACCAGCAGCCAGGCATTGATGAGGCCGGTGACGGCGAGCGTGGCGACTACGATCGTTCCGACCGTCCCGAACCCGTGCAGCGCGCGGTGGGTCAGCGCGAGATGGGGACCATCGACCCGAGGCGCGGGCCGCGTCACCAGCAAGATCAGACCGAGCAGCGCGCCGGTCCAGGCCCCGGCCGCGAGCAGGTCATGAAGCCAGAGATCGATCGTCGGCAACGAACTCACCCACGGTGCGATCGTCAGATCGACGACTTCATCCGCATCGCGTGCTGCGATCCAGCTTTCACCGAGCGCGATAAGCTTCGGCCAGTGGCATAGAGTCAGGTCGTGCATCTCAAACGGGCAGCGCCGCGGCGACAGGAACCGCCGCATTGCAAGCATTGCCGAGGTCTTGCCGCTATTGTTTGCCCCGACAAACAGCGTTGTTGTGGTGGAAAGATCGACACGCGCGGACAGCAGCTTCCTGAAATTGGCAATCTCGACAAACTCGATGTGCACGCGCGCCCCCTCGGCTTCTACCGTAAGTACTGTGACGCCGAATTCTTGCGGCGCAATCAATTGACGCGCTGACCTGCCACCTCACCTGAGTTGGGAGGTCAAAGGCAGCTGTGACCGTTGTGGGTCCTTTCCAGTGTCATAACCGGAGGATTGTGACGCCAGACCCGGCAAGCCGAAGTGGAACTATCTTTCTGCCGACTGCGAAGAGCGCGATTCGGTGTCAGAACCCTTCGGTTGTGACCACTATACCCGAGCCGTAGCAATGCTCGACAGATCGGTTGTGGGGTCGATCGGCACCCCGGCTTCCTTTCGTTCGGAGTAGCGATCAACGAGCTGGGCCGCGTGCGGGCGGAGCAGCACCGTGAACCGCACCAGCTCCTCCATCACATCAACGATCCGATCGTAATAGCTGGACGGCTTCATGCGCCCGGCTTCATCGAACTCCTGAAAGGCCTTGGCGACGCTCGACTGGTTCGGAATCGTCACCATTCGCATCCAGCGGCCGAGGACGCGCAGCGTGTTGACGCTGTTGAACGACTGCGAACCGGCCGACACCTGCATGACCGCGAGCGTGCGGCCCTGTGTCGGTCGCATCCCACCTATCGAGAGCGGCAGATGGTCGATCTGCGTTTTGATGATGCCCGTGACCTGGCCGTGTCGTTCAGGAGAACACCACACATGACCTTCCGACCACATCGACAGCTCGCGCAGTTCGTGGACGGCGGGATGATCGTCGCCTGCGACCTGATCGGGTAGCGGCAGCGCCGAGGGATCATAGATGCGTGTCTCGCACCCGAAGAATTGCAGCAGCCGCGCCGCTTCCTCGACACACAGCCGGGAGAACGATCGCTCGCGCAGAGAGCCGTAGAGCAGCAGGATACGCGGCGGGGGATCACCCGCACCAAGGCCAAAGGCAGGGCGGTCGAGCGCATAGCGCCGATCGAGCGCGGGCAGGTGATCGGGATCGGATAGCGTGCGGAGTGGCATTACAGAGTTAGCCTTATGGCGAGTGCGGCAAGCGTCACCAGCAGCACCGGGATCGTCAGCGTCGCGCCAACCTTGAAGTAGTAGCCCCAGCCAATCCGAATGCCCTTCTGCCCGAGGACATGCAGCCACAGGAGCGTCGCGAGCGAACCGATCGGCGTGATCTTCGGACCGAGGTCGCAACCGATGACATTGGCGTAGATCATCGCTTCCTTGATCGCGCCCGTGGCGTGCGTCGCGTCGATCGACAGCGCGCCCACCAGGACGGTCGGCATGTTGTTCATCACCGACGACAGCAGCGCGGCGATGACCCCGGTGCCGAACGCCGCGCCCCATACGCCGCCTTGCGCGGTGCGATCGAGCAGGCCGGCAAGATGATCGGTCAGCCCCGCGTTTCGCAGGCCATAGACGACCAGGTACATGCCGAGCGAGAAGATCACGACTTGCCACGGCGCGCCGGCCAGCACCTTGCGCGTCTGGATGACCTGGCCGCGCGCGGCGATGACGAACAGGAGGACCGCGCCGGCAGCGGCGACGGCGCTAACCGGCACGCCGATGGGTTCGAGCAGGAAGAAGCCGGCGAGCAGCAGTGCGAGGACGATCCAGCCCGCCTTGAACGTGGCACGATCGCGGATCGCTTCAGCGGGCGCGCGGAGCTGCGCCACATCATAGCTGGCCGGTATGTCGCGCCGGAAGAACAGCAGCAGCGCGACCAGCGTCGCGGCGATCGACGCCAGATCGACCGGCACCATCACCGAGGCATAATCGGCGAAGCCGATCCGGAAGAAGTCGGCCGAGACGATGTTGACGAGGTTGGAGACGATCAGCGGCAAGCTGGCGGTATCGGCGATGAACCCCGCCGCCATGACGAACGCCAGCGTTGCCTTGTCCTTGTATCCCAGCGCGCGCAGCATCGCGATGACGATCGGCGTCAGGATCAGGGCCGCGCCATCGTTGGCGAACAGCGCGGACACCGCCGCGCCGAGCAGCACGATCAGCACGAAAAGCGGGCGACCATGCCCCCCGCCCCAGCGCGCGACATGGAGCGCCGCCCATTCGAAGAACCCGGCTTCTTCGAGCAACAGGCTGACGATGATGATCGCCACGAACGTCGCGGTCGCGTTCCAGACAATACCCCACACCACCGGCACGTCGGAGAGCGAGACGACCCCGACGAGCAGCGCAACAGCCGCGCCGCCTAGCGCGCTCCAGCCGATGCCCAGGCCCTTGGGTTGCCAGATGACGAGCGCGATCGTGACGACGAAAATAGCGAGCGCGAGCAGCATCAGGCGATGCGCTGACCCAGAGCATCCACGACCTGTTCGCCGTCTTCTTTGGCAAACGCGCCTCGTTGAGCCTCGGGCAGCAGATCGAGGACTGCTTCGGACGGTCGGCACAGCTTCACGCCGAGCGGCGAGACAACCAGCGGCCGGTTGATGAGGACCGGGTGCGCCATCATCGCGTCCACCAGCACGTCGTCGGACAGCGCCTCGTCACCAAGGCCCAGCTCCGCATAAGGCGTGCCCTTCTCACGAAGCAGATCGCGGGGCGTGATCCCGGCGCGGTCGATCAGTTCGACCAGCAGCGCGCGCGAGGGCGGCGTCTTCAGATATTCGACAACGTGCGGCTCGATGCCGGCATTGCGGATCATCGCCAGCGTGTTGCGAGACGTGCCGCACTCGGGGTTGTGATAGATCACGATATCGACGGCCACGGGGCGTCCTTTCAGCAGCAGGGGGTGAGTTCGGCCAGGAGCGGCGCGCACAGCTCGGGCGAGGCGGCGCAGCAGTCTTTGACGAGGAACAGCGTCAGCGCGCGCAGCCCGTCCAGATCGGCGCGGTAGATGATCGAACGGCTATGCCGTTCGGAACGGACCAGGCCGGCGCGGGCGAGAATGCCCAGGTGCGCTGACATGGTGTTCTGCGGTACGTCGAGCTGGCGGGCGACTTCGCCAGCCGCCAGGCCATCCGGTTCATGCCGCACCAGCAGACGGAACACATCGAGCCGCGTGCTTTGCGCGAGCGCACCCAATGCGGAGATAGCCGACTCGTTTTCCATATATCCAGCTTAGAGGATATATGGAGCGGCAGGCAACCCGGCCATTTCGGCGAAACCGGACCCGCAACGCCTTCCGGCTCGGAACAGGATATTAGGCGCAGCTCGCGCGCCGGCCTTTCCCGAGGACCAGCAGCATGATCAATTTGGACGACCCACAGGCCGTCAAGGAAGCGTCGCGCCGAAATCGCCAGCGCCGCCTTCGTGACCTCCCAAGACCAGTACGCCCCACCCCGCCAACTGACGATTAGGACATGTGGTGTCAAAACCGGACGGTTGTGACACCATGGCTCACCGGTTTGCTGGCTTGCAAGAAGCCGGCGCGAACGCTTCCAAAATGCGGCACTCGGACATGGTGCCGCCCCGGCAGGAGGTCAGCAGCGCAGCCAGCTCGCGCCGGAGCGCGGCGAGGTCCGCGATCTTGCGGTCTATATCGGCCAGATGCCCGCTCGTGAGTTCATCGACCGAGCCGCAGTCGCGGCCAGGCTCACTTGCCAGATCAAGCAATGCGCGCACTTGGTCGAGCGGGAACCCGAGGTCGCGGGCGCGCCGAATGAACGTTAATCGGGATAGATCGTGAGCTGTGTAGGAGCGATAGTTGCCATCCGTCCGCACAGGAGGGTCGATCAAACCTACCTTTTCGTACCAGCGGACCGTTTCGACCTTGGTGGCCGCGGCCTTGGCGAGCTTCCCGATCGTGAGCACTTCGACCATCACTTGACCCTGTAGTGACTACAGGGACTAGATAGGTGGCCATGACGATTCGGTCGAGGTGACGATCATGGCGTGCAACTCCTGCCCTTCCGAGAAGCGGTCGGCGAATGACGGGCCCGCGTGGAGGCGCGTGCTTTGGATCGCGCTCGCCATCAACGCGGGCATGTTCGCGGTCGAGATCGTCGCCGGCATCACTGGCGGCTCGAAGGCGCTGCAAGCCGACGCGCTCGATTTCTTCGGAGATGCCGCCAACTATGCCATCAGCTTGGGCGTCGCAGGCATGGCGTTGACGTGGCGCGCGCGAGCCGCGTTGCTCAAAGGCGCAACACTGGCGGTGTTGGGGATTTACGTCCTGATCGCCACCGCATGGGCAGTGCTTCACGGCGATGTGCCGCAGGCCGGGATCATGGGTGCGATCGGCGTCGCGGCCTTGATTGCGAACGTGATCGTCGCGGTGATGCTGTTCCGGTTCAGGGGCGGCGACGCGAACATGCGATCGGTGTGGATATGCTCGCGCAACGACGCGATCGGCAACGTCGCCGTCGTTGCAGCGGCAGCGGGCGTGTTCGGCACCGGCACGGCATGGCCGGACCTTATCGTCGCGACATTGATGGCCGGGCTTGGTTTGTGGGGCGGCGCGCAGATCGTGCAGCAGGCACGGCGCGAGCTGGCGACCACCCAAGCAGCCCCTATGGTCGCGGCGGAGTAAATCCATGCAAATCGCTTTGACCCGCCACTTCCTGATCGGCACGGCCGCCCTGATCGCAGCGTTGCCCGGCCATGCCGTCAACGCTCAGGATGCACCCACGCCGCAGGCGCAGCCCGCCCCTGAAGCGGAGGAGGAAGGCGAAGATATCGTCGTTCAGGCGACGCGCTCCGGTCGCCGGGTGCAGGACGAACCGATCCGGGTGGAAGTGATCGACCGTGAGGAGATCGAGGAGAAGATCCTCATGGCCCCCAGCAATATCTCAATGGTCGTCGCCGAGACGGGGGGCTTGCGCGTGCAGGTTACATCGCCCGCGATCGGCGCGGCGAACGTGCGCGTGCGCGGGTTGGAGGGCCGCTATACCCAGCTCCTGGCAGACGGTCTTCCGCTCTTTGGTGGGCAGGCGTCCTCCCTTGGGCTGTTGCAGATACCCCCTACCGACCTGGGGCGGGTGGAGGTCATCAAGGGCGCTGCATCCGCGCTCTATGGCCCTTCCGCGCTGGGTGGCGTCATCAACCTTGTCTCGCGTCGTCCCGGCGATGCGCCCGAAGCCGAGTTCCTGTTGAACGCGACGACTCGCAACGGCCAGGATGCGACCGGCTATGCTGCGGCACCGCTCGGGAATGGGTTCAGCGGCTCAATCACGGGCGGCGCGCATCGGCAGCGCCGGCAGGACTTGAATGACGATGGGTGGGCGGACATGCCCGGCTTCGACCGATACACGGTGCGCCCCCGGCTGTTCTGGGAAGGGTCGGACGGAGCCAGTGTGTTCGCCACGGTGGGCGCGATGACTGAGGACCGCGACGGCGGAACCCTACCCGGCCGCGTCGTGCCCGATGGTCGTCCTTACCGACAGGATCAAGATACGACGCGCCTAGACGCAGGCCTTGTGGCCGAGCTGCCCGTTGACGGGCTGGGGACGGTGCGCGTGCGCGCGTCGGGCATGACGCAGGATCACCGGCACCGGTTCGGCGATGTGATCGAGGACGACCGGCACCGCACCGCGTTCGGCGAGGCGTCGATTGCCGACAAGGCGGGCGGAACGAGCTGGGTCGCGGGCATCGCGTTCCAGGTCGATGATTATCGGTCCGAGACGTTCCCGACGTTCGACTACAGCTATACGGCTCCGGGAGTGTTCGGGCAGATCGAGCATGACGTGACCCGCGACGTGACTATCGCCGGCAGCGCCCGCGCCGACTTCCACAGCGACTATGGCACCCGGCTCAGCCCACGCGTGTCGCTGCTTTACCGGCCTGATCGCTGGACCGTCCGTGCGTCGGTCGGGCGCGGGTTTTTTGCGCCCACCCCGTTCGTGGACGAGATTGAGGACGCGGGACTTTCGCGGCTGGAGCCGCTTGGCGGGTTGAAGGCTGAGGTCGCCGACACCGCTTCGCTCGATGTGGGCTACACCCGCGGCCGAACCGAGGTGAATGCTTCGCTGTTCGCGTCTCGCGTCGATAATGCCTTGCGGCTTGATCCGACCGGGCCAGCGAGCGTCCGCTTGGTGTCGGTGGACGGCATGACGCGCGCGCGCGGCGTCGAGCTGCTGGTTCGGCAGCGTTTAAACGATTTCAGCGTGACGGGCAGCTACGTCCATGTCCACGCGACCGAACCCGACCCGATCGGCCAGGGACGCCGCAGCGTCGAGCGCACCCCGCGCGACACGGCGGGCGTGGTGGCCGTCTGGGAGAAGGAGGGCAAAGGCCGGCTCGGCTTCGAGGCCTACTACACTGGCCGGCAGCGACTTGAGGACAACCCCTATCGGGAACGCAGCCGTCCTTACGTCGAACTCGGCGTGTTGGGCGAGATCGTGCTCGGCCGCGCTAGGCTGTTCCTCAATGCCGAGAACATCCTCGGCATCCGGCAGACCAAATACGATCCGATCCTACGCCCCACCCGAGCGCCCGATGGTCGCTGGACGGTCGATGTGTGGGCACCCACCGAGGGGTTCGTGCTGAATGGTGGAGTCCGGTTCCGCTTTGGCGGTAGCTGACAAATACAACGCCGGTGTCACAACCGGTCGGTTCTGACGGGTATGGTTGGGCTACGGCTATCCACGTGCCCGCCGGTGTCAGAAATCAGTGTCAGAACTCGCCGGCCATGGTGGCCGGCGGACGGCGCTGGAATGGCCTGAGGTGTGCCACGTGGCACACCAGTGGATGCACGCTTGCGTGCAGCTAGTGTCGGTGGCGCCGCAGCCCTCCCCCGGAGGCCTTTCGGCGCGGGGAACACCAAGGGCGGCTGCCCTTTCGTTCCCGAACGACAATCGTGCCCCCCGTGTAATCCGCCAACCGCAGTACCCGACGCCTTGTAGGCGTCGACCGCGCTAGGCGGCTCGCCCGCGCCAGGGGCCAGATTCTCGCCCTCCCTCCCCATCCCGTTCCTCGCCGGAAAGGCAGAGCCGGTTGCTGTTGCGACCGGCTTTCAGCCTGAGATGGAAGGGAAAAACGATGAAACGGATCACCGACAACCGGGCTGACATCTATCAGGAGATCACCGACCAGATGATTGCCATGATCGAGGCGGGCACCCGTCCTTGGTCGAAATCGTGGAACGGCAGCACCGCACCCAATATCCCGCTGCGCTCGACCGGCGTTCCCTATCGCGGCATCAACGTGCTGACGTTGTGGGTCGCATCCATGACGAAGGGCTATGCCTCCCCGCACTGGCTGACCTTCAAGCAGGCGCTCGCGCTCGGCGGTTGCGTCCGCAAGGGCGAGAAGGGCTCCACGGTGGTCTATGCCAACAAGATCGAGGTGGACGACGGCAAGGGCGATCAGGCGAGCGACGAAGGCAAGCGTCAGGTCGCGTTCCTCAAGCGTTACACCGTCTTCAACGCCGAGCAGATCGACGGCATCGAGGCGAAATACCCGGCCCCTCCCCCGATCATCACCGCGACCAACCCGGACGAGCGCGACGCCGAGCTGGACACCCTCTTTTCCCGCGTTACCGTGACCGTTCGTCATTACGGTTCCCAGCCCTACTATCAGCCGAGCGGCGATCACGTCGTCATGCCGGCCTTTGCCGATTTCCACGCCAGCGACGCCTATTATTCGACCCTCGCCCACGAGCTTTGCCACGCGACAGGTCATGTCGACCGGCTCGCCCGCCCCACCCTCATGTCCACCAAGCGCGAGGACTATGCCCGTGAGGAACTGGTCGCCGAACTGGGCGCCGCGTTCGTAAGCGGCGCAATCGGCATCAAGCTCCACGACCGGGAGGACCATGCCGCCTATCTGGCGAGTTGGTTGCAGGCACTCCGCAACGACAAAAGGTGCATCTTCACCGCCGCCACACAGGCACAGGCAGCAGCCGACTGGCTGTTGAGCCGGATGGGCGCGGAGAGCGCAGCTCCTATGGAGGAGGCAGCATGAGATAGCCTCCGGCCTTCCTCGGCTCCTGCGCGGGCCGGGGATCATGGCGGGCGCTCGTGGGCGAGCGGTCGGGCCGCGCCGTTCCCTGACGTGACCGGCACCGGCGCCTTCGGCGCCGCTGATCCGCTGGCACGGATCGCGGCCCGGATAGAGGTTCAGGAGGAGCTTGACCCTGCTTCAGGTTTTAATTGAATCCTCATGCGCCCACGCATATATCGGACGCAACATGGCCGTCCCCGCTGTTGCCGCTGGCATCAAGGGGCGGCCTTCTTCATATCTGGGCCGGATGCTTCCGCCCTATACCAAACCCCATCTCAGTTTCACTGACCAGCTCGCCCTCCTCGTGCAGCGCGGCTTGGTCGTGACCGATCCGGCCAGGGCGATCCTCCATCTTCAGCGGATCGGCTATGGGCGCCTCACGCCCTATTGGCAGCCGTTCCAGCAGCTCGTCCCCGATCCCAATGACGCGACGCGGACCGTCCGCACCGAGCAGTTCCGGCCAGGCGCCGAGTTCCGCCACGCAGTCGATCTCTACCTGTTCGACAAGCAGCTCCGCCTTCTCTTCCTCGACGCGATCGAACGGATCGAGGTCGCGCTGCGCGTGGATCTCGCGCACGCCATGGGCAAGCGCGATCCCTTTGCCCACCGATCGCCCGCCTTTCTCGACGCTCGTCGTGCCAACCAGGCAATGCCCGGAGGGGGCACCCGGCACCAGAACTGGCTCACCAAGGCCGATGGGGCGATCGCCCGCTCCAAGGACGACTGGATCAAGGAGTTCTACGCCACCTACAGTCCGCCCGTGCCGATCTGGATGGCAGTCGAGGCATGGGATTTCGGGACATTGTCCTGGCTGCTCGAGATGGCGCATCCCAATGATCGTGCCGCCATCGCCAAGCGCTACGGCCTTCTTCCCAACACGCTGGTGAGCTGGATCAAGACGCTCGCGTTCGTGCGCAACATCAGCGCGCATCACGCCCGTCTGTGGAACGCGGGCATCATCAATCAGCCGCTGGTGCCCAAGCCGTTCGAGGCACCGCAGCTCGTCCATATCGGCAGCGATCTCCATCGTCGCACGCGCGTCTATGGTGCCGCAGCGGTCGCGAGCTACTTCGTCGGGCGGATCAATCCCGGGACATCCTGGCCCGCCCGCATGAAGGGCCACTGGCAGGCGTTCCCGGCCATGCCGTTTGCAAGCCCCATCCAAGGCGGCTTTCTGCCGGGGTGGGACGCAGAAGCGATCTGGGCCTGATCTAACTACCCCGCGGGCGCGACCCTGCCGGGCACGGCTCTATCGGCGCTCGCACGCCGACCGAGCCACCGTGCCGGCGTCTCGGCCCATATGGGTGACGATCCTCGCGTGAGGTGTGCCACGTGGCACACCTATGGCCCCGCGCCTTTCGCGCGGCACGTAGCCGATCATGCGCCGCGGCCCTCCCCCGGAGGCCGCCACCGCGGGGAACACCAAGGGCTGCTGCCCTTTCGTTCCCGAAGCAAAATCGACAGCCCCGTGTGGTCCGCCAAGCGCGGCACCCGACGCCTTGTTGGCGTCGGCCGCGCTAGGGCGGCCTGCCCGCGGCAGGCCATCGATTTCGCTCCTCCCTCCCCGTCCCGCTCCTCGCCGGAGAGGCAGACCCGGTTGCAGCGGCAACCGGCTGCGCCTCGAAAGAAGGAGAAAGGACAATGGCTTACACCCGATACACCGGCGACCCGTACTGGAAGCGGGCGAAGTCCCCCGGCACCAGCGCGGACGGCACCCCATACGCCAAGGGCGAGCGCGTGTTCTTCTATCCGCGCACCGGCGTCACCTACGCAGGCGGCAGCGCGCAGCGCGCCTCGGCCGAGTTCGACGAACTCGCAAGCCTCGAAGGCTGACCCCTCCCCAGCAAATTCCATCGAGATCATGGAGCACATCATCATGGCTATCATCCATCCCAAGCTCTCCCAGCTTCGCCTCTCCCCGCTCAACCAGCGCCGCGTGAAACCGTCTGCCGTTGAAGCGATGGCCGACGATATCGAGGCGCACGGCCTGTTGCAGAACCTCGTCGCCTATGAGGACGACGGCCTGTTGTGGGTTTTCGCTGGAGGGCGGCGCTACCGCGCGCTCAAAATCCTGGTGAAGCGCAAACGCATCAAGAGCAGCGATACCTTCCCCGTCGAGCTGCGGACCAAGGAAGAAGCCATCGAGCTGTCGCTGGCCGAGAACTTCCAGCGCGAGGACATGCACCCGGCGGACAGCATCCGCGCCTTCGCGGCGCTCCGCGACACCGGCATGGACGCCGAGGAGATCGCAGCCCGGTTCGGTCAGGCGGTCAGCTTCGTCTATAAGATGCTCCGCCTGTCCGCGCTCGCCCCGGCGCTGATCGACCTGATCGCCAAGGACCAACTCTCGTTGGAAGCGGCGCGCGCGCTCACCCTCACCGATGACCACGACAGCCAAGTGAAGGTCTGCAAGGCGGCGAACGGCCACGCCCACACCATCCGCCGGATGCTCACCACCGAGAAGGTCGACACCACCAGCGGCGCGTTCCTGTTCGTCGGGCGCGACGCCTATGAAGCCAAGGGCGGCACCATCACCATCGACCTGTTCAGCCAAGGAGCCGAAGGCTTCGCGGATGACCCCGAGCTTGTGCGCGAACTGGCAGAAGAGAAGCTGGACGCAATCGCGGACGAGTATCGCGCCATTGGGTGGCACGAAGTCCGCACAGGCTTGGAACGGCCCTATGACCTATACATGAAGGGCAGCATGTATCCGGCGACCCGCGAGCCGACCGAGGCCGAGGCGGAGCGGCTTGTCGCTATCGACGTCGAGATCGAGGCTATCGCACAGACCGAAGGCAAGGAGAGCACCCGTATCGATCCGCTATCCGAAGAGCGGGACGCGATCACCGAAGGCTTGCGCGCCTTCAACGCCGAGCAGGTGGCGGTCGGAGGCGTGGCACTCTGGGTCGCGCACGACGGATCGCTCGGCAAGAGCTTCTATCGCGCCAAGGCAGAGCCGAAGCCCAAGGCGAGCCATGACGGCCCCGCCCCCCTCTACAGCAACAGCCTGTTCACCGACCTCACCCGCATCAAGACCCGGGCCGTGCAGGAAGCGGTCGCGGCCGACCCGGCGCTGGCGCTCGACATCGTGCTGGACAGCCTTGCCGGGCAGTTGCTCCACGGCGCGCACAGCTTTCAGATGGCGTTGGAGGTGCAGGCCAAGACCGTCGCAACCGACGTGGCGCACGAGTTGATGGCGACTAGCGATGTGCGTTCGGTCGAAGACATGATGGCGACCCGCTTCGCCGCCATCCCTGCCGAAGGCCGGTTCGAGGCGATCCGGGCCATGAACGCTGACGACAAGATGGCGTTGCTCGCCGGCCTTGTTGCGATGACCGTGGACGGCACCGTCTTCGCGGGCGGCTCCCCCGGGCAGCGGCACCATCATTTCGAGCAGATTGCGCGGGCGAGCGGCGTGGACATCGCCACCCGTTGGTCCGCGCCCATCGGCCTGTTCGACAAGATGCGCCGTGCCGCCCTGATCGACCTGTTGCGCGAGGAAGTGGGCGCACCCAGCGCCGAGAATTGTGCGAGCATCAAGAAGAAGGGCGACCTTGCGGTGAACGTGTCCGAGCGGTTGCCCGCCGGATGGCTTCCCGCCCCCATGCAGATCGGTGCGTTCGACCGGGCCGGGCGCGATCCGGACGACTTCGACGCGGACATGGGCGATGACGGCAGCGAGCAGAAGGACGTGACCGACGAGGAAATGGCCTGACAGCAAGGCGGGGGTCTGGCGATAATCAGGCCCCCTTCCCGCTCCCGTTCCGCGTGAGGCGGCCCTGTCGCCGGCGCGCCCGCCCTGGCGGACTGCCGTGGCGACTAGGAAAGCGCATCAGGCCGAGAACGTCGGCCAGCATTACCCGCGGATGACGCGTTTCGCGACGCCAACCGCTGTTCGAAATCATCAACGAGCGTCGTCGCCATCGTCAGACAGTCATAGTCTTCGAACCCGATCCGCAGCGGCAGGTGCTTCTCCATAGGCTCACGGATGTTGCTTGCGCTGATTCGCCCCGCGATCAATCCGCGTACTTCCGTCCTATCATCTGCCCAGACTTGGAACGGGAAGTCTTCCTCGCCACGACTATGACGCCAGCTCTTGCATTCAAGGGCTATCGTGACCGTGGGGTCCGATTTACCATCCCTCCAATAGAACTCATCATCGTTGCGACGCAGTTCTCCTACTGCGGGGAAGTGCGCACGGGGCAGGACCGGCAAGGGATCATGGGTCAGGATCCCAGATGCCAGGAGAAGCTCGCTACGAGACTTCGGCTTAGGTGGCACAGGCGGCAGCGTAAGCTGAAGCCAGTCAGCCTGCTTTGCATGTGGCTTGTCGTTGGCTGTTCGGGGGCCACTCAGCTGGAACGCACCGGAAGCGCTGATCTCGACGAGAACATCTTCGGCCGGACGTGACCCTTTGTTGGACGCGTAGAGAATCGCCTCCGGCCACTCCCGACGGCGGTTCCATTCAACGTGAAACCCGGCGATCTTTGACCGGACGCCGGCCAACCAACTGCGGTATTCACCCTCATATTTCTCAATGTCTGCCTTGGTCACAGGCAGCTTGCCGAGCGGTGAATAAGCAATGCTCGCAATGTCGAAGCCCCTTCCGGTGCCCGGCGACGGAGGAGCGACTTTGCCAGGATCAACTACTACCTCGACCATGGGGGCGAGCGCAGTTACCCGTTCAACGAGCCTATCAACATCAGTAGGCGCGACAGGTTGATACCGCCTCATAGTGACTTCAAGCCGTTCGATCGGGGCGTCAGATCGGTCGACAAAGCGAAGTTCTAGTGCCGGCTCCGCTGACTTGAGCCGCGCGATCTCAGCATCTCTACGTGCGATTTCCTTGGCGCTGTCGTCTGGCTCGGGCTCCTTCAACCAGTGCGTCGGGAGCAATTGCACCGGTAGTCCGAAGTGCTCCGCGGTCATCGCGGCAAAATTGTCGTCCGTCAGCAGAGCGACATCCGCCCCTGCGTCAAGGCTGGCAAGTGCCTGATTGATGATCGCCTGATCATCATGCGAAAGGTCGATGCCCTCCCGGACGGCCGCTTGATTGGGCATGCCCTGGGCGAGCCGTAGAACAACCCGCGGATCAGCCTCGCAGATCAGCTCGCTCCTATCGGCCGTTCGCATCAGCTCGCGAACCTTCGTGCTGATCGCCCGAGCTACCTTGCCGACACGACCCGGCCGCGTCTTCAGCCGGTCAAGTTCGCGGATGACCGGCCCGCACAGGATGACTTCAATCTCGTCGCGACCTAGCTCCTTCCAAGGTTGATCCTTCAGCCCGCGCCCCTGCACAAGGACGTTCGTGTCAGGAAAAATGGTGAGAGTGGAACGATCGTTCATGAGGCAGATGTATCCACGCTTCGCTCGATCTGCCAGCTTCGGCGCCTAAACAATCGAGACGTGCCGAGGTGTGCCACGTGGCACACCTGGCAGCCCGACGCCGAACGCCGACTCTTCTTCCAGTAGGGCCAGCAAATCGCCGAGCGCACGGCGACGGTAGGCGTTGTACCAGCGGCGTCGCCGATGCTCGGCCGCGTCGTGGATCATGTGGCAGCGCTGGCAGAGCGCGGCGAGATTGCGTGCTCCGTTGTCGGTCGGATCGTGGTTGAGGTGCGCACAGGCGATGTAGACCCGCGTGATCCGCACGATTGCTACGAGGTCCGCGCCGGCCACGCGGATGCGACGCCCTCGCCCGTCGCGCCATTGCCGGCGCTCGGCATCCCACCAGCGCCCGTCGCCCAGGTGGAAGACGCGAGCCCCGTGCGGACGCCGGCAATGCTCGCACCGACCCTTCGCACGCCCGAACCGGATCAGCCGCGACAGTTCGGGCCAGTCGATCGGGTAAAGCCAGCGATGTTCGGCCATGATCGGCATGACGATTCTATGAGTCAGGCAAGCCGAGAACGAAAGCAGAAAATCGGGCGTTGTTCGCGCACCGCGAAAGAAGGGCTGCGCGGATCTGCGCAGCCCTGCGTAGCTTAGCCGTTCAGGGCATCCTTGACCGCCTTGGCCGGCACGAACGTCAGCTTCTTGGAGGCGGCGATCTGGATGGTCTCGCCGTTGGCGGGATTGCGTCCTTCCCGCGCCGGGCTGTCTTTCACCTTGAACTTGCCGAAACCGGACAAGGACACCTCGTCACCCTTCACGGCGGCCGTGACGATCGCTGCCATGACATCGTCGACGACCTTGCGGGCATCGACCTTGCTCAGGTTGTGGTTCGCTACCAGCGTTTCAGCGAGTTCGGCATTGTTCATGGTAGTCTCCAAAATATCAGATCGCCTGATAGCTGCCCAATCTCCGATTGGCGACCGCCCCCGTAACGACCGCCAAGGCGGACGCCCCTTCGATGGCGGCTCCGCCGCGGGGAACGCCAAGGGCGCTGCCCTTTCGTTCCCGAACGACAATCGTGCCGCCCGTGTAATCCGCCGAGCGCGGCACCCGGCCTTCGGTGCCGGCCGCGCTAGGGCGGCTCGCCCGCGCCAGCGGCAAGATTCTCGCTCCCCCTCCCCATCCCGTCCTCGCCGGACAGGCAGGGCCGTGAGGCCGAGCGGCCTTGCGGCCCATGCCAACAAGGAGGATCACCACATGCCGACCCCAGAGCAGACCGACACCATCCGCAGCCTCAACGACGTGGCGCGTGCCAACCCGGGCCTAGCCAGTCTCGCCAACGTCACGATGGGTTCCAGGCTCTCCCCGAGCTGGATCGTCTCGCCGCGCTCGTCGCGATCATGCGCTTTGCCAAGTTCGACGGCGACAATGACCCTTATGGCGAGCACGATTTCGGCGCGGTCTATAAGCTCGCAAGCGGACCGTGGACGGAGGACCGTCCGGCCGACGCCGAGACGATCGCGCAGACCGTGTTCTGGAAGATCGACTATTACGACCCGAGCCTCACCTACGGCAGCGAAGCACCATGGGACGAGCGGCTAACCAAGCGCGTGCTCACCATCATGCTAGCGAGCGAATACTAACTCCATCGGAGCCCAAAATCGGGCGCGCGGCGCCCGGTTTTGGGGCACCTGACCCATAAGGGTTAGGCAGTGATTTGTTGAGGAATCGCGTCGTTGAGAGTAGGTTAACGATGAAAGGATGCGACATGGCCCAGATCGATCTCGACATGCTGCGCGAGCGCATCCGCTCGATGGACTTCCATCGCGGCACTCCCGATGAGATCGCGCTCTGGCGCGAGGACGTCGCCGAGGCGCGCGCCAACCTCGTCATCGAGGACATGACGCCCACCGGCGATGAAGATGCGATGTTCGCCATGATGCTGGATGAAGGTGTTCCCCCCTCGCTCATGCCGTCCATCATCCTCGGCCTCTACAAGCCAGGAACTGATCAGATCGCGGCCTGACTTGGGCGACGATCCCTACACTTATCCAGGTACGGACACGCTTCGGAACCGGCTCGGGATCACCGACGACAAGACCCTCACGGAGGCCGAGCGCAGGCTGACGTTGGCGCGCGGCGCGGAAGCCGCGCGCCTGACCTTCCCGGCGACGGCGGACGGCTATCGCGCCCTCCACCACCATCTGTTCCAGGACCTCTATGACTGGGCGGGCCAGGACAGGAGCGTCAACATCGCCAAGGGCGGATCGAACTTCGCGCACGTGCCCTATATCGCCCGCGAGCTCGACAAGCGCTTTGCCGACCTCCGCGCAGGCGACGTGCTGCGCAGCCTTTCCCGCGACGAGTTCTTCGATCGGCTCGGCAACCACATCAATGAGATGAACGCCATCCACCCCTTCCGCGAGGGGAACGGACGGACGATGCGTCATCACGCTGCGCAGCTCGCGAGCGGGGCCGGCCACCCGATCCGGATCGCCTCGATCGACAAGACCGCGTGGATGGACGCGTCCCGCCATGGCTTTCTCACCGGCGATCATCGTCCGATGGCGACGGTGCTCGCCGAAGCGGCGATCCGCCGCGACCTCACGCCCGAGGCGCGCATCGGCCCTGCCGGGATCGCGCTGCTGCCTCAGCGCGCGCCGCCCGAAGGGCAGCGCTACCGGGTGACGCTGACCAAGGCACGCGAGGAGCTGGAACGCTATCTCCCCGCTGCCCGACAGCAGGCGGCGGACCGACTGCGCGGCCTGATCAGGGAAGGCGCCCCCTCCCCTGCGATCGCTGGCGCGCGCACCGAGCTGGCCTATGTCCGTCATGCCAGGGGTCCGGTGTACCAGTCGCACCTTCTCACCTATCTCGGCGTGCGGCAGGTCGATGCGGTCATCACCTCGCAGCAAACCCCGCTCGAACGGGTGCGCGAGATCGGCGCGGCCCTAGGCGTCCAGATCAACTCGCAGCAGCTGGCGCAGCTTCAGCGAGCCGTCCGCTCGCTGGAGCGGCCGATCCTGCCGCCCGGTGCGTCGCCGGGCCAGGAACGGCTCGCCGAGCTGTTCCTGAAGAACACCGCCGAGAAGAACCACGCCGACCCACGTCTCGCGCCCGCCCAGGCGATCGTCGACGACGCCATGCAGAAGGCGCGTGAGCGTGGCGAAAGCGCGCGCATGGTCAACACCGTTGTGGAGTCCACCCGCCAACTCGTCGCCGATCGGATCAAGACCGGCGCCGCGCTCGAAGGGGCGTCCGCCCCGTCGCCCAACCGGATTACGCCGCCTCCGGATCGCGGCAAGGACCGAAGCCGCTAGGCGGAGCCTAGCGTTCGTCGCGTCGGGTCGGGAAGACCGGCCCGCGCACCGTCATCTTGGCGGGGTCGTAGGGCTTCTGCAGGGCGACGATCTCGTCATAGGAGCCGCGCAGCCACGTATCGATGTCCTCGGGCTCCAAGACCGTAATCATCGCCTTGGGATGGATCGGGGCGACGAGCGTGTTCGGGTCGCACGTCACCATCGTGAAGCCGTTCCCGCCCTCTGTGCGCTGCCAGAACCCCGCGACCGCGAACACCGGCTGATCGGTCACGCCGAACCACATTTCTCCTTTCAGCGGCGGTTTGCCGTCGCCCAGGTCGTGCTTATCGGGCGTGAACTCGCAGAATTCGGTGAGCGGCACGAGGCAGCGGTTTTCCGGCTTTTCGGCGAGCTTGCGCCATTGCGGCAACCCGAGCTGGCGCACGTTGGTCATCGGCCATGCAGCCTTACCGCCGAGCACGTCCCAAGTCATTACGTCCCAAGCCCGCTCCCCACCCTGTTCGCGCACCACGTAGTTGCGGCTCTTGGGGCGCAGCTCGCGCGGATCGAAGCGGTTGTCGCGGGGTCGCTCGCTGAACAGCTTCGCGGCCGACCCCCATAGGGTCTCGGGTTCTTTCGACATGCGGGCACGGTTACACATGGGTCAGATATACCGATCCGCGCGACGTCGCCTAGCGAGCGACCGGTATCTCCCCGATCTGGGTGGTCCAGGCCGGGCTCTTCTGCGACCGCTTCGTGTCGAACGATCGTGTGCCGCAGCCCTGGGCGGCAAGAATGACGGTGTTCCGTCCGAACCGACCGTTGAGCCCGTCCATGGCGGCGAGCAGCGCCGGGGCTTTAGGGTCGGGCATCGCAAACAGGTCGGTTTGCTCCTCCCCTTGCGGGGTCAGATCCTCGAGCAGCACGCCGCACTTGGTGTAGACCCCACCAGGCTGGAACATCGCTTCCATCCGGCTCCCGCAGCACCGACGATGCGAAGGACAGTTCCCCTCGGCAGCTCGGCGAGCGGGACCGGCTGCATCAACGGCAGCATCATGATTCCCTTCGCCGCCTTGTAACGCTAGACGGAACGGAAAGGGAACAAGATCAACGCACCGTTCAACGCATCGCTTGGGAGATAGGCCTTATTCTTCCATTCGACGTATGATCGGGCAATCGGGGCGGTCATCGCCGTGGCACCGCTCGACCAAGTCGATCAGCGCCGATTGCATAGCTTTCAAGGCGCGTGCCTTGCGGCCCAGCTCGGCAGCGCGCGCTTTCGCCAGCGCCTTCACTTCGGCGCTCGACCGATCCCGATCCGACCACAAGCCAAGTAGCGTGCGGATCTCCTCGATCGGAAAGCCCAGGTCACGCGCGTTCGCGATGAAACGCAGCCGGTGAACGTCCGGGTCCGAATAGTCCCGGTAGCTCCCGCGCCGGGGCGGTGCGGGCACGAGGTTGATCTTCTCGTAGTGGCGGATCATGCGTTGCGAGACGCCGCTGACCTCCGACGCCGCCCCGATGTTCATAATTTCACCGCGTTGAGGCGCAGCGCGTTGAGGACGACGGCGAACGAGGAAAGCGCCATCGCCGCGCCGGCGAGCATCGGCGACAGCAGGATGCCCGCAACGGGATAGAGCACGCCGGCCGCGACCGGCACGCCAATCCCGTTGAACAGGAACGAGAAGAACAGGTTCTGCCGAATATTCCGCATTGTCGCGCGGGCGAGCTTGCGGGCGCGCACGATCGCCGAAAGATCGCCGCGTGTGAGCGTCATGCCCGCGCTTTCGATCGCGACGTCCGTCCCCGTCCCCATCGCGAGACCAACGTCGGCGGCGGCAAGCGCGGGCGCGTCGTTGATGCCGTCCCCGGCCATCGCGACTGTGGCACCCCCCGCTTTGAGTTCGCCTATAATCCGTGCCTTGTCTTCCGGCCGCAGATCGGCGCGCACATCGTCCAGACCGCCCACGGCCCGAGCAACCGCATCGGCCGTTCCGCGATTGTCGCCCGTCAGCATGATAACGCGCAGACCCTCCTTGCGGAGGGCCGCAATGGCGTCGCGTGCCGACGCCCGCACCGGGTCGGCAACCGCGAGCAAGCCGGCGAGCGCGCCGTCGATCGCGATCAAGATGACGCCAGCCCCTTCGCTTCGATGACGATCGGCCGCAGTGTCGAGTGGCTTGGGATCGGCACCGACCCTGTTCATTTGCGCGGCGTTGCCGATCACCACCGATCGGCCGCCCACCGTGGCACTGACACCCATGCCGGTCTGCGAAGCGAAGTCTGCGACCGTGCCGAGTTGCAATCCGCGTTCCTTGGCGGCGACGACGATCGCGTGGGCGAGCGGGTGCTCGGACTGGCCTTCGACTGCCGCGGCGAGCGCGAGCATGTCGTTCTCTCCGATGGTGCCGGTTGCCTCGATCGCGATCAGCGACGGCTTGCCTTCCGTAAGCGTGCCCGTCTTGTCGATGACCAGCGTATCGACCTTATCGAGCGCCTGTAGGCTTTCGGCATTCTTGACCAGTACGCCGGCCTGCGCGCCGCGCCCGGTGCCGACCATGATGGACATGGGCGTAGCAAGCCCGAGCGCACATGGACAGGCGATCACGAGCACGGCAATTGCGTTGAGGAGGGCATGACCCATACGTGGCTCTGGGCCGACCAGCGACCAGACCACGAAGGTCGCGACCGAGATCACCACGACCAAGGGTACGAACCAGCCCGATACCCGGTCGGCAACAGCCTGGATCGGGGCACGGCTCCGCTGCGCTTCCGCAACCATGCGGACGATGCGCGCCAGCATCGTTTCGGAACCAACCGCGCGGGCTTCCATGACCAGGCTGCCCGTGCCGTTCACCGTTCCCCCGGTGACCGCAGCGTCGACTTCTTTGAGGACGGGAGCTGGCTCGCCGGTGAGCATGGATTCATCGACCGAGGAGCGACCCTCGACGACCACACCGTCGACCGGGATCGCCTCGCCGGGTCGAACCCGCAGCCGGTCTCCGGTCGCCACGTCGGCAAGGCCGACTTCTTCCTCCGAGCCGTCAGACCGCAACCGTCGCGCCGTCTTGGGAGCGAGATCCATGAGGGCGCGGATCGCGCGACCGGTCGCTGCCCTGGCGCGCAATTCGAGCACCTGCCCGAGCAACACCAGCGTCACCACGACGCCGGCAGCTTCGTAATAGACCGGGACCATGCCCCCGTGCATCCGGAACGTCGAAGGGAAGATGCCGGGCGCGAGCGTCGCGACCAGGCTGTAGAGGAATGCCGCACCGACGCCGATTGCGATCAGCGTGAACATATTCAGATGGCGGGTGCGAAGCGACGTCCACCCCCGCTCGAAAAACGGCCATCCCGCCCACAGCACGATGGGCGCAGTGAGTGCGAGCTGGACCCAAGGCGAAGCGGTAGGGCTGACGACGTGGATCCCCGACATTTCGGCGAACATCGAGACGATAAGCAGCGGGATGGTGAGCGCGCCCGCCACCCATAGGCGACGGGTGAAATCGACCAGTTCGGGGTTGGGGCCGTCCTCGAGCGACGGCTCTTCCGGTTCAAGGGCCATGCCGCAGAGCGGGCACGTTCCTGGCCCTTCCTGGCGGATCTCCGGGTGCATGGGGCACGTCCAGATCGCCCCGGGCGCCGCCATCGGCTCGGGCTTTGGCTTGTCGCCGAGATACGCGTCGGGATTGCCGACGAACTTGGTGCGGCAGCCGGCGCTGCAGAAATGATAGGCGTGGCCTGCGTGCTCGGCATGGTGTGCCGTCTTTGCCGGGTCGACCGTCATGCCGCACACGGGGTCCGTTACGGTCGCCGTAGGCTCACCGCCCGCCTTTCCCGAGCAGCAGCCCGCTTTGCCAGCTTGCTCGACAGCCGCAGGTTCGGAGGGCGAGCAGCAGGACGCGGCAGCTTCGGGCTCGATCATATCCGGTTTACCGGCTTGCTTGCCCGAGCAGCCGCAGCCTCCGGCAGAATTAGCGTGGGAATGAGGGTCGTTCATAGAAGAAACTCCTTCGACCCGAGGGTATGTAGGGTCTGACACCGTGTCAGGGTCAAGCCCCCATTTCCAGCGACGCACCGTATGTACTGGTTTACGTCGCCGAACCCGATTGCTCTCGTACCGATCGTTACATTGCCGAAGCCGCCGGCTCGAGGGTTCCCAGCCACGCGACCAGCGCCAGGATCGTGACGGCGCAGCCCGCCTCAACCGCGAGGCTGCGCCGGAGTGCACCGAGCGCTCCCCGATGATCGGCCGCGGCGATCGAGCGCTCGAATGCCGGCGTCAGCCGGAAGCGATTGAGGGCAGCCAGCCCCAGCATCGCGCCGAACAGCACGAGCTTGGCGAGAAGAAGCTGGCCGTAGAGGGTGGTGAAAAGGTTCGGCAGATTGCCGACGCCGACCAGCAGCCAGCCATTCACCAAACCCGTCAAGACGATCGTGCCGACTACAATCGTGCCGACCAGACCGAAGCCGTGCAGTGCGCGATAAGTCAGTCCGAGATGGGCGGCGTCGACGCGACATGGCGCGCGTGCGACGAGCAGCGTCAGCCCGAGGAGCGCGCCGACCCAGGCCCCCGCTGCCAACAGATGCAGAATATCGGACAGCAGATGGACCCAGCCCGTCGCGCCCTCGTCCATCGCGCCGTGACCCGTCCAGGCGAGCGTCGCGAGTGCGGTTCCCGCCGCGAGCGCAACCAGGCCGAGCGGAACGGCACGTCCTGCCGCCATCAGCGCGACGACGGACGCGACTACTAGCGCGACCATGCGCGTCTCCCACGCCGTGCCCGTCGCGGACCCGGTGAGCAGCATTCCGATCGCCTCTCGATCGATCGGCCAAGCTGGGGTGCCGGCCATTGCGGCTGCCAGCAGCGCGAGGGCTATGCCGGAGAGCAGGAGGCCGAGCACGCCGGTCCCGACCAGCCAGGGCCGCAAGGCGAATGCGTCGGCCCGCTCCCCGGCCTTTAGCCCGTAGAGGCTGAAAGCCGACAGGCCGAACAGCCCGCTCAACGTCACATAGAGCGCAAAGCGGACCGCTATCAGCGGCCAGTCGGCCTCCACCTTACTTCACCGCGAAGGCGAAGTTGCCGGCGATCCGGTGCGTGTCGGCCGAAACCACATGCCACGCCACGCTATAGCGGCCTGGGCCGAGCGGCGACTTGGGCGTGACGACCAGCGTTTGGCCATCATTTGCCACCCCTGCCGTGACCGCGACCTTCATCGGCGGGTGCGTCTTGCCGCCGTGCCCCGTCATCATCAGGTCTGCGCCTGAGAATTTCGGCATCAACTTTTCGCTGAACTGCAGGGCGACACGCGCGGGCTTTGCGACGGTCGCGTTGGGCGCGGGCGAGGCCGAGACGAGCTTGGGGTGAGCCTGAGCAGCACTGGCAAGGCCGAGGAGAGCGATGGCAGCAGGAAGGGCGAAACGACGCATGAGGCTACTCCAATAAGGTTCGTGTCCCTTTTTACGCGGCCCGTGATCGCATCCCTCACTCGGCCTTGTGAGGGATGATGGGCAGCGATGCGTAACCAATGATAGAGGGGCGGAGTGGAAAGCATGGACGATCTGGACAGAGCATTGGCGCGACTGGCGGGCGCACCCGCCCCGGCCGCACTGGAGGGTATCGAGGACCAGGTGCTCGCACGCATCGGTAGCCGCCCTGCCGTGCGCGGTTCCGGGCTCGGCATCGGCGTGGTAGCGGTCGCGGCGCTCGCGATCGGGATGGTGGGTGCCGAGCTGCCGGCTACGGCGAACCCCGCCGTATCGCTCGCGCCGCTTGGCGGTGCCTCGCCGCTCGCGCCTTCCGCGTTGCTGATGGGCGAGCCATGACCTCGACCAAGCGGATCGTCCTGTGTGTCTTGCTCGCCTTTCTGGCTGCGATCGGGGGCGTATTCATCGGGCGCGCGCTGCTGCCCCAGCCTAAGCAGCCGGGTGCCGCGCTGCATGACGTTCTGCATCATAAGCTTGCCCTCGATGCCAGTCAGCAGGCGCAATTGAAGGTGCTCGAGGACCGATTCGCGGTGCAGCGCCGTGCGCTCGAGCTGGAGCTGCGCGCCGCCAATGCTCACCTTGCCGAGGCGATCCAGGCTGAGCATGGTAACGGCCCTCGCGTTGCCGCGGCAGTTGATCAGAGCCACGCCGCGATGGGAGAGCTGCAGAAGGCAACGCTGGCGCATATCTTCGCCATGCGCCAGTTTCTGCGGGCCGATCAGACCTCTCAGTTCGACTCTGCGGTGGTGAAGGCGCTCACCGACGGCCAGGGGTGAGTCTCGATTGGACCACGCTGTCGGATGGCGAGCTGGCGACGCTCAGCATCGCCGGCCGACAGGCGGCATTCGCCGAAATCGTGCGGCGTTACCGACAACCGATCTTTCGGCTGTCGCGCGCCTTTATCGGTGATGCCGACGAAGCGTTGGACGTGACCCAGGAGGCGTTCGTGGCGGCCCACCTGGCGCTGTCGCGCTACGATACGACCCGGCCGATGCAGGCATGGCTTACTACTATCGCCGTGAACAAGTGCCGCGACTGGGCCCGGAAACGCGCCGTGCGGCGGTTTCTGTCGTTCGCCTTGCCGAATAACGATCAGGTCGAAGCCATCGCGGACGAGCAGGCCCCGGTCGACGATGCCACGAGCGACCGGCAGGAACTCGACCGCGTCACCCGCGCCATCTCCACCCTGCCAGCGAACCTGAAAGAGCCGCTGGTTCTCCGGACGATCGAGGGTCTCAGCCAGGCCGAGACGGCCGAGGTGCTGGGGATCAGTCAAAAGGCGGTCGAAACCCGCCTCTACCGCGCGCGGGCACGCCTGCTCGAAAAACTCGGCCTCCGGTAAGGGATGGGTGAGCCGGGCGCGTAAACGAGGGCGAAGGGGTCGCCTCGCGCCCACATTTCTGAGGAGTTTGAATGTCGCGCGTTCTTGACCGTCGCCAGCTCTTGCACGGCGCTACTCTCGTAGGCGGCGGGCTCGCCTTATCGGCCTATATGCCGGCATGGGCGCAGACGACTTCCGGGGGCATCACCAAGCCGATGCCGATGGTCTCGGGTGACGACATCACGCTTAGGGTCGCTCATCAGATGATGAAGGTCGACGGTCGCGAGAGCCACGCGATCGGCATCAACGGCACAGCGCCCGCGCCGCTGATCCGGCTCCGTGAGGGGCAGAAGGCGCGCCTGACCCTCGTCAACGCGCTTCCCGACGAGCAGACCTCGATCCACTGGCACGGGCTGATCCTGCCGTTCCAAATGGACGGTGTACCAGGTATCAGCTTCCCCGGCGTCGATCCGGGTAAGAGCTTCACCTACGAGTTCCCGGTCAAGCAGGCCGGCACCTACTGGTATCACAGCCATTCCGGGTTGCAGGAGCAGATGGGCCATTACGGCCCACTGGTGATCGACCCGGCGGGCGAAGACCCGATCGCCTCCGACCGCGAGCACGTCATCATGCTCTCTGACCACAGCCAGCTTCACCCGCATGTTATCTTCCGCAAGCTCAAGATGCAGGGCGGCTATTTCAACTACCAGAAGCAGACGCTCGCCGGGCTGCTACGCGGCGAAGGCCAATCCGCAAAGGAGCGCGTCGATTGGGGCAAGATGCGGATGGATCCCACCGACATCGCTGACGTGACCGGCTCGACCTATACCTATCTCATCAACGGCCACGGTCCCAAGGACAACTGGACCGGGCTGTTCCGGCCCGGCGAGCGGGTGCGGCTGCGTGTCATCAACGCGTCCGCGATGACCACCTTCAACGTCCGTATTCCGGGGTTGAAGATGACCGTGGTGGCAAGCGACGGGCTGAATGTGCGGCCAGTGACGATCGACGAGTTCCAGATTGGCGTCGCCGAGACCTATGACGTGATCGTCACCCCGACCGACGATCGTGCCTATACGCTTGTCGGCGAGAGCGTCGACCGCTCCGGTATGGCGCGTGCGACGCTCGCCCCGCGCGAAGGCATAGCCGCGGTCGTCCCGCCGCTCCGCAAGCGCCCGCTCGCCAGCATGAAGGACATGGGCATGGGCGGCATGGACATGAGCGGCGGCGAGATGAGTGGCGGTTCGATGGCCGGCATGGATCATGGCGCTCCGGCGCAGGCGGGCGCGGCGGTGGATCACGCTGCTATGGGACACGTGATGCCCCCCGAGGGACCAGCAGCGGGCGGCATGGCCGGGATGGACCACGGAGCCATGCAGGGCGGCACTGGCGGGCAAATGGCGGGCATGGACCACGGCGCGGGCGGTATGAACCACTCGATGCGCGACTTTTCCAATGCACCGGGCGTCAAGAAGACCCCGACGGTGCAGACCATATCCCCGATGCCTGTCGATCGGATGGGCGAACCGGGTCAAGGACTGGAGAATGTCGGGCATAAGGTTCTCGTCTATCGCGACCTGATGGCGGTGGACCGGAACCCCGACGTGCGCGCGCCCGATCGGGCGATACAGATTCACCTTACCGGCAACATGGAACGCTACATGTGGGCATTCGACGGCGAGAAGCTGTCGGAGGTTAAAGAACCGATCCCCTTCCTTGAAGGCGAGCGGGTGCGGGTGACGCTCGTCAACGACACGATGATGGGCCACCCGATTCACCTTCACGGCCATTTCTTCGAGTTGGTGACGGGGCACGGCGAGTTCGCGCCTCGCAAGCATACCGTCATGGTCCAGCCCGGCGGCACCGCGACGTTCGACCTCACCGCCGATGCCGTCGGCGATTGGGCATTCCACTGCCACATGCTCTACCACATGCATGCCGGCATGATGCAGGTCGTGACCGTTCGACCACGCGGGGGAGACGCGGCATGAAAGCGTTTCTCCTGACCGCCGCGGCCCCGATCGCGTTCGCCTCGCCTGTCGCCGCGCAGGATCATTCGATGCACAACATGCCTGGGATGACCACGCCGGCCAAACCGGCAGCAAAGCCCCAGGCGAAGCCAGCTCCCAAGCCCCGCCCGTCCGTGCGCGCCAAGGCGAAGCCCGCGCTGGCAGCGCCTCAACGAGTGTCGCCGGCTCCGGCCGGGGCCGCCGACCCGCACGCGGGCCATGACATGCCGGGAACGACGATGCCCCAAGCACCCTCCCTGGCCGACCCCCATGCCGGGCATATCATGCCCCAGCCCCCGGCGACCGCGACACCGCCCGACCCGCACGCGGGCTATGATATTAGCGGTATGGCCGGTGGGATGAACCAGGACATGGGAACGGGCGGCACCGCCCTTCCCCCCGGCAACGCCCCCGCCCCGGCCGCGCCCGAACCGAACTATGCCGATCGCGTCTATTCGCCCCAGGAGATGGCCGATGCCCGCGCCCTGCTTCGGAATGAGCATGGCGGCGGCACCTTCTGGCAAGTCAACTTCAACCTCGCTGAGGTGCAGGTCCGCGACGGACGCGACAGCATCCGCTGGGACGGCGAGGCGTGGTTCGGGGGCGACATCAACCGGCTGACGGTCAAGACCGAAGGCGGAGCCGAGTTTGGCCGCGGCGTCGAAGACGCCGAGGTTCAGGCGCTCTACAGCCGCGCGATCGGCCCTTACTTCAATCTCCAAGCCGGTATTCGCTACGACTTCAAGCCCAACCCCTCGCGCACTTACGCCACGGTTGGATTTGAGGGGTTGGCACCTTATTGGTTCGACGTGGAGGGCGCGCTGTTCCTGTCCGACAAGGGCGACGTGCTCGGGCGGCTTGAAGGTTATTACGACCAGCGCATCACCCAACGGTTGATCCTGCAACCGCGCGCCGAACTCAACTTCGCCGCGCAGGACGTGCCGGAGAACGGTATCGGTTCGGGCCTGAGCGATATCGAGCTGGGGCTTCGTCTTCGCTACGAGATCAAGCGCGAGTTCGCGCCGTATATCGGCGTCTCCTACGATCGCCGGCTAGGCGACAGCGCCCGCTTTTCCCGCGCCGAAGGCGAGGATGTCGGCGGACCCAGCTTCGTTGTCGGCGTGCGGACCTGGTTCTGAGGAGCCGCGCGAGGTTGTCGACGACGGGCCAGTCACGGCCGCACGCGGGTCGGGCAAGTGGCACCAACACGGGAGAGAGATCATGATGAAAAACGCCTATGTGAGCTTGGCGGTGCAGACGATTGTCAGCGGCATCATCATGTATTTCGTTATGTTCGTGATGATCGATAGTCTCGGCAGCTTCTACAACAACCTGAATATGTTCTACATGACGCTGATGATGGTCGCGCCGATGGTCGTCGCGATGATCCTCGCCATGCGCCATATGTTCCCCTCAAAGGTCGCGAACAGCGCGCTGATCGTCGGCTCGATCGCGGTTTTCCTCGGCAGCTTTGCGCTAATCCGGACGCAGACGACAATCGATGATCGGGCATTCACGCGGTCGATGATCCCGCATCATTCGGGTGCGATCCTCATGTGCCAGGAGGCGTCGCTCGCCGATCCCGAGCTGAAGACGCTGTGCGGCGAGATCGTGGAGGGGCAGCGTCGCGAGATCGACCAGATGAAGGCGATCCTTTCCCGGCTCTGAGATCAAACTTGGCGGATATGAAAGCGTCGCCCGGCGATTATTGCTGCGCGTGTGAGGGGTGCGCTTCTCCGGCGCGTAGAACATCGACACGACCCAAGGAGATCGACATGCGACTTACACCTGTGCTAGCGGCCCTCGCTTTGCTTGCCACCCCGGCCTTCGCTCAGCAGGCGGGCCATCAAGGCATGAACCATCAAGGCATGAACCATCAGGGCATGGATCATTCCAAGATGATGCAGCCGACCGTGGCCAACCCCTACGGCCCGGCCGAGATGGACATGCACCAGAAGATGATGGCGGCGATGGGGGGCGACGCTGGCGAGACTTGGCTTCGCAAGATGATCGAACATCATCGCGGCGCGGTCGCCATGTCGCAGATCGTGGTGCGCAGCTCACAGAACGCGGACATCCGCGGCGAAGCGCAAAAGACCATCGCCAGCCAGAACCGCGAGATCGCGACCCTGAACGCGATGCTCCGCAAGATGGGCAAGCCCGCTCAGTAATAGCATGGCTCCGCCCTACCCGGGCGGGGTCGCCAACCAGGCTTCGACAATGACCAATATCCGCTACCTGCTTGCCGCCCTGGCGCTGGGCGTCCCCTCCGTCGCCGTCGCGGCCGACGCGATCCTCGTGCATCGCGACCCCGGATGCGGCTGTTGCGGGGAATGGGCGAAGATCGTGAAGGCGGAGTTCGGCCGGTCCGTGCGGATCGTCGAAGACGCAAACCGACCAGCCTTGATGAAGGCTCGCGGCGTCTCCGCAGATCTAGCTTCTTGCCACACCGCGATCATCGACGGCATGACCTTCGAGGGCCACGTTCCTATCGCGGACATGAAGCGCGCGCTGGCGCAACGGCCGAAAGGCGTCAGCGGCCTCGCTGTCGCCGGGATGCCGCTCGGTTCCCCCGGAATGGAAGTAGCGGGCCGACCGGCGCAGGCTTTCGAGGTTGTCGCATTCGGGGCGGCCGGTCGCAGGGTGTTCGCGCGCCATTGAAGAGGGAAGCGTGAGCGCCTCCCCTCCCCTACGTACTTCGACGGCGCGCCTGGGATGTCATGGCCGGCGTGATCGCCGCCATTTCTTCATGTCGCCTTGCCTGCCTGATCGCGATAGGCGAGCAACCGGAGTGCGTTGAAGACCACCAGCAGCGTCGATCCCTCGTGTACGGCGACCGCCGGACCAATGCCGAGACCAAAGATCGTGGCAGGGACGAGAAGCGCGACGATCCCGAGGCTGACGAATACATTTTGACGTATAATCCCGCGTGTTCGCCGGCTCAGTCCTACCGCGAACGGCAGGTGCGCGAGATCGTCGGCCATCAACGCCACATCGGCCGTCTCCAGCGCGACGTCTGAGCCGGCCGCGCCCATCGCGATGCCCACTGTCGCGTTGGCCATCGCCGGCGCGTCGTTGACGCCGTCGCCCACCATCGCGACCTTGTCGGTTTCGGCCATCTTCTTGATCGATGCCACCTTATCCTCAGGCATGAGGTCAGGCGATGCGCTGGCCCGACGCGCCCACCACCTGTTCGCCGTCCTCCTTAGCGAAGGCGCCGAGCTGGCTCGCCGGCAGCAGATCAAGTACCGCCTCAGAGGGGCGGCAGAGCTTCACACCGAGCGGCGAAACGACCAGCGGCCGGTTGATGAGGATTGGGTGCTCCATCATCGCGTCTATCAGCGCGCCTTCAGAGAGCGACGTGTCGCCCAGACCCAGTTCAGCATAGGGCGTCCCCTTTTCGCGCAGCAAATCTCGCGGCGTCATGCCAGCTCGGTCGATCAGTTCGACCAGCAGCGCGCGCGCGGGCGGGGTCTTCAAATACTCGACGACATGCGGCTCGATGCCGGCATTGCGGATCAGGCCAAGGGTGTTGCGGGAGGTGCCGCACTCAGGGTTGTGATAAATGACGATAGCGACAGCCATGCGGGCGTCCTTCAGCAGCAGGGGGTGAGTTCGGCGACGAGCGGCGCGCACAACTCCGCGTTGCCGGCACAGCAATCCTTGACCAGGAACAGTGTCAGTGCGCGCAGGCCGTCCAGATCGGCTCGATAGATGATGGATCGGCTGCGCCGCTCGGATCGCACGAGGCCCGCGCGCGCAAGGATGCCGAGGTGTGCGGACATGGTGTTCTGCGGCACGTCGAGCTGACGAGCGATGTCGCCCGCTGCCATGCCGTCCGGTCCATGCCGCACCAACAGGCGGAAGACATCCAAGCGTGTCGCTTGCGCGAGCGCGCTCAAAGCGGTGATAGCCGACTGACTTTCCATATATCCAACATAGAGGATATATCAGTGGGGGCTAGTCACCGGTACTGGCTTTCGTCACCCTTCCGCGTTGATGCCTTCCTGTTCCGGTGCCGGGAGGTGGCGGTATAAGGTCGGCACCGAGACGCCGATCGCCGGCGCGATTTCGCGCATCGGCATACCCGACGCAAGGAGTTTGCGAGCCGCCTCGAGCCGCTTGGGTGTCATCACCGTTTTCCGGCCGCCCACCCTGCCCTCCCGCCGCGCCACCATCAGGGCAGCCGTGGTGCGCTCGCGATTAAGGTCGCGTTCCATCTCCGCCATCGCGGCCATGATGTGGAAGACGAGCTTGCCGGCAGTCCCGGCCGTGTCGATCCCATCGGTCAGTGATCGGAGCCCGATAGCGCGCTCGGCCAGATCAGCTGCCAGATCGACCAATCCCTTCATCGTTCGGCCCAAGCGATCGAGCTTCCACACCACCAGCACATCGCCGGCTCGGGCATGGGAGAGGGCGTCGGCCAAACCGACGCGGTTCGCCTTGGCGCCGCTGGCCTTGTCGCTGAACATCCGCTCGCACCCTGCCTCACGCAGCGCGTCAAGCTGGGGCCTCAGATCCTGTTCGGAGGTCGAGACCCGAGCGTAGCCAATCAGCATGAAGCGTTCTCAAAACTCATCTCCCGTGCCTAGCACGGGTCCGAGCAATCGAGAATGTGTTTTGATACGTCCGTGACCCCTGCTAGACGTTCTCACATGGTAGCGCATCAAAATCGATCGTTTGCGATACGGGGTCGTGCGGTCGCTGCCACTCCTCACCCGGGTCCGCGAAAGCACGAAAGCGGGCGTCAGCTTGGCTTTCTGCCTGCCTTCTCCGAGGGGGCGAGCGCTTCGTTTCGTGCTTTCACGGACCACCGCCTCCCTTCTTTCGTGCTTTCGCGGACCTTAGCGATCGAGCTGCTTCCGGAGGTCGCTGCATGACCGGGCGCGCTGCAGGGCAAGGCGACCTGTTCGTCCTCGACAGCCCGTTGCTGACAGAGGTTCGCGGCGAGCAGTCGTTGATGGCCTACCCGTTCTTCGCGCTGACCAAGACAGCGTGGAAGCGGCCGCTGATCTACAAGACCGAGTCAGTGTCGATCGAGATCGGACCTGGTCCCCGCGGCGTGGCGACCATCTACGACAAGGAAGTGCTGCTCTATATCGCCAGCCTTCTGGTGGCGAAGCTCGATGCCGGGGAGACGGTCGCGCAGGACTTTTATTTCACCGCCCACGATCTATTCCGCGTCACCGGCGTCAACGGCTCGGCGCGATCCTATTCGCGGCTGTCGGATGCCTTGGAACGACTGCAGGGTACGCAGATCAAGACCAACATCGAGGCCGGTGGCGAGGGACAGGCGGGCTTTTTTTCGTGGCTGTCGGAAGCCCAGCTTCATTACCAAAAGAATGCTCGGGGCGAAAAGCGCCTCAAGGGCGTCAAGGTCCGACTGTGCGATTGGCTCTATCGCGCGATCCTGCGCGACCGGCGCGTTCTGGAATATTCTCCGTCCTACTTCCAGCTCGGGCCGGTCGAGCGCAGACTTTACGAAGTCGCTCGATCGACGTGTACGGCCGGGGCAGTTCAAGTGGGGCTGGACGATCTGCGTCTTCAGCTCGGCTACCAGAATTCTCTGAAGCACTTCCGGCACGTGATGAAGGGAATCTCGGAAGAGAACGCCATCCCGGACTACCACATCGTCATGGGCGATGGCCCTGCTGCTGAGATGTCGACGACCAAGCGGCGAACGACTGCGGCCACAACTGTGACGATTACCCCCAAGCCGTCGCTGTCGGCCGCCTGACAGGGCATTCCGAATCGATCTGTTCGTCCGGAGACGTGTGGTCCGGCAAAACACGAACGCGGGTCCGTGAAAGCACGAACGCCGGTCCGGCAAAGCACGAATGCGAAGCGCTGAGGTCCGCCAAAGCACGAGCTTTTTAGGGCTTGGGTCCGCCAAAGCACGAATTGTTGTTGTTCGCCGGCGCCGTGATTTCTGCAAAAATCGCCGTCGTCGAACGCGAACCGCGGGCGGCAGAAACGGGGATCGGCCGTGACCACATAAACGAATGCCCGGCACGAAGGCCGGGCACCCTGGAACGTGATGAGCGATGCTTGGCGGCATCGATCGGGACGTAAGACATCCTTCTCATACCCGTTCCCGAGCCTTGGTTCAAGGGAGCGCGCTTCGCGCCACGCTCTAGTTTTGCCTGGTCCCGGCCCCAAAAAGGGGACGGAAGATGGGAGCTGTTACACTCGCGCGGGCGAGCTTCATGGCGCTCGATCGCCTCGAACGGGCGCGGCCGAGGTCACGATCGGGCGCACCGAACCCCACGCGTGCGCATGTGCATCCGAACAGCCGCAGAGCCGGCACCTTCGAGGATGACTTCTTCTACACCTACGCCAAGGGTGAGACCGACCGGCTCTACAAGAAGGCCGTGGAGCTGCTGAAGCGCAAGAACGCCATCCGTCGTCTTGCCCGCTCCGAGGGGCGCCAGCTCACCGAGGACGAACGGCTCGTCACGCTGATTACGCCCGCGGCGGTCCGCGTCTTCGAGCAGCTTACACATCTCGCGCGCACCTGTGCCGGCAAGGTATTCCCGACCTGGGAGTGGATCGAGACGCACACCGGTCTTTCCCGCGCGAGCGTGGGGCGCGGGCTGTCGATCCTCGCCAAGATGGGCTTGCTCGACAAGCAGCGCCGGTGCGTGCCGATCGACCCTCCCGCCGATCGCCCGAAGGCTCGCAACGCACAGACGTCCAACGTCTATCGGATGAGTTTCCCCAACAGGCTTGCCCGCTTCCTTCCGCGGCGGCTTCGGCCCGTCCCGCTTCCCGACGACGTGGTGCAGCGTGAAACCGATCGTATCGAGGAGATCGAGGCAATGCGCCTGTGGCGCACGCCTCGCCAGGTTGTGGCTGAGGAGATCGAGGACGCGGGCCTGCGTCGTGTGCTGGACAGCCTTGCCATCGCGATCGAGAAGCAGGAGTCTCAAAAAAATGGTCAACCGCTCCTAGATTCATATGTTCTAAGCACAGATGGAGTTGGCCTAGACGGCCAACGCTTTAACGCCTGACGGCGAGACGGACCTGACGAAACCGAAAGAACAAACCCCACCGACAAAGCCCAGCCGAACTGCCGGACGCGACGCTACGCGTCGCGGTGCTCCCAGGAGGAGCATGCGTTTTCTGTCGCGCTCAAATGGTCACGTTCGCGCCTGATGCAGCCGCTTCTCGTCGACGAACGCCATCGTAGCGTCAGCCCCGAGCGCCTCGTTGCGCGCGATCGGACCCGACATCGTCGCTCTTCGGCGATGTCGCGATTTCTTTCTCCGCGGCAGTGGCGAGCCGGTCGACCATCACCAAGTGCGTTGCGATTCTCGTCCCGCCGGCGAAATCCGCGCGCGTCTCACGTCCGAGCCCTTTCGATCGGCTATTCCTGAACTGATGGGACAATGGGTGTTGGCCGCCTTCTACGATCAAGCAAATAACCGGCTGCGCCTACGGTTTCCGCTGTGCGGACCCTCCGTTTTTTTGCTTGATCGCGGCGTCTGCACTCCCCTTCGATACCCATCAGGAATGAGCCTGATCGATCGAAGGACAGGACCATGCAGAACATCGCGGAGTTTCGGATCATCGGCCGGGTCGGAAAGATCACGGAGCATGACAAGGTGACGAAGGTGAACGTCGCCGCCAACTACAACCGGCAGGAGAATGGCGAATGGGTGACGGACACGCACTGGAATGAGGTGACACTGTTCGGCAAGCTGATCGAGCGCGCCGCCAAGGCGCAGAAGGGCGACCTGGTTCACATCACGGGCCGCGTCCGCCAAAACTCCTACGACACGACCGAGGGCCGGCGCTACACGGTGGAGCTGATCGCGGACGGCTTCGCGGTTCTCGCCAAGGGTTCGGAGGACCGCGACTAGGCGCGGTCGGGGCCGCCTACCGGCGGCCCTTCCCGCCGGCGAAGCTCCAGCTCGACCGCCTCGCGAATGAAGTCGGCCTGGCTCTCGCTCTCCCGCAGAACAGATTTGATGCGCCCGAGCGTGCCCTTGGGAAAACGCGCAAGCGTCTGATCCTCCATCGGAGGGCGACCAACGGAACGGACCTTGCTAGACGTCATCCATTGCCCTAGTAATTACCGATACCGCATATTGACGGCATTTGCGGTATCGTATATTACAGGCTGCGCCTTTCATCAAGGCGACGGAGGAAGGCCATGTTGGGTAATCTGCTGACGATCGGGCTATTCGTCCTGATCGCGTGGGCCGTCCTAAGAGGCGGTGGCGGTTCTACCCCGCGCATCTGGAGTGGCGACACTCCGGACGAGGAGGGGCGCCGCAACACCCGCACGGATTCCAACTATCGCGGTTATGAGCACTGGAAAAACAATTCTGATCGAGGCTGGTAGGGCGTGAAGACCATCGCCATCAATGTCGAGAAGGGCGGCGCGGGCAAGACCATGATCGCGTGCCATTTGGCATGGCTGCTCGCCGACGCCGGTCATCGTGTGCTGTTCCTCGATCTCGATCGCCAGTGCAATGCGACCGACGCGCTAGCCGAGTTCGAGAGCCTCGGCACGTGCAAGCCGCTGTTCGAACCGAAATATGTGCCGCCTGCTACCTTCCCCCGGCTCGCGATCTACTCCAATCGCATGGGCGGGGAATATGACGCTGATTACCCCCGCGCGCTGTCGGCTCTGAACGCCAATTTTCCGACGCTCGATCCGTTTTTCGACTTCTGCATCATCGACACGCCGCCCTCCTGGTCATGGATCAATTTCGCGGCTCTGTTGGTGTGCAACCACTTGATCGTCCCCGTCGAACTGGGGCCGTTCGGTCCGGCAGCGACCAAGCAGGTGTCGGACTCGATCCAGACCGTGAACCAGCGTCGGAAAACGCCGATCCACGTCGTAGGGCTCGTGCCCAATCGAGTGCGCGCTAACGATACCCACCAAATGAAGATGCTGGCTGCAATCAAAGAGAAGATCGGGCGCAACCTGTTCACCAACTTCCTTCCAGAACGAGCGCACTACAGCCAGGCCATCCAAGAGCATGTGCCGGTGTGGCGGTTCGACAAGGATGTGCGGACTTCACTCCCGCCCATGCGCGCTTTTCTCGAGGAAGCCATGACCCGGATCGGGAGCCACAAATGACAGACTTCTCCGGCTTCGACGTTTTCAGCGAGAAGGCGGCCGTGGCGGACGCCGATCGCGTCCAGCTCCTCGATCCCGAGCTGGTGTACCCCGATCCTGAGAACGTCCGCAGCGAGATCGACTCGGCTAAGATCGACGAGATGGCCGAGACGATCAAGGAGCGTGGCCAACTTCAGCCCATCACCGTTGCCCCGAAGGATGCCGAAGGGCGCTATCGGATCATGTATGGCGAGCGGCGCTGGCGCGCGTGCCAGAAGCTCGGGGTGCAAGTCCGCGCGATCGTCAGCAAGACGGACGACGTCGAGCAGGTCCGGATCGATCAGTTCATCGAGAATGATCAGCGCGAGGACTTGTCGACAGCCGACATGATCCGGTTCGTCACCGGACAGGTCGCAAACGGACGTTCGCTCGCCGAGCTGGCCCGTGCGACCGGTCGCAACCGCACGCTGTTAACCCGCTATCAGGGGCTCGCGAAGGCTCCCGACTATATCGCTGCGCTGTTTGCCGACATTTCGATGCGGAGCGCGGTCGCTCTCACCCAGGCCGCGAAGACCGACGATGCGGCAACCCGCGTATTCGTCGCCAACACCGCGGTCGAGGATATGACGGTGTTGGCGTGCGAGCGGTTCGCGCGCGAGGTTGGCGCGAAGAAATCGGCGCCAAAGCCCCCGCCTACGCCTGCCCCTCAAGCCGAAACGCCCCCCCCTACCGGCGAAGATGATCCGGCAGCGGCTGAAGGAGGCGAAGCGACGGCGACGACGGATGTGATCCGGGACGACGAGGCCGATCGCGCAATGGACGAAACGCCGGTGCCTGTCGGTCAAGCGCCGACGGACAGTGCTTTGGCCGAGGCCCCTGCTCCCGGGCCTCGCTCGCCATCTAAGCCCAGGGCGGGCAAGCAGCGGGTGGAGCGCCCAACGATCGAGATCGAAGGCAAGCGTGCGATGGTCGTCGAGGCATTGCTGCACTTTGAGGACGAGGCGGAACCCCGTATCGTAAGCTGGCGCTGATCGCGCCGGCTGACGGAGAGCGTCGGTGGTGACCGACACTCACGCTCAGGTCCAATCCTTCCTTCCGCGACTTCATCACTTCTAAAACGGATTGGGTGTGCCACGTGGCACACTTGAAGGCTGATTTTGGTATGGGGTGTTAAATGGCAGGATAGGCGTTGCTGCGTTCACTGTATTACATTACCCTTGCAGGGCCATGTCGCTCGCGCCGCAATCTGCATCCCCCACCAAAGATTCAGCGATGTTGACGGCGCGCGTCGATCGCGAACTGCTTGCCGCGTTCGACGCCGTGGCCGAGGGCAGGGGAGGGCGCAGCGCGCTTCTCCGCACCGTACTTCAGCAAGCCTTAAAGCATGTAGCCGATGCCCCCCGGATCGCTCCGCGCGCCGACAGTGCCGGCAATCGCGTGTCGCTCACCTTCACGGACGCCGAAGCGGCCGTCCTCGATCATCGCGCGGCCGAGCGGGGCGTAGATCGCGCTGGATGGATCAAGGCACTGGTGCGCCGACACATCGCGCTAAAGGCCGGCGTGGACGACGGCCTGCGCGATGCCGTGGCGCCGATCCGCATGCAGCTCCAGCGTATCGGCCGCAATCTCAATCAGGCGATGAAGGCTGGTAACGCCGCGATGATGGCCGACAGTGGCCTGCAGATCGATCGCGAGCTGCGCCGGATCGCGGATATGCGGGAGGAGATCAACGTGCAGATCGCCTCGCTGGCGGACGTGCTGCGCGGTGAGATCGCTTTCTGGGAGGTCGCCGACTGATGCCGTTCGGGGATCGCGAGGACGAATTATGGGAGGCGATGAAGCCGAGCTTCAAGCCGCGCCTCGTCAGCGATCCGAACGTCAAATATGCCCGGAACGTCGTCAACGGCACGGGGCCGTTTGCGTCTAGATCGCCGGCAGCGTCGCATCATCGAGGAGACGCCCGGGCTACGCTGGCGCGTGTCGTTCGATGCACGCCCGAAGTGCTCGTCAAGGTGACCGGACGGAAGAAGGGCGCCAAGCATCTCGCTGCACATCTCGATTATATCGGCCGCCACGGCGACATCCGGATCGAGACGCGCGATGGCGAGCAGATCGCGACGAAGGAGGACGCGCAGCGGATCGCAGACGAGTGGTCCGATCCGCTATACTGGCGCCAAGGCACGACCGTGTCGGCCGTGGCAATGGTGTTTTCCATGCCGGCGGGAACCGATCCGGAGACCGTAAAGCAGGCGGTTCGTGAGGCGGCCGAGCGAATGATCGGCGACAACCACGACTATCTGATGGCGCTCCATACGGACACGCCGCGCCCGCATGTCCATCTCACGGTCCAGGCCGAGGGCCTTGATCGCAAGCGCTTTGATCCGAGGCGGGAGGATTTGTTTCGCTTTCGGGAGGCATTCGCGGAGGCGCTCCGCAGCCGCGGTGTCGAGGCCGAGGCAACGCCACGCTACACGCGAGGCCAGGGAAGGGCTGGCACCAGCATGGCGCTGACGCAGCTCCGCGCACGCATACGTAGCGGCGCTTCACGTCAGCCGACTGAGGCCGATTTACGGCAAGCGCGCGAGGCGATGCAGATCGCGCTTGGGAAGGCGCAGCAGCCCGCCTTTGTGTCCAAAACGCGGGCGCGTTGGCAGGACACCAAGCGGCGCTATGAGGCAGCGGCCGAACGGCTCGACCGCAGCCCCGATCGCGAGGACCGCAACCTCGCGCGCGACGTGCGGCAATTCCTTCAGGAGCGAGCCAGCATCGACACCGTTCCCGATCGGATGCTGCGCGAGGCAGAGGCGCGCGTGAGAGATGCGGAGAGGCGAACCAGGAGCAGCTCGGCGCAGGAACAGGAACAGGGTGTGCCACGTGGCACACCTCCGCCGCCTACCAGGAGGCGCTGATTGTCCGCCACCAGCTACAGGAAGCCCGCCTTCAATCCGACAAACTTACTTAGGGCCGTTGTGCAGGCTTGAACGCCAGTCACCGATCCCGACCACAGGCAGGGCGATTACATATAGAAGCTGTAGCTAACCTGCGGCTTTTCCGTGGGGCTTACGTACTTCATAATGTCACCGATTTTGCGCGCGCACTCCAGCGTGATCGGCAGGCGTCCGTCCATCTGAGTATTGTTCCAGTTCATCTTGGTGAGGCCCAAGATCTCCTCGCAAAGGCTTTCAAGAGAGGAGTCCTGCTCGTAAATGGTGACCTTCAGCGGCTTTGGGACGTACGCGCCGGGATAGGTCTTGTAGAAGTCGACCGTACCGCGTGTGTAGAGGATACCCTCGGTCTCTGAGATGGCGAGCATGGTGCCGCGCCTTGGAGGATAAGTGCCATCGCCGAAGAGCCTGACGTCAGTATCAGTGATCGCGACGAAATCCTTTGAACGGATGCCCTTCTCGTCCAGCGCACGCAGGAAGCCGCGGCGCTCGCTGTCGCGGAAGTGGCTGGACTTATGGATCACGATCCGAGCTGGCATGTGTTGGAGTGCACGGTCGTACTCCTCCAGCGCGTCGCGTAGGAGCTCGTAGGCCTGATCCTCGTCTAGAAAGGGATGTCGGTTCTTCTTGTCGATGGAGACCGGGGTTCCGCGTAGAATGATGCCGTGCCCAAACTCGTCGAACACCTGCGCTAGGCTGGACGAGACTGTCTCGCCGTCGCGACTCTTGTAAAAACCGACGCCGATATAGCAGGATTTCACCTTGGCGGTGTCCTCCACGAGGCGCCAAGGGATGGTGCGGTTCCCTTTGTAGTAGAGGGCCGTGCAGAAATTCCATGCCTTAGTAGCGGCGTCCTGCTGATCGCCGGAGAACTTGGTGATGAGAATGGTTTTCTCGCGTACCAGCTGCAGCGGGGTGCCGAGATGCATGCACTTAGCCTTCAGAATGCGTCTGAAGTTGTGCTCTAGCTCAGTCTCGCCGTCGTTGCTGTCCTTTGAGGAAGTAACGGAATCGAACATCTCGTTAGGCATCACGCAGACGATGACATCTACGGAGCGATTCTCGGCAAGGAACCGAACCTGCTCGTAATATAGCTCAACGGCGCGATCTACGCGATCAGCCCGCGAAGGCAGCTTGAGGACGGCCGTGATCTCAGACTTCTGGAGCGTTCGGGTGTACTGCGGGGAGTTGATGAGACGGGTGAGAAAGCCGTAGCTCTGGTTGATGCCGCCGAAGCCCCGGAAGAGGTTTAGCAGCTGTGACTCCTTCTTGCGTTCAATGCCGTTGCGGCACTGGACTAGCCATTCGTCGAGAAGGTCCACGCCCTCGCCACGGCCCACGACTCCGATCCGCAGCTCGGTCCGGCGTAGCTCGTCCCGCTTATCGTACACCCCCATGTGCTCGATGCCGGTGCGTGGGCAGATGTGGGTGCCGGTGCCGAATTCGAGGAGCGGTTCGGCGATCGTAGTCAGCTTCATGCGGCGACTCCCGTGTCGGCCTCGTCAAAGCCATCGGAGATCTCTTCCTGGTCGTCCGCGAGGTTGTCTGCATCCCCGACATTGAACTCGAGGAGAGACCCGAATGCGAGGCCGCCATCGTCGTCCGCAGCGGAGAGGAAGTGAGCGACAAAGCGGACGAGGTTCCGCACGCTGGAGTTATGCTCAAGCCGCTTCTGCTGCGACAGCAGGTCGTCGTGCCAGTTCGACTGGCGCCACCCATCGTATGAGTAGAACCAGCTGGGGACGATCTGGGCGTACCACTCGTCGCCCAGCTTCGAAAAGGTGAGATTGAACGACAGGTGCTGGTGGTGGGCGACCTTGGTAGGGTCCTTCTTCTGGTATTTGACCCCGTATACGCGGCGGATCGAAGTTCGCTTTCCGACCCAAGCCTCGCGACGCTCAGTCTGCCCTTCTTCAGTCGCCGTGAAGTAGAAGAAGCGGTCGCGGGGCTGCATGCGGACATGGCGTTGTTTAAGCCGCTCGCGGGCTTCGGCAGTCAGCAGCTGCTTCAGCACGTTCACGTTGTCGATTTCCGTCGAGTCTGCGAGATCGGCGACTTCGAGCTGATCGATCGAGCCCTCGTCGACGATGCTGACGAGGCCACTCGCCTCCATGTCGTGAAAGGTGAACAGCTTGTTGTCATGACACACCCAAGCGTCAGTGTGGATGTCGTTGAGCAGGAGCGCGAGCTTAACGATTGGCGTCCTACCCCGCGGGCTGCGCTTGTAGGACAGCGACTGCCGAGCCTGCGCAACCACGGCTTTGTCGTCGATCGTCAGTTCGGCAACGTACACAACCGCCGGCAGGCGGATGTGCTGGAGGTTCGAAGTAATTGCTGTCGGGCGCGCGACAGTCTCTGAGCTGTAGCTGATGTACGCGTCAACTTCACCCAGAATGTGCTGGAACTCTCCGAGTACGCGTTCCTGCGCCGCAAGTCTCAGCTTAGCGACTTCACCGAGCAGATCGGCCAGATCGATAATGTGCTTCTTGCAATTGAACGCGAAGCTATCACCAACAAGTTCGTTGACGGCGGCCTGACTGTACGACGCCTGCTTCTTCGTCAGCATAAGAACGTAGAGTTCGTCGAAGCTGTTGAAGTAAGAGCGGTCCATGAACTGCCGAACGGTCGCCTTCACCTTCTCAAGTGAGGTGGTCGAGGTGACTTGGAAGCAGACCCGATCGTGGTCGTCGCCAAGATCGATGCCAGGGAAATTCTTCTGTTTGCGATTAAGGTTGATGAGCTGCGGCAGATTGTAAACTGACCTGAGGATCGGGATCAGCGCATCCTCTAAGGCAAGGTTGATATCGGTGCGGCCTTGGGAGGTCGCCAATTCAACCTGCAGCATGATCCGGCTCACAACATCGCGGAGCTTGTTCTCTACGTCGAGCTGCCGCATCCGATCCCCGTTTTTTTAGAATCCCCGGCTAAGCTTGGAACGCAGCGGGAACATTTCAAGAGGCGGGTGCTAGCCGGCCGTAAGCTTCATGGTTGATAACGAAAGAGTCCTGGTCGTTAGCTGCCCTGCCGATGGTGTGCCACGTGGCACACCATCGGCCTGCTTGTAGGAAGGGCTACCCCCACCTCATCGCGACCGGGACTTCTGCAAGACCTGATCCTGGGTCATCTCGCGCACCTGTTGCTCCTGCCGAGCCTTCACCTCGATGCCGGCGATGGCTTCGCCGCGACCGAGCCGCGCCGCGACATCTTCCTTGCGTTCCGCCACAAATTCGCGCCGCTTCTCGTGGTCGTTGGGGAAGCGGTCGGCTGCAACCGTCATCGCGAGCGCGACATGGCTTTGGGCCTTCCGCAGCTCCGGATCTTTTGCGTTCTGGACGTCTGACTGCCGGCGAAACCGCTCCGCCAGATCGGTTCGAGGCTCGGGCTGTTCTCTCGCGTCTCGCGCCTGGTTGGCAGTCCGCGTTGTTTGCCCTTGGTTGTCGGGAAGGCCGGCCTGCCGCGCTTGCTCGCGTTCGGCAGCAGCCTTCGTCTTGTCGTCGGGCTTGTAGCCGTCGACCTTGATACCCTGCGCAGAGGCCGCGAGGTAGGCGGCGCGCTGGAACTCGGCATCGCCGCTGACCTTGATCGACGTCCACCCGTTCTCTTTCGCGAGCCGGATCAGGTCGGGGAGGGAGTCCCGGTCCTTGGCCTTGATCCGATCCGGCGTGATTGTCGCGACCGGCTGTTTGTCGTGTGCGCTCCGATAAAGCTTGTTCCCGACCCGCAGGAACCGAGAGTCCAGCTCAGGCGGAACTTCCATCGGCCGCCTACGGCGAGCCTCGCCTTCCTTGCCGACACCGGCACCTTCGACATTCTCGACCATGTCACCGCTCCTGTTCGATTACACCAACGACCTCGTCACCACGTTGCTCGGCCGACACGTCGATGAGCATGTCAGGGTGATCCTGGGTGACGACGCAATCCATCGCGAACGTGAACGGGTCGGGGTCCGTGAGCTGATCGAACGTCGGCAGCGCGCAGTCGGGCAGGTCCTCGCCGTCGCGCAGGGTGCGGGGGATCGGAGGCACTTCCGGCGCCGGCTCGACACGCGCACGAAAGAGTCCGTCCGCATAGTAGCGGATCTTGTCGCCGTGGATCGGAGGTATGCCGCCCCGAAGGAGCAGCAATTCGCCATCCGGGAACTGCATCAGCTCTTGCGGAAGCAGGAGGGCACGACGCTGGTCCGACATGGACTTGGAGCGGTTTGCCAGAACGCCATGGATGGTGAGCGACTTCGTGACGGATTCCTGCCCGACGTAGCCGATCCGTTCGGAAAGCTCGTTTGCCACCCGTAGCTCCTTGGGAGTGAACGCGACCTCGACGCCGCAGTTGGCGACGATCTCGTTGGCGACGTGCTCGCCGTAGACGGCGCGGAGCTGCGATCGGGATTGGATGACGGGCAGGAGCCGGATGCCGTAGCCGGCGACGTAGGAAAAGGCGCTGGCGATCACTTGTGCCCGCCCGATCCGCGCGAACTCGTCGAGGATGACGAGGACTTTGAGCGGCGTTGTGGCACCGGGCAGATCGCGCACGTTCAGGTCGACAAGCTGCTGAAACAGGAGGTTGTAGAGCGGCGCGACCCGATCCAGCTCGTCGGGGGAAACGCCGAGATAGATTGACATGCGCTTGGTGCGCAGCTCGCGCAGATCGAAGTCGCACTCCTCCGTCGCCGCGTCGACGCGGGGATTGAGCCACAGGCTCAGCTTGGACGTGACGGTCTGGACGATGCCGGCGAACGTATTGTCCGCCCCCGACGTGAAATCGGCGAGGGCGTTGCGGCACCCGTGCGACAGAGCAAGCGAGCGATCGTCGAGGACGCGCTTGAAGAACCCGCGCGTGTCGCCCGTCGTCATCAGCCGATAGATCGAGCCGATGGTGAAGGGTTGGTCGGCGACCGCGAGGTAAGCACCGACACCGACGAAGGCGGTCCGCGCCGAGTCCGTCCAGAATGGTTCCCCACGTTCGGGAGGGACGAACAACATCGTTGCGATCTTTTGCAGCTCGATCACTACCTGGTCGGGATCGGTGCGATCGATGTAGCCGAGCGGGTTGTAGCGGGAGGTCCGCCCCTCCGGATCGGTCGGGTTGAACAGGTAAACCGCTTGGCCGTATTTCTTGCGAAAGCCCGCCGTCGCGTCCCAATTCTCACGCTTCACATCGAGGACGACGACCGACTCCTGCCATGACAGGAGGTTCGGAATGACGATGCCGACGCCCTTGCCCGAGCGGGTAGGGGCCTCGACGATGCAATGTTCGCTGCCGCCGAAGGTGAGGAACTTGCCACCCTTCTTACCCAGGACGATGCCGTCATCGGCGCGAAAGCCGGCGCGGCGGATTTCGCCTTCCTTGGCGAAGCGGGCGGCACCGTGGAGGGGCGGCTTCTGCTTCGCGACCCACCACAGCATCAGGCCGGCGATGATGACGCCGACCAGAGCACCCCCGGCAAGGGCCTTCAGCACCACCGGGTCATGCCGGTAATACCAGAAGAACGCCGGCATCTTGAATATGTCGAACTTTGCGCTGGGGAGTCCGAGGTAGATCCACGCGACGACCGACGTGATGAGGAAGGCGACCACAATCCCGACCGGGATGCCGAGCGCGAGGATGGCGCCCTTTTTAGGCAGCATGGCGCCCTGCCGGATCATAGTAGATCTCGGTCATTCGGAATTTGCCGTCGATCTTCTTCATCTGAACCACGACGTCGACCAGAATTTTCAGCAGCGAGCGGATGTCCTCGCGCGCCAGGTCCGCGCCGCCCTCGCTCTCCTTTACCAGCAGCGTCAGTTGCTCGAACGCCAGCTCGGCCGAGTCCGCATGTATCGTCGTGATCGAGCCGGGGTGACCGCTGTTAACGTTGCGAAGGTAGAAGAACGCGGTCCCGTCACGCAGCTCCTGGAGCAGAATGCGATCGGGCCTCATGCGCAACGCGCTTTCCAGCAGTTCCTTGGCCGTCACCTTGGCGGTGCCGGTGCCGTCCTTGCTGTAGATCATATGGACGACATTCTTGTGAGGCACGACCAGTTCGCGCGTGTCCTCGATCGTCAGCAGACGCTCATTGTCCGGGATCAGCTTGATGAGGCCCTTGGAGAACGTCGTCTTCCCAGAGCCCGTGGCGCCGGAGATGAGAATGTTAAGCCGGCTCCGCACAGCGAGTTCGAAGAATTCCACATGCCGACCCGCATGGAGCAACCCGAGCAATCGTTCCTCGACGGGGCTGACCCGCTTGGTGGCCACCTTCGTCTCCGCGAACAGGCCGTTCGCCTCGAAGTCCGCCATCGTCATCGTCTTCGTGGACGGCTTGCGGACCGTGATCGACACGGTGCCGTCGGGCACGACGGGCGGAAGCACGAGCTGGACGCGCTCGCCGGTCGGGAAAATCGTCGAGCAGATCGGATTCTCGCGCGTCACGTCCTGAGAGGTGAACGCGGCTGCGGCCCTGGCCAGTTGGTTGAGGGCATCGAGCGTCAGATCGCCCTCATGCTCCCAGGTCCACCCTCCATGCCGCTCGACGCCGACGATCGCCGGTTCGTTGATGACGACTTCGGTCACACCATCGTCATCGAGATACTGGCGCAGCGGGCGAACAGCGTGATCGAGGATCGCCGTGTTGCGGAACGGGGCGTTCATTTGAGGCCGAGCCCATAGACCTGCGAGAAGTCGAAATCCTTGGCGACGGTTATCGCCATCTCGGTCCCTTGGTTGACGCGCACGATCGGGCGGATCTGCTGCGTGTCATTGAGGATCTGCGATGTCGTGTCACCGGGAGTGCGGAACACCGTCGAGCCCTGCGGGCTGACGGCTTGGCCGGCGATTTGCCCGCCCGCATCAAGCACGCTGAACAGCATCGCGGCGCCGAACCGCTGCCAGAAGAACCGATCGATCCTACCGGTGACGCCGGCCCGACCGAGCGGGTCCGATGCCGGCGAGCCGATGTCGATCGCGACCCCGCGGGGCGTGACCGCCCGCGTCCACATCGCGAAGAGACGATTTTGGCCGCGCTGCAACCCACCCTGGTACTCGCCGAAGACGCGCGTGCCTTTCTCGAGCAGCACGACGCGGCCGTTGTCCGAATAGACATCCCGAGGGATGATGCAGGTCGTGTAGCCCGGCACGCTGCTATCCATCGCGGTCTGGAGCGTGCACGGGATGATGGCGCCCGCTGTGACGAGATAGTTGCGGTCGCCGATCATGCGCGCCGTGGCGGTCCCGATCGCCGAGGTCTGCTTGAGGTTGTCGAGACTGGTCCTCGACGGCGCATTTTCGCCATCACCTTGCGGGTTGCCGGCGCCGGCGACGTCTCCGAGCACGCGCCTGGCGGTCTGGTCGCCATTGTAGGCGATCAGCGTCGATCGCCGCGCATTGTCGCGCAGCTCCCGAGCTTCGTTGGCACGCCGCTCTGCCTCGCTAACGCCGCGGCTTTGCTGCTGCCCTCCTGCCGATCCGTAGGGAGTGATCGGCTGACCGTCAGGGCCGATGGCCGGTACTTGCTCGCCCGTGAGCTGGACCGGGGCGTTCGGATCGCGGGGCGCGGTCGCGAGCGTCGGTGCGATCACGGAGTTGGGATCGTAAGGCGCCTCGGCAGCCGGAGGCGGGGCCTTCCGCGCTTCCAGCGCCTTGTTGTCGCTGCCAGACCCGGAAACGAGCGACAGCGCCCCAAACACGACCGCACCGGCCAGCGCCGCACCCACGACCATCTTCTTGTTGTCCCACTGGACGGCGTTCAGTGACGGGATGCGGTTCGGGCGATCGGCCGCAGGGGGAGCGCGATCAATCTCGTTCACGTCGGGCGTCGCGTCGACGTCGAATCGCTTATCGGACACGTCAGTTCTCCGTCGTGCGCTCGACCGCTTCCGACGCCGTGTCCGTCTTAGGGTCGCGGCCGTAGAAGCTCGGGCTCTCGTTGTAGATGCACAGCACCACCTTCCCCCGGCGCAGGCGCATCTCCTTGTAGACGCCATGGACGATGACGAACTCGTCGCGGACGTCGAACGCGGCGGTGGCCTCGCTCCCGTCGGGGTTGACCGTGAAGATCGCGGGTATCTCGCGCTGGTTCGGGAAGCGCATCACGGTGAACTGCCCGTTGTCGCTGACTTCGGACGGTTGCAGGTCCGATGAGCCCTGGACCTTGTAGTTGAGGTTCCGCGTGCCTTCGAGAACGCCGATATCGAGCGCGGCTTTGATCGCGCCGTTCTGCGCGGCGAGGGCCGCGGCGAGCTGCGCGCGCTGTTGCGCCAAATGGGCCTGTGCCGCCTCATATTCCGGATAGCGGAGCCGCACCTTGAAGAAGGTGCCGCGCGAGCGCGCCGTAGCGACGGCCGACAGCTCGAAGGTGTAGTTGCGTTTGGCCCCTTGGAAATCCGTCACGACGATCAGGTTGGTGGCGCCAGCGCGCTCGCGCGGCTTCACGAACAACGAGTTGTCAGCAGGAGCGACCTCCCAGGACACCGTGTCCCCCATCGCCACGAACTTGATGACCTCGCCCGGGGCGAACTCGATCTGCGTCGCGGTGCGGAACGCACTTCGGATCTGGATCACGTTCCCGTCGGTATAGGCGACCTCGCGGATACGTGCGTCGGGACCGTGTTGCGTAGGGGTCTGCGCCAGTGCGGGCGCTGCCGCCACGGCGCTGATCGCCGTGGCCAGGAGCAGAATCGTCCTCATCGTGTCGGAACCTCCACGTCGGCCCGGTATGTCTTCACCTGAAACCCGAGCGGATTGGCGTATCGACCGGCTTCCGTTTCCGGCTTCGACAGCACATCGAATGTGATGGTCGCGATAGCGGGCGTCTCGATCACCTGTTGATCGCGCTGGAGCCTCTTGATGAAGCGAACCTGCGCGACGTTCGGCGAGATGAACGCGACCGAGCGGATCGCCACGAACACCGCGTCATTGGCGGTGAACTGGTTCTGCGGGGAGTCCGGATTGTCCTTTTTGTAGAAGGCTGTCCAACGGGTCTGTTCCTCCCGCGCCGAGAGCGACAGCACCTTGCGGAAGAACTCCTCCCGCGCTTGGGGAATCCACCCTTCGCGAGCGCGCACATAGTCGGCGAGGAAATACTTACGGATCGCCTCGTCATAGGTGATCGTCTTGTCGCCGCGCAGCTCCTGGGTGACTTCCGTTGCGCCTGTCGAACGATCGACCGTGACGACATAGGGCACCACCGTCTTGAGCGGCGACAGCGCCAGCACCGCAGCCGCGCAGATCGCGGCGAACACGATCGCGATGATAGCAACGATCCACGCGATCCGGCGCGAGCGAACCGCGGCCACGAACCGATCCCGGTCCCAGCTTTCCGCTTCCGCGAAATAGGCCTTCAGATCCTCGTCTTTGTCCTTCACTCCGATCGCCATCTCAGCAGCTCGCATAGGAGGTTGAGAGCGCGGCAGTCGGGCCGGCGCTCGGAGTGAGTGCGCCGATCGCCGGCACCTTGCCGGCCTGCGACGTGTCCGACCCTCGGGGAGCTGGCGCCGCTTCATCGGGTGGGAATAGGTTCGTCGCCGGCGCTGGGGCTGATTGAGGTGTGCCACGTGGCACACCTCCAGCGGACGGTGCTGCAGCGGCCGACGTTGAGTTGCGCGACGGGATTGATGGAAGAACCGTCCCGTAGAGGTTCGCGGGGCGCTTCTGCCGGCCATTACAGCGGGGCAGCTTATCATCCTTCGCGGCGGCCGCTGGAACCGGAGGAGTAAGAGCTGCAAGAGCGAGAAGAGCCAAGACCGAACCGAGCTTCATGCCGGGCCTCCAATTAGCTGTTGTTGTAGAGGGTGCCGCCAGCGGCCCGCGACGCGCGTGAGGACCGGCCAAGCCTCAACGGCAAACTGGCGATACTCCCTGGAGCCGAGGAAAGGGCGCGCCCCGCTGACGGGACGACATTGCCAGTCGAAGCGTTCGCGAACTGCGTCGCGAGCGACGCGCCGCCTCCGCCAAGGCCAGCAGCAAGACCCGGGATCTGGAGGAAGAAGAAGAAACCTAGGACGTAGAATGCGATGGCACGGATCGCGATCACGGCAATGTTTGTATCACCGGCGAAGGCTTGGCTCATGAAATCCTCGCCCGTGTTTCGAATGAAGATCGTCAGCAAAAGCGCGAACGCGACGAGCATGAGATAACTGATTGCGGAGCCCAGCCAGGCAAAGAAGAAGGCCCGCGTGGAGTCGAACAGCAGGGCGGCGACAAAGATCGGACCCACGGCCGCAAGCAGAGCAAGGGCGAAGAGGGCAAAGGCGCAGATGGTGAAGCCGAGGGCGGCCGACAGAATGGCCATCACCATCAGCACGAGGCAGTAAATCCCCGTAAAGAATATCTCGACGATGTTATTAGGCAGACCGACTAGGTTCTTGCCAGCAGCGGTCGTTCTCGCGTCCTGGATCTCCGTGATTTTGGCAACGGTGGTGGATGCGCCTCTCACGATCTGATCGAAGAAGTCACCGAGCCCACTGACGTCCGACCCGCCAACGGCCTGAGCGACATCGCGCGGAAGACCGTTCATGGCGAACAAGCTGACCGACGCACCGTAGAGCGTCGTGACAGCAAAGACGAGCGCGGCAAGCTTCATCCCGCGATAGACGAACTCCCGGAACGGGTACTCGACTGCACCCCGCAGGATCGCGAAGCCGAGGAGGATGATGTAGATCGTCACACCGACACGAAGAGGCCCAGAAATCCAGCTAACGACCCCCGCATAAACCGCGATGATCGCCGCCAGAGCGTCGTTGAGGTAGGTGAACATCGACTGGAAGAGGTTACCCATTCACCGACCTTTCACTCCTACGCGGTCGCGAGACCCGATAAGTTAAATGCCCATGCCCTTCTTGAACTCGTCTCGATCTCTCTTCGACTGGAGGAGTTGGCGAGCTGTATCCACGTTGTTGCAGTTGTTTACGACAACTGAGGGCCAGCTTGCCGGAGGTCGCTGAGACGCTTTCCACGTCTCACAGATACCAGCCATCTCCACGCGCTCTTGTTCGTGCTGCGTGTAGTAAGTGGCATCGCGCAGCGGCATATCAGACCGGAGATCGTCTCCGGTCTGCTGCCGCTCCGATGGCGAGCAGGCGGCAAGCGCGACGCTCGCGAAGACGGCGGTGGTAGTTCGCGCGGTGAGCAACATCAGTCGATCCCCATCCCAGCCTTGAAGCTGGCACGGTCCGCCTGCTGCATGGCCACATATCGCTGGTAATCGGCTTCAGCCTTGGCGCGGCGCTGAAGCTCGATCGCCTGAAGCGCCATCTGATCGTTCATCATCTGCGCTTGTTCGAGCTGGAGCCGCGCCGACATATCGGCACGTTCTGCGGCCGAGTTGGCGCTGTTGAGGCGGCTACGCAGCGCTTCGAGGCCCTGGCGCCGGCTCGTTACCGCATCACCGACATTGCCGGCCAAGCCCGTCGTAACCGCCGCCTCGCGCGAACCTTGTTCGTAGGCGGCACTCTGATCGGCCGTCATCGTTGGCGAGCCGCGCCCGATCAGATCCTGATAGACGTCGTTGGCCTTCCCCCGCAGACCGCCGACGACGTTGAGATCGCCCTTGGTGTAGCCGTCGAGGGAGCTGGACGACACGTTGCTGGTGCGCAGCACGTCGTTCTTGAGCTGCTGGGCGACGTTGCCGATGTCCGTCATCTTGTTGAGGTCTTGGTAGAGCTTCTGCGCCTCACGGATCTGATCGGCGCCCTGCTGGATGACCTGAACGCCCTGTTTCACCTGCTCGATCTGCTGGAGGATCGAGCCGACATCGTGGACCGGGATGCCCTGCGCGTGTGCCGATCCGGCCAGCATGAGCGCCGATCCTGACAGCGCGAGTGCGATTCCCTTCATTCTACGCATGTCCCTCTCTCCTTCAGCTTGGCCGACGACGTTGGTGGAATACGGGGAGCCAGTTGGCGGGATCGGGGCCGAACTCGGCCGCTGCCTGGACCGCGATCGGCGTCGTCTCGGCACGGCCTGACAGCACCGCCAGCTCGTCATCGAGACCGGTCAGATCCAGCTCGACCACCACGCTGTCATGACCCTGCTTCACGAGGAACTTGCGCGATTCCGGCGACAGTTCCTCGCGGATGAGCTGGTATTCCGCCTCGGTGAGGGAGAAGCCCTCGACATAGTCGCGGCGCGCTCCCTTGGGGTTGGGCAGCATCACTTGGGTCGCGACCTGTTCGAGGATCGAATGCGCGATGTCGCTCTTGAGCGCGTCCGCCGGCGATTGCGTGGCGAACACCATCATCGCGTTGCGCTTCCGGTATGTCTTCAAGCCGTCCTGCGCGAAGCTCCGGAACGCATCGTCGCCGAGCGCCTTCCAGAACTCGTCGACGGCAATGATCGTCCGCTCGCCGGTCAACAGCTTGTCGAGCCGGTGGAACAGGTAGAGCATCAGCGGTGTGCGGATGTCGGCGTTGTCGAGGAAGTCCGTCATGTCGAACCCGATGAACCGGGCATCGAGCGTCATTTCGTCCGTGGCGTTGTCGAACACCCACCCCATCGACCCGCGCGAGGTCCATTTTTCGAGGCGGGCGCCGATGCCGCCCGCGTCCGACATGCCGAGCATCGTGCGCAGCGCGTCCAGCGAGCGATCCTCGCGCGGGAGCCGCATCACCGCGGCGATCCCTTCATCGATCATCCGCTCTTCCTGGACCGTGATCGGGCGACTTTCGGTGCGGACGAGCTGGCGGACCCACAGCGACAGCCAGGCCCGATCCTCCGGCTTGTTCTCCAGCGCCTTCAAGGGCGCGAAGCCGGTCGGCTTGCCGTTCTCGAGCGTCAGGTAGGTGCCGCCGGATGCCAGCACGAAAATCTGCGCGCCGCGATCCTTGTCGATGAATATCTGGCGCGCGCCCGTCTTCTCGGCTTGCGCCATCAGGAAATTGACGATGACTGTCTTGCCGCCCCCAGTCGGGCCGACGATCAGCGTGTGGCCTATGTCGCGCTTGTGGAAGCTAAAGAAATAGGGGCTGCGCGCGCTGGTCTTCATCAGCGCAATGGCGTCTCCCCAATGGTTGCCGGTAGCCAGGCCGGCGGGATAGGTGTGGAAGGGCGAGAACGCCGCAAAATTGAGCGACGTGATCGGCGCCGGCCTTGCCCGCCATGCGAAATTGCCGACGAGCTGGCTCCAATAGGCCGCTTCCAGCGCCGCGCCCTCCCGCGCCGCGACCATGCCGGTATCGGCAAGCGCCGCGCGCGCGACCGACATGTTGTCGCGCAGCCCCTTGAGGCTGTCCGAATACACCGCGAGCGTGAAGTGATGATCGCCCAGGACGAAGCGGTTGGACATGAGGTCGTCCGCCGCGTCGACGAGATCGAGCATCTGGCTGACCGCCCGATCGTCGGCGTTCTCCATCTGCTTCTGCCGCAGCCGGAACCGCTCCGACGCCGCAGCGCGGCCGAGGAAGGTGAAGGATTGCGTCAGCACGAACGCGAAATCGACCGCGAGCAGTGATTGGAACTGCGTCGGCGTCGTGGTCGCCGGATATTCCCGGATGCCGAAAATGCCGCCAAAGGCGCTGCGATCGGCGTCACGGACCTCCACCGTCTCGCCGCCGAAGACGACGCGCTGGCGATAGAGCGCACTGCCGAGGTGCCCTCGGATGATCGGGACGCGGCGATGCCGGCCCGTCATCACCATCTCCGCGACCTCCATCGTCTCGGAGAATTTGAGCCCGTTGTACCCGTAGATTGACAGTCGGCGCGGCGAGCAGCGGTCCATCAGCTTCTCGAAATCGCGCGCCTTGTCCTCCAGCGCCTCCAGCAGATCGGCGTCGACCGCATCGGCCTCGGCTTCCGCCCGCGCCTTGTTCCTGAAGAGCTGGACGAGCTTGTCCGCGCCATGGACCGAGGGGCGCAGCACCAGCGTCACGAAGAAGCGGTTGATGAACAACCGCTCCCTGTTCATCCGCGCGAAGTAGGCGGCATCGAGATCCCGCGCGAAGCGGGACCGGAAGTTGCCGCCCGGATATTGCTCGACCCGCGCGCGGACGAGGTGCGTCCAGATCGACAGGCGATCGTCGTGCAGGTTGCGCAGCATCCCGTTGAGCTTCGCGTGCCAGTCGTTCAGATCGCGCACGTCGGCCGTCTCGAACGCCCGCCCCTGCAGCTCGAACGTCAGCATGATCGCGCCGGAATCGAGCATCACCACTTCATCGGTGACATGCCGCGCATAGGGCAGGAACTTGGTCGGCATCACTTCCTTGAGCGCGACCTTCATCGGCACCTGTTCGGAGAGGCGATTGGCCCTAGCCATTGCGGCCGAACCCCTTCCGCTTGATGCCCTTTAGGGGAAGCGGCGTGTAGCTGGATCCGCCCCAGAAGACGCGGTTGCGGTTGGCCGCCTTGGTGCGGCCCCACAGGAAGATCAGCCGGAAGGCGTTGACGTCATGGCGCACCACGAGGCGTGAAATGCCGAACATCACCGCGGCGACGACCAGGCCATAGATGGGGTTCGTCGTGCCGATCAGGGTAATGACCGAGGCCAGCAGGATCACCACCGCCGCCTCGATCGGGATGCCCGCGAACAGCGCGGGTCGCGTCACCGCCAGGAACAGCGTGTTGCGCGCCATCACTTCCCGTTCTTCGTTCACGCTACGCACTCCAGGAAACACGGGCGGAAACGGGGCGTGGCGAACGCCCCGTTTCCATAGAGATCAGCCCGCGAGCTGATCGACGATCCAGGGCGCCGAGAAGATGATCGCGATGCCGATGATGACGGTGACGAGCGCCCCGGTGTTGACCCGGCCCGTCAGCCACCCGAACCCCGCCGCGATGAGCGCCAGGATCGCGATCGTGCGCAGCAGGCCGTTGGTCAGAAGGCCGAGGACGGCAGTGCCGAAGCTCTCCAGATTGGTCTGGGCGAACGCCGGCTCGGCCGAGAGCAGCGACGTCAGTGCCACCAGGCTGAACATTGACAGCAGCCGCGAGGTCTTGCGCTGACGCGGCGTCAGTGCGTCGACATAGCCCGTGACACGGCTTCGGAGGGCGAGCGCGGGCCCACCGAAAGATGCGAGGTTCATCGGTTTTCTCCTTCTCCGGCGAGCCGCGCTCGCTCATATTCCGCCCTCGCGAACACGTCCCACGATGGCGGCGGTGGGGGAGGCGCAGCTTGTCGCTGTCCCGCATCGGACGTGTTTTCCTCGACCAGCGCGGCGAGCTGCGCAGCCGCGCTCGACCCTTCGCCGGTGTTCGTCGCGTCCGTGAACGCGCTGACGCGAACCGCGACAGGCCGGACGCCGTCGGAGACGCCGGCATTGCCGACCACCTTGCCGACATAGCCGTTGGAGAAACCACGCGACTGCGACCCGGTATTGTACATGGACAGGGCGATGCGGAGCGCGCGCTGGGGATGCAGCCCCGCGCGCACGCTGTAGTAATTCCCGGACAGCACGGCCCCCGCCGCGGCGATGTTGGTGCAGGGATCGAACACGTTGTCCCAGGTCAGGCCGAGGGCTTTCATGTTCCGGGAGTTGATCTGCCCGAGACCGAGATCGACCGAATAGCCCTTGCCGACATAGTAGCGGGCGGTTTGGACCGCCTGCGCGACGCTCGAGGCACGCGCGGGCTGGCGAGCAAGGCCGTTGACCCCGATCGCCAGCTCGAAACCCCGGCTTTCCGTTTGCACGATTGCCGCGATCGTCTCCGGGGCGACACCTGGCGCACACTGCGCTGCCAACCCCAGGACGATTGCGGACGGGAGCATCGCTACCGCTCCAGTGTCCCGGAGCCTGGTATTGGCCCCGCCTGTGCTGTTGCCTCCGCTTGAGCGATCTGTGCGCTACTCGGCACCGTGTATCGGGTGCGGGAGCCATCCTGCATCGTCATCACGACGTAGCCGGGGCGTCCGTTCCTGGGCTTCGTGTAGTCCGCCTTGCGGACCCCGCCCGCGCTGCAGGTCGGAAAACCTCCGCCCAGGCCGAGATGGGTAATGAGCTTGCGGATCGGCGGAACGCACTCCGCGAACTGCATCCATCCACCCGGATTGCTGGCGCAGAGCAGGACTTCGCACGCCCAGGTCGAATCGGCTGCACGAGCGGGAAGCGCCGCCATCGAGGCAGTCAGGAGGCCAGCAACTGGCACATACGAAAACAAGCGATTTGCCATGTTTTCACTCCTAGAGTGAGAACAAGCTAAATCGCTCGATCGCGATTGCCTAGCCAGAAAATGACAAAAGTTTCAGAACTGATGGACGGCTCGTCGTGTCAGAACGCCTTCTCGTCGCGCAGCCCCGGCCAGGGATGCACATGCACCACATCCTCGTAGCCATAGCCGAGGATGACGTGCCGAATGGCAGAAGACGCCTTTTTATACAGACGGATACGCTTCTTGTCGTAAAGACCGACGTGGAACAGGGCGGTGCCCCGCCAGCTCACACGGACATTGATATGCCACTTGCCGCAGTCGTGCTGGCAGACGTGGACGTCGGTGATCGTGCCGCCCGGGGGCCGCATCGTCGTCAGTTCACGTTCTAGCAGCAGCTCAAATTCCATGCCTGTCCCCCTGTAGCGATTCATGCTGTTTTCGCTGGTGCTTTGGGCCGCCCCCCGGTAGCCTGTATGCGTCCTGCACCGGGGGTGTCTTAGATGGCTCAACGTCAGACCGCTACGATCGAGGATCAGGCCGACCGCATTGTTCGCCAGCTTGGGGGCAAATGGCATGGCGCGTCCGCCATGTGTCGGTGCCCTGCCCACGCCGATGGCAGGGCCAGCCTGTCGATCCGGGTCGGCGAACGCGCCGTGCTCTTCCATTGCTTTGCCGGCTGTACGACCGACGCGATCATGGCGGCGCTGCGCTCGGGCAGGATCCTCGCGCCCAACGACCATGACCCCGGTCAGCGGCAGGAGGGCAAGGCCGACTTCAACAAGCTCGCGCTTGCCGTGTGGAGCCACGCCGAGCCCTTCGCCGGCACGCTTGCCGATCGCTACCTGCGCGAGGGACGCTCGATCGTCCCCGACGGGATCAACGCCCGCTTCGATCCGCGCTGCCAGTGCGGCGCCGGTGCCGCCAAGGCGTTCGCGCCGGCGCTGATCGTGCCGATCGAGGAGGACGCCGGCGTCGTCGCCATCCACCGGACCTTCCTGCGCGCCGACGGGCTTTGGAAGGCCGACTTCGATGAGCCGAAACGGATGCTCGGCAACCCCGGCGTCGGCGCGGTCCGCTGGGGCGGCATCCCGCTCGACGGCACGCTCCGCCTCGCCGAAGGCGTCGAGGACGCCGCGAGCGTGATGAACATGCTCGGGCCTGGACGCTTCGTGTGGCCCGTCCTCGGGATCGAGCGGTATCAGGCCGTCGCCATCCCGCAGAGCGTCCACACCGTCGTCATCTACAGCCAGCATGGGGGCGAGGCGGCGCGCGCTATCGAGCGCGCCACCCCGCACCTGACGGCCAACGGCCGCCAGCTCGTCGTCAAGCCGCCGCCCCATGCTGGCGACTGGAACGACCTCTTGCGCGAGATCCGTTCGCTATGAAGCTGTTTCCGGGAGCGACGCGGTTCCAGCGATGGACGATGGGCGCGACGTTCCTGATCGTCGCGACCTATGCAATTTCGCAGAACAAGCAGTCGTTGATCGAAGTCTCGAAAACGCGACTTTCGTCGACGACGCCGAGAATTATCGATGGAGATACCGTCGATTTTTCCAACGGGCGGGTGCGTGTCGTCGGGATCGATGCGCCGGACGATGATTTGCCGCAGCTCAAAGCCATGTCGACAGACGTGTTGCGGGGATTGGCGACGCGGGACGGTGGGATGGATTGCTCCGTGTCGATGTTCGACTATGCGCTTCGTCGAGAGAACCAATGTCGGACCGATCCGAAGAGTTATGGCCGGTTGAATCTGGCATGTCGCTTTTCCGCGAATAAAGCGAGCGTCGGAGCTACGATGGTCGCTCAGGGCTATGCCGTCGATTACCGGGTGTTTTCAGGCGGGGCCTATGTCGATTTGATGCAGAAGGCCGCAGCGAGAAGGGCAGGACTTTGGGGCGTCGACTATGAGGCGATGCGTCAACTTGCCGTTCGTAGGGCACAGGTGCCGCAGGGATGCAGTGTAGGGACGATCAAGCAGTAAGCGGGGCCTGCCTTCGGCCCGCGCTCTACTTCGCTGGCGTGTGCCACGCCGCTTCGCGGAACCCCGTAGCCGGGTTTCCGCCCATGCGGGTGACGATCGGACTAGGCCACAGCGGACCGCCCTCGCGGGCGGGCATAGCTTGTGCGGGAAACCGCTCCAATGCTTGAGCGCGGTTCTCCCGCCGCAGTCCTGATCGGCCGCTGGGGCATGGCGCTATCCCTTGTCATCGGCGCCGTCCTGGCCGGTCGCGTCATCCGCAATTTCCCCTACCTGCTCCCCAACCGCCTCCCCGGCCTCGTCCTTTACGAGCTGGGGCCGGCGTTGATCCTCGCGCTGGCGATCGGGGCCGCCATCGCCATTACAGACACCGGCAGACCGCGCCCCGGCATCCTGGCGCGGCTCGCGCTGTTCGCGCTCGCCGCGCTGGTCGCCGGCACCGTCACCCTCGCGATCGAGTTCGGCGCGGTCCTTCAGGCGCAATGGCTCTAGAGGCCGCGTGGAGGGTGTGCCACGTGGCACACCCCCGGAAGGCGTGCACGATCCGGCTACAACCGACTATGAGTGCCAGATGACGTGGAAACCCCGAAACTTGCGTGAAATGGGCCGGATGATCGTCGGCGATGCCGAGCACTTCCACTATCGTTCGAGCAAATACATCACCGAGTTCTTCGAGGATTGCGACCTCGAGTTCGTCCACCAAGGCGAAACCCGGCCCGTATGGGCGGCCGAGCGCGTCGAAGAAGTACTCGCGATGCCGAAGGCATCGGCGACTGCGATGCCGGATGCCTTCGTGCGGATCATTCGCCGGCTGCTCGATAGGGGAGAGGTCGTCAACGACGACGCCGAGCGCAGCTTGGCTCTCGCCGCCCTGAACATCACCCTCGCGCGCGAGGGCTGGGAGGTGTTCTATGACGACCACGGCATCGCGCAGATCAAGCATATCGCGACCAACACCGTCGCGCAGATGGCCAACCCGCACCGACCCTTCACGCCGTCCGAGCTGGAGCGGCGCGACCAGCTCCTCGCCTTCCTCGGCCGCTGCTCCGAAGACGAGCTGATAGAGGACGTGCTGTTGCCGCTGTTCCGGCAGCTCGGCTTTCACCGGATCACCGCAGCGGGCCACAAGGACAAGGCGCTGGAGTACGGCAAGGACGTCTGGATGAAATACACCCTGCCGACGCTCCACGTCCTTTATTTCGGCATCCAGGCAAAGAAGGGGAAGCTCGATTCCTCCGGCGTCAGCACGAGCAACGTCGCCGAGATCCACAACCAGGTGTCGATGATGCTCGGGCACGAAATCTTCGATCCGGAACTCAGCAGGCGCGTGCTGGTCGATCACGCCTTCATCGTAGCGGGGGGCGAGATCACCAAGCAGGCGCGCAACTGGATCGGCAACAAGCTCGACGCCAGCAAGCGATCGCAGGTCATGTTCATGGATCGCGACGACATCCTGAACCTGTTCGTCGTCAACAATCTTCCGCTTCCCAAGGCCGCCCTTCCCTCCGCGCCTTCGGCATGGGATCTGGACGACGACGTGCCGTTCTAGCAAATTGTCAGGAACGATGGAGGGGGGGAATGCCGCGCAGGCACGCCGGCAGCAGATAAGCCAAGGGCCGCCCTTTTGAGGCGGCCCCGACCGTTTAGTTCCCTCGCGGGAAACGGACACTCCCCAGGGGGAGGCCGCGCGTGCTCCCCATGTAGAAACCCATCTCTTAGGATTCAACTAAAATTTGAATCGCCCCAGCCGGCCTTAGGCCGCGGGGCCAGCAGGTGCCGCTGGCGCGGATGCCGGCGCGGGCAACGCTGACGGTACCGGCAGCCATGCCAGCACTAGGCGCAGCATGTCGTCGAACTCAGCAACAGGCATCCGCACGATGCCACCCTTGTCCGGCGTCAGACGGCTGACCGCCACGGTCGTGGGCTTGTCGCAGATCGCGAACGCGGCGCGGCCGTCGATCGTCGTCTGCAATGGGAACGCCCACTTGTTGCCCGGCTGCGCCTGCGTTGAGCAGGGGATCACCGTCACCGCGCCGTGCAGGCTGTTCTTGAACGACAGAATCACGACCGGACGCCGCTTCCAGAACTCGGGAAGCTGCGCGTCCTGGGGGAAGTCGCACCAATAGAGCTGACGGATGCTCGGTGCCGCCGTGACCTTGGGCGGCACCCTCGGCGGCGCTTCCTGAACATGCGCGTTCACGCGTCGTCATCCTTCTTCACCAAGCGCAGCTTGGGGGCACCGCGCCGGTTCTCGCGACGCTTCGCCAGCTCCGACTTGTCCTTGATCTCGGCCAGCTTCTCCGCCGCGAACGGCGCCGCTGCCTCGATCAGGCCATCGAGGTGATAGATGTTGGTCCGGCTGCCCGTCTCGGTCCGCCGCTCTTCACGGCGGATATAGCCCGCCCCTTCCAGCCCAGCGATATGCTTCTGGATCGTGCGCGGGTGGACGTTCATGGCCTTCGCCATCGTGGACTTCGACGGGAAGGGCTTGCCTTCCGCCGTCCACCACTTGCTCGCCAGATACACGACGATGTTGAGGTCGAGCGGTTCGAGGCCGAGCTGACGCTGGTTTTCGATAATGACGCTCGGCAACGCGGTCCAACCCGCATCCATCAGCGGCTTGGTCCACTTCTTCTCATTCGTTCGCAGATCGGCGCTGCTGTCCGTTTGCTTCTTCGCAGCCATAGGTCTAATCCTTTCGACTGCGGATATGACCTTCGCGCGAGCATCCTTCAAGTTTAAGGGGGCGGCGCTACGGGCGCCCTCCCTGGGCGCTAGGGCCGCCCAGTCCCCGGGCCGAGGCGCCTAGGAGGCGGGAGCCGCTGGGGGCCTACAAAGTATAGGACATCCCCATATAGGAACCGCTCAGGCTACACTCCTGGCGTATCAACCGAGGATAAGCCAACGGGGAGCCCCCACGACCTCCCCCTCGCCCCCATTTTAAGCGAAGGCTTCGTCGGCGATGTTACCGTCGCGAGACTCGACGATCAACGCCACCGTGTCTTCCCGATCGCGAGGATTGAATACCCGGCCCACCACCGTCCAGATCGACCGGTTTTGCGGCATGTGCCGGTCTTGGCCCTGCAGCATGCCAGGATCGAGGATCATATCGCCGATCATCGGCACCTGACCGGCGAACTGCTCAAGGCCAAATTCAACGCCGCCATCGGACACCTTGCCGGCGGGATCACGGTGTAGAATCCGAATGCTGGTCACGTCTCACTCGCTCCGCCTTGATGAGCGTTGATCGCCCAAGACGGCTGCGGTGCCAAGAGGCGCTGACGATCTCGCCGGTATGAGGGGTAGAAGTGTGCCACGTGGCACACCTGCCGACGCGCCACAGGCGCGGCATAGGCTCGCTGGCGCCGCGGCCCTCCCCCGGAGGCCCGCCGGCGCAGAGGGAACGCCAAGGACGGCTGCCCTTTCGTTCCCGAACGACAATCAGGCCCCCCGTGTAATCCGCCAAGCGCGGCACCCGACGCCTTCCGGGGCGTCGGCCGCGCTAGGGCGGCTCGCCCGCGCCAGGGGCCAGATTCTCGCCCTCCCTCCCCATCCCGTTCCTCGCCGGAGGCAGAGCCGGTTGCTGTTGCGACCGGCTTTCAGCCTCAAAGGAAAGGAAAAGTGACATGGGACGGATCACCGACAACCGGGCCGACATCTATCAGGAAATCACCGATCAGATGATTGCCATGATCGAGGCAGGCACCCGGCCTTGGTCGAAATCGTGGAACGGCAGCACAGTGCCCAATATCCCGCTTCGCTCCACGGGCGTTCCCTATCGCGGCATCAACGTCCTGACCCTGTGGGTTGCCGCCATGACGAAGGGTTATGCTTCCCCGCATTGGTTGACCTTCAAGCAGGCGCTCGCGCTCGGCGGTTGCGTCCGCAAGGGCGAGAAGGGTTCAACCGTCGTCTATGCTAACAAGATCGAGGTGGACGCCGAAAAGGGCGGAGAGCGTGGCGAGGACGGCAAACGCCAAGTGGCGTTCCTCAAGCGCTACACCGTTTTTAATGCCGAGCAGATCGACGGCATCGAGGCGAAATATCCTACCCCCGCACCGATCATCATCGCGACCAATCCCGACGAGCGGGACGCCGAACTCGACGCACTCTTTGCCCGCGTGCCCGTCACCCTCAAGCACTTTGGCTCCCAGCCCTATTATCAGCCGAGCGGCGATCATGTCGTCATGCCCGAGTTTACGGACTTCCACACCAGCGACGACTATTATTCGACCCTAGCGCATGAACTTTGCCACGCGACGGGCCACGTCGACCGCCTCGCCCGCCCTTCCCTCATTTCCACGAAGCGCGAGGACTATGCCCGCGAGGAACTGGTTGCCGAGCTTGGGGCCGCGTTCGTCAGCGCGACCATCGGTATCAAGCTTCACGACCGTGAAGACCACGCCGCCTATCTGGCGAGCTGGCTACAGGCCCTACGCAACGACAAAAGGTGCATCTTCACGGCGGCGAGGCTTGCGCAGGATGCGGCCGACTGGCTCTTGAGCCGCATGGCCGTTGAGACGGCCCCCGAATTGGACGAGGCGGCATGAGCGCCCCCCACGGTCCCGGCCCCGACGAGGGCCGGGGCGTGGCGGCGCGACTGGTCTATGACCCCAATATCGCGACCGTCAGCGAGGAAACCCTCAACGAGCTGATCGCGATCATGCGCATCACCGTCGCCATCATTGACGGCGGTGAGCGCCAATTTTTCAATCAGCCGCTATTTTCGGGGTTGCCGACGTGCAAGCCAAGTCCGCATTTCGGCGATCTCGCGCCTCTGGGTCGCCACCACTTCGGCCGCGAGGCGGCGCACGGGGGGATCGCGGCGCCGTGCATCTTGGCATTGCGGCCTGGTAGGCCGCGCGTAGCGGGCGGCTCGTTTCGCGAGCTTGACACGGCACCAGTTGACCCATGCCGGGTATGCTGTGCACTCGCGGCAAGCGGGGTCAAAACGGCGGTCGTTGCCAGCATCAGCGTCGGCCGTTCGCGGAGGACTCTCGCCGCGCCGCCGCGTCGAGCTCGGCCACGGCCTGCGCCGCGGCCTCGCAATCGCTGCCAGTTTCTTGGCCCCGCTCGCAGCGTGTGACCACCAGTCTCGCTTCCTCCGCGTGAAAGCGGAAATAGCCAGCGTCGCGTGGTTTAATCAGCCCGCATCCGGACAGAACAATTGTCGCGGCAATGGCGATGACCGTCCGCTGCTTGCCGTTCCCCATTATGTCGATCCTCTCCATATTCCGGCCCAACGCCACTTCCCTCCGTTGCGACGCCATGCGTGAAATCCGCTGCGGTGAAGCCTTCCAACCAATCTGATGAGGGCGATCGCGCTGGCTGGCGAGATCAGGCTAAAGGCACGTGCGAAGCGTGTGATGCGGACAAGCATCGAAGCCGCCATGAGCCAAAGGCCGGCAGGAGGCACGGGCAGCAGGCCAGCCATCAATGGCCACCCCTTGATCGCTCGAAAGTCGCGACCCGCCAAAGATACCAGATGACGGCCAGCGCGAGCACGGCGTTGCTGACCGGCTCGATGACGCTCGCCACTTGGCTATAGCGCTCGCCCAGCTCATAGCCCGCCAGCACGAGGATCACGGTCCATATGGCCGAGCCGGCGAGCGTCGAGACTAAGAATGGACCAAGGGGCATCCCGCTGACCCCAGCGGGCACCGAAATCAGGGTTCGGACTCCCGGGACCATGCGCCCGAACAGAACCGCCCAACGACCGTAGCGATCGAACCAGCGGTCGACATGATCGACCTCACCGGGCGTCAACGTCAGCCATCGGCCGTGGCGGGAAGCAAAGCGCTTCAATCGATCGATGCCGATCCAGCGGCCGACATAGTACCACAGCACTGCCCCTGCAGCCGATCCGAGGGTGCCGGCGATTGCCACCACCCACAGCGAGCCGCGCCCCTGCGCAGCGGTGTAGCCGGCAAGTGGCAGGATCACTTCCGACGGGATCGGCGGAAAGACGTTCTCGGCCAGCATTAACAGGAAGACGCCAAAGCCGCCGAGTGACGCGAGGATCGATGTTATGATGTCGAACACAAACCAGCCTCGTCAGAAGATCCAACAGGAGATCGCGCAAATCACGAGCAGGAGGGCGACTACGGACCCAACGATCCGATTTTCTAGGCGCGGACACTCGACGTTCCTGATCCGCACGGCGACCTGCCAAGCGGGTCGAACTGGACATTGCCACGAACCTGCGGCAATCCGATCCAGCTCGGCATCCGACAACCCGAAGAACGATTTTGCTTCACCGCATGACCGTCCCGCCAACCCCATCACCCGCAGCACCACGTCGTTCCATGCGACATCAATCGCGCTCGGCCGATCGACCATCGTGCCGCGCGCGTCACCGCCCGTCCAAGAGGGGGACAGCAGGCCGATGATCTGGTGGGGATTGCGCTCCAGCAGCGTCGCCCAGCGCAGCAAGCGATGTTGGCAGTCCCGTGCCGCGATAGTCCTCGCCGGTGCCCAGCGCCGGGTAAGGTATCGCACAGGCCGCATCCATCGGCTTACCCAAGGGCTCGTCATGGGCTCGCCGAGGTGCCGACGTCGCCTTTGGTGGCGCGCTTGAGCGGACGAGAACAGCGCAGGGTGAGGAAGGTGGTGGCGCTCAGGATGAAGGCGATGTCGTATAGGCCGTAGCCCACGGCCGCGCCGAGTGCCCCAGTCGCCCACAGACTGGCCGCCGTCGCCGTACCTGACGCCTTGTCGCCCTTCTTCAGAATCGCGCCGCCCCCGATGAAGCCGACGCCCGTAATCAGACCTTCGAGTAACCTGGCTTGCGCTGGAGACGTGCGGCCGAGGATCGCGATGCCCACCAGCACGAAGCCGCAACTGGCGATGGCCACCAACGGGAATGTGCGGATGCCTGCGCTGCGGGCGTCCTTCTCGCGATCCCAGCCAACAAGAAGGGCGAGCGCATAGGCGACGGCGAGACTGATGATATGGGTGGTTATCTCCCACCACGAGCTTTGAAACATGTCGGCCTGCCTGTTCTACGCGATTGCTCCAGACCGGAGGTAAAGGGGTAAGGTCGGGACGAGAGTCCCACAGACGTTCAGGCCCAAGGCGGAGATCGCGAACATCGGCGATCCCTACCGGTGCAGACATGCGATGATGGCGGTCACGACGGCGGTGGTTTCCGCAACGTCGCGCACTCTCACCGTATCGAGGCCAATTTCAGCGGCGGGATAGTCATTCCCACCGGGGAAGATCGCATCGCCGATGAACAGCATCCCGTCGAGCGGGACGCCGCTTTCAGCACTCAGGCGCTTCAGGCCATAGCCCTTGTCCACCCCTGCCCTGGTCACGTCGATCGATGTCGTGCCACCTAGATTGATCGAGAGGTCCGGCAGCGTCGCGCGCAACGTGGCCTGCAACGCGGTCCTCTTCTTTCGGTCGGGATCCCACGCTTCCTTTTCCTTTAGCGGCGCTGCCTGCCCCAGCCCCGAAAAGGTGATCTGGCTGCCCCGGTCCTCGATCCGTTCGCCCCAGATACGTTCGTCGGCGAGGCCGGCATCGGTCAGGGCTTGATCGAAGGCCGCGCGGATCGTCGCCTTCTCTGCGTCGTCGAACAGCTCGGCATAGACCGCGCGCCAAGCGCCGTTGATGAACCGATAGAGTTTTGTGCCTGTGGTCGGCATCAACCAGAGACGGTCAAGCGCGGCGCCGGCAGGAAGACGCGAGGCGACCTGCTTCTCGAATTGCGGCCAGTCACCGCCCGAGATCACCGCCACGTCGGTGACGGCGAGCAATCGGGCGAGGGTTGCGGCCATCTCCTGTGACAATGGCCGCTTGCTCTCCGCAAGCGTGCCGTCGAGGTCGAAGGCAATCAGCCACTTCATGCCGCCTTCCCCGCCGGATCGCGGTAGGCGAGCAGCCTGAGCGCGTTGATGACGACGAGCAGCGTGGAACCCTCATGGACCGCCACCGCTGGCCCGATGCCGAGGCCAAGGATGGTGGCAGGAACGAGGAAGGCGACAACGCCCAGGCTGACAAAGACGTTCTGTCGGATGATCCCGCGCGTGTGGCGGCTCAGGCCGACCGCGAACGGCAGGTGCGCCAGATCGTCGGCCATCAACGCCACGTCGGCCGTCTCCAGCGCCACGTCCGAGCCGGCTGCACCCATCGCAATGCCGACCGTTGCGCTCGCCATCGCCGGCGCGTCGTTCACGCCATCGCCGACCATCGCTACCTTGTCTTCGCCGGCAAGCTTCTTGATCGCGGCGACCTTGTCTTCCGGCATGAGATCGCCCCATGCCTCGTCGATCCCGACATCGTTGGCGATCGCTTCGGCGACTTTCTGGTGGTCGCCAGAGATCATTATCATCCGCGACACGCCCATCTCGTGCAGCCGGCGCAGCGCGGTCTTTGCCGCTTCGCGGGGCGTGTCCATTAGGCCGATCGCGCCCAGGTCGCGGTCCCCCTTGCGGACCACCATCGTCGTGCGACCGTTCTCGCGCAGCTTCGCGATCGCGTCCTGCGCTCCCTGCCCTAGCGCCGGAATGCCCTCACTTCCGAACATCTCGGCCTTGCCGATCCAGACCGTCTCGCCATCCACGCTCGCGGTGACGCCCCGACCGGTCAGGCTCTTGAGGTCGCCGGCAGTCGGCACGGTACGATCGTTCAGTCGTTCGCGGCCGTCCTTGACGATCGCTTGGGCCAGAGGATGGTCGCTCAACGCTTCGACGGCGACGGCCAGCGCCAGCAGCTCGCCTTCATCGGTGCCATCGACGGGCACGACATCGGTAATGCGCGGACGACCTTCGGTCAGCGTGCCCGTCTTGTCGAAAGCGATCGCCTTGAGCGATCCGAGGTTTTCGAGCGGTGCACCGCCCTTCACGAGCACGCCGCCCCGCGCGGCACGGGCAACGCCCGACAGGACCGCGCTCGGCGTTGCGATGGCGAGCGCGCACGGGCTTGCCGCCACCAGCACCGCCATTGCGCGATAGAAGCTGTCGCGGAACGGCTCGTCGACGACCACCCATGCGAACAGCAGGAGCACCGACAGGATCAGGACGGCAGGTACGAAGATCCGTTCAAACCGGTCGGTGAAGCGCTGCGTCGGCGATTTCTGCGTCTCCGCTTCGCTCACCATCTTCACGACCTTGGCGAGCGCGCTTTCATTGGAACGGCGTGTCACCTCGATCTCGATCGCGCCGCCGCCGTTAATTGTTCCGGCAAAAACCCGGCTTTCCGCGTCCACTGCATCGGGCTTGGCGCGCGCCGCCGCAGCGTCCGCGACCGGCACCTTGTCGACCGGAATGCTTTCACCCGTCACCGGGGCCTGGTTGATCGCACTGGTGCCCTTGATGACGAAGCCGTCAGCAGGCAGGCGCTCGTTCGGGCGGACGATGGCAACGTCCCCAACGACCATTTGCTCGACCGGGATTTCGCTGGTCTGCCCGTCGCGTCGCACAGTCGCGGTTTCGGGCGCGAGCTTAGCCAGCGCCTCGATCGCCTTCTTGGCGCGTCCCATTGCGTAATGCTCAAGCGCATGGCCAAGGCTGAACAGGAACAGCAGCAGCGCGCCTTCGGCCCATGCGCCCAGCGCAGCGGCGCCGGCGGCAGCGACCAACATCAGCGTGTCGATCTCGAACTTCTTCAGCCGGAGATTGTCGATCGCCTCGCGAAGCGTGAAGAACCCGCCGAAGAAATAGGCCGCGATATAGCAGGCGGTGGGCAGCCAGTCCGGCGCACCAGTGACCAGCCTCTCGATCGCATAGCCGACCCCCAACAGGGCACCGCAGGCGAGCGCGAAGATCAGCTCGGTGTTGGGGCCAAGAAACTCGGCATGGCTATGGTCGTGGCCATCGCCAGGACCGTGCTTCTCCTCGCCCGCGCCGTAGCCACCCGGCCCGTGGTCATGGCCGGCATGGTCGTCAGCCGCGACCCGCTTGCCCACACCGACCTTCAGCTTGCGTAGTGCGGCGCGGACCTCCTCCTCGGTGGTCTCCCGGCGATCATACTCGACCCGAACCGAGCCGCTGGTGCTGGCGCTTGCCTGGATGACGCCGGGCAAGGCGCACAGCGCATCGCTGACGGTCCGCGCCCGGCGCGCGTGATTGATACCCGTCACCTGCCAGATCGCATGACCGTAGCGTTCGGTGATCTCAGCCCCCGCAGCTCGCACCATTTCGCGCAAGCGGGGCAGCGGCAGTTTGGCGGCGTCAAAATGGATGCACAGCGCCGACGGCGTGTCGCCGTCGACGCAGATCACATGGGCCCGCTCGACGCCTTCGCGCTTCGACAGGGTCGATACGAGACGGTCCAGACACGCGTCGGCCGCGTCCGGAAGGTCCGGCAGCAGGACCGGAATATCGAGTTCGAGCTTGTCGTTCATGACGACCTCCTTTCCCTTTTCTTGGTTTCGGCGCGTGCGTCGCGCAGGATTTCGACACCGCCCTTGATGGCGATGATGGCAGTGGCGAAGCCGACCAGCAGGTCCGGCCAGTTGGTGCCCAGCCACAACACCAGCACGCCGGCGATCAGGATGCCGCCATTGGAAATGAAGTCATTGAAGCTGAAGGTGGTGGCGGCCCGAAGGTTGACGTCCGGATCCTTGAGCCGCTGGAGCAGCCGCAGGCACAGGTAGTTCACGACGCCGGCGATCGCCGACATGACCATCATGGTCGGTCCGATCGGCTCGCTGCCCTGAAGGTAGCGCCGGCCAACGTCGATCAGAATACCGCCCGCGAAAATCAGCAACATGACGCCCGAAGCGACCGCGGCGCGCGTCTTCCACGTTTGGCCCCGGGTGAGCGCCACAAGGCTCAGCGCATAGACGGCCGTATCGGACAGGTTGTCGACACCGTTGGCGATCAGGGCGCTCGAATCCGCGAAAAATCCTGAGACGAAGAAGCCCGCCGCGATTGCCGCGTTCAGCAGCAGGACGATCCAGAGGGTGCGACGCTCTTCGCCGCCATTGTTGTCGTTGCTCGGGATCATCCCATGATCTCCTCGAGCGTTAGCAGGGCAAGGAACCCTACGAAGAACATCGAGCTGATGAGCGGGGTGTCAGGCTTCTCGTGCGCCTCAACCAGCAGCTCTTCCGTGACGAGGTAGAGCAGCGCCATCAGCCCAAAGCTCAGGAAGCCAGCGACCATTACCGGCGAGAGCGTGGCGACAGGAACGGCAGCGAGCGCGCCGATCGGCAGCAGCAGCGCCAAGGCCGAGACGATCACGATGATGCGCGGGCGCGAGCGATAGGTTTCCGCCAGCTCGTTGGTCAGTGTCAGACCCAGGAAGAGCACTTCGAGCGTCAGCGCGATCGTCAGCAGGAATCCCGCCTTCTCGCCCGCGACGAACGCAAGGCCGAGCACCAGACCATCGACCAGAATGTCGATGCCGATCGCGGCCAGCAACGCCATCGGTCCCTTGAAACGAGCCTCAAAAGCCTTGAGCCCCAACATCGTCGCGACACCCGCCGCCCCACCGATCAGTGTCGCGCTGGGCGAAGCCTCATGCTTGACCTGCGGCAGGATTTCGGTCGCTGCCGCCGCAAACACGACGCCGGCAGCGAGATGCTGTAGGCCCGCCACGAGGCCAGGGTTCAACTTGGTGCGGCTCGCGATGATCGCGCCGAGCACGACCGCCAGCACAGGCGCAAGCGTGTAGAGCAATGCTTGCATATGCTATGATCCCTCCGGGGTTCGGTGACAGACGCGGATCTTCCCGCGCTGCGTGAAGGCGATCGACCCACCCGCCACGACTGCCCGCGACCGGTCGCCGCGAAACTCATCGCCGGTCCGTTGCGCGTGCAGGATCTCGGTTCTGCCCTTGGGCAGCCAGGTGACAGCCATCTTCAGGCCGTCATCGATGAAGTCGACATCGGCGCGCGATCCGTCGTCGCAATACATGATGCGCTGCGCGATCAATCGGGGCGTCAGATGCGTTTCATGCGCCGGCTCGACAGGTTCGCTCGGCGCGGGATTGCACGCTCCGACGACCATACCCGCGAACAGAACGGCGCCGATGCGCGCGGCTGTAGGGCCAGGCAGGTGCCGCAAGGCATGCACCGCCCTCACCACAGCACGCCGTGATCGGGCGTCAGCGGCTGAGGGGCTGGCAGTCCCGCCGTCTGAAGAAGGTCGATCTCGATCGTGCGGCACATGGCCGTGAGCGGGACATCGTGAACGCTATTGGCGAACGGATCGGTCAGATCCTCGCCGATGCTCAGCACCGCGAGGAAGACGAGTCCGATCAGCGTCGATCCGATCGGCGTGGCAAGGCCAAGGGATTCGACCAGCGCGATCGGGAGCAGCACGCAGAACACGCGCGTGAAGAGGTTCGGGAAGAACCGAAAGCCATTGGGCAGCGGCGTGTTCTTGATCCGCTCCATGCCACCTTGCGCATTGGCGATGTCGATCAGGACGCGCTCGACAGTTGCCTGCTGGATCTCGGTGATCCGACCTTCCGCGAGCGCGTCGGCGTAAATGCCCGATATGTCCTCCAAGAGCGCGTTGGCAGGGTTCAGGCGAGCGACCGCCATATCGGCGACGTCCGTTCCGGCGATCCGGGCAATGTCTTCATAGGGCGACTGTCGGCGAAGCTGGCAGCGCATCGAGTGCGCGAAGGCGATCTGCCGCAGGATGATGTTGTGCCGCATCTCACTGCCCTCGGGTTCCCCCTTGGTCAGGCTGCGTGTGATCCTAGCCAGGCTGCGCGACGCATTGATGAGCGCGCCCCAAAGGGTTCGCGCTTCCCACCAGCGCGCATAAGCTGCGTTGGTCCGAAACCCCATGAAGAGCGCGATGGCAGTACCGAACAGCGCCGTCGGCAAAGGCGGTTCCTTGATCGGGGTCATCATGTGGAATGCCGTCACCGCCACGTCCCACACGAACAGGATCGTGAGAGGCTTCCAAACCTCAATAATGATCTGCCTAAAACGTGGCCTCGCGCCGACTATCATATCAATTGCGCCTTAAATATCTTCGCGATCGTCATCCAATCGGCAGGTTCATGATGTCCCGATATGCAGACAGCAGCTTGTTCCGGACTTGCAGGGTCGCCTCGAAAGTAATGGATGCGCGGCTCTGGATGAGCGCGACGGTTGCAATGTCGGTGGTTTCGCCACGCTCATATGCTTCGGTGACGACATCCTCTTGCTCCTGGGTCTCGTTGACCTTTGCGACCACGGCATTGAGGGTGTCGGCGAAGTTCGACGCCGGAGCGGTCGGCGTCACGCCGGGCGGTGCCGTCGGCTGCGCCTCACGCAAAGCGCGGCTTCGCGCGATCACTTCGGCGCGAATGGCCATCACATTCGAGATCGACGTGTCAGACATCGTTTCTCTCCCGTTGCGGTGCGACGTGTCGGAAGACAGGACGGTTCATCGGGTGCCCTCCCGTTCGCAGGTCCGGGTGCGGCCCTCCCCTTCTACGACGGTGAGCTGCGCCCCTTTGAAGGTCGCGGTGGCTGTCTCGCCGACATATTGGAGGCCCTGCGCTGGCGCGGTCAGCGTCATGGGCATGGCGCTGCTGGAGCGCCGCAAATCGATCTGCAGGCCGTTGTCCTTGTAGTCGACGAACAGCGGTTCCCCGTCGGAACAGCGATAGGGATGGCGCCCCATTTCGCCGGTCGCCACGGCGCTGTCGGACGAATGGATTTGCTGCTCCGTTGGCGGGGCTGGCGGCTTGCTTTCCGTGCAAGCCGCCAGCCCGACAACGAGGATGAGGGCGGGCAGTACCCGCTTCAAAGGCATCATCGCGCCTTCCTCCTGTAGCGGGAGGGGACGCGCTGACGATTGATCCCACGGGCAGGCTGACCCACCCGCCAGCGCAGATAGGTTGCGAGGCGATCGTCAGCCTCGATCATCAAGGACCGCAGGCGACGCAACATCATCGCCGCGAACGGCAGAGACAGCGCCCCGCGCAGCGTGCAGCTATGTGTTAGCCTGGTGCCACCATCGTCCCCTGCCAGCTCGTACCGCTCTTCGAGCATGAACAGATAAGGGATGCCGCAGGACCAAGCGAAGGCGTGCGGCTTGTCGAATTGATCGACCCGGGCCGGCGTCCGAATTGGCCGGGTGATGCCCTGGATCGCGAAGGTACATTCCGTCTCGCCAAGCTGGCACGGGTTGTCGAGGAATACGAGCGGACTCCAAGCCCGACGATGATCCGGATCGGTGATCGCCGACCAGATCCGCAGTGGCCCGCCGTGAAGCATTGAGCTGGTTATGGTGCGAGGCATATCCCCATCTCCCAGAGATGAGCGGGGCGATCGCGGATCGCCCCGCTCACCCATCAGGCCAAGTTGTTCACGAAGGTCTGACCGTGGTCGTCCCCTTCATGCTCCTCATTGTAGTGCTCGGGCTTCTCGATCACTTTCTGCCCGAACCGGGCGTAGAGCGTCGGCAGCACGAACAGCGTCAGCAGCGTTGCCGAGATCAGGCCGCCGATGACGACGGTCGCCAATGGCTTCTGCACCTCCGCGCCCGCGCCTTCGCCAAGCGCCATCGGCACGAAGCCGAGGCTGGCGACGAGCGCGGTCATGACGACGGGCCGCAGACGCTGCATTGCGCCGACATGGGCCGCCTCTTCGCGCGATAGCCCCGACCGGATCAGGTCCTGGATCGAGCTGACCATCACGAGGCCGTTGAGGACCGCGATGCCCGACAAGGCGATGAAGCCCACCGCCGCCGAGATCGAGAAGTCCATGCCCCGCAGGAACAGCAGCAGAACGCCGCCCACCAGTGCGAAGGGCACGCCGGTGAAGACGATCGCGGCATCGCGGACCGATCCCAATGCCCCGTAGAGGAGCAACAGGATCAGGATGAAGCAGGCCGGAATGACCAGCTTCAGTCGTTCGCTCGCCGATTGCAGGTTCTCGAACTGACCGCCCCATTCGAGATAGGCACCGGCAGGCAGCCGGACCTGGCTGCCGATCGCCGCCTGCGCGTCTGCAACGACGCTACCGACGTCGCGACCACGCACGTTGGCTTGCACCACCACGCGCCGCTTCCCGTTTTCGCGGCTGATCTGATTGGGACCGTCGACGACCTTGATGTCAGCGACACTGGACAGCGGCACATAGCCGCCCCCCGCCACCGGCACCTGCACCTGTTCAAGCAGGCCAATGTCAGCGCGCTGCGTCTCCGACAGGCGGATCACCACCGGGAAGCGGCGGTCGCCCTCGAAGATCTGGCCCGAGGTGCGTCCGCCGATTGTCGCGGTGACGGTATCCTGCACATCCTGCGCGGTGACGCCCAGGCGCGCCATCGCGTCACGATTGACGCGAATGTCGAGCATGGGCAGGCCCGTCGTTTGCTCGACCTTCACGTCCGCCGCGCCCTGCGTTTTGCGCAGTACGGCGGCGATTTGCTCGGCCGTCCGGTTCATCGTGTTGAAGTCGTCGCCGAACACCTTCACCGCGATGTCGCCGCGCACGCCGGCGATCAGCTCGTTGAAGCGCATTTGGATAGGCTGGGTGATCTCATAGGCGTTGCCCGGGATTTTTGCGAGATTTCCCTCGATCCGGCTTACCAGCTCCTCCTTGGGAAGATCGGGATTTGGCCAATCCTTGCGCGGCTTCAGGATGACGAACATGTCGGTGGCGTTGGGCGGCATCGGGTCGGAAGCGAGTTCCGCCGTGCCCGTCTTGGAATAGACGAACGCCACCTCCGGCTGCTTCGACATCATCCGTTCGATCGGCACCTGCATCGCCTGGCTTTGCTGGACCGACGTGGCGGGGATGCGCAGCGACTGGATCAGCAGGTCGCCTTCATCGAGCTGCGGCAGGAACACCGAGCCGAGCGTCGTGAAGGCGAGCGCCGCCACGACAAGGCTGCCAACACCCGCGCCGATTGTCAGGGTCGGGCGCTTCATTGCCCGGTCAAGACCGGGCTCGTAGCGCTTCTTCAGCCACGTGATGATGCGGCCGTCCTTCTCCTCAACCTTCTTCGACAGCCAGATCGCGATCATGGCCGGCACGAAGGTGATCGAGAGGATGAAGGCGAAGGCGAGCGCGATGATGACGGTGAGCGCCATCGGCACGAACGTCTTGCCCTCCACGCCGGTCAGCGTGAGCAGCGGCACGTAGACAAGGATGATGATCGCCTGCCCGTATACCGAGGGGCGGATCATCTCGCGCGCGGCGGCCGCCACGGTCGCGAGCCGTTCCCTTACGCTCAGCAAGCGGCCTTCATGATGCTGTTGCTCGGCAAGCCGTCTCAGCGCGTTCTCCACGATGATGACAGCGCCGTCGACGATCAGGCCAAAGTCCAAGGCGCCAAGGCTCATCAGGTTCGCCGAGACGCCGGCACGCAGCATCCCGAAGCCGGTCAGCATCATGGTGATCGGGATGACCAGCGCCGCGATCAGCGCCGCGCGGAAATTGCCGAGCAGCAGGAAGAGCACAACGATGACCAGCACCGCGCCTTCCGACAGGTTCTTGGCGACCGTCTTGATCGTCGAGTTGACCAGCTCGGTGCGGTTGAGCACCGGCTGAACCACGACGTCGGGTGGCAGCGAGGCGTTGATCGACTTCAGCTTCTCGGCGACCGCCGTGGACACGACGCGGCTGTTCTCGCCGATCCGCATGATCGCGGTGCCGACAACCACTTCCGTGCCGTTCTCCGAGGCCGAACCCATGCGGATCGCCTGACCCGTCTTCACGGTCGCGACTTGTTCGACCGTGATCGGCACGCCGTTACGTGTCGCGATCACGGTCCTGGCCAACTCGCCGGCATTGCGCACGAGCGCATCCGAGCGGACAGCCAGACCTTCGCCATTGCGATTGACGAAGCCGCCGCCGACGCTGGTGTTGTTGCGCTCCAGCGCGTTGCCCAGGTCGGTCAGCGTGATGCCTAGCGACGCCAGCTTCTGCACATCGGGCACGACGAGGAACTGCTTGGCGTACCCGCCAATCGAGTCGACGCCGGCGAGGCCCGGTGTGTTCTTCAGAAGCGGCGTGACGATCCAGTCCTGCGCGGTGCGCAGGTAGGTCGCCTTGTCCTCTTCGGCCGTCAGTCGCTCACCCTCTGGCGTGATGTAACTGCCATCGGGCTGTTGGCCCGGTTCACCGGGCTTGTGCTTGTCGTCCTCGCGATGCTCGAGCCGGACGGTGTACATGTACACCTCGCCCAGGCCCGTCGCGATCGGACCCATTTCGGGGTTCACGCCATCGGGCAGGTTCTCTTGCACGCCCTGCAGACGTTCGCCCACC
>NZ_JBIQDE010000007.1:0-171113 GCF_045371305.1 Sphingomonas sp. 179-A 2A2 NHS | reverse complement strand
GGGCGCGATGTCCGCTCCCCACCCCTTCTTGCCGTTTCGCTTAGGGTGTCATTTCGCCCTCAGCCGGAACCGACCCCTCGAAGCCGCGATCATCGCGAAGCGTGCCCGCGCCATGAACCCGGACCTGCGCATCATCGCGCGTGCCCATTCGGAGGCGGAGGTGGACCACCTGCAGGCGATGGGTGCTGACGCAATCGTCCTGGCGGAGAAGGCAGCAGCAGCCAAGATGGCGGCGCTGGTCTCAGAAGCGGAGTCCGAGGATGTCGACGGACACGCTCACCTGGTGGAGAGCTAATCGGCAATGATTCCGTTGCTGAGCGCCGCCTTCATGCAAGGGCAGTTTCCAGCGACGGTTCAGATCGTCCGCAACGCTCGAAGCTCAGGATTGAGGCGGAGGCGGACCGCCCGGACGCGGGCGAGCGCCTCTTCCGGAGAGACACCAAGCGCGACGAAGGTCTGCACTGCCAGCCCCAAGCCCGCAGCCAAGTTCTCCGGAAAGATGTAGGTCGCGCCGGCCTTGGCGATGGATGTCAGACCTCGATTGTCTCTCGTGCTGACAAGGACTGGCAACGCCGGATTGAGTTGCCGAACCTGGCGTACCAGCTGCTCTAGCCTTGGCTGGCTGTTCAGAAGGGCGACCACCACTGCGGCCGTATCGATGTTGGCTGCCTCAAGCACGCCGCGGCGTGTTGCGTCTGGAGATAGTGCGCCGTGTACTTGCTTCGGCGGGCCCACGGCGCGGGGCCAACCCGGCAGGCAGTCGGCCAAAGCTCTTGCGCGCGTCGAAGGGTGGCGGCTGGAAAACGAGACTCGCCGGGACAGGGAGTTGGCATCGCCTAGCGCGCACATGGATGAGAGTTCCAGCAGACTGGCCACCTCGCGGAACAGCGTTGGCGTTTTATGTCTTGCCGCGTATGATTTAAAGGAGTGGCTGGACACTGAGAGACTTGGTCGCTTCATCGGCACGAAGCATTTTGCCAAGCCCAATCCGCCTAGATCTTTCTTGGACCGCGAGATGAGTTTTGCAGACGCTGACCGATCGTCACGCTCGAAGTGATTCACGGGAAGATACCCGTCTGGCCATAGCATGCGGCAATCTTGTCGATCGCAACGATCATTGCGGCGGTCCGCAGGTCTGTGCCATGCCGCCCTCTTGCTTCGAGCAATTGGGCTAAGGCGCTGGACATTGCGTCCTCAAGTGCCGAATGCACTAGATCAATCTCGTCTGCCCCCTTAAGTGTGGCGAGGACGGGTGGTTCGATTTTGCGACCACTCGCGCCGGCAATTCTGTGATAGGCCCCCTGATCAAATCTCTGCTCAATGCGCCCGAAGCGTACATGAGCGAGGTTCTTCAGCCACTCAAGGTAGGAGGCCGTAACCCCTCCTGCGTTCAAGTAGATGTCAGGTATGATCATCACACCGCGCTCGGACAGCGCGCGATCGGCGTCTGCGGTCACTGGACCATTGGCCCCTTCCGCAATGATGCGTGCTCGCAAGCGCTGCTGATTGCCAGCGTGGATTGTATTTTCGAGTGCTGCCGGCACAAGTATGTCACAGTCGAGCTCAAGTCCCAGCATCGACGAAGGCAGGTCTTGAGCGCCAGAAAACCCCATGATGGAACCAGTTTGGGTTCGATGTTCCATCACATCCGGTATATGCAGGCCAGCCTCCCTGAATATTGCTCCATCATGCTCGATGACACAGATGATCTTCGCGCCACCATTTTCAAGAAATGTCGCTGCATGCCCGCCGACGTTGCCCAACCCTTGCACGACGATTCTTTTACCTTCGAGGCCTCTGGTCAAACCCAGCCGCGCCATTTCGGCCTCTCGAGCGCAGGCTTCCCTCAGACCATAGAACACGCCAAGCCCGGTCGCCTCGGTCCTGCCACGCAACCCACTCAAGGTTATAGGCTTGCCCGTCACGCACGCCAGCGCATTCAGATCCGAGTGGTTAATTTGCTGATAGGTGTCGGCGATCCAGGCCATTTCCTGCGGCCCCGTCCCGTAGTCGGGTGCCGGAACATCGCTGGCAGGGCCGATCATGTTGCGGCGGAGCAGCTCGAATGCGTACCGGCGCGTGATCCGTTCGAGTTCGGCTGCGGAGAATTCGTTGCGGTCGATCTGGATCGCCCCCTTTGCCCCTCCGAAGGGCACGTCCATCAGTGCGCATTTGTATGTCATGAGCGAGGCTAGGCCAACGACTTCCTCAAGCTCGACATTGGGGCTGAAGCGAATGCCACCCTTGGTCGGCAGCCGGTGGTGACTGTGCTCTGCGCGCCAGGCATTGATGACCCTGACGGTTCCGTCGTCTCTCCTGATCGGAAACGCGAACTGGCAAACCGTGTTGCAAGTCCGTATTTGCGAGAGCAGCAGGGGGTCGTGCAGGGTATGGCCGGCTGCCCGGTCGAAGGCCTGGTCTACTTGCTGATCGAGGCGGATACGAGAATTTTGGGAATCATTCATCTTCCGGAGGCTCCGTATCTCGACGCTGGCATCATGCGACCAGATCAAGACCCGGGGCACCTACGTCGCCCTTCCATCGAATCGCGACGATACAGGATTGCTCGCCGGAAGTCGCTAATCGCCAGCTTTCTGGTGAAGCGCCAATAGCGCTGGGTAACCCGACCACCGGACAGAGTCCGGATCATGGTACTCCTACGCTTTCGGGCGAAGAACCTGCTTTGGTCCCGATAGCGTCCAACTAGGAGGATCGCTGGCCGGAAACGACTCAATGATAGCTTCCTCCACCGGGTCCAGTTCATCAGCGGGCTGCTCGTCTCGCATCGAGGCTAATTCGGCCTGTGTCCTGTCATTCTCGGCAGCCTTCACAGGCTGTGTGGGTTTCTCGGAAGCAGACATCATATTGGTCCCTGGTTGGAGTTCAGTTCGTTGCTTTTTATTGGCTTCATTTTCCCGTGGCACGGTCAAGCTCGCCGAAGCTTCAGACCGAGGCCGATGAGAACAAATCCGGCAAACATTGCATAGGCCCCGATCACCCACGCGGCCGAAGGCAAGGTCGTCAGGGGATCAAGGACCAGCAGGATGAAGATCGCGATCCCAAGAAATACCGAGAGGGCGCCTGAGAGGCCCATCAACCACTCTCCCCTGATTTCCTTGCGAAGGCTCGTTGCGGCAACCATCTCAAGGGCGCCCGTCACGATCGCCCAGATCGCCAGCATGACAAGAGTGACGAGAGCGTAGCCGACGGTCATGACCTCGGGCATCAGCACGAACAGGATCGCGGTCGCGATGCCAATGATCCCGCGGATCACATAGGCCCACCAGCGCTCCTCCTTACGCCGGGCGCCGCGCACCGCCGCGACCATGGAAAGGATTCCATCGGCACCGGCATAGGCGGCGAATACCATCGCAAAGGCGAACAGGGCGCTGAGCGGGAACAGGAAGGATACCACGCCAAGCGCGAGCGCGAGGACACCGCGAAAGACGATCCATCCCCAGTTGCGGCGCAGTGTCCCCAACATCTGCTGACCGACCGCGTCGGACACGCCGGAAACGGCATCGACTTTGACTCCAACCATAAGGCCTCCTTTTTTGGCACCCTAAAGGGCGCATGATGTGACGTCGCTATGCTCGTTCACGCTCCCCCATGAGGTTGAGCAGGAGCTGGAACAGGTTTATGAGATCCAGATAAAGGGATAGCGCCCCCATCACCGCGAGCTTCTCAGCTGATTCTGTCCCCGCATAGGCGAAATATTGACTCTTCAAGCGCTGGCTATCCCAGGCGGTAAGGCCGGTGAAGACCAGCACGGCGATGATCGAGACGGCGAACTGCAGTCTGTCGGAGGCAAGGAACAGGTTGATAAGACTCGCGATGACGACCCCGAAAAGCCCTACCATGAGGAAGGTCGACCAGCGCGAAAGGTCGACATTGGTCGTATAGCCCCACAGGCACATCGTCGCGAACAGGGCGGCGGCCGAGAAGAACGCCAGCGCGATGCTGGTGCCGGTGAACACCAGGAAGACGCTGGCCAGCGACAGTCCCATGATGGCCGCGAATGAATAGAAAGCGATCCGCGCAGTGTTGGCGCTCATCTGCTCGACGCGGAAGGAGAAGAACAGGACAAAGGCGAGCGGCGCCAGAATCACGACCCATTTGAGGGGCGTGTTGAAGATCGGTTGATAGAGAGCTGGCGTGCTGGCGACGAGGAAGGCGACGAGCCCGGTAAGGACCAGTCCCAGGGCCATCGTGCGATAGATGCCAAGCATGTAACGGCGAAGACCGGCGTCGTAAGAGACCGCACGCCCCGAGGCGTCGTGCAAATCCGCGCCGGAGCTTTCAATTGGCGTGTTCATCTGCAAATCTCCAACGGATGGTGCAGCGATCGAGGAAGCATGTGCCGGTCCGGTCCTGCGCCTTCCTGACACGGTGCGGCAGCCGGTTGAAACGTACCGGTCTTTTGTAAAGCTCATCTGTAAAGCTCATCAGGCGCTGCACGGCGACCGCGCTCACGATCGGCAACCCGATCGCGCCACCCTGCCTCTGGAGCACTGAACCAAGCGAGATCATGGGCTGTCCGTCCCTGCCGACGTTTTCCTCTTCTCTTGGACGGTCCCGTAGCGAATCGGTCGCAATCGCCTGCTGATCTATATCACCTCGTCGCCGCATTTCCTGAGGCAATGTCTGACCGCGCGCCATGCGATTGTGCGCGCATCGGCATTCACATGGCTGAAGCGCCAGGAAGTGCGGGAAATGTCTTGATGGTCGAAAATCGCCTTCCTAGCTATGCCGAAAACGACCGTTCCCCGCGAACGGGAGGGTCGTCACATCATGATCTGCTTTGGAGGTAATGCATGCATTTCCGTCCCCTGCACGACCGTGTCGCCGTGCGTCGCATCGAAGCCGAGGAAAAGACGGCCGGCGGCATCATCATCCCGGATACTGCCAAGGAGAAGCCCCAGGAGGGCGAGGTCGTCGCCGTCGGGCCGGGCGCCCGCGACGAGACCGGCAAGCTGGTCGAGCTGTCCGTCAAGGCCGGCGACCGCGTCCTCTTCGGCAAATGGTCCGGCAGCGAGGTCAAGATCGACGGCGAGGAACTGCTCATCATGAAGGAGAGCGACATCCTCGGGATCGTCGAAACCGAAGCGTCGTCCAAATAGGGCGGCGCACCCACAGAAATCCACGCGAACATAGGAGGAAACGATACAATGGCTGCAAAGGAAGTCCGTTTCTCGACCGACGCGCGTGACCGCATGCTGCGGGGCGTGGACACGCTTGCAGACGCGGTCAAGGTGACGCTCGGGCCGAAGGGCCGCAACGTCGTGATCGACAAGAGCTTCGGCGCGCCGCGGATCACCAAGGACGGTGTCACGGTCGCCAAGGAGATCGAGCTCAAGGACAAGTTCGAGAACATGGGCGCGCAACTGATCCGAGAGGTCGCGTCCAAGACCAATGATCTCGCCGGCGACGGGACCACGACCGCGACCGTGCTCGCCCAGGCGATCGTCCGCGAGGGCGCCAAGGCGGTCGCCGCCGGCATGAACCCGATGGACCTGAAGCGCGGCATCGATCTCGCCGTCGGAGCCGTCGTCGACGATCTCAAGGCGCATGCGCGCCGGATCAGCGCGAACAGCGAAATCGCCCAGGTCGCCACGATCTCCGCAAACGGAGACACCGAGGTCGGCCAGATCCTTGCCGAGGCAATGGAAAAGGTCGGCAACGAAGGCGTCATCACCGTCGAGGAGGCAAAGAGCCTCGCGACCGAGCTCGAAGTCGTGGAGGGCATGCAGTTCGACCGCGGCTATCTCTCGCCCTATTTCATCACCAATCCCGAGAAGCTGCGGGTCGAGCTGGAAGATCCGTACATCCTGATCCACGAGAAGAAGCTCTCGAACCTGCAGGCGCTGGTGCCCCTGCTCGAAAAGGTAATCCAGTCGGGCCGCCCGCTGCTGATCATCGCGGAGGACGTCGAGGGCGACGCCCTGGCCACCCTGGTCGTCAACAAGCTGCGCGGCGGCCTCCAGGTCGCGGCCGTCAAGGCGCCGGGCTTCGGCGATCGGCGCAAGGCGATGCTCGAGGACATCGCCGTCCTCACCGGCGGCAATGTCGTCAGCGAGGACCTCGGCATCAAGCTCGAGAACGTCACCGTCAACATGCTCGGTCGCGCCAAGAAGGTGGTGATCGACAAGGACGACACGACGATCATCGATGGCGCCGGCCAGAAGTCGGACATCGACGGCCGCGCCGCCCAGATCCGCCAGCAGATCGAGACGACCACCTCCGATTATGATCGCGAGAAGCTGCAGGAGCGGCTCGCCAAGCTCGCCGGCGGCGTCGCGGTGATCCGTGTCGGCGGCGCCACCGAGGTCGAGGTGAAGGAGAAGAAGGACCGGGTGGACGATGCGCTTCACGCCACGCGCGCCGCGGTCGAGGAGGGCATCCTGCCCGGGGGCGGCATCCCGTTGCTGCGCGCGGTCAAGGCGCTGGAAAGCCTCTCCGCGGCCAACGACGACCAGAAAGCCGGCATCGAGATCGTCCGCCGCGCCCTGAAGGCGCCGGCACGCCAGATCGTCGACAATGCCGGCGAGGACGGCGCCTACGTGGTCGGGAAGCTCGGCGAGGGATCGGACTACAACTGGGGCTTCAACGCTGCCACAGGCGAGTATGAAGATCTCGTCCGGGCCGGCGTGATCGACCCGGCCAAGGTCGTGCGCACTGCGCTCCAGGATGCGGCGTCGGTCTCGGGATTGCTGATCACGACCGAGGCGCTCATCGCGGAGCTGCCGAAGGACGAAAAGCCGGCACCGGTTCCCGCTATGGACTATTAAGGATTGGGGGCCGCAAGGCCCCCATCCGAACACCGAGTACCTTTCGTCTAGGCGGAGTCACCGGTCGCGCTTTTCGCCGACCGGATCTCGGCCAGTTTCGCGGCCAGTTCGTCCTGCCGAAAGGGCTTCATGAGGCGCGGAAAGTCGGGAGTGATCTCGCTGCTCTCGGCATAGCCGGAGACGATCAGGACGGGCGTGCGCGCCCGCAGCGCGCGGCCGAGGGCCGCGCCCGACATCCCTGTCGTCAGATGATCGGTGACCACGACGCTCGGGTTCATGCCGCTTTTCACCAGCTCCAGCGCGTCCTCCGCGGATTTCGCCTCGGTCACCTCATAGCCGATCGCCGAGAGCATCTGGCTGACGCTCGCGCGGACGAGATCGTCATCGTCGACAAGGAGGGCGGTTCCCTCCTGGGGGAGCGTTCCCTCGACCTTTGGCGCCGCGCGCTGCGGGGTCTCCGTCGAGACGGGAAGGAGAATCTCCACCCGGGTCCCGGCATCGGGAGCGGTCGTGATCGTGAGGGTTCCGCCGAGTTGCCGCGCAAGGCCATGCGCCATCGAAAGGCCAAGCCCTGTTCCCTTGCCCAGCCCCTTGGTCGAGAAGAACGGCTCGACGGCTCGCTTGGCCGTCTCCTTATCCATACCGGTCCCGGTGTCCGAGACCGCGAGGCTGATATAGCTGCCGGGGCTCAAGCCGGCGTCATTTTCCGCGCTGAAATGCCGCTCGGATGCCGAGATGCGGAGCGTTCCCCCTTCGGGCATCGCGTCCCTCGCATTCACGCAAAGGTTGAGGAGCGCCATCTCGACCTGGTTGTGATCGGCGCGTGCGGGAGGCAGCCCTTCCGGCACCTCGAACACCAGGCTGATTTTCGGCCCGATCGTCGATCCGACCAGTTCGGCCATGCCGCGTACCAGCGTGCCGATTTCGATCGCGCGGAGCTGCAGCGGCTGCTGCCGCGCGAAGGCCAGCAGCCGCTGTACGAGCGCCCTCGCCCGCTCGGCCGACTGTATGGCACCCTCGATGAGGCGGCGCTGGCGCTCCGTGCCAAGTCCGCTGCGGCTCAGGATGTCCAACCCGCCCACAATCGGCGTCAGCAGGTTGTTGAAGTCGTGCGCGACGCCGCCGGTAAGCTGACCCATTGCCTCGAGCTTCTGCGCTTGACGGAGCGCCTCCTCGGCCCGCTTGCGGTCACTGATGTCGAGCGCTTCCACGATGAGTGCCAACGTATCGCCTCGCGGACCCCGCATCGGCCGCATTCCCACGTCGAACGAGCGCGGGCCGATCGGAAGATGGATGGTCAATTCTCTTTGCAAGGTCACACCCGCTGCGACGCGCAGCACACCAGCCTTCACGGCGTCGTGGAGGTCGGGGGAATGCGCGAACCACGGTGTCTCCCATAGGGGCTTGCCGACCACATCCTCGAGCCGCGCCTCGATCCCCGCCAGCGCCGTGGCGTTCGCGTCCAGGACGGTCCCATCGAGATCGATGAGCAGCTGATATTGATTGTTGGTCTGGAAGATCGCCCGCATCCGCGCTTCGCCCAACGTTAGCTCGGCGGTCCGCTCCTCGACCTTGCGCTCAAGGGAGCCAGCGAGGCTACGCAGCTCCTCGAGGCGCGCGCGTGCCTCATATTGCCGGCGGCGGGCGCGCAGCGCGGCGCGAGCCAGGCTCATGAGGGTAGTCGGATGAAAGGGGCGTTCGAGGAAGCTGACGTTCCCGAGCCGCTCCAGCAAGCGGGCAGCCTCGGGGTTGCGCTCGAGCCCGCTGCCTTGGTGCACGAGCAGCACGAACGGAAAGTCGGACCAGTCGGGCTGGTCCGCGATCCATGTCTGCAGCGAGCCGGTGTCGGCACCGATCAGCGCCTCCGAGGTAACGACCGCGAGCCCTGCCCCCGCGCGGATCTCCTCGACCAGCCGTTCGAGCGAGGGGCATTCGAGGGCGCGGATGCCGGCGTTCGCCAGAACGGTTGCGGCGACGTCTACATCCCGGCCGAAAGGCGCGAGTATCAGCGCGCACTCGGAAACCTCGGGCATCAATGGCGTTCTTCGATCAGCTCAGGTGCATCCCCAAAGAGGCTGCGCACGCCACGCGCCATTCCCTGAAACGAGACCAGCGCTTCGCCGATCCGGACCCCGTCGGCGCCAATGCTATATTCGCGGATGGTGTCTTCATGCGCACCGGTTCGCTTCTTCACGACCGAAATCGCCCGGCGGAGACGGCCGCAGGTCTCGAAGTAGCGCAGCAAGATCACCGTGTCGGCGAGATAGGTGACATCGACGGGGGTTCGCGTATCGCCGACCAGCCCGTGCTGCGCGATGGTCACGAACGTCGTTGCGGCCTGGCGGTTCAGATACTGCAGCAGCTCGTGCATATGCAGCACCAAGGCGTTCTCGCCCGGCATCGCGGCCTGGTAACCATTAAGGCTATCCACCACCACCGTCCTCGCGCCATTCTCTTCGACGCATTTCCGGACCCGCGCTGAACACTCTCCGGGGGTCAGCTCGGCGGCGTCGATCTGCTCGACCTGCAAGGCACCGGCGTCCATCATCGCGATGATGTCGATTCCAAGCCCTCTTGCGCGTTCGGCAAGGAGCCCGACCTCCTCGTCGAACACGAACAACGCCGCCTTCTCTCCTTTCTTCACGGCCGCGGCGACGAACGTCAGCACGAGCAGAGACTTCCCCGTTCCTGCAGGGCCCAGGATCAGCACGCTCGATCCACGCTCCAGACCACCCCCCGTCAGCGCGTCCAGTTCGGCGATCTCGGTCGTGACCTTGTCGCGCTCGAAGCTGGACCGGTGCTCGGCCGAGATCAGGCGCGGAAATACGCGGGCGCCGCCTCGTTCGATGACGAAGTCGTGATAGCCGCCGCGAAAGCCTCGCCCGCGATATTTGGCGACCCTGATCCGCCGGCGCTCCGGACCGAATTCTCTTGCGAGCTCCTCCAGGCAGACCACACCATGCGCAACGCTGTGAACGGTCTTGTCTTCGGTCTCCGTCGTCATGTCGTCGAGCATCAGCACGATCGTGCCCTGGCCCGCGAAATAGTGCTTCAACGCAAGGACCTGTCGCCGGTAGCGGAGCGAGCTCTGCGACAGCAGTCTTATTTCCGAGAGGCTGTCGAGGACCAGCCGGTCGGGCTTCGATCGCGTGAAGGCTTCGAATATTCTCCGGGTCGTCTCCACCAGCTCGAGGTCCGACAAGTAAAGCAAGCTTTGCTGCTGCTTCTCGTCAACGAGGCTATCGGGGGAGATCAACTCGACGATCTCGACGCCGTCGAACGCCCACCCGTGCGCTGCGGCGGCGGCGCGCAACTCTTCCTCGCTTTCGGAGAGCGTCAGATACAGCACCTTCTCTCCGTTCCGGGCCCCTTCGAGCAGGAACTGCATCGCGACCGTGGTCTTGCCCGTTCCCGGCAGGCCCTCGAGCAGAAAGACTCTGCCGCGGCTCAACCCTCCACCGAGGATATCATCGAGGCCCGGCACTCCCGTTCCAGCAGGTTCTTCGCTATTCACCGTACAACTTGCCCCTTCGAACATGGGTTTCCCCGACCGTTCTGCGCGACCCGCACCGCCTAGCGATGGATCGCCGGGCAGGAGCAAGCCTCGTTGAACATGCCGACAAAGCACCCAGCGAAGCCTGGATTGCTGCCCCACGGCGCCCCGCCAGAAAGGGTGCCGGATCAGAGATGTAATCGTCCCTGAGCTATATCAGTCTGTCATGCAGGTGCCGGTCAGCCGCTACCCTGCTCGAGGAGCCTGGCGAGCTTTACCCGCCCGCCTGTTCCCCACTGAGCCGATCACCTCCCCCACAGCTTCTCGCCGCGAAGACAACCGCTCGTGGCACTTTACCCCGCCGGTAAAGTGCCACGGCTGTTCATTCCCGGGCTTCTCGCATCGGGAAAGTGTCTGACCTAGTCGTCAGAAGACGCAGGACGGGCGGCTCACCTTGCCAAATTTTGCCAAACCGCTTATCTATTGCGGCCATGAGCACGATGAACATCTCGCTGCCCGATACCCTGAAGGCTTTCGTGGACGAGCAGGTTGCCGGCCGCGGCTACGGCACGAGCAGCGAGTATGTCCGCGAACTCATCCGCAAGGACCAGGACCGCCAGCGATTGCGCCGGCTGCTGCTCGACGGCGCTGAATCCACCCCGGGCGCCCCAGCAGACGACGACTATTTCGAAGGACTGCGCGTGCGGGCTCGCCGCACGGCATGACCATGAAGCGGGTCGTCCCCCGCGACGAGGCCCATCGCGACGTCGAGAGCGCTATCGACCACTATGCTCACGAGGCTGGGCCGGATGTCGCGCTCGGCTTCGTGACCTCGCTAGAAGCAGTCTACCGAGCGATCGCGGAGCAACCGGGCATCGGCTCTCCGCGCTACGCGCACGAACTGATGTTGCCGGGTCTGCGACATCGCCGTCTCGCCCGCTTTCCGTGGCTCGTCTTCTACGTCGAACGCGACGATCACATCGACATATGGCGCGTGCTCGACGCGCGACGCGACATTCCGACGTGGCTCGACGACCCCGACGGCCATGAGCCCACATCGCGCTGAGGTCCGGGCGTCCAAGCGTTCTGGCGGCTGTGCCGGCTTGCGAGCCAGACACGCGACACCTCGATAAAATGGACGCGCCGCAACAAGAGGGATTCACATGAGAATCAAGATGTGCTTGATTCGTTCTCATGTTTCAACCGGACTTCTTCGCCGCCGAAGGCAATGCGGAACGAGCAGCGCCGCAGGACGCACCTGCGCTGGACCTGCCCAGCCTGCTCGATCGCCTGACGGCAGTTTGCGAGCGCCCACGCTACAGCTTCATGGTGCTCAACTTGATCGCGCAGGCTAGCGCCCAAAGCGGCTCGGCCGGCCCGTATGTCCGTGAAGGTGACCGCGAGGTGCCGGTGCGGGACTGGCTCTGCGATGCTCTGGTGCCCGTCGCCCGGCGCGACCCCCGCCGCCTTGCGATCGCCCACAAGGTTAGAGCTGAGCTCGAGCAACGCAATCAGCTTCCATTCGACACGGCAGCCGCCGAACGGCTGATCGCGGCGGAAGTTCAGAGGCGCATCCGCCTCTCCGGCCGGACAAACGTGAGCCGAGCGGTCTCGGAGCTCGTCAGGGCCGGCTTCGTGCAGCGCCACTACCAGGGCTACCGCGTCGACCATCATAACCGCGGTGCCCAGCGGCAGGCTGTCTACACGATCACCGATGGGGTGCGGCGCGCACTCTATCCGAGGTCATGAGTTTAGCGACGAATGACCGCGGGCCGACTGACGACAATGCCCAGCAACCTCGGTCCGTTCGGAGCCTCAGCCTAGCCATCAGCCGCAATCTCCATTGCTTGTGATCAAACCTCGAACCCTGTATGTTGGACAGGTTCGGAGGTTTTATGCTCAAGCTTGACACCGCGACATACTTGATGACCCAGGATAACTCTGCTGGTCCGATCGTTCAGTACGTCGACGATGGGTTTGAGCCTTACGGTCCCGTCACCGACACCGATGGCAACGTCAGCAGAACGAGCGCAGCTGCTTATCTCGTCGCCTATGCGCTTTTAGCTGGCGCTATAGGGTACCTCTTTTTCGCGCTTTAACACCCAGCTTACTCCCGCAGCTTCGGATCATTGAAGAAGCCGCGGTTGTGATCGCTATGGACCTCCTGCTGTACGCCTAAAGAACCCTGCACAGCGTTGGTCCGAGCAGCCTGCGCCGCACCACGATCGATCTCAAGCTGGTCCCCACCGGCGTCGATAATTTCCCCAGCGGCGCGAGGATCGCCGCCTGCAGGACCAGACGGAATGCCAGATACGCCATGTGGGCGATACGAGCCCACCACATCCGCCGCGCGGTCGATGCTCGGCCTGCTCACCTCAACGAGGTCGGGTGCTTGAAGCTTGCCCGCGATCTCTTCGCGAATGTCGTCCTGCTTCTCGCGCATCCAGCGAGTGACCATTTCCTGACGAACGGCACGCTGGTGGTCGCCGAGGTCGGTGGCCCAAAGCTCCGGAGCATCCAAACCCGGGTTCGAAGCCTGTTGCGCCCGGTACCACTGCGCCAGATCCTGACTCATGTTCTCGCTTAGCTGCATGCCGTGCGTCTCCGCGTAGCTGGCGTCGCGGGAGAGTTGCTGCGACAGTTCCTCCAGCTGCCGAGCGGTCTCAGTGTACGACCGGGCGCGAGCGAGTGCCTGCTCGTGGGTGAGTGAGGAGCTGGACGTCGTCGAGGCGCGGCTGAACACGCCCGAGCGATCATAGGTGCCATCGGATGACGTTGCGCCCGAGCCGTTGGAGTGTTCGTCCCGGACCCCGCTGCTTGCGGTGCTGGAACTATCAGACGAACGAGTATCCGTCGTTCCATGCCGCAAGGTATCCTGCTGCTGACCTTGCGCCGTGACGGTTCCACCTACTCCTGGCAAGCGACCTATAACTCTGCCGATGCCGCTTCGCCCACCGCCTGTGCCTTGCTGACTACCGCCCAGTCCTGCTGACAGAGAGCCGGACACCTGATTGATGGTACCTGCCGATCGGTCGTGGCCGTTCGTCACCGACAGGCTCTGCCCGGTCGACGACCGATCCTCCAACCCTTGCGAGCTGCTGCCGGTTGTTCGATCAAACTGCTCAACAGACGTGTTCGACGAGCGGCCGCTGCTCGAGTCCCAGCCTGACGAGCGCTCGCTGGACGTCCCGTGCGCACTCCGGTCAGTCTTGGTCCAGGTGAGCATCTCCTGAGCCGCATTGTCGTAGGCTTGCGATTGACGGTGCGCCTCGCTCGCCATCTCCCGCCATTCCGCGACGGTGCCGGTTGTCACGGTCGGGGTGAATGAGAGCCGCGAGATCGCGCCACCGGTGTCGAACACTTCCTGGCCATTGCCGAAGCCGCTGATTACGGCGCCGTTGTCCTGGCGCCAGCCGACGCTCGCCGCGCCACCCATGAAGCTCGGCGCCGTCTGCCACTGGTCGGCCTGCCGCATGTTCGAGGTCGAGTTCGCCCAACTTACATTTCCGTAGGAGTAGTTGCCGGTGGTCTGCTCCAGCGCAGCAGCTTCCGCGGCATTCTGCGCCGGCGCCAGCATCGACGTCGCCTGCCCCGCGATCGACATCGCGCCCCGTGCAAGCCCGCCCGCCAGAAACGGTATGCTCATCAGCATGAAGCCGGCGATCGTCGCCGTTTCGCCGTTCACCGCGCCGATGCCGGCATAGCTTCCGAGCGACATCCCTCCTGCGGCGACGCCGTTCGAGGCTGCCTCGGCCCGGGTCATGCAGATCATGTGGAGGATCACGTAGAGCGGTCCCCAGGACGCCAGATAGAAGAACCCCATCGCGTAGCCCTTCAACGAACTCAGCCCGGTCTGCGGGAGCAGGAAGAGCGGGAAGATCACAGGGAACATCGCGAAGAACACGACAGTCAGGACAATGTTCAGGATCGGCACCCACGCCATCGCCTGCTGCGCGATCGAATTGTAGGTGTTGCGGGCCTGAATGTCCGCGCGGGTCTGTGCGAAGGTGTCGATCGACGCCGCCCCGCTTCCGCCGGCCATCGAATTTCGCGCCTGCATGAAGGCGTTGATGGCGGTGTTCTGCCTCATGACGCCGGTGAAATCGTCGCCCGAGCCTGTGAAGGCCGCATTCACGATCGGGACGTCGTGCTTGAGCTTCGCCGCGGCGACAGCATTGCTGAGCTTGGGATAGACCTCTTTTGCCCAAGGCTCCGCGTTCGCCTCGATCATGCTCGCCCATTGGCCGTTCAGCGTGTCATAGGCTTGGCGACACGTGACAATGAAGTTCTGGACCGAGCCGTCGCCTTGCCTTTCCAGCCACTCCTGCGACCGCGCTTCCGAGCCCGGCCCGATCGCCGCCCACAGGTCCGGCGCCTTCGCAAGGTTGGTGAGCGACTTCTGGTAGAGCATCACGTCGCCGAACAGGCAATTCTTGAAGTGGTTCTCGAGGTTGGTCGAGAATTCCGCGTCGCGGATGGTGAAGTTGCGGGTCGCGTCGAATAGCCGGGCGCCGTACACCATGCCGTTCGTAGTGTAGTTGAGCTCTCCGGGCATGACGAAGACGGTCTCGGCCGTCCGGGTGAGCCAGTCGCCGATTTGGGTGGTGAAGCTCGCGAGGACCCCCAGGCCGAGAGGTACATTCGCCACCGTCGCGGGCGACAGGCTCGGATTGAGGCGGTCGGTCACCTTCACGTCGATCGTCGGGACCATGAGGCATAGGTAGATGCCCGTCGCCTGAAGGAACCAGTTCAACCACGCGCGGAAGTTGAGGGTGAAGGCGACGACGAGCAGCGAATAGATCAGCCCCATCACCATCACGACCCGCAGGAGAGAGCGATAGCCCCCTCCCCCCGCCCACGCGGCGACCGCGTTGAAGGTGTTGACGAGATACTCGCCCCCGCCGACCGTGTAGACCTCGAGCACGCCGCTACCTCCCTGTTGCGCGCCTAGAGCAAGCCCTGCGCGTTCAATCCCCGCGAGAAGTTCAGCGCTGAGGACATGCCGGGCGTCATTGTGTTCTGCAGCGTCGATTCGAGCATGATGCTCCGGTTGATGATCTGCATCGTCACCTGGAGCTTGGTGCTGAGCTTCACGTCCCGCTGCGCGAACTTGGCGCGGGTCGCCGCGATCTGCTGGCGCCACTGCGAGGCCGTCTCCTGGTCCGCGGTCTGGTAGAAGACCTTCGCCTGCTCCACCCTGTCGAGCATGTTGTCGAGCATGGCGTTCAGCAGATCGACCGCGACGATTTCAGAGAGCGTCTGAATCTCGCCGTCGGTGAGCGCGTAGTGGGCGTAGGCCTGAACCGCGAGGATCTTGTAGATCGGAACCGTCGCCATGTTCAGCAGCTGCTTCTCGGCTGCGTCAAGCGCGCTGTCGCTGCGAATCTTGGAGCTCATGCTCTTGATCATCGTCGCGATCCGGGGCCGAAGCGCGCTCGACGCAGGCACGTTCAGGGTCTGGTCGGAGACATCGGTGCACGGGTCGTTGTTGCACTTCAGGATTTTCACTGCCGGCGCGTTCGCGGTGCCGTCGAGCAATGCCGTCACGACCGCCTCCTCGGCCGGTCCGTAGATCACCACCTTCGGGCCATGCTCGCTGCCCGACGGAGGAGTCGTGACGATCGTCCCAACCAGCGTCATCACATATTCGGAGAAGCCCTGGTCGAACGCTCCGAACTTCGACGACTTCTTCAGCGCCTCCCACGTATAATTGTGCGGGTCGCCGATGATCTGCTCCTTCATCGCCGGGTCGGTGTTGCCGGCGAGCGTCGCGTCCCTCTGGCCCCCGTTGTTGCAGCCTTGGCGGGACGCGGCCCAGTCCGAGAAGACGCCCTGGCTGTTGCCGACAGCCTCGCAGATGGTCGATCGGGTGGTTTCCATCTGCGGCCAGATCCCGCCCACCAGCGCCTGCGCGGTCTCGCAGCTCGAGATGTTCATCTGGTTGAGGAGCTGAGCCTTCTGGCTGAACTCGTCCATGACCTTGCCAATCTCGGGCGAGACGCTGTCGATCGCCAGCTTGAAGGCGAAGCCGAGCGCGTTGTTCGCCGTCGCCTTCAGCATCGCGACGATCTCGCTCGCGTTGATGAAGCTGAAGGAGCCGGAGAACAGGTCGATACCCCCGCATCCCGCCCGCGCGCTTGGGAGCTGCAGGTTGAACGGCGACACGCTCTTCTGCGGGAAGCGCGTCCAGACGTTGCCGAGCGAGTAGTAGCCGGCCGACTGCCCCTGGAACGCCGTTGGCCCGGTGACGTTCGCCGCGCCGCCGGCGTCGTTGAAGAACCCGTTCATCTCCGAGGCGACGTCCGCCCGTGCGACACCGATGAGCGCGAAATGCGAGGCGGCGGCTACCGTCAGGACGGCGCCGGCGCGGTGAGCCAGCCTTCTCAGCCGGCCCTTCTGCCGTTGAATGGACATCAGTAGTCGCTCCCGACCTTGGTGTTGGTGAGCATGAAGATGCGATCCATGATCTCATCGGCGCTGAGGATGCCGTAGCCGACGGGGATGGTGCGCTTCGTCGCGGTATCGAACAGGACGAGTGCCGGCGTCTCGTTGCCGGGTATCCCCATCCGCGCGCGCTGGCCGGAGTCGACCACATAGTTGGGGAAGTCGCGGCTCGGCCCGCCGTCCATCGAGACGGCCATCACCGCCATGCGGTGACTATCCGCGACCGATCGCAGGATCGGCGAGAAGACCTCGCACGCGCCGCAGCTCTGCGCGTAGAAGTAGAACAGACCGTAGCGCTGACCGAGGTTAGTCAGGACCTGGTCGCGGTCGGCCTTCCGGTTGTCGAGCCAGGCGCGCTTGGCTACCGTGTTGACCGGCCGCTGCAGCGTGTAGTCGATGTCCGGGTTCTGCCAGAGCGCGCGCTGCCAGGTGTCCGAGAAGGTCGAGGCGCGGTCCAGCTGCTCGCGCTGGAAACGGACATAGGCAATGACATTCTCTTCCGACGGATCGAGGATCGCCCGCGCCTTCAGCTCATCCAGCTGCCGCGTGATAGCGGCGAGGCGGTCCGCCGCGCTCTGCTCAGGAACCTGCGGCTGTGCCTTCGCGCTCTCGGGCGGTTTCGGCTTGGTGCAGTAGAACCATTGCCCCAGCCTGCGCTCGCCGCAGTAGAAATCGTCGCCGCGGTCGGACGCCTCGACGCTGTCGTCCCGGCGCTCGGCGTCCTGCGCCCGCAGCGGCGCCGCCAGGGGCGCGACCGCCAGCAGGAGCATCGCCAGCTTCGCGATCTTGGACATGCTCATCGTCCTTCCTTCTGATCGGCCGCACCGTCCGGGGATGGCGCGGGGTGGATGAGCGGTGCGGTGAGCGGCGCCTTCCGCAGCGCGAGGTCGAGGCAGCAGTCGAAGGCGGAGGTGATGGTTGCGTGGCTACTGCACGGTGAGGCGGGCGCGGACATAGGCGCTGCAGGCGCTGGCAGGCCGACGCCGGCGAGCAGCACCGCCAAGATCGCTGGCTCAAAGATCGCGAATGCCATGGTCCAGTTCTCCTTTCGACAAGCGCAGCACGGACATCATCAGAGCGACATCGATCAGCCGCGTTCCATGGTCGAGCATCCGCACCATGCCGCTCATCAGCGGTCGCGCCGCACGGCGGCCGTCCTCGGTTGCGCACAGGCCATGGCCTTTTTCCGCGACCCATCGATTGGCCAACATGTGCTCGATCGGCGCGGCTGCGGCCGGCGGGTCGACCACGCATTCGAACCAGCCGCCGATCACCTTGCAAATGTCCTCCACGCGCCGCGGCTGCCCGGCGCGATACAGGCACATGAAAATCGCCAGCTCGAACACGGTCATCTTCCAGTCACACCCTGGAGCACCGGCAGAGAGCAGGTCATTCGCCGTGGCCGTCATCTCGATCCCCTGGCTCGTGGCTGGTCATGGCTTGCCTCCATGCAGGTCGTAGTAGTTCTGAATCTTCGACTGGATCTCGGTCATCGTCTGGACCTCGTCCGGCAGCTTGGCCGCGTCTAGGAAGTCGGCGTAGACTTCCGTGAAGTCCATTTTCGAGAGATCGAGCCGCTGGAACTCGGCAATGCTGAAGCCCTTGCACTGCTCGTTCTTGGGCTTCCCCCAAGGTTTGTTCAGCTGGACGCGGCCCTGCTCCTGAAGGACACGGCTCAGCTTGCTTTCGAAGCAGCAGTAAGCAGTCTTCTTCGTCTTGCAGATGCCGAGGAAGCTGGACGAGCACCAGGTTCCGACCTTGTGACAGAATCCCATGCGGTCCTTGATGTCGAGCTTCATCTCGTCCTGTGAGCAGGCGAACAGTGCGAGGAACGGGGTCGCGAGCGCGGCGATCGCAACGGGCCCGCCGGCGAGCGCCGCGCCGCCTGCGGCGACCGTCAGCGCGCCGGATACCTTGCCCGCGCAGCAGTTGATGAGGCCGAAGACCGGCTTGTGGCAGGTGTCCCGCGTTCCCGAGAAGACGGTGAGGTTGTTCGGGTCGAAGCCCTTTGAAGCGTCGTCGATCGCGTGCAACGCGACCAAGGCGTCCTTGAACTCGGTCGAGGCTTCGCGGGTAATCGGCTCGCAGTCCCCGTTGATGCAGTAGACATCGTCACCACAGATGTACTGCGGTGCGTTTGAGGTCGGGGTGTCCGGTGTCGGGCAACGATAGACCTTCTCCTTGACCTTGCACGCACCCTGCTGCGGGTCGTCCAGGCAGTCCTCGCGCAGAAACGTGCACTGTCGGTTCGCGTCGAGATCGCCGCAGTCGTTCCCTGCGCTCATGACATTGCAGGTGAAGTCGCGCTTCCACGCCCAACAGGCCTGCGTTACCGGCACGCCGTCGATGACCCGGGTCTCAGGTCCTTCGCTGCAGACCTCGCCGGCCCCAGCAGCGGTGCACATCGCATCGGCTGCCATATCGGCGCAGCCGTCGACCCGCTTCACCGTCACGCTGGTCTGGACGGTCCTCTCGTGCCAGCCCTCGCCAGTGATGGGGCTCGGCAAGAGGGCGATATCCCTCAGGTTCTGCGAGCAGACATATTCCGTCGCATAGTAGTCGTCGCAGAACTTGTTGGTGGACACACCGTAAATCCGGTGCGCGGCGCAGGCCTGCATGGCCACGCCTGTGGGCTTGCAGGTTCCGGCCGCGACGTGCGGCGCCATCGAGGAATAGCGTGCGAACGGCGTACCATAGGCGCTGTCGGGAACGACGAAATACTTGTACGCGTCGGTTTTCGTGATCTCAGGCGCCATCCTGATGGAACAGGACCTCGGCACTTCGTCGAGCTTCGTTCCCTGGTTGCACGTCGCCTCGTAATATCCTCCCGCGCCGGAACCTGGCGGCAGCGGTTGGCACTGGCCGGTGGTCGAGCCGATATTCTCATCGGCGAGGTAGGCCGACGGATCGTTCTCGATCGACGTTGCGCGCGACGTCGTCGCAAGGATCTCCGCGTTGCTGAAGGCGGGCCGCGTGCGGTCCGCATCGGTGACGGTCCGGTAGGACTCGTTGGTCGACCGCTGGGCCGTCCCCGCCGCGATGAGCGCATCCGGATCGTCGAAGTAGGTGCTCTGCGGCTGATTGGTCCCGGAATAGCCCGGGACGGCCTGGGCCTGCGCCTCCGAATTGGGAACAAGGCTCTCATCTCCCCGCTTTGCGTTGCCAAACGCCTTGCCCTCTTCGCGCGCCTGCTCGATCGTCATCTGCTGCGCGCCAGCAGAGCTGATCGTCAGGCACACGCCGGCAAGCACGGCCACGATGGCGCGAAGCTTCATTGGCGCCGGCTCCGCGCCAGGTTGCCGAGCGCCACCGATGCGATGCGCGCGCCCGGTCCGTTAGCCTCCGCGAAGGTGTTGAGGGCATAGTCGACCGTGACGTTGCCCTCGATGCGGTCATGGGGCGGAACCTTGGTCTGGCAGTGAAATCCGGCGCACAGGTCGAAGGTCGACGAGACCGCCACATATGTCGGTACCGCCTGCACGTCGAAGGCGCGGAAAAGCCGCGGGTCGATTCCGATGTTCGGCATGTCGCCCTTCTGGACGACCTGACCGAGACGGCTGACGAACTCCTTGGCCGAGTTGTTGGGGAACCCGCGGAAAACGACGACGCCGCCAGCCCGCGCGGTATCGGCGATCAGCTGCTTGAGCGACGCCGGCGGCATCGACAGGCTGGCGAAGACGATGAACTGCGGGGCATCGCCCCCTGGGACATTGGCATTTGTCGCCGCGCCCTGCACAAGCTCGTCGAAGTCGATCTTACCTTCCGGTCCCTTTGGCAGATCGGTCGCGGCAACCCGCTGCATGTTGTCGATGCCCGACTTACGGACGACGCTCGCCTGCTCGCGGAATTCGTCACCGCGCTCCTTCACCTGGTCGACGAAGGCCTGCGCTTCTGCCGCCATGTCGGCCGCGCGCTTCTTGACGGCCTGAACGTCGACCCCGTCGACGGATTGCGCGAGCAATGCCGAAAGGCCAGCCGTGCCGAGAAGCGCGACGATGCCGGATGTCAGAAGACGCATGTCTCTCTCCTCAGAACACGCAGCAGTTGCGCTTGCGCCAGACGAGGTAGCCCATGTCCTCGCCGCCGGCGGGAAAGGCGCGTCCAGCATCGGGCGGCATGGTCGAGGTGCCGATCGCCGAGCAGGCGAACCGGCCGCTCACCGTCGGGATCGGGTTGACCATCTGGAAGCGGTATTGCTGCTTCCGCATGATCGGCATCAGGTACTTCTTGCAGAGCCCCTGCGAGCCCATCGTGCCCCAGGCGAGGCCTTCGCGGTGCATCTTGTAGGCGAACCGGGAAAGCGCGAGCCGCGACGACTGGACATGCCCGATCGAGGCGGGAATGTTGCCGTTGAGCGGATACATGCTGCCCTGGCACCCCGCGCACCAGAACAGCGCGTCGAGCGGCAGCGCGGCCGTTCCCGCAATGCAGTCGCCCGCGCACGCCGCCTTCGCGATCGGGTTCGCGAAGACGATCGCCTCGGGGTTGATGATCGCGGTCAGCGAGTCATCCTGCCACAGCGGATCGACCTCGGTCATATAGGCGATGTCGAACGATGCCTGCTCGAAGCAGATGAAGTCGGTCAGGATCTCCATCCAGTATAGGAGCGGGTAGACGTACCAGTGGACGTGCCACTTCGCCGTGCTCTGTGACCGGCCGCCTACCATCGACGGCCCGGCTAGGTAGCCTTGGCCGATGTCGAAGCCCGGCGCGATCCGCGTTCCCCCGAGGTTGGGAAAGCACCACGGCTTCATCGTTACGTCCGCCAGCCTCGCTGGCTCCCAGAAGCCGACCGAGATGCCGATCCGGGGCAAGGGGTCGGCGCACGCGCACACCGGCGACGCAGGATTGTTGGTGTCGGGGCGGCTGCCCGGCCAGATCTTCGCCCCGCCGATCGAAAGCGGAAAGAGGCAAGACCAGCAGACGTCCGTGATGGGATTCACGAACTTGCCCGTGCACGTCGGCGCCGCCTCGGCGCGCGGCGCCAGGGCCACCACCACGAGCAGCAGCCCCAAGACGCCGAGGATGGCCCTCAGCCAGCGCATCAGCCCGCCTCCCCCGTCTCCTGGAGGAAGGCGGTGTCGGCCGCATTCTTCCGGCGAAGATAGAGCCAGGTGTACAGCGCCGCCGCGGCGAGCAGCGCGGCCGCGAGGCACGGCGCAGGCCGGCCAAGGGCGGCATGGAACTGCGCGAAGAACCCCACGACCAACGCGACCGACAGGCACAGCCCCTGCCACACCAGCCGCATGCGGCGAAGGGCGCCGGTTTCCGGTGCGGCCATGGGGGTCCGCAGAAGGTCCAGCCAAAGGGGCATCAGCTCTTTGCTCCCGGCTTGAGGACGGTCTCCGAGACGCGCAGCAGACTGCCGGCCTGCGACACCACGGCGGGGGTGTGGCGGATGCCAAACTTGGCGGTCAGGCGACCGTCCTGGTCGAAGAAGAACCGGCGCTTGCGCGCCGTCATCGATTCGATCGGCGAGCCGTTGACAAATATGATCTTCGCGTTGAGCTCGGTGAACCGCTTGGTCGCCCACGCGACCTGCGCTGTGTCGTCGCCGTCGACAAAGACGAGGCTCTGCCGCATCGAAACGAAGTCGAGCGGATTGATCCTCTGCCCGGCTTGCGCGATCACCTGTCCTTTGTGATCCCGGATCTCGCGCTCGAGCGTGATGCTCGGGTCATAGTCCCAGGCCCGCGGCTCCTCGGCAGGCGTGATGCCGGCGACCGGCACCGGGCGCCGCACCTTGGCCTCCACGCGCTTGGCGAAGGCCGCGTTGACGCGGTCCATCTCTCCCGTCGCCTGCGCGCGTTGCAACCGAGCCTCGATCGTGGAAAGCAGGTCGGCCTCGATGACGGGGAATGTCTGCCCGAGCTGGCCGAAGTCCCGCGCTTCGCCCCGCTCCGATCCGGCGACCAGGACCGCGGCGCCCAGACAGGCAGCACCGGCGAGCGAGGCAGCGGCCGCGCGGATCACAGGATCGCCTCGCCGGTGCCGACAATCTGGCGCCGACAGGCAAAGCCGATCGCCGCGTAGCGGGAGTCGAAACCATCCTTGTGGGGCGTGCCGACATAGTAGCAGCCCGCCGGTATCACGCCGCTCGGTCCGATCGCGAGCCGCTCGCCGCTTCTGGTCGTGGGCTTGGTGTAGCCCACGAGCCGTCCGTTCACCGTTACGGCGCGGTGCCAGTGCTCCACAACGTCGCCCGGCAGGCCGTAGACGATCTTGCCGAACATCTGCGGCTTGGCGCCGAAATGACGCCGCACCAGCTCGCTGGGGGGCGGATCGAAGAAGACGTACTCGCCCCTGACCGGCACCTTGTTCCGGTGGATGACGAACGCCCAGTTCGGAAGCGAGTCGGTGGTGTTGATCAGGAGCGCGTGATTGTCGCGCCAGTCGCTGATCGCGCCGAGCACCACGCTTCCCGCGACGAGCCCGCCACACAGGCCCCAAAGTCGTTTGCGCGGCCGCCAGGGGGCGGCCGTCGCATTACTGACCGCCTCTGCCATCGGGACCTCCAAAGGTGGTGATCGCTGCCCCGGGGATTGCCGCGGGAGGCGCAGCGCCGGCACCGGAGCCGGCCTGCGGCATGGCCGCTCCGGATGGGACGGCCGCCATCGGCTCGAGCGTTGCGCCGGCACCGGCAGCGGCCCCGCCGGGCATCGATGGCGTCGCCGGTCCCGGCGCCATCTGCTGCTGGAGCTGCTGCATCTCCTGAGCGCTCGCCGCCCGGGGTTGGCGAACGCCGCTCGCATAGACGGCCTTTCGCAGGCTGTCGGTGATGTCGGGCACGTTTTTCGTCAGCACCGCCTCGCCGACCAGCACCACCTGCCCCCCCGCCCCACGACGCTGGAGTTCGTGGTCGAGCGAGGACATGAAGGCACGCATCTCGGCCTCGACCTGCCCGGGCGGCGACGCCGAGCGCGCCTGCGCGCTCACATATTCGCCAACGATGTTGGAGAGGCTCGCCTTGACGATGTGCTCCTCCCGGGGCTCGACGAGGGCCTTGGTCACCCACATCGCCCAGATCAGTGCGACGATCAGGATCGCGCCCATCACCAGCTGAGCCCGCGTGAATCCGCCGAATCCGCGCCCCGAACGGGCCGGCGCAGCGGCCTTCGGCGCCGTCGGAGGAGCTTGAAGGTCGAGCTGAGGCTGATCAGACATCGGTGTTGCTCCCCTTGGGATCGCGCGAAGGCAGGATGCTGTGCCGGCGGAAGAAGATGACTCCGGCCGCCAGAAGCATGTGCGCGACGATCAGGACGTGCCGGAATGACGTGATGCGAGCGGCGTCGGCGGCGACGTACCGGCTTGCGAGATTGTCGAGCTGGTGCATCATCCCGTCGAACGAGAAGCCGCCGATGGCGAGGAAGAAGAGGACGAACAGGCCCCAGGTGATGAGCAGGGTCGACGCGAGGAACCCTGCCATGTGGAGGTAGAAGTAAAGCAGAAAGCCGACATCGAGCCCGCGCGACGGGCGTCGTGGGCTGGGGGTGGTCGGCTCTGTGAGCATCGTCGCCATGGGTTCACTCCGCAGCGATCGCCGCCGCATCAGCGGCGGGCATCGTCCATTTTTCGGGGTTCTCGGGGAATGCGATCCGCTCGATCGCCTCATCCATGCTGAGCCCGTCGGCGACCATCGCCTCAATGGCAGCAAAGGTGCGCGGACTCGACGAGAACAGCGCGGCAGAGAAGGGATCGAGGACCAGCCGGCCGACCGCCAGCGTCTCCGGCCCCTTGATCATGATGTCGGAATATTCGAAGCCGTTGCGCTTGAGCGAGCGGAGCAGCGCGTCGGTATAGTCGTCCATCTCGAAGCGATCGTGCTTCTTGAAGTCGGCGATCGTTTCCGGCTTCTGCTGGAGGATCACGAACCAGTCGCTGTTCTCGAGGGCGGCTATGGACCCGGCCGACTTGTAGTAGTCGTTGAGCGACTGCGTGGCCGTCACCAACGAGGCGCCATACTTGCGGCACGTGCGGGCGTAGGTTTCGATGAAATCGGCCATCGCCCCGCCGCGAAGCATCTGCCAGGCCTCGTCCAGGAGCAGCGCCTTGGGAATCGAGCGGTCGACCTTCCGCATCATCTGCTGCGACATGAACATGATCGCGGTCAGGACGACGCTGCGCAGTTCCTCGCGCGAGGACAGGTCGGACAGCTCGAACACCGTGAGCTGTGCCTGCAGCTCGAACGAGACCTCACCCTGGAAGAACTTGCCGTAGGTGCCGGCGCTCGAGAACGGCATCATCGCGATGGCGAGATGCGAGGCAAGCTCGTTGCCAGTCTCGTTGAGCGCGGCGATCACGTCGTCGATCGAGCCGTTCCTGCCTTTAGCCTCCCAGACGCGGTTGACTGCGCCGTCGATCAGGCCGCGCTCGGTGTCGGTCAGCCGGTCGATGTGGCGGGACATCTGGTTCACGATGGCCTTGAGCATCGCCATGCAGTCGAGGAGATAGTCCTCATCCTCGGCCGCCTGGGCGGCGTCGATCATCGAGAACGGGTTCAGGCAGAAGCCGCTCGACATCGTGAACTCGACGAAGGCACCGCCCTGCAGCTTGGCCGAGTGCTCGAAGGAGCGGCCGTCATCGATCACGACAACCTTGGATCCCGCACCGCACAACGAGGCGCACAGCTCCTGCAGGGCGACCGACTTGCCCGACCCCGACTTGCCGAACACCGCCACGTTATGGTTGCCTGCGGCGTTCTCGAACGGGCTCCAGAAGAAGGGCTGGCCCCGTCGGCCGATCAGGAGCAGGTGCGGCGTGTGACCACCGAGATACTCGCCCTGTATGGGAGCCAGGTTCGCCGCGGTCGTGCTGAGCATGGTCCGCATGCGCTTCATGCGCTCGAGGTCGCGGGACAGCCCGTTCGCCATCGTCATGGGCATCGCGCACAAGAGGCCCATCACCTGGAGGTAGCGGTCGTCGAGCAGGTCCCAGCCTGCGGCCCGGTAGACCGACTTGAGGACGCGCTCGTTGGCGTCTCCCTTCCCTTTGGGAGAGAAGGACGTAACGCTGTAGAACAGGCGCACGAGCTTGCGCCCCTGGCGGATCTCGTCATTGACGAACTTCCACTCCTGGGACTGGTCGCGGAGTTGGGGAAGGAAGCGCGCGGACTTGGAGTCGGCGAGGCTCGTGGTGCGCATGAACTTGAAGCCGGCCTTGTTGCTCGAGGCCTGGGGATCGGGAAAGTCGAGGCACAGGTTCGTGGAGACCGGGCACGGCATTCGCAGCTTGTCGGCGAACATGTCGCCGATCAGCCGCGCGCAGTCCCAGGGCGCCCAGCGCTGAGGAAGATTGCGGACCGAGAACGAGCGCACGTCGAATACGTCGGGATAGATCTCGCCGATCTCGGGCGCGCCGTTGACCTCCTTGCCCGTCGGGCGGAACCGTTCGGTCCGCAGCAGGATGCGGTCCGGATCGACCTTCATCTCGATGTCGCGGCGCACCGCCTGGTCAGCGATGGGGTCGAGCGGATTGTAGCTGATGACGTCGTCACCGGCAGCCGTGGTCGGCGAGGTGATGTCGTCGATCCACCCGATCAGCGCGACCGGGTCCATCTTGCGCGCGGAGACCCCGATCGAGCCTAGCACCGAGATGAGGCCGTCCATCACGGCGACGATTTCCTCGGTCGAGACACGCGAGCTTTCCGGCGTCGAATAGGAAATGGCGACGCGGTGGTTGCGGAGACAGAACGGCGCATCGGCCGAAAGCGAGTTCCACACGCCGTCCGTGAGGAAGTCGACCCGATGCTTGGCCATCCGCTCGTAGACGCCGCTCGCCGAGTAGCGGGGCAGATACCATTTGGAGAGCCGCTCGCTGATCCGCGGGCTCATCCAGTCGTGGAACTGCAGGCATCCGGGCACCGGGATGCCCTCGGACAAGAATTGGGTCAGGATCTCGCCGGTACGCTCATCCGCCCCGACGAGCGGTGAGACCTCGATCACGAATCCGCGCGAGGCGGAGTTGTAGAAGATGCCCGTTTTCGGGTCGTAGCTGCGATAGGGCAGCCAATGCGCGAGCATCGGCACGGCCAAGTCCGGACGCTCGGCCTCTGGCCGCTTGCTATCGCCGAACAGACCGGAGAGCAGGCTGTCGTAGAAACGGGGCTTCGCGCTCATGTCAATTGTCCTCCGGAACCGCCGCGGGGAAGCTCGCAGCGCGGACGGTGGGGCTCGTCAGGGTCGTGAGCCCCGCCCCGGGCGTCGCTCCGGCGGAGCCGCGCGCGCTGTCCTCGATCCGCTCGCGCGCTTCCTGATACTCTTGGCTCGCCTTCACGCGCGCAGCTGCCTCCTGGCCGGACGCAGTGCTCGTGGCGGGAGCACCCTCCGAGCGCTGTTTGACTTGAGGCGGCGCCTCGCTTCGGCGGCTGGCTGGCACGCCCGCCGCGGCGCTCTCGCCGCCGCCAGCTGCGCGCTTGGTGGCCGTGGCGGACGCAGTCGGTTGCTGCGACCCAGTCGCTGAGGATGCCGAGGCGGGCGCTCCAGCCGTCGGCGCGCCGCGCGCCGGCTTGACCTTGATAGCCAGACGGCTGGCGACATCCGCCTTGATCGCTGCAACCGGATCCGGCTTTCTGGACCGGGCAGCCGCCACCACATCCGGGTCCGGCATGTTCGGGTCGAACGCGGCGACGTCCACCACACCGGGAACCTCGCGCTCGACCGCATCGACAAGGCTCAGCTGAACAGGTGCATCAGCCGACCTGCTATCGGGGATGGGGGTCGCATCCGCAAGCGCCTGGGCCTGCCACTCGGATTGGACGACCGCGTGGACGGCGCTCGATTCATGCAGCCGGCCCCGGTCATCAACATAGGGCTGAAACACGATCCGGAGCACCTTCTCGCGGGTTCGCGACGCGACCTGCCCATGTGCGTCTGAGGACGGCGCTGGCACAGCGGTGCGCAGGGCGCGGGGCTGTTGTGCCGGTGTCGGATAGGGCCCTGCCGGGATCATGACATCGCCGGCGTCACCGGAGATCATCGCCAGCGCGCGATCGTCGATCGTGGAGGACGGCGCGCAGATGCCGTCCGGCGCCTGGCAGGTGAAGCTGCCCTTCACGTTGCCGCCGAAGGTCGTGCAGCCGTTCAGGCTCATCAGCGTGCCGAAGCCAAGCGCGGCGACCGCAGCCCGGCGGCCGAGGCGCGGCGCGCTCACGAGCGCCCGTCCTTGAGCCAGCTCTGCAGGAACTCTTTGGGCCGATAGCCCTCGAGCATCGCTCCATCGCTGCGCACGATCACCGGCGTTCCGCTCAGGCCGTGCTTGTGAGCGAAGGCCTCGTTCGCATCGAGGCCCGACGTATCGCACGACGGGCCGCTCTTGAGCGGCTCGCCGGCATAGGCGGCATGTAGCGCCTCCTCGCGATTCCTCGCGCAATAGACCCGGTCGGCGATATCGCGACTGCCGAGAACGGAGATCGGCCGCTCGACGACCCGAACGTTCATGCTGCGCAGCACGTTCGTCAGCGCGCGGCAATACCCACACCGGAAGTCGGTGAAGACCGTGACTGTCTGCCCTGCCGGATTGCCCCAGACGATCGCGCCGTCCTTGGGAAGTCCGTCCAGCGCCAGCCTAGTCGGCCGCGCGGGGAGCGCGGTCTTCTCGACCCTCGCCTGCGCCGGAGCCGCCGCTTCCATTTCCTGGCCCTCGCCTTCCGCGGCATTGGCCTTGGCCGCACCGCCGACGAGCATGTCGGGGTTGATCTCGAGCAGCCGGGCGGCCGTGAGATCCTGGCGTGTCTCCATGTCATAGACCCGGCCGATGATGAGGTAGCGGGCGCCGGCGTCGACGTAGAAGAGGTTCGACCCCGCCGTCACCTCGCAGAGGCCACGTACCTTCTCGCAATTGACCTGGGTTAGGGGCGTCTTCGGCAGGCGCGTCTTGAGCAGGTTCGTGACCTCGGCGCTGCTCGGACCCGCGACCTGGGCCGCGAGGGCGACGCTGGCAGCGCCAAGCGCCGCGACGCCGGTGAGCAGCTTCCAGGGGCGCGCGAACGCGCTCCGGCGCAAGCGATCAATTGCGGACATAAACACCCTCCAGGAAGACGATTTCGACATCGACGCCGGTCGGCATCTCGATGACCGGCTGGTACTGTTCGGCGCGCTCGATCAGGTATTTCGAGACGTCCTTGCCCGACTCCGCGGCACCGCCGCCGAGCGCACGCAGGCCGACATTGCCCAAGCTCGGCGTGCGGTTAGTTCCACCGTCGCCATCGGTGCTGATCGTCGCCAGCGGCTGCTGGAAGGCCGTGTTGAGCGCGTTGCCGGCACCGCCGACGAGGCCCGCGAGGAACGCCTGCATGGCAAGCGAACCCTCGCGGCTGACCACCCGCCCGCGCACGCCGGTCTTGCCGCCGAACGCGATGAAGCCCTTGACCTCCGAGACGGCGTAGCGGCCGCCGGGCTGCGGGCACGTCATCTTCTGCAGCTTGACGTAGACCTTCTCGCTGGAAAGGTCTCCGCGCGCCGCGCCGTTGATGAGGCAGCCCTGGATCTTGGTCGTGAGGAGCTTGCCGTTCTGCAGCACCGAGCGCGCCGGCCCGGTAACGCGCAGAACGACGGGCAACGGATCGGTCTGGCTGTTCACGCCGGCGCTCGCGTCCACCCCCACGATGACCTTGGCCGAGGCGAAGCTATTGGGCGGCAGATAGTTCGGGCTGTCGGTATAGACCGTGCTGCCCTTCGCCACCTTGGATGCAGTCCCCGTGTCGGAAGACGAGAAGCTGACCATCTTGACCTCGGCGGCGCGGCTGAGCGGAGGCGCTGCGCCGGCCTCGCCCGGCGCGTCCGGCCGCTGATAGGCTTGCGGGCCACCTCGCCCGTACAGTGCCGCGGGGCCCGGCGCCGGGGGCGGCGCCGAAGGCCGCTCGTTCAGCTGCTTGCGGAGCTGCTCATTCTCCGCCTGGTAGGCGGACAGCACTCGCTGGCCGTCGGCCTGCATCGACGAGTTCTGCCCCTTCAGTGCTTCGATCTGAGCGGCGAGATTGTCCATTCTCGCCTGCTGGCCGTTCACCGACTTGAGCTGGTTCTCGGTGGACTCAAACCGGTTTTCCGAGAGCGCCATCCACTCCTGCTGCGAGAGGTTACGGTTCACCAGATCCTTGGTGGAGACCTCGACCTTCTCGGCGCCATCGGCGTCGGCGGCCTTCTCGCCTTCGTCGCCGCTGAAGATCCACATGGAGGACAGAACCAGCCCGACGCCGGCGACCCCGGCGAGCAGCATTCGCTGCTTGCGGCGCACCGCTTCGTTGCCCGCCAGTTCGCCTCCGACAGGCGAGACCCCCTCGCCCTCCGCCTCGTCGAGGGGCCTCCGCTTACGAGTGAAAATGTCCGAGAAGGCCATGGGCTTACCTCACATTCTGGGAGACGAGGTAGGCCGTCGTGACCTTCCCCGGGGCGAGCTTGGGCTCGGCGATGGAGACGGCGAGCGCGCTTGCCGGAGCAACCGTGCGCTCGGTCAACTCGGTCGGCGCATCGCCCGTGTTCTCGATGCGCAGCACCTTGCCGGTCAGGTCCTGCCCGCGATATTCAGCGATCATCTGGACCTTGAGCTTGCCGACATAGACCGGCTTCAGCGCGCGCTGCCGCATCTCATAGCCGTCGGCGACGCTGTTGGCGTACATGGCCTGGACGAGCTCGACCGCGGCATCCTGCGGCCCGGCGGCGACCTGCTGGGGCGAGCCCTCGGCTGCCTTTTCCCGGGCGATCGCCGGATTGGACACAAACACCTGCGCCGCCTGGTCGCCGGCGATCCGGCAGACGAACTTGTAGACGTAGCCGCGCTTGCTCGTGCCGAAGAAGGAAAGCGCCGGGCGGCCGAAACCTTCGGGCACGCTCAGGTAGATGTCGCCCCGGACTGGCTCGTTGACGACCGAGAAGTCGTCCTGCGGGTTGCCGGTCGAGATCTTCGACACGCTCGCGAACTCGTCATCGACCAGGCTGATCCGGGTCAGGTCCTTGGCCGACGCCTGACAGTCGACCTGGGCGCTGTCGGCGGCCACGACCGTCTGGTCTGCCCATGCCGGCTGCGCGAACAGGAAGACCGCCAGCGTGATCAGGCAGGCGCCCGCCACCCTGCTCAGGATGCAGTAGATGCGGGACATGAGGATGGTGCCTGCAGCAGCGCTGCCGACGGCATAGAAAGCCATCATTTGTCTTGCTCCTTGCCGGTGCGGACCATCCCGAAGCCGACCAGGCGGAGCGACAAGCCCTCATACTCCCAGTCGTAGCGGAAGGTGCGGCGCTCCCTCGAGATCACCTTGTTGCCGACGATGGTGTGGAGCTCGCCTGTCACCTCGGACCGCAGGTTCTTGGGATCGATGTCCATCGACTCGATCGTGAAGAACTGCGAGATCGAGGAGCCGCGCTGCTCGTTGACGATCTTGAGGAGGTCGGACTTGATCTTGCCCTGAACGCGCGGCGATGTGATCTCGAGCACCGCGTTCATCCAATATTCGAGGTTTTGCGGACTGCGGTCGAGCGTGAGCACCACCACGTCGCGCGTGATCATCTCGAGATATTCGCGGGAGACGCCGGCACTGCTGACGGTCACCGGCGAGCGCAGTACGGGCTGGAGGACGATCTCGCGGTCTCGCGAGATGCCGAAGGCGAGCAGCAGCGCTGTTATCGCCGCAAGCGCGCCTGCGACCACGACCAGGAAGTTGCGCTGGCGAAGAACCCGCTGGTTGCTTGCGTGGCTGAATGCGAGGTCCATCTCAGCCCGCCATCAGTCGGAGATAAGAGGGTGGCGTGGCCCTCAGGCCGGTGAAGCCGGCCGGAAGATGCCAATAGGCCAGATGGAGCAGCCAAGACGCGGCACGACCCGCTTTTGCCTTTTTCAATCCCCACCAGCCGGCGAATGCCAACGCCGTTCCGATGACGATGTGCTGGGTCATGATCCCCCAGACGAATGGCGTAACCATCGCCAGGAACTCATCCAGCGTCCACAGCCCGATCAGTTCTGGATCGTCCAGATGAGATGGGATCGCGTACTTGTCTGCGGCCATTGCACCACCCTCCCCCTGTGCGGCGCCGAGGCTGCCACCCCGACGCGCCAGGCTCGTTGCGTCAGATCGTCGCCGTCACCGTCGAGGTGACGATCGGAATGCCCGTGCCGGCGCCGACACCGACGCCGACCGGAATGGCGATCTGACCCATGGAGAAGCGGCCCGAGGCGAGCGCCACGATGCCGCCGGCGAGCGACAGCACGGTAATGACCTTGCCGCCCGACCCCTCGAGGAAGTCGGTGAACTTTGTGAGGGCCGTGTCGAACGTGGTATCCGCCCCGGCAAAGGCCGGCCCGGCGAACCACAGGAGCGCGAACAGCATCACAGCGAGGGCGAGGATCGCCATCTCCATGCGCCCGCTCCGATTCAGCAGAGACTGCATAAGAGTTTTCCCTTCGATGGAGACGCGGCACCTCCGCGCCCAATTGAAGGGTGGGTCCCCAACGACTTTCGCTACAACCGGCTTTTGTTGGAACCGCCGGGCTCTCGGCGGATTTATCTAGCGGCCGTGCCTAAAGAACCTTCGGCAGAGCCAAACATCGTCCGCGAACAACGATTCTTCATCTTGATTCGCGGACACCTTGTCCCGGCTTTCAGGCGCGCTGTCCGCGGTTGCGGACCCAGGTCCGGCTTTGCGGGCAAGTCCATGTGCGGGTACACTTGGCTCGCCCCGGACGAGTCGTATAGGGCGATGTCACTTCACCTTGGCGACTTCAGCCGAAGCCAGGCAAGCAAGGACATGCGGGAATGGGCGGGCAGGCAATGCGGGGGTACACCCTCGACGTATCCGAGTATCTGTTTCGGCTGACCACCGAGAGTCTGCGGATTCACTCCAATCAGACACGGCGCTACCAGTCGCTCGGGAACCTCGTGAACGCGCGCGCCACCGCCGGCGCCGCAGGCGCGATCGAGCAGCACGACGTGGAAACGCTGCGCAAGCACCTCGAGAAGGTGCCGACCAAGGGCCCGATCCGCATCCATCTGAGCATCACGAAGACGAGCGCGGAAAGCCTGACGGAGGCCAAGCGGCGACTCGAAAAGCATCTCGGATCGGCCCTGACGGTCGGCGACGCTATCTCCATGCTGCTGTTCGATTATGTGGTCGAGCAGGGCACCGCCAAGCTGTTGAGCAAGATCGGAATCGACGAGCAAAAGCCACCAAAAAGCGCGGGCGGGCGTGGTCGTGACGAGGGCGAAAAGGTTGTGAGAATTAGATAAATTCGGTTGTGAGGGGTGCGCGGGCTTTTCTCGAAGGGCTTGCCAAGATCGATAAGGTTTGATTGTGTCGCTCTGTCCGCAAAAAGGACTGCGGGGGCGAAAAGTGTCATCGCTTACGAATCGAATGGAGCAGGAGCTGCCCCTCGAGGCAGAAGCTGAAGCAGCGGCCGACTATGTGCCGATGATCATGCGCGCGATGGAGGCCAACGACATCGGCATCCGGACGATGGCGCTGCGCTCAGGTATCAAGAAGAGCAGGCTCGGCACGATCCTTCACCGGGATCCGGAGAAGCGCGCCTCGATGACCTTGCCGGAATTCCAGGCGATCCTCAGGGCCCTTAACATCGACCTCATGCAGGCAGTCATCAGCGTCGAGATGACCCGCGAGATGGAGCTCGTGCAGGACGATCGCTTCACCGCACTCGTGGCGATGCTGAGCACCTTGTTCAAAGGTCTGCCCCACCGGCTCGTCGAGGCTCTTCAGGAGCTCGAGGGCATGGACGGCAGCGAAATCCGCAGCGAGTGGGGCACCTATTTCCAGTCCGCGGTCATCAAGCGGATGGTCACCGAGATCACGGCGGTCCTCCAGCGTCGCTCGCAATTCGGCTCGGGGCGCGACCCGCTTCTCTAGCGCGGCACCCGTGCGATCGGCACGACTTCTCAGAAGCTCGACACCGTGGCGGCGCGAACGAATGGTTCACGGCGCGGTGCCGGCGATGCACTCGTCTGGATGGTCGCAACTCTCGAAATGCCGGTGAGCCGAGACCAATTGAGCAGGACGTTCGAGACATAATCCTGGGTCTCGACGATCCGCGGCACACTCCCGTTCCTGACGCGCCCGGGCCCGGCATTGTAGGCCGCCAAGGCCAGGTGATAGGCACCGAACCGGTCGAGCTGCTGACGCAGATACCGCGCTCCGCCACGAAGATTCTGCTCCACGTCGTAGCGGTTCACGCCAAGACCGGCGGCCGTCCCAGGCATCAGCTGCGTCAGGCCAAATGCGCTTTTCGGGGACACCGCGGAGGCGTTGTAGCGGCTCTCCCGAATGATCATCGCATCGAACAGCCCGACTGGAATCCCGTATTCGCAGGCGACGTTGCTCATCATCGAGAAATATATCTGGCGGCGGACTTCGGCATCGGCGGGCAGGAAGCCGCTTCGCCGGTAACCCGTCGGCGAGCATCCGGGGACGAAGGTCGTGGCAGCCGCAGCGAATACCGGGCCGCCGCGCATCCATGCCGGCACGGCGATCGCGGAAAATGGAGCAGGTGCCGCCGTCTGACTGGCCGGGGCGCCGAGCTGGGCAACACCGACCGGGGCAAAGGGGTCCTCCTCCGCGACCGCCGTCGTTGCGCCAGCCTCTGCCGCGAGTCTTTCACCCATCTGATACTCGACCCAGCGACGGCTCAGATCGTGGACCCGGAAGCCCTCCACATCCGCTATGACGGCTTCGGCCGGACCCTCCATGCTGGGCTCGGCCGTCCCATCCTTACCGTCGGCGGCGACGTCCGACCGCCCCGTCATGCTGATCAGCTGGACGCTGCGCACCGGCGAAGCGGCGCGTTGGGTCGCCGCGAGCGCGGCCCCGCTATCAACGATGACAAGTGTGCTCGCGAGCAACAACGCACGCATATCAAACCTCCCTGACCCCTGGTTCAGGAAGTTGAGATCAGCCGATTTGCAGTTGTCAATTCCCTGGAGCGGGCAAACTATGGCTGCATTGGATCGCCCGAAACTGGATCATGTGGCTGATTGACCGAGACACGGATGGCCGCGGCCCTCGGATCGCGCTGCCCGCTCCGCTCCGCGAGGCGCTGGTGCGTTGGTACATCGGCCAGGGATCGCCCGGCGATGAAGAAGCAGGAATCACGCTCGTCCAGAACGCCCGCATCGGCGCCAAGTGGATCGCCTGTGATTGCCTGGCCGCGGACGATCCGCCGCCGATACTTACGCCCGCCTTCCTGTCGGAGGCGGAGACCTATTATCTCCGCCGGCTGACCAGCGCGAAGCGACCCGACCACCGCGCCGACTGCCCCTTCTTCCGGGATCAGGTCACCCATCGCATCTCGGAGGTACGATCGCGCGAAACGCCGGCGGCGCCTCCCGAGGGCTTCTTCGAGGTTCTGCGGCCTGCCCCCAGCAAGCTCGCGCAACAGCCCGAGAGCGACGCCAGCGACGATCGCACGCGCCACGCCTCGGTGCCAAGGCTGGCCCGGCTGCTATGGCGCCTCCTCGACGTTGCAGGGACGACCCGGGCTTTTCCCTTGTCCGATGGCGCGGAGGAGCCTTCGATCAAGCGGGAGTTCGATGCTCTAGTGAAGGCGAGCAGCAGGATCGAGATCGCGCCCGGCATCGAGCTCAGCCGCGCCTTCTGGACCCACGCCGATGCCCTGCACAGCCGGCGCGCCTATGCGGTTCTGAGGCGTCTCTCCCGAGACTGGCCTCCCGGCCACGCGCCGCAGGCGTTCTTCGCGCTCTTCTCGCATCAGATCACCGGCCATGTCATCGAGACCGCCGACAACCGGCCAGTGCGCGTCGCCAATCGGGTGCAATCCCCGTCGGTGCGGGGCAACCTGGTCCGTGGCCCCTTCCTCGTGATCGTCGTCGCTGGTCAATATCCCGAGGCGCGTGGCTATGCTCCGCTTCGCGCCTACGCGCAGCCGATCTACTCGGGGCAGCGCTTCATCCCGGTCGACTCCGAGTTCGAGCGCAGCCTGCTGCGCGAATTGCTGTCGATCCAGCGCAACCTTCACCGGCATGGCATCGATGCCGCGATCGAAAAGCCCGTGTTCGATATTCTGACGCCGCTCGGCCCTGCGCGACCGGACTTCCTGATCGAGGCGCGCTCGCGGATCACCGGGGAGATCAAGCGTCTGGCGATCGACGCCATCGACCACGGTGACGACGAGCATGACGGATCGAGCACCAGCGGGCATTCCCGCATGCGCGAGATCGCTCCGCTGCTCTGCCTCAGTTCCGGCGACCTCGAGCTGGGCCGGGTAGCGCGAAAGGTTGCCGCCGCCCTGGACCTGTGAGTTGAGCCCCGTGCTTCTCAGCTCCAGCGAAGCGTCATCGCGAACCCGCCCACAATGGCGATGATAACCGGCGTCGAGCGAAAGTAGAGCCGTTGCCACAGCCACCAGAGCTTGGGCACGAAGAGGATTGCTTGTCGAACGCTCCGAACTTCTTCCCAGGCGCGTTCGCGGCAGACCTGCACTCCAGCGCCGACAATCGACAATGCGAGGGCGATCGCACAGCACATCGCCGTAGCAGCATAGAGGGCTGCCCAGTTCGCCAGTTCGAGTTGCGTTAGCTGCGCCATTTCGACCGTACCTACTCGCACCGCCATCCAGGTAAGTGTCTGCCCTCGTCTCGGTTCCTACAATCGTTGCTGGCCGCCAAAGTCTGGCCTCCGACCCTTGACGGGGCGCGAAAGAATACTAGCTCGACTGACGCCGAACGCCATAGCGGGTTCGGCTGGGACTAGAGGGCGCCGGCTCTCTCTCCGGCGCATCTCATGCCCGAATTGCTCATGTAGAGGATTTGGATATGAGGACGGTTATTCGCGATCTGATCCGTGGGCGCCGGGGCGGTGCTGCCGATAGCTCCCACCACAACTCGCTCCGCCATCTGGAGAGCCAGACGCCACCCTCTCGATCGGAGGTGCGTCGCTGGCCCTCGCGCGCGATGAAGGTGCTGGCGTCGGCAATCGTCGGTCTGCTGGCGCTCTTCGGCACGTCCCTTACCCCCGCCGCGGCTCAGGTCTGGGCGCCGCCGCCGGCGTGGGGGCCGGGCTGGCATCATTGGACCGGCCACCATCGCTGGACGCCAGGATGGCGCGGCCCAGTGTGGATAGCCGAACCAGGCCCTCGTCATGGTTGGTACCGCTGGCACGGCCGGTGGTACCGGCATTGCGGGTGGCGCTGGGAAGCACCGCATCTCCGCGTGTGGCGCTGCTACTGACGCGTTGGCCCGACCCGCGGCGGTCAGGCCAGCATCGACCACGTGGCGATGGACCGCGACCAGATCCAGCGACCTGCTCAACCGGGTTAGACGGATTGGCTCGCTAAGCATGCCTTCCGCCGACCGAAGGCCAAGGGAACCTTTAATGTTCGAGTGCCTGATCCTTGGGGACAGCACGGGCGTCGGCACCGCGCAGGCGATCAACGCCCGCTATGAGCGTCATTGTGACGTTAAGGCGACAGAGCGGGCCACGGCCGCCCAGGTCCTCTCCTGGCGAAGACCGGGAAAACGCTACGATACGTGCATCTTCTCGATGGGCTCCAATGACATGGCCGGACCGGCTCTCGCCGCCCGCCTCGCTGAGATACGTGGGCAGTTCTGCTTCAACCGTGTGATCTGGCTGCTGCCCTATTCCCGTCCGCAGGCCTATACCGTCAGCGCTGTCGCTGCCCGCTTTCGAGATGAGACCGTCGACCTCCGTCGCTTCGCTTCTGCCGATGGAGTTCACCCGCTTCGGTACGGGGACGTGGCCGCGGCCTTGCTAAAATAGCGTCGGAGCGGCGTGGCTTCGCTGACGATTGATTTCGGAGCGGGGAACGAGGAGAGCGGGAAGTCAGCCATCGGCGGCAGCAGCCAGCCTCGTGCCCGCGATCCGTTCGACAACTCTCCGCGCAACGTCGGAAGGCACAGCGAGCCCGATGCCGACATTTCCGCCGCTGGGGCCGATGATCGCGCTGTTGATGCCGATTACCTCGCCGCGCATGTTGATCAGCGGCCCACCCGAGTTCCCTGGATTGATCGGGGCATCGGTCTGAACATAGGGCGGCCCCCCCGCGGACGGCGGCCGTACCGCGCTGATGATGCCGGCGGTGACGGTCTGGCCCACCTCGAAGGGGTTGCCGATCGCCACGACATAGTCGCCGACATGGGCCTTCGCTGACTCCCCGAGCGGCAGGGCCTTCAGCCCTCTTGCGGGGATTCTCAGGACGGCGATGTCGGTCAGTGGATCGCTCCCGAGCAGTTCCGCCTCGACCTGTCGATCGCCGATGCCGACTGCGATTGCGCGCGCGTGCGAGACGACATGCTGGTTGGTCACCACCAGCCCGCGTTCGGCGTCGACCACGAATCCCGATCCGGCCGATATGCGCGGCGCCAGGGCTTCGTCAGGCACGCCAAGAAAGAGGCGGTAATAGGGATCCCGGAGCAGAGGGTTCTGCGCATAGGGCGAACTCTGCAGCACGGCGATGTTGACCACCGCAGGCGCGACCCGCTCCACCAGCGGCGCCAGCGTCAGCCGGTTGATGGGAACGGCGTCGCTCGAGATCGCCCGTTGCCCGGTCGCTTCAGCCGGCTCGGCGCTCGTCAACATCTCGACAGCCGCGCCGCCAAGGGTTGCGCCAACGAACGTGAGCACCAAAGCCCATGCCGCCCAGATACCCCTGGATTGCCGATGGGATCGAACCATGATTGTTCCCTTCGCTTCGTCCTCCACCAGCTGGCGCAGGGAGCGTGTGTTTCGAAAGCCGCGCACCGGCGGCGCCGGCGCGCGGTATCGATCAGTGCTGCGTCGCGCCGTCGCCGAGCGGTATCCTGCGACCGCGCGTCGTCCGCTGCGACTTGGGCATCCGCACCGTCAACACACCATCGCGTAGCACGCCCTGGCAGTTCTCCTCATCGGCGCCGTCGGGCAGCACGATCGAGCGTTCGAAACGGCCATAGTAGCGTTCGGACCAGCCGCGATCCTTGTCCTGGTGCTCGGACTTCTTCTCGCCCCGGAGCGTCAGCACGCCATCGTCGACGGTGACGTCCACATCCTTCTCGGTCAGGCCGGGAAGCTCGGCGGTGACGATCACCTGATCATCGGTCTCCTTAACCTCCAGATACGGCCAGCTCTGCACATTACTGGAGAGGCCGATGCCGCCTACGAGCGGTGCCCGGAAAAAGTCCTCGAACAGGCGATCCATCTCTCGGCGGAGCTGGACATAGGGGCTGCGCTCTTCGTCGCGGAAGAGCGCGGGCACCGGGTTTTCCTGCCGGCGCCACGGAATCAAATCACGCATCGACATGATTCGTCTCCTTGGTTGCTGGCGAAGAGGGCTCGCCGCCCCGGACGGCGCGGCGAGCCCGGTTCGGCATCAGGCAGCTTCGCGCTGCTTGGCGCCGTCGTTGGCCTTCTCGTTATTGTTCGCGGACGAGTCCTCGATCCGGCGGGCATTTTCACCAGCCGCGCCGATGCTGATCTTCCGCGGCTTCATCGCCTCGGGGATCTCGCGCACCAGCTCGATCGAGAGCATGCCATCCTTGAGCTCCGCATTCTTCACCTGAACATAATCCGCCAGGCCGAAGCGGCGCTCGAAGTCACGCGCGGCGATGCCGCGGTGGATGTAGCGGCTTTCCTCGCTTTCCTGCTTGCGACCAGAGACCACGAGCAGATTCTGCTGTGCGGTCACTTCGATCTCGCCGGGGCGGAAGCCGGCCACCGCCATGTTGATGCGGTAGCGGTCCTCACCTTCGCTCACGAGATCGAACGGCGGATAGTTGTCGGTAACCTGCGAAGTCAGACCGTTCTCGAGCAGGTCGAACAGCCGGTCGAACCCGACAGTCGAACGCCGGAACGGTGTGAAGTCATAGTTGGTCCTCATAAACAAGTCCTCCTTTGAGCAACGAGTGTATGAAGAGCGTCCGAGAGAGCGGACGCACTCTCCATGCCGGGTCCTGTCGGCACCCGGCAGGAGTTTATTTGGTTTCGTCAGAACGGCTTTCAAGATCATTCTCAACAGCCTGAAGTCGCTTCAGGCGGATGCCGAGGCTGATCAGCGTGAAGCCGGCGAAGAAGGCCCAGGCCGCAATCACCCACGCCACCGAGAGGATGCTGGCGATCGGGTAGAGCCACAGCATGGCCCACACCCACACACCCAGCAGGATCGACAGCGCGCCAGAGATCCCGAGCAGCCATTCGCCCTTGATCTCCTTGCGCAGCCGGATAGCGGCGGCGATCTCAAAGGCACCGGTAAGGAACGCCCAGGCGATCAGCACGCCCAGCGTGACCAGCGCATAGCTTAGGGTTGCGACCTCGGGCATCAGCGCAACGGCCACCGCGGCCGCGATGCCGATAACGCCGCGCAGGACCATCGCCCACCAGCGATCCTCCTTTTTCGTCGCCCCCCGTACACCCGCGATCAGCGACAGGATGCCGTCTGCGCCGGCATAAGCGGCAAACACGAGAGTGAAAGCGAACAGAGCATTCAGCGGAAACAAGATAGTGACCACGCCCAGCAGAAGGGCCAGGACACCACGGAACACAATCCAACCCCAGTTCCGCCTCAGCAGCGCGGAACCCCGGGCATAAGCACTCCCCGTGGAGAAGGGGGAGGCAAAAGACATTGCGGTCATATGATCTCTCCCAGTTCAACAGCGGAGGCCGACACGGGAGCCCTGATCAGGCACTTCCGCGCCGGCGACCATCAGGCGCAGAGATAGGTGACGCGTTCATGATTTGAATAGTTGCTCGTGCGGCCTCTGACGACGCGCGTCGCTCGAATTGGACGAGGAGCATTCCCGGCAACTCGGGCGGAACCAAGCGAGGCGTAACGGCGGGACTGGCTGGCTCGCCGATTTGCGCACTTTGGCCGAGCAGAGCATGAGGCGACGCGTTCAAGATTTATGACATCAGACCGCGCCACGTTGCCGAGGCAGATCTCGATCTGGCCACGGGGCAACGAGCTGCCCATCCGGTCGGTGAGCACCCCGAAGGAAAGGCGGTCCAAGCTGGAGATGGTTGATGCTGTGGCAGTCTCCAACGCGTACCCCGATTATCCGCGGCTCCCGTCAGTGGCTCGGTCCGACGCTCGCCGGCGGATAAATCGTCGCGATCACCGACAATCCGGTGGAGTTAATCGGCCGTCTTGCCTATCGTTGCTCCGGCGGGAGCGACGGGATTGATGACGGCACTAGCACAGACAGCAGATACATACCGTTTCGGCGGACATCAGACCTTTCCGCTTCGAATCGCTTGGTTACCCAAGACCGCAAAGGGCCTCAGCGAAGGCCGCGATGTGCTCGGCAACGTTCTGGCAGGGGTCGTCAATCTCGGTCTCGGTAAGAACATGGTCGAAGCGCTGCGATGCTGGGCAGACGCCTATGGCGTCGCATGTCGGGGCGAGGCCGGCTGGCAGCTGACGCCCGAGGGTCAGGCGATCTTCGGCCCCAAGGGCTATGACCGATATCTCGAGGACACTCAGACTTTGTGGTGGCTTCATTGGAAGATCGCCACTCAGGAGAAGGGGCGCTTCTTCGCCTGGGAGCTCTTGTTCAATCGCTGGAACGACCCAACGTTCACGGCCTCGGCGGTGCTCGCGGCGTTCGCCAAGGAAGCCGCCCGCAGCGGGCGAAGCCTGTCCGAGATCAGCTTGAAGCAGCATTATGACGTGTGGCTGCGCACCTACTGCCCGCCACGCGGCAGCCGTCTTGGCGAAGATGGGCTCGACAGCCCGATGGCCTCCCTCGGTCTCGTCCGCGCAGCAGGCGAACTCGAGGATGTGGGCCGACGCGAGCCCGTCTACAGCTTCGATCTCGCACCCAAGCGCGGCATCAGCCAAGCGCTGTTCCGCTATTGCCTGATGGCCTGGTGGGAGGCGCGTGACGGTAGTGAGGAGACGGTGCCGTTCCATGAGGTGGTGAGTGGCCCGGGGAGTCCCGGCCGGATCTTCCGCATGCCCGAAAGCGAATTGCGCAGCCGGCTCGAGATGCTCGGCCGCGTCGACGGCGAGATCCAGCTGGTGGAGAGCCTCAATCAGCAACAGCTTCGCCGAACGCGGAAATTTCCACCGGCGAAGCGCCGGCTCGCCGCGATCTATGCGCGCGACGCAGCGGAGCTCGTCGCCCATGGTTGAAACCGACACCAAGCCGGCCACGATGCTCGACCTGCTCAAGGTCCGCTCGCAGCATCTGCGCTCGATTCAGATCGAGCGCGACTATTCCGACCCTGCCACCTCTTCTCACTATGTCGTGACGCCGTTCGTCGCCGCCACCTTCGAGCGCATCGCGCAGAGCCTGCAATTCTGCAGCACGGCGAGGGCGTGGCGGCTGACCGGCGACTATGGTTCGGGCAAGTCGAGCTTCATGCTGGCCTTCGCCCGCTATGCGGCACGCGCCGCTGCGATGCTGCCGGCAGAGCTGCGGGCCACAACTGCCGCGGTTCGCCTGGAACCGGTGCTGGTGGTGGGGGAACGCGAGCCAATCGCCCGCAGCCTGGTTCGCGCGCTGCGCCAGACCGTGTCGCGGCTCGGCGCGACCCCGCCCAAGCCATTAGTCCGGCAGTTGAGCGCCGCCGAGGCGCAGAGTGCCCCGGACCTGCTCGCGCTGGTGGGCGCGATGGGCGATTGGCTTCGCGAAGAGGAGATTGCTTCCGGACTGCTGATCGTCTTCGACGAACTCGGCAAGAACCTCGAATTCGCCGCGGCTTCGCCCGGGGACGGCGACCTCCAGCTGCTCCAGGATCTCGCCGAAGCAGCTGCGCGCAGCGGCGCGGCGCCACTCGTGACGGTGGCGGTGCTCCACCAGGCGGTGACGGCCTATGCTCGGGATCTCCCGAGCCTCGATCGGCGGGAGTGGGAAAAGGTCAGCGGACGGTTCGAGGAAATCCTGTTCGCGCCGCCGCTCGAACAAGGCGCCGCGCTTGTGGCCGCAGCGCTCGGCCTCGATACGGCCGAACTTCCCGGCAAGCTCTCCGGCCGCGCCACGGCGCAGATGCAGGCCGCGGTGGCGGCCGGCTGGTACGGTCCGGGCGCCAATCTCGCCAGCCTCGAGTCCATCGCCCCAGCGCTTGCGCCCTTTGACGCGTTCGTGCTGCCGGTGCTCGCGCGCATCCTGCGGCGCTTCGGGCAGAATGAACGCTCGCTGTTCAGCTTCCTCTCCTCGGCCGAACCGGGCGGGCTGCTCGCCCATGCGGGCCGGCCGCTGGCGCGCTATCGACCTTATCGGCTGCACGATCTCTACGATTATCTGGTGCAGAATCTGAGCGGCGCGCTTGCCAGCGGCACGAGCGGCGTGCGCTGGAACCTGGTGGAGGGCGTGGTTCGCTCGCCGTCCGCGCAGACTGCGCTCGAGCGCGACACGCTCAAGACTGTCGGCCTCATCAATCTGCTCGATGATCCGGGATTGTCGCTCACCCCCGAGCTGCTGGTGCGCATGCTCGCGGACGAAGCGGGACGCGCCGAGGCCATGGCCGCAGTGCGCCGGCTGAAAGAAGACTGCAGGATCCTCTATGACCGCGGCGCCGGCGGCGGGCTGTGCCTGTGGCCGCACACCAGCGTCGACTTACAGGCGGCCTTCGAGCAGGGGCTCGAGGCAGTGGCGCACCAGAGCGATGTGGTGACGGCGCTGCGGCCGGTGCTGCCCAGTGAGCCACTCGTCGCCCGCCGCCATTATATAGAGACCGGCACGATGCGGCATTTCGAGGTGCGCTACGCGCCGCTGGCATCGCTTGGCGACGCGCTCAGGGCGCCGCTCTCCAAGGCATCGGACGGCCATCTGCTGGTGGCGCTTGCCCGCAATCAGCGCGAACGCGACCAGGCGCTGGAGCTGATCGCGGGCCATGATGCCTGGCCCAAGACACTCGTGGTGGGCGTGCCGCCGGCGGTGGGCGACCTCGCGCCGCTGCTGCGCGACCTCGATGCCTGGACCTCGGTCGCGAGCGAAACCCCTGCCTTGTCCGGCGACCGGCTCGCCCGCGAGGAGGTGGCGCGGCAGATCGCGCTCGCCGAAGACCGGCTGCGCCGCGCGCTCGGTGCGCTCATCGACTTCAAGGGCAGCGGGTCGATGGCGGCCCGCTGGTTCTACCAGGGCGAACCGCTCGCCATACGTTCGGGCCGGCAGCTCACCGAAGCCTTGTCGGACGTGTGCGACAGGGCGTTCGAAAAGGCGCCGGTCGTCACCAACGAGCTGCTCAACCGGCGCCAGCTCAGCTCGGCGGCCGCGCGCGCGCGCACCGTCCTGATCGAGGCGCTGGCGCAAGCCTCGGACAAGCCGCTGCTCGGACTCGACGAGACCCATATGCCGCCGGAAATGGCGGCCTACCTCTCGATCCTGCGGGCCGGCAACGTCCATGTGCTGCGCGACGGGCGCTGGCAAATCGTCCGTCCCGATCCCGATCCCCTCAACCTCGCGCCTGCGCTCGATCGAATCGGCGAGGTGCTGCGGCGCGAGGAAGACCGCCGCGTGCCGTTTCTTGAGGTTGTGGAGGAACTCAAGGCCCCCGATTACGGGATCCGCGACGGGCTGATCCCGCTGCTGGTGGCGATCTATCTCGCCGCCTATTGGCATCACACGGCGGTCTATGAGGAGGGCACCTATCTCGAACAGGTGGGCGGCCCCGAGTTCATGCGCATGCTCAAGGAGCCGGAGTTCTTCACGCTCCAGCATTGCGCGGTGGAAGGGGTGCGGACCGCCGTGTTCAAGCGGCTGGCGAGCGTAGTGGGCGTGCCGCAGGCCGGCGATTCGCCTGATCTGCTTGATGTGGTGCGCCCGCTCATGCAGTTTGTGGCGAGGCTGCCCGACCATGCCAAGCGCACCCGTAATCTGAGCGTCACAGCGGCGTCGGTTCGCACTGTTCTGATGCGCGTGCAGGATCCGAGCGCGATGCTATTTCGCGACCTGCCGCGCGCGTGCGGCCTCGACCCGTTCAGCGCCGACGAGGCGGTGGACGACGAACGCCTTGATGCCTTTGTGTCGGCGATCTCCAAGTCGGTACATGATCTCCATGCCGCCTATCCCGCGCTGCTCGACCGGATCGCCGAGGCGCTGGCGCGGGCGACCGAATCCACGGCCGGCATCGAGACGCTGCAGGCGGCGCTGACGCGCCGCGCCGCGCCGCTCGTTTCGACCGTCGCGGAGCCCGAGCTCAAGAGCTTCGCGCTGCGCCTCGCCGACGAGAATCTGACGTCCAAGGCCTGGCTGGAATCGATTGCGAGCTTCCTTGCGCGAAAACCGCCCGAACGTTGGGCCGAGGCTGACGAGCGCGAGTTCCACCACCGGCTCAAGCTGTTGGCGCGCCGGTTCATCCGGGTGGAGGCGGCGCACAGGGAAAGCCTCACGTTGGAAGGCGCGCCCGGCGAGGCGGTTTACCGGCTGGTGATCACCGCGGGCGACGGCCGCGAGCTCGAGGATCTGCTGCGCGGCCAGGCCGATGACGCTGCGGTGGCTGCGTTGGAAGCACAGCTCGGCGCGCTGATCGACACCCATGGGCGTGCCGGGATGCTGGCGATGGCGCGGGCATTGCTCGCCCGCGCCGCCGAAAACGTCCCCTCTTCCGATACGTAAGAACTGGACCCAAGTAGATGAATCGCGAAAGATGCTCGTTAAGGGGCACTTGATGACAAGCACCAAACCCGTTCGCCACATTCTCAGTCTTTCCGGGGGGAAGGACAGCACGGCGCTCGCCATCTATCTGCGCGACCGCGTGCCCGAAATGGAATATATCTTCCACGATACCGGCAAAGAGCTTCCCGATACGCTCGATTATATCGAGCGGCTCGAAGCATATCTTGGCAAGCGCGTGATTCGCACGACAACGCGCGAGGGGTTCGACGACGTGCTGCGCACCAAGGGCGGCATGCTGCCGTCGAACAAGCGGCGCTGGTGTACCGAGTTGCTCAAGCTCAAGCCCTTCGAGGCCTATATCGGCGATGAGCCGTGCATCAACTATGTCGGCATCCGCGCCGATGAGGACCGCGTGGGCTATGTCAGCCACAAGCCCAACATCAAGGCGGTGTTCCCGTTTCGCGAGGATGGCATCGACTATGAGGGCGTGGTGCGCATCCTCGAGGACGCGGGACTCGGTATGCCTCCCTATACCAGCTGGGGCCGCACGCGCTCGGGCTGCTTCTTCTGCTTCTACCAGCAGAAGATCGAGTGGGTGCGTCTCAAGCAGCATTATCCAGAGCGGTTCGAAGAAGCCAAGGCGTATGAGAAGCCCAACCGGGTGAACGGGCAGGTCTTCTATTGGGGCGACGAACCGCTGGCCGACCTCGAGCAGCCCGAGCGCATGGCTGAGATCGAAGAGAATTGGCGAAAATCGCAGGAGCGCCGCCGGGCGCGGCGTGCGAACCGTCCGCTCGCCGCCGTGCTGGGCGGAATGGAGCTTGATGACACACCGCGCGACGGGTGCATGATTTGCCAGCTGTGAGCACACCCGTTCCTGCCAAAGACATGGGCAAGCCAGCACATCCGAGCTTAGGCGAGCGCTGGGTGGGATTTCTGCGCGGCTATGGACCGATCAACCGAATCGAGGGCATGTTCGCCGAGACGCTTCCCAAGCATGCCCGCGCGTTCGGCTTCGAACCGCTGCAATTCGAGCACCCCTATCTCGAAAAGCTGCTCGAGGTCCTCGATCCGGCGCAAGGACGGCTCACCAATGTTGTGCTTACCGGTACGGCGGGCGATGGGAAAACGACCTTGTGCCATGAGCTCTGGCACCGCTTCGGCGGCAGCGCCGAGCGCAAGTCGGGCAAGAACCGCCAGAATTACCTGCCGCTCGATGTGGACACGCCGGACGGCGTGCGGCGACTCCATTTCATCTTTGAGTTCAGCGGCTGGTGCCCCGAGAAGGGCCAGCCTTGGCCCGAGGACCGGCTCGACCTCATCAATCGCTTCGTGGCGTCGGTGCATTCGCCCGACCCACAGGAGTTCTTCGTCATCGCAGCGAATGATGGGCGTCTGATCCAAGCGTTCGACAGCCTGCCCGAATCACCAGCGAAGACCCTGGCTCCCGCGATCGAGGAGCTGCTAGCCGACGAGCTCTCGCGCCTCGACGCGCTCAATCTGTTATTCCTCAACCTGACGCGGATGCCGACCGCCGACATCCTCGAGCGCGCGCTCGATTGCCTGCTCGCACGGCCCGAATGGTCGTGCCTGGAGAGCGAAGCCGAAGACCCGGCCTTTTCGCCTGCTTCGCCGCTCACGCGTAATTTCCGGCTGCTTGGCGACGCCGCGGTCCGCGCGCGACTGCGCGCGCTTGCCGACCTCATGGATTCGAACGGCCTCCACGTCTCGATCCGCGAAATCCTACTGCTCCTGGTCAACGGCCTGCTCGGCTGGCCGGCCGCGCAGGAGCATGTCGCCACCGCGGAGGATCTGCGCACGCTGACCGAAAGCGGCAAGGTTCATGAGGCTGCGCTGTACGGAAACCTGTTCGGCGCGAACTTGCCCGAGCGGCGCCGCGACAAGCTCTCGGTGTTCCGTTTCTTGGGCGGCTTTCGCATCGGCCATGAGACCACCAACCTTCTCGACAGCCTGCTGATCTTCGGGCGCAACGATCCCAACCTCGCGAACGACCACGAGGCCTATCTCGCGAGCGACCCTTATTACGCCGACGATCCCGAGTTCGAGCGGCTGCGCCTCGCCTATCTCGAAGCAGAGGACGAGCGCGCCGACGGTGCGCAGGCATTTCTCGAGGCGCTGGTCAATGAGCGGCGGCGGCTGTTCTTTCGCCTGCCCGAGAATGACGAGCGGCTCGACCCTTGGAAGCTCAGCATCTTTCCCTCAGCCGGCGCCTACCGCCGCCAAGTGCTGGAACCGCTTCGCAGTGGCCGGCCGGTGGACACGATCATCCTTCAGCGGCTCGTTTGCGGCCTCAATCGTATCTGGACGGGGATGCTGGCCGGCGACCTCGACCGGCTGTTCCTGAGCACGGGCCTCGACTTCAGCTCGGCCAAGATCAGCGACATCTATCTCTATGAGGTGCCGTTGCGCAAAAGCCTGCACGGCGACGAGGTCACGATCGTCGCCAGGGACGAAGCGCCGGTGCTGCGGGTCATGCTGGGCCGCGACGAGCAGCCCATCGACTTTCCCTTGTGGCTGGTGCGCTATGAGTTTCTAAGCCGGGTGGCGCAGGGCGCGCTGCCCTCGAGCTTTTCCAAGGAGTGCAATGAGGACGTGCTGGCGTTCAAGAGCCAGGTACTCTCGCAATTCTACAAGCGCGCGGGCGACAATCTCGGCAGCCTCGCGGTGCTGTCCACCGGACCGCGCGGCAGCCTGACGCCGCATCAGCTGGGGATCAGCCTGTGAGCCTGCGCGATCCGCAGAATGTGGGGCAAGTGCCGCGCACCTCGCGCGTGTTCGACGACGTCAAGCTGTGGGTCGAGGAAGCGGTCTTCGGGCATCGTCTCTATGCGCGGCAGAACCCCTGGCTGCTGTTCCTCGAGTTCATGAATGTCGCCGAGGCGCATCATCGTGAGGGCAATCTGTTCGCACGCACCGAGCCTGAGACCAGCACGCCATATTCGCTGCGCTGGCGCATGGGGCTGCGCTCCGTCCTGTTCGACAACAGCCAGCTCGGCAGGCTGGCCGAGGAGAAGCTCGACGACGAGAGCCTGTGGCAGGAATGGTTCAAGGAGATGGCACGGGCAGCCGCGCCGCCGGCGGAAGGCTTCGACTATCTCAAGCAGCGCTTCCCGCGCTTCCAGGATTTCGTCGAGCTGGTGGGCCTGGTGCGCCAGACCGCGCTCGAGACCTCGAACAATGTCCGCTGGTCCTCGCGCTTCATCTTCCCGTTCGGGGTCAACGCGATCTACAGCGACGCGATCATCCAGCAGCGCTCGCCCAAGCGCGACTATACCAATTTCGGCCGCACCGGCGAGCTTCTCTATCTGATGGTCACAAGGGCGCGCGGCGGCGAGGCACTCAAGCCGCACTTCGAAAAATTGTTCGATCCCGATCTTCCCAAGAACCGGCTGATCGGCCTGTTGTGCGCCGATACCGATCAGCGCGCCCCGCTCGAGATGCCGGGGAACAGCTTTCTTCCCTATCGCAGCCATCCGACATTCGATCGGCTGGCGGAAGACTGGACCGCGATCTTCAAGCTCGGCCTTCCCGGCCAAGACGCCTATCAGCATCTGGCGCCGCTCAGCAGCCTGCACGTGCTGCTCTACGCCCTGGAGACGGCCGCCGCGACGGTGGACCTGCCGCGCCCGAGCCTGGTGTGCGAGATCATCGCGCCGAGGCGCGAGCTCGTCCGGCAGCGCTCGATCGCGTCCTATTACGGCAATGACGCGCTGAGCCGCCAGGCCGCCGAAGCCTATGCCGAACGCCTGATCGCAAGCGAGGACTGGCGCGACGTGCATGATCCCGAGCTTCCCGAGAGCGAGCGGCTCCAGCTCGCCGCCGATCTGCTCGAGCGCGACTTCGGCTATGCGCCCAAGGAGCTGCATGTCGCCACGCCCGAGGATCTGCTGCTGCAGTTCCGTCAGGCGCTCGAAGCCAAGCATGACGACAATTGGAGCTCGGTCCATTTGAGCTATGGCAAGGGAATCGGGCTGGTGTCGAGCCGCGGCACCAACCGTAATCGTTACGCCCCCACCGACGAGTTGCTGAAGACGCTGGTGATGGCGCGTGTTCCCGGCCGCACCGAGTTCGGCAAGTTCCTGACCGACCTCTACGCCCATTACGGGCTGGTCTTCGGGCCGGTGGAGGCCAAGGACGCGCTGGCCGCGGCCGATTTCGACGACACGAGCTTCGAGCGCAACCGCGCGCGCCTCGAGGCCCGGCTGAGCAGCATGGGCTTGCTCAAGCGGCTGTCGGACGCCTGCGCCTATGTGATCAACCCCTTCGCGGAGAAGGCGGCATGACCGCCGAGCTGTCGCTGATCGGGCGGCTTGCCGCCGGGCTGATCCAGACCACGCTCGACCAGGGTGCGAACGAGACCGGCTGCGCACGGTTCCTGGTGCATGCCATGGCCCCCGACGAGGTGCTGGCGATCGTGGAGGCGGTGGACAGCGATCCCCATCTTGCGCCGCGGCTCGAGATTTGTCTGCCGCGCTATCGGTTCGAAGGGCTAGAAGGCGTCAAGCCCGAGCATCTGACCGACCACGCGACCACCTATCTGCGCCATGCCGAATGCCCGCGCGAAGGCCGGCTGATGGTGCTCGCCGACGACAGCCAAATGCAGTCGATGGCGCAGGTGGAGCCGCTCGATGCCGAGGCGCTCCTCGATGAAGGTCGCGCGGGGCGCTGGATCGACATCGCGGCCGAGACGCTGTCGCTGGCGGATGAGACCAAGGTCGAGTGGCAGGCGGCGCTGACGACATTGCTGCGCATGCACCGGGCGGGCTTGCGGCAGGTGGCGCAGTTCGTCTCGGCCACCGCCGCGGCGCTCGCCGGCGGCGAGACGCTGTCGCGGTCGCTCGGCCGCTCCTTGCCCGCGCTTCGGCTGCCGCGCTTCGACGGGCTGTTCGACGACCTGCCGCCCGCGCGCCGGCACCAGCCCTCGCAGTGGCGCTCGCGCTTCGAGGCGCATTGGCGCCGCGATTGCTACATCGCCAAGCGCGATCGCAGCCAGATGCCGCTCCCGGGCCGCGCGAAGCTGCGCGAAAAGCTTGACGAGCTGCGCGAGCAGATGCGCGAGGAAGTCCAAAGCGCGATCGAGGCCTATATCGATGCCCCCGACGGCGCGAGCGAAGCTTCCTTCGCGCTCTTCCACACCGACTGGTCCGAGCTCCAGCAATTCTTCGAGGAAGCGCAGAAGAGCGAAGGCCGCTCGCTTGGCCAGGAAACCCATGATTTCTATCGGATCCGGGACCGCGAGCTGCTGACCGACGCCGAGCGCGACTATCTCAGGATCTTCGTCGAGCAGCGCCGCCAGAACCCCACAAAGACGCCCGAGGACGAGGCATTCTATGCGGCGCATGCCCATGAGCTGCGCGAGGACCAGCGCCTCGCCGCGCTGTGGGAGCGCTTCATCTTCGGCCAGCGCGTCGAATGCCGCGATCTTCTCGATGGTCTGGTCCAGTGCATCCGCCGAATCTATCAGGCCGGCAGCGCCGCCGAACAGATCCTGGTGGTAGAAGGGCTTGAACGTAGCGAAGTCAGCTTCCTTCCGCTCAACAACGAAGTCTGTACCTTCTTCGCGAGGCGCTATCATGGGCTCGACGCGGCGCTGAGGGGCCTGGTGGAATTCAGAAACGTCAAGGCATTCGACTATCTCGAATTCCGCGATGACATCGCCGGCTTCGCCAAGCGAACCCCGGACGCCTCGAGCCGCCGGAGCCGGCAGCTGAGCTTCAAGGTATGGCTCGAGACCCGCGAAGGGCCGGTGCCGGTCAAGACCTCGGAGCTGCGCCTGGTCTGGGAGTGCAATCCGAAGGCCGTGGGCATGGGCCTCCACACTGATCTCGACCGCCTGCGCACCAACAACGCGGGAACACCGCTAGTCCAGTGTCGCGCGAGCCGTCCGGGCATCGGCCGCTTCAAGACGGGCGGGATCGACCTCCACGACCGCACCACCTTCGAGCCGGAAGGGTCGCGCGAGCGCGGCTGCTTCGCTCCCCCGCGATCGCGGGCCGAATCGATCACCAAGGCCTGGAAGCAGGCTCTGGCCGGCGTGGTAGCGGACGAGCTCGCCAGCGCGGCGACCGCCGATACGCTGCAGGAGGCGTTCGCTGCCTTCGAGACCGCCTATCGCACCGCGTTGGACGACCTTGCCGTCACCGGGCTCGCCGCCGCGAGTTTCACGGTCCAGGCCGAGCGGTACGGCGCGCTCCTTGGGGCGGTGGTGGACGCGGTGGATGCACCGGTGGCGCTCGATCGCCTGTTGAAGCCCTTGCTCGACATCGGCGTGGCGCAGCTCGACGGGCCCGGCGCGGCGCGTCCGGTGGCGGTGGTCACGCCCTGGCATCCGTTGCGGCTCGCCGGCCAAGCTGCTCGCTGGACGATGTTTCGCGACAATCTTGCTCAGCTGTTCTCGTCGAATGCCTCGGGCTTCACCGACGCCGGCGGTCTTTATTTCGGCGAGCTGCGCCGGGCGCTGGCGCAGCCGATCCGGCCCGATGTGGTCACCGGCTGGAACGCATCGAAGCCGATAGTGCTGGCACTGACCGACGCCGTCAACGATTACAGCCTGCACGAGCCAGCGGTCACCGCGGCCGGCGAAGCGGCTGCCACCAACGATCATGTGGGTCCAATCGCGCGCCAGATCACCGGGCTCGTCCAGAACTATCTGCAGCTGCAGCCGCACGAGAAGGACAACCTTTCGGTCGTTCTCTACAATTGCGACGCGGCCGCCCTGCCACAGGCCGTGGTGGACAGCCTTCGCGTGGAGGCCGAGCGTGAAGGCGGCGATGCGATGTGTCAGGTGATCCTGCGCCATCGCGACGAAGACCGGCTGAGCCAGCTCTACCAGCAGCTGGTGTCGCGCGACATAGGCGACGACAGCCTGCACGCGAGCGAGGCGACGCGCGATTTCATGTCGCGGCTGCGCATTTCGATCATGGTCAACACATCGGTTCCCGCCATGACCGCTGACGGCCCGCCGCTCGACATCGTGTTCTGCCATGACGTGATCTCACGAGCCGCGATGCTCGGCTGGGTGGAGGTTGGCCGGGTCACCTGGCCCGCGGATAGGATCGATCCGGGTCAGTGGTCGCGAAGGCGCCCGATCCGGCGCGGCGACCGGGATGCGGTGGTCTATCTCGTCTGCCCTGCCCAGCCCGCCGAGGGCTGGGACTATCTCGACGCGGTGGCGGCGCTTTTCCAGCCGAGCGCGGCGCGCAAGGCGCGGCAATCCGGTGAGACGCTCGTTCCGGCGCGCCAGACCACCGTCCAGGATCCAGCGACTCGCCAGATCCTCGAGGAGACGCACCGCCTCGGCAGTTGGGTCGTCAATTTTGACGATCTGCTCGACCGGCGCCAGCTCATCGACAATCATATCCGGATCATTCGCTACAAGCACGCCGGCCCCGACGGCCGTAGCCTGGTCATCTCCTCGCAAGCTCCCGACAGCATGCTGAGGGCAACCCTGCGCAGCAGGATCAAGGCGCTCGATCCAGACTATAGTGAGGCGGAACTCGAAGCGTTGACCGCGCGGCTGATCGACGATGCAAACGCCGTTTCCGGCGACATCGTCCTGCGGGCGGCCAAGCGCGGCAGCAACGCCAATGAGCTGATCGGGGTGGTCCTTTCGAAATATCTGGTGGACGCGGAACTCAATCCGGAGGCGCCGAGAGCCTGGCTGTTCCTCGACGACTATGCCGCCTGGCTCGGGCAGGACGAAAAGCGCATCGCGGATCTCTTGTGCCTCGCGCCGGGAACCGATGCGGAGGGCAACAGCGTGCTTGAGGTGGTGGTCACCGAGGCAAAATATGTCGCGGCGGCAAGCGCCAGCGCGAAGGCCGGCGACAGCGAGCGCCAGCTGCGCGACACGCTGACCCGGCTGGAAGAGGCGCTGCTTGCCGATCAGGCGCCGGCCGACAGCCATATCTGGCGAGCCCGGCTCTCCGACATGTTGCTTGATGGCCTGCGCGATCCAAGCGGCGCGGTGGCGACGCTTGGCGCGGACTGGAGAGTGGCGTTGCGCGAAGCCGGCTGCGGCATCGCGCTACGCGGCTACTCGCATGTCTTCGCACATGGCGCGCCGGGCACCGGCGATCAAGTGACGGACGAACGTATCGGCGTGCGCACCACTAAAACCGGCTTTCAGGAGCGCTATTCTCCGGAATCGTTGCGGAAGATCCTGCGCTGCTATGCCAACCGCCAGTCTCCCAACGCAGTGCGCTGCGACGCGGTTGGCGATTGGCTCGCTGATGTCGAGCGGGTGGCGCCGAACGTTCTGGAGTCGCCCAAGGCTATGCCGCACGAATCGGTGCCTGCGGCTTCCGCCCCGCAGGATATCGGCCAACGGGCGGAGCTGCCGGTAGCAACTGAAGTCGCGCCAGTGGAAGCGCTGCCGATGCACGTGAGCCGGTTTCAAGCGCTGATCGCCAGCCTCGCTGCAGAAGTACGGCACCGCCAGAATGACGCGGCGTGGCTTGAGGACGTGACTACGCGCTGCCGCAACGCCCTACTTCGCTACGGTATGTCCGCGCGCTTGGAGAGCAATATCCTTACGCCCAATGCAGCGCTCCTCAAGTTTAAGGGCAGCGACGAGCTTACGGTGGCCGCGGTGCTGCGCCGGCTCACCGAGCTTGAGACCACGCACGGGCTCGAGGTGCTGAGCGTTCGCGCCGAACCCGGACGCGTGGCCATCTCGATCATGCGACCGCACCGCGAGGTGCTGACGCTCGCCGAAGTATGGAAGGACTGGATCGTTCCGCCGGCCCAAGCGAACAATCGGCTGCTGATCGCCGTCAAGGAGGAGGATGGCGCTCCCTTGTTTTTAGAACCCGAGCCTGCTCCGCACAGCCTCGTCGCCGGCAGCACCGGCAGCGGCAAATCGGTTCTTGTTCAGAACATTCTGTTGGGTATCGCAGCAACAAATCTTCCCGAACTTGCCGAAATCGTGCTCATCGACCCCAAGTCCGGTGTCGACTATTTCGCGTTCGAGACGCTGCCCCATCTCACCGACGGGATCATCGATACAACCGAGGCGGCGCTCGCCAAGCTAGAGGCGCTCGTCGCCGAGATGGAGCGTCGCTACGGCCTCTTCAAAGAGGCGCGGGTCTCCAACATTCGCAGCTACAATCAGAAGGCCGAGACGCCGCTGCCCACGATCTGGCTCGTCCATGACGAGTTCGCCGACTGGATGCAGATCGATGCCTATCGTGCCGGGGTGGAGGCAGCGGTAAGCAGGCTCGGCGTCAAGGCCCGAGCCGCTGGCATCTACTTGATCTTCGCCGCCCAGCGTCCCGACGCATCGGTGTTCCCGATGCAGTTGCGCAGCAATCTCGGCAACCGGCTGGTGCTGCGCGTGGATAGCGCGGGCACGTCGGATCTCTCGCTCGGCGTCAAGGGCGGCGGGGCGGAGCGACTGCTCGGCAAGGGCCATCTCGCCGCGATTCTGGGGGGCGGCACGGAGCCGATCTATGCGCAGGTTCCCTTTGTCGGTGAGGAAGAGCTTCCGCGCCTGGTGGAGGCGATCATCCAGGATCTGGAGGCGAGGTGAGGATCCGGGCCTATCTCGACAATAACGCGACGACCCGGCTCGCGCCTGAAGCCCTCGCCGCGATGATGCCCTACCTCACCGACCTATACCTGAATGCCTCCTCGAGCGCCGGCGAGCTCATGGGCGCCGCCCGCCCGCTGTCGCAGGCGAAGCGGGCGCTCGGGCAGCTGTTCGGCGACGAGACTGCCGCCGGCCGCTTCTTTCTCACGTCCGGAGCCTCCGAAGCCAATAGCTGGGCGCTTCACGCCGCCACCTTCGGTCGAAGCGCCGGGCATCTGGTCGCCTCGGCGATCGAACACCCATCGCTATTAAGTGCTCTTGACGCCTTGGCTGCCCTGGGCTGGGACGTCGATCTCGTACGTCCCCGCAGCAGCGGCCGAGTGGAGCCGGCCGACATTGCCGCGCTTCTGCGCGAAGACACGGCGTTCGTCGCGGTGATGCTCGCCAACAACGAAACCGGCGTCATCCAGCCGGTGGCCGAGATCGGCGCTCTGGTGCGCGACGCGAGTCCGGCAGCCCTGCTCCACATCGATGCAACCCAGGCGGTGGGGCGCATACCGCTGAGCCTCGATGGAAATCTGGTGCAGGCCGATCTCGTTTCGCTGTCGGCACACAAATTCCACGGACCGAATGGTGCCGGCGCCCTGTTCGCGTCGGGCGACATCCGTCTTCCGGCGTTGGTCCATGGCAGCCAGCAAGATGGCCGTCGCGGCGGTACCCCCGACACCGCCGCTGCGGCAGGCCTGGCCGAGAGCGCTAGGCTGGCGCAGGCGCGCCTTCCGCTAATGGACCGAGTGCAGGCGTTGCGTGACGAATTCGAGCGCGCGCTGCTCGAGCGGGTCCCGCACGCGTATGTTCTCGGCAGCGGGGCCCACCGCCTACCGAACACGTCCAGCTTCGTCGTGCCAGGCATCAGCGCAGACCAGCTGGTCGAAACGCTTGCCCTGGAGGGGATCGTCATCGCTTCGGGCTCCGCTTGCTCCAGCGGCACAACAGCACCGTCGCACGTGCTGACGGCGATGGGTGTCGACTATGAGGATGCGAAGGCCGCTCTGCGCGTCAGCCTCTCGGTGGAGACGAGTGCCGAGGAGCTGGGGCTTGCGCTAGACGCAATTGTCGAGCGTGCGCTCGCGCCGGCCTGAGCGGGCGCGGGCACAGCGTACGGGAAGGGTTGGTCGGACTTCCGAACAACGCCGGCCAGCTATCGGTTCTTCTAGATCTCTCGTCATGCTGCGGCTGCGCCCCTGCCATGAGACTGTCCTAGCGCGCTCGATCGTCTCGGTAATGTGCATGCACCCCGCCGCAAGCGTATCCTCAAGATAGCGTGCGAGACGATTAGTCAGATGTATGGCCTCCCTATGCGCTGCAACCGCAACAACCGCAGTCGAGCAGATATTTCAGCAGCGGTCGAAGCGACTGGTCTCTCGCAAGCCCCAGCTCACCATCGAGGCCATACGCACGCCGCACTCACCTGACTCCTGCCGGCGCACAATCCCCGTATGCCCAACACCACTAACGAGGTAAGGCTTCCCCGGTGGTTGCGAGCATGCGCGACCGCTAAAGCGGCGTTTGGGTGCAGTCGGGTTTGTCACCATAGTGCTGACCATCGCTCAACGGTTCTCCTGAAAGCGGCGTGCGAGGCGCGCCGACGCCCCGCTCTTGGCGGCAAGCCGCGCGCCGTAGCGCATGACGGTCTTGGGATCGCGCCAGCGATAAGCTTGCATGATCGCGGGCAGGCTCTCGCCGGCGGCGAAGTTGTCCTGCGCCACGCCGACCCGGATCGAGTGGCTCGAGACGGCCGCCAGCCAGCGCTCCAGCTCGGTTTCGCTCATGGTGCCCAGCAGCTTCTTCTCGAACGCCGCGCGGATGAGGCGACGGTAGATCAAGGTGATCGCGTTCGGGTGCAGTGGCCCCTCCCCTACCGACCGGACCGAGCCGTCGAAATAGGTCTCGACGCGCCGGAAGAGCGGTCCGCCCGCGATCGCGCCGGCCCGCTTCCACTCCTCAATCGCCTGCATGGTCGCGGGCGAGAGATAGGCGATAGCGCCTGCGCGCTCGCGGTCGGTCTTGCTGCTCGCAATGAACAGGGTTCCCGAGCCGTCGGAATCGGGCCCTTCGACCGCGTCACAGACGATCGCCACCAGCTCGGAGCGCCGGCAGCCGCTGTCGTATGCGACGCGCAGCAGCGCCCGGTCGCGCGCGCCGAGCATGTCGCGGCGAGAGGCCTTGAGCAGATGCGCCAGGCAGATACCGGTCGCCGGATCGTCGAGGTCGCTCACCTCGCCCTTGAACCGGATGCCGCGCGCCTGGCGCTGGCGCGTGCCCAATAGCTTGCGCAAGCCCTTGAGCTCGAGCCGCACCAGCGGCGCCGCTGTCGGATCATCAAGCCCCGCCATGCGATAGGCCCAGCCGATGTTCACCAGATAGCGCTCGATCGTCGCCGGCGCCCGCTGCTTCAGCGGATTGCGCGGATCCTGCTCGACCCCCGACAAGGCGCGCAGATAGGACGCGACCGCCTCCGCATCGGCCCGCGCTGTCGCAAGTCCGCGCCGCCGACACCATTGGTCCCAGATCTTCAGGTCCGACAGGAAGGCGCGGATCGTGTTCGTCGACCAGGCCCGCGCGGCCGCGGCGACGAGCTGCGGATCGGCGAGCCGGCGGGCCGGCGCCAGCGCCTCGACCTGCGAGACGATCTCGCTGATCGGCGCCGCCTCGGCACGGTGGAGCGCAGGTTCAGCCATGATTACGCGCGAAGCGCAACGTCTCGTCCGTGCGCACAAGCTGCACGGCCCGCCAGGGCGCCGAGGCCAGCGCATGCCGGGATTTGATCGCCCCGACCCGCTCGAGATAGCAGATGGCGCTGTTCATCCGGCGCGGTTCCCATCCGAGCGCCTCGGCAAGCCGCTTGGTGTCTGCGGCCCGCTCCTCGCCCGTCACCATCCGGTTCGCCAGCGTCCGCGCATCCTCGCTGGGGCTGAACGGCATGAACGCCTCGTCAAAGTCCACGAACAGCGCCGGCTGCGGAGCATAGTGCCCGCTCACGTTCAACTCGCGCAGATAACCGCCGTCCTTCAGGTCGAGCAGCGCGATCCTGAGATCATCCGCCGCGATGTCGAGCGCGGCCGTGAGGTCCTCGAGGGTCACCACGGGGTCGACGGCCAGCGCATGCGCGCTGGTCTCGACGACATGCTTGCCGACCGCGACCGCCGCCGGCGACCAGCCCTCCAGCCCGCTCGGCGCCGTCTGGACATAGCGGGGCGCGGCGCCGAGCGCCGGCTTGCGGCTCACGCCGTGCAGGCGGTCCGCCAGGCCCTTGAGGTCCGCCTCGCTTGCGGGATCGATCTTGAGGAACAGCATCGCCTGCAGGAAGGGCGACAGCTTTGCGGGATCGAGATCGACGACGAGCGGCACGAACCGGCTCTTGCCCCCGACCTGCTGGACGAGCCCGACATCGATCTCCTTGGCCACCCAGGGCTTGGCGATCGACGTTTCGGTCAGCACCACGACGAAATGGGTCATGGCGCCGAGGCCCTCCTCCATCTTCTGTCGAAGACTGTCGCCGGGCTCGATCTCCCACTCGTCGAACCAGACGTCGACGCCGTTCGCCATCAGATATTCCGCGACCGGACGCACCCGATCCTTGTCCTCGCTCGCATGCGCCAGATAGACTTTGGGGTGCGGGGCGCCGTCGGCGGCATTCATGACCTGAACCTTTCCCGGGTCGACACCCAGACGCTTTTCGAGAAGCCGCGCGAAAGCAGGCGAGCCGGTGGTGCGGATCGCTACCCGATTGCCCGACAGCCGGTCGACGAAGACGTCGGCATGATGGCCGGTCTCGGGATCGACGATCGAGGCGGCCGCTCCCCTCGCCTTCTCCTCGAGCGCCTGCATACCGAGCGCGATCGCCTTGGCCTCGATGTCGGCGGCAAACCTGCTGGCGTCGAACGGCCGGCCATTGTGGGTGAACTTGATCATTGGCTGTGGCGCTGAACGTATCGGCGCAGCTCCACCAGATCCTCGTCGGCGAGCAGAATCCCCATCGTCGGATAGTCGTCCTGCAGCGACTTGCGCACGCGGCCGTCGTGAACGCATGGGATTAGCAGCGCGAAGGCGGGGTTGAAGCGGCGGCGCTCCCAGCCCGCGGCCTCCTCGAGCTTCCTGGCGTTCCCGCCCAGCTCGGGCTGGTCGAGCAGCAACCGGGCGAGCACGACCGAATCCTCGACCGGGTCGTGCCCGGTGATCGCGGGATCGCTGGCGATGAACAGCTCTACCGTCGTCCGCACGCGCGGCAGGTGCGGCCCCAGCACATGCGAGAGCTTCACGAGCCCGTCGGCCTCGAGCTCGGCCAGCGCCATTCCCAAGGTCTTGCGGCTCTCCTGCGGAAAGGCCTCGAGCAGCTCGTCGCCAAAATGCGTCGGCAGGCCCTTGGGACTATGCTCGGCCATGTGGCGGCCGAGCCGCTGCGCCAGGTCACTCAGATGCTCGTACACGCCTCGTCTTCCCTGTTGCGCCCCGATGCGGAGGCCCGCCGGCGCACGAACAGCCAGCTCCTATTCCTTACCGGGATATAGAAGCTTCAACAATGGGGTGTTGATAAGGGTCCATTATCAACACTGCGCGTACCGGCACGCTAGACCGAACACTATGCTTGCGTCTACTATCCGCCAGATGGCCGCACCCATTCCCGATCTTTCGGTGCCCAGCTGGACGGGCCCGCTCGCGCACGAACTCGAGACCACAGCAGCCGCCGTCGCCAGCCTGGATGCGCGGATTTCCGCCACAAACTGCCGATCTGCCTGGGTGCGCCGGTCCGCGTGGAGCGGCTATGCCGAAGCGCTGCGTGGACAAGGAGCAGAAATCGACGAAATCGACATTTTCGGCCAGGCCTGCGGGCTTCCCCTGCCCTCCCGCACGCGCCAACCGACCGTTGGCGACGACCTGTCCCAACTCACCGAATGGCAGGCGACCCTTCGCGTGACCCCCCGTCGCCACTGGCGCGAGGCCCTGCCCTTCACGTTCGATCCCCCTTCCGACTGGGGCAGCCGGCCGGTGCTGCTGCGCGCGCTCGAGCTGACCGCCCGCCACGCGCGGGCAAATCGCACCAGCGCGCCCTGGCTCGCGATGCCGATGCTCCTCAACGAGCTTGGCGCGACACGCAACACGCTGCCCAATCTGGTCTGCGCCGACAAGGCACTGCGGCTGCAGCCCGGCGATCGCGAGGCGATCGTTAGGCGTTACCTCAAGCAGCTGCGCCGCGCCGCCGATACCGGCCTGCAGCGGCTCAAGGCGATCGAAGAAGACCGCCTGCGCGCGGCCGAGGCCCTGTCGGGCGCGCGCCGGCCTGGCTCGCTCTTGCCGCTCCTCACGCTCGCCCAGGTCCAGCCGGTGCTGAGCCCCCGTGCCGTGGCAATCCGGCTTCGGCTGACCATCTCCGGAGCCGGCAAGCTGCTGGCGCGCGCCGCAGCCTCCGGCCTGCTTGTCGAGGTGAGCGGGCGCCAGAGCTGGCGCGCCTACCTCCCGCCGGACCTCGCCCAGTCCTTCGGCTTCGTGCCCGCCCGCCGGGGGCGTCCGCTCGCCCCTACCCCGCCGAGGCCGGCGCTCGATGCGGTACTGTCCGACTTCGATGCCGAGATGCGTGCGATCGACGAGCGCCTCGCACGCCTGGGGCTCAGTACGACCGAAGGCGGGTGAGACCGCATCCATGTCCGGTCAACTCGCCGGCCAGAAGCGATCCAGAATCTCGCCAAGCGCGTGCTCCGCATCGGCGCGGCTCGCGCCCGCCTTGGGAAGCAAGGTCAGGGTCACTCCGGCTCGGCCGTGGCCGTCGACGCGGAGGATCTCTGTCCCGCCACTCGTCTTGACAGTGCTCGACACCTTTCCTGTCCTCTTGGGGGAGCCTGTCTTCTTGGGGGCTTCGGCTGCCGCGGCGAGCATCCGCACCACATCCGCGGGAGCTTGCGGCACCGATTCTCCGCTCGCGCGCGCGTTTGCGATCCGGCGCCCTTCGGCGAGCACGCGCGAGCGGCGATCCTCGGGCTTCAGCAGCGGCTTGATCTGCGTCACGTGCTTGATGCCGAGGTCATGAGGCGACTGGAACGCGGCGATGATCTCGGCCGGCAGGCGCGCCATGTCGAGATAGCGGCTGAGCCAGCTCGCCGTGACGTTGATGCGCTCGGCCATCTCCTGCTGCTTCCCGCCGTAATAGGCGTCCAGCGCGCGGAGATAGTCGCGAGCCCGCTCGAAGTCCGAGATATCTTCCCGTGCCCGGTTCTCGATATCGGATAGCCGGAAAGCCTCCTCGTCGGTGAGTTCGCGGATTTCCACGAGAAAGCGGAACTCGGGATAGTTGTGGCTGCGCAGCCAACTCACCGACCAGTGCCGCCGCGCGCCCGAGATCACCTCGAAGTCGTGATCAGGATCGTCCCGGACACGGCGGACCAGCGCCGGCATCTCCTGCTTGCCCTGCGCCTTGAGACTGTCGATCAGGTCGCGGCACCGCTCCTCTGAGAGTGCGGCATAGTCGCGGTTGTGGCCGTGCCACATTCGGCACCGGGCCGGGTCGACCAGCTCGGTGGCGCGGTTGACGAGTGCGCCGGTGGCCAGTTCTGCAAGTCGCGTGCTGCGTCCGGCGAGCACACCCATGCCGAGCCGTGACGGCCGCGCCGGCGGATCATCCGGGGCCTCGATCGCACCGGCCAGATCCGCCGCAAAACTACGGTTTTTCGCGCTCATGGCGCCTCTCCTTCACCCGAAATTGCACCGGTGCAATTTCCATCCGCGCTCATGCCAGTCCCTCCCGCCGCAGGCGGCCTTCGTGGCTCGGCCACATCGATCGGATATCCGTCTCGATCTCGGAATTCACGCCGTCGAGATACGTCAGACACCGGTCGCGCACAGACCTGCTCGTCGTCGGGCCCTCCAGTTCATAAACCGTCATCAACCGCGCGCTGGCGTTGTCGATCTCCGCCGAATCCTTGAGCGGCGTGCGAACCAGCGCATTGCCGTAGAGCTGCCCCATCAGTCCCATCAGCTCGCGTTGCATGGATTTGTTCTCGTCCACCTTCGACGCCACGAAGCGGAGAAAGGCGAGATCGGTGTTCATGCCGTGCTCAAGGAGAACCTGCATCGTCTCATCGAGCATCGCGAGATAAGCGGCGGTCGAAGAGAAATCCATGACGGTGGGGGGCACCGGCACGACCAGGGCGTTGGCGGCCCGCAGCACCGAAAGCGAGATCGCGCCAAGTGCCGGGGGCGGATCGATCACAACCACGTCGTAGCGGTCCGCAACCGAAGCGATACCCTGTTGCAGCCGATCCAGCAGGGCCCCCTGCCCCCGCGCCATTCTGGCCGCAAGTTCGTACTCAGACTGGAAAAGCCGCAGATTGGCCGGAATCAGGTCGAGACCGTCGAAATGCGTGGCGCGAATGGCATATTCGAGGCTGACCAGCTCGTCCTGTCGCAGGAACGGATAGAGCGTGTTCTCCTCCTGAAGGTCGAGGTCAGGGACGTAGCCGAACAGGGTCGTCGCCGACGCCTGGCTGTCGCAGTCAATCAGGAGCACCCGGTAGCCCCGAATCGCCAAAAACTGGGCCAAATGCACCGAAATCGTCGACTTGCCCACTCCGCCCTTGAAGTTCTGGACGGCAACCACGGCGCAGGGATCGTCCGCCGCGCGCCAGGGGCGTGTGCCGAACACCCCGCGCATGTCGTTCAGCTGTGCCAGCGTATAACCGACCCTGCGGTTCGTCTCGGTGCGCCCTGGTTCAGGCAGGCGACCATCCTTCTCAGCCTCGCGTATCGCCGCCGGCGTACGTCCCACCAGATCAGCCGCCTTTCCGATCGTGAAGATCGGTTCGCGTCGCTCGTCGGCACGCTTGCTCTGCGCGCCATCCCGCAGCTTCTCAAGGATGTTCGAGCATCGCTCGGCGAGCGCGCTGATTCGGGTTTGATCCGGTCTAACCCGCGCAATTGCGGTCGCCACAGGCCGTCCTTTCGCTAGGAGAGCATGGCATGCCGCATTTGCACTTTTCCGTCAACGGTAGGCTATATTTCGAAAATATGTACGCCGGGCTGTGGGGAGTACTGCTTGCCTGACCGCTTGGGGGCTATGCGCGACCGTCTCGATCGAAATTGCACCGGTGCAATTTCAGCTCGGCCGGCCCTTGCGCGCGACGTAGCTTTCGCAAAAGCCCTGCCACGACTTCTGCAGCTTGGCGCCGCTCAGCTTGGCAAGGCGGTCGCCCATATGCCCGCGATAAGCCTCGGCAATCAGATCCACGTCCCATCCCCCGCCATGGGAGCGACCGATCGACAGAAACTCCTCCGCTCCCGACCAACGCAGCGAGCCGGACGGGAAGCTTGCAAACTTGGCGCGCGGCCGCTCCGCGTCGGCCGACCTCATCCGCCCCGCGGCCTGACGCACTAGGTCCGAGACGGCAGCCGCGCGCGCGCTCGAGGCAGCGTCATTCGCTTGGCCGGCCGCACCACCAGTTTCGTCCGTCGCTATCCCCACGACGACAGGCAGCCGGACCTGGGGACTGAACTGGCGCGGCGGCTCAGCGACCGCGATTGTCTCGACCGCACCCTCGCGGCGCGCGCGCCGGCCCGCCGAGTGCCGCTCCAGCTCGTCCACCGTCCCGATCTGCGCGGGTGCGTCCTTTGCCTCGAAACGGAACTCGACTTCGGCCACGGCTCTCCCCTGCCGCGTCTCCTTCCACTCAACCCGGAAGTGCGCGAGCTGGTCGATCTCACTCTTCGCCGTCTGAAGCACCTTGCGGCGCAATTGCGCGAAATCCTTATATACGTCCGGAGCTATGCCAAGCGCAGCGCGAAGCGCAGTGATATCGCAGCGCCAGGTCGGCTGTCGCCGGTGGATCCGCAGCGCGCCGATCTCGTAAAGCTTAAGGGCGTAGCTCGATCGGAACCCGAGCACGGCCTGTCTATTCAGGACCGCGTATGTTTCCGACTCCTGAATTAGCTTGCGTGCGTCTGCAGTGAACTCCCATTCGATCCAACCGCTCTCCCCGCCGTCCTCGTCCTCAACCTCCTCTTTCGACATCTGGATCAGCGGGAACCGACGCGTCGCCTTCCGGCCACGCCAGCTTCGATCGTCTTCGGCAAATAGGGTGCGATGAAGCTCCTCGAGCATATCCGAGATGCGCTCGTTGCCCTTGTGACCCCGGCGGATATCTGCCTTGCGCATCCGGTGCGACATGTCGCGCCAAGCATCGCCGCCCGCAGCCAGGATCATCAGCGCCAATAAACGGGATGCGGTCAAGCTGAGCGACTGGCCCTTGACGAACCTTACCTCAACGAGCTTCCCCGGCTTGGCGAACTCTTCGGTCTGCTTGGACGCGAGCGCATGCGCAACGCGCATAGCACGGCCGGCGCGTTCTTGCTCGTCGTCGCTTAGCTCGACATCCTGTACCGGCGAATCATCCATACATTGGCTCCGGGCCTGTTGGCTGCCTGACCTGACCCGCAACGTCAAGTCAGGACAGGAATGGCGGCCGTCGACAGCCCCCAAGTGGTCAGGATACAAGGGCCCCAATCACGCCGAGGAATCGGCCCGAGTCCGCGAGTCGCATCAGATCGGCACACCGCAACCGATTAGCTCCGGCAAGCAGTGGACAAACGACGGAAATTGAAGCGCCCCCACGAGGACAGGCAGGCCCCAGCAGGTCAGGATTCAGCCCCCGATTCGGCAGGAAACAGCCCCCAGCAGGTCAGGCTATCTCCCCCAAGCGGTCAGGAATGGCCTACCAACCTGTTGAAAGCAGGCAGTAATCTCGGCCTGAATCAGAATCTCTAGAATCGGAGAATCGCTCCCGCTGCTGGCGCAGCGGTGGTATTGATATTTTTTTGAGAACGAAGAGGGGAGGGGGACCGAGCGTCTGAGCCCGGAGAAAATTAATGCCTCTCACCGCACGACGTCCAACACAGCAGCTGGTCGACCTCGTCGGCACCCTCGGCGGCACCTGGCATCGCTATGTCGCGATGTGCCGCTGTCCGGCGCACAGCGACGCCACTCCGAGTCTCTCGATCCGCCAGGGCGATAGCGACATTCTCGTCACCTGCTTCGCCGGGTGCGCTCGCGACGACGTGTTGCGCGAGCTGCGCCGCGTGCGCGCCGATCGCCATTATCCGAGCCCCACCGAAGCTGGCCCACCGCGGACTGGGAACGTGTCGCGACTCTGGGACCAGGCCGTCGACGTGCGCGGCACGCTCGCCGAACGTTATCTTGGCCGACGCCATCTGCTTCCACCCCCCTCGGACATTCGCTTCCACCCGCGCTGCCCCTATCTTCCGAGGCCCAGGACGATCTTCGAACCGGCGCTGCTGGTCGCAGTCCGCAATCCCCGTCAGCTTGTCGCGGTGCAGCGGATCTTCCTTAACCCTGCCACGGCGGATTACACCAGCAAGCTCATGATCGGAACGCCGCAAAGCGGCGCGTGGCGGGGCGGGGGAGGGGGTGCGACCCTCGCGATCGCCGAAGGCTTCGAGACCGCGGCCGCTTTCACCCGGCTCCACGGCGTCCCGTGCTGGGCTTCGCTCGGCGCGCGCCGCCTCGACCAGCTTGTCATCCCGGGCAGCGTCACGACGCTTATGATTGCGCAAGATAACGACCCGGAGGGCCGACGCGCCGCAGACAAGGCCGAGGAACGTTATGCCCGGCAGGATCTCGCCATCCGTCGGGCACCTCCACCGCATGGCTTCAAGGACTGGGCGAAGGTTCTCGATGCCCGTGAACGGGATAAGCGCGGCTAGGTGTTCAGTCCCGGCATCTGGTGGATCGGATCGACGATGAACCGGTCTGGCTCTGACGTCCAGATCTTGGCGATGTATTCGTAGGGTGTGAGGCCGCTGAGCGTCTTGAGCCGGCGGGCAAAGTTGTAGGCGGCCATGAAGTCGGCGAGGTGCGTCCGGAGCTGGTCGTGGGTCTCGTAGTGGAAGCGTTTGACGGTTGCCTCCTTGATGGTGCGGTTCATCCGTTCGACCTGACCGTTCGTCCACGGGTGGTTCGGCTTGGTGAGCCGGTGTTCGATGTCGTTCGCCTCGCAGATCATGTCGAAGCGCATCTGGCGCGACCAGGCGGTGTTCCGGTTGCGCGGCTGCTCGGCGAACTGAATGCCATTATCGGTCAGGATCGTGTGTATCCGGTACGGCACGGCCTTCAGCAGGTGTTCGAGGAACTCCCATGCTGTGCGCCTATCGGCCTTGTCGACCAGCTGGGTGACTGCGAACTTGCTGGTGCGGTCTATGCCGACGAACAGATAGAGCTTTCCTTCGGCAGTTTGCACCTCGGCGATATCGATGTGGAAGAAACCAATCGGATAACGCTTGAAGCGCTGACGCTTGGGCTTGTCGCCCTCGACATCCGGTAGCCGTGAGATGCCGTGCCGCTGAAGGCAACGGTGCAGCGCTGAGCGGGTCAGGTGCGGTAGCGACGGCTGCAATGCGTAGAGGCAGTCGTCGAGCGGCAGCAGCGTGTGGCGACGGAACGCCACCACCATTGCCTCCTCCGCCTCGGTCAGGGTCGTTGAATGAGGGGCCTTCGGCCCGGTCTTCAGATCCTCGACCGTCGCCCTCTTACGCCACTTCGCCACCGTCTTGGGGTTGATCCCCAGCTCACGGCTCAGCGTCGCGAGCGAAGCTTGCGATCGCTGTATTGCTGCTCGGACAGCGTGCGTGGTCGTGGCGCTCCCGTGACGTACCTGTCCCATACGGCTTCCTTCCATTCCAACGAAAGGATCGCACCATCAAACCGTGGGATCAAACACCTAGGCTCGCCGCGCCGAAAGAGGGGAGGGGGATCGAGTGCGTGAAGCTGCCGAGGGTGCAGCCACGCAGGAGACCACCACATGACGACCCCAATCCATGCGGCCGAAGGCGCCGATCGCCGCGCCGCACGCCTCCTCCTTCCACATTTGCACGCAGGGGACACGATCACCCGTCGGCTGCTCAATGAGGCCATGGTCGAAGCCTTCGGCGGCTCCGACGCTGAAGGTCGCTGGACTCAGCGGGCCAGCTTCGAGGTTCTTGAACATGCGGTCGCGCTCCACCTGCGGGCTGCCGGGCCAAGCCTCTCCTCATTCGCTGACGTCACGGCGCTGATCGAGCTTTCATCTCGGCTGCCGACCCAGACCGTGCGCAGCGAAGAGCAGATCGAATGGCAGCAGTTCTCGACCCCCGTCGACATTGCCGCCGTTGCCGTGCTTCTCGCCAACATCCAGCCCGACGATGTGATCCTGGAGCCCAGCGCCGGCAACGGGCTTCTGGTGGCACAGATCCCGGCCCACCGGGCGCTCCACCTCAACGAACTCGACCGCTCGCGTCGTGCTCGGCTGCCAGACGTCTTCCCCAGCGCTGCGGTGACCGGCCACGACGGCGCGACCATCAACACCGTGTTTTCGGCAAGCGACCGCCCGACGCTCATCCTGATGAACCCGCCGTTCTCGCGCTCTCTCGGCCGCGGCGCAGACGACTATGCTGCCGTCCGCCATCTCCAGGCAGCCATTCGACGGCTGCAGGCAGGCGGACGACTGGTCGCGATCATGCCGGACTGGTTCGGCCCCAGCGCCAGGATGCGCGATCAGTATGAAACCATTCTGCGCGACGTCACGGTCCGGACCGCCATCAGGCTCGAGAACTGCTATCTCAAGCATGGGACCTCGATCGCGGTCCGCATGCTCGTCATCGACAAGACGCCGGGCAAGGCACCGCCCGCTACCATTCAGCGCTCCTCCATCGCGGATCTCATCGGCGCGCTCAGCGTCTCCGAACGATCGGCGGCGCGGGCGGAGCCGACCGTGACACGGCCCAACCGCTCGGGTGGCATTTCGTTCTTTCGGGCCGTCAAGAGCAGCCGCCCGGCACCCCGCGCCTATCACGCGCCCGTCCGCAACGATGTACTTCCTGTCGAATATGAGAAGCTGGCCACGCCGGCGCCCCTCCTCGAGCAGACGGGCGTCTACCTTCCCTACCGTCCGAGCCGCATCCTCTTCGCCAAGGCCGGCGATCACCCGACCCCGCTCGTGGAATCTGTGGCGATGGCGTCGATACCCGCGCCTATCCCCGACTATCTGCCTGCACTGCCTGAGCGAACTGTCGCCGAACGCCTGCTTTCCGCTTCGCAGCTCGAGACCGTCGTCTATGCCGGGCACGCATGGGCGCAGACCATCCCGGGACGTTTCAAGCCCGACAAGGAAGGCGTCGGGCTGGTCCTGGCGGAGGACGGCGACGCCTACCGCAAAGGATTCTTCCTCGGCGACGGCACTGGCGCGGGCAAGGGCCGTCAGATCGCGGCCTGCATCCTCGATAGCTGGCTCCAGGGACGCCGGCGGAATATCTGGGTCACCAAGAGCGCGCCGCTGCTCGAAGACGCGCGCCGCGACTGGACTGCTCTTGGCGGTCTCAGCGGCGACATCCAGCCCATCTCCAACTGGAAGATCGACGAGCCGATCAGGCTCGACCAGGGCGTCCTTCTCGTTACTTATCCCACCTTGCGCTCGCTGCGCGGCGATCACAGCCGGCTGAAACATATCGTCGACTGGGCGGGCGGCGATTTCGACGGGGTCATTGCATTCGACGAAGCGCACGAGATGGGCGGCGTGGCGGGCGGGGAGGGGGCGCTGGGCGCAAAGGAAGGATCGCAGCAGGGAATCTGCGGCGTCCTCCTCCAGAACCAGCTGCCAGGTGCGCGCGTGCTTTATGCGTCGGCTACCGGCGCATCCGACGTGAACAATCTCGCTTACGCGGTGCGGCTCGGTCTCTGGGGCCCGGAGACCGCCTTCGCGGACCGCGAGCAGTTCATCAGCGGCATCCGCAAAGGCGGTATCGCCGCGATGGAGCTGGTCGCGCGCGATCTCAAGGCGACCGGCCTCTACGTGGCACGCGCGCTCAGCTTCGCCGGCGTCGAATACGAGATCCTGCGCCACGAGCTGACACCCGCGCAGATCGCAATCTACGACACCTATGCCGATGCCTGGGCCATCATCCACCAGAACATGGAGCGGGCGCTCGAGCTGACCAGCGTCGTCGATGGCCTGGAAAGCACGACGCTTAACAGCGGCGCCAAGGCCTCCGCGCGGTCACGCTTCGAATCGACCAAGCAGCGCTTCTTCGGCCAGGTCCTCCTCTCGATGAAGCTGCCGACCGTGATCGCGGCCGTTCAGGACCATTTGGCAAATGGACAGTCGGTCGTGCTTCAACTCGTCACCACGGCCGAGTCCATCCTCGATCGCCGGCTCGGCGCGTTGAGCCCCGACGAGCGGGCCGACCTCGAGATCGACCTCTCGCCCCGCGAATATGTGATCGACTATCTCGAACGCGCCTTCCCGACCCGGCAGATGCGGGTGTTCACCGACGACACGGGAACGCAACGCTCCCTGCCGATGGAGGACGAGGCGGGCAATCCGGTCTACAACCCCGAAGCCGAGGCCGCGCGCACCCAGCTCATCGAGCATCTCTGCGCGCTGCCGCCCATCATGTCGGCGCTCGACGGGCTGCTCGAGCACTTCGGCCACGACAATGTGGCAGAAGTGACCGGGCGGACCAAGCGGCTGATCTCGACCGGAGACGGTCGGCAGAAGCTGGAGACCCGCTCCAGCAGGACCAGCCAGGCCGAGGCGGCTGCCTTCATGCAACGCCGCAAGCGCGTCCTCATCTTCTCGGACGCCGGCGGCACCGGCCGGTCGTACCACGCGTCCCGCGATGCCGTGAACCAGGAGCAGCGCGTTCACCTGCTCCTCGAGCCGGGCTGGCGCGCCGATCGAGCCATCCAGGGCCTGGGTCGCACTCATCGCACCCACCAGGCGAGCACGCCGCTTTTCCGGCCGGTCACGACCGACTGCAAGGGCGAGCTGCGCTTCACGAGCACGATCGCTCGCCGGCTGGACAGCCTCGGCGCGCTCACCCGCGGCCAGCGCCAGACAGGCGGTCAAAACCTCTTCGATCCTGCCGACAATCTCGAGAGCGAGTATGCCTGTGCGGCGCTGGTGAGCTGGTTCCACCTGCTCGTAGGCGGCAAGCTGACCAGCGTCAGCCAAGCCGAGTTCGAGCGGCGCACCGGGCTCGAGCTCTGCGACAAGGACGGCGTCATGAAGGACGAGCTCCCGCCCATCCAGCGCTGGCTCAATCGCATCCTGGCGCTTCCGATCGCGCTCCAGAACAGGATCTTCGACGAGTTCCTTGCGCTGGTGGAAACCCGGGTCTCGGCCGCGCGCGACGCCGGCAGGCTCGACGTCGGCGTCGAGACCATCCTCGTCGACACGGCAACGCTGACGGACGACACGCTGCTCAGAACCGACCCGGTCAGCGGCGCAACCTCGCATCTTCTCACCATCGAGATCGCGCATCGACGCACGCCGGTCCCGCTCGAACGCATCCTTCACATCGCCGATGCCGATGCGACCGCGGCATTTCTGGTCAACGGCAAGTCCGGCATGGTGGCCCTCCAGACGCGGGCCCGCTCGCTCATGGAGGAGAAGGAGGGCACCCCAATCCCGCGCCTCGAGCTGACGCGGCCGACGCGCCGCGAATATCTGCGCGAGCAGGAGCTCTTCGAAAGTGCCTGGACGATGATTGATCGCGAAGCCTTCTGCGCGAAATGGCGGGAGGAAGCCGAGCGCGCCGCCAACAAGGTCGACACCGAGACGATCCGTCTTGCGACCGGACTCCTCCTGCCGATCTGGTCGGCGCTGCCCAGCGACCATCTTGTGGTCAACCGCATCGCCGACAAGGCTGGGAACAGCTGGCTGGGCCGTCTCGTCTTCGACGAGCATGTTGTTCAGCTCTTCACCAAGCTCGGCCTGGATCGCGCCGAGGACCTGCCCGCGAGCGACATCGCGAAATCGGCCTTCTCCGGCCGTAGCGTCGACCTCAGCCGCCCCTTCCCGATGACGATCAAGCGCGCGCTCGTGAACGGATCGCCGCGCATCGAGCTGGTTGGCGCGCCGGCTCAGCAGATCGCGTGGCTGAAGTCGATCGGCTGCTTCACGGAGGTGATCCAGTACCGCACGCGGGTGTTCCTGCCGGTGCCCGCCGCCGCGGAGGTGCTCGAGCGCATCCTGGCCGGCAGCGGCTGACGGACCGGACTCTGCCCGGGGCCGCCGGGACGTCTCGGGAAAGGGGAGGGGGAGCGGGGGTGGTGTCCGGGAGATGCCGGACGCCACCAGGAGTTCCCCCGATGATCCAGACCGTCAAACTGAACAAGCTGCGCCTGTCGCCGATCAACGTGCGCACCGCGCCTGACGAGCAGCTCCAGATCGAGCCCATGGCCGCGAGCATCGAAGCCAAAGGCGTTCTCCAGAACCTGCTCGTCACACCGGCAAAGAAGCCCAGGGGCACCTATGAGGTATTCGACGGAGGACGCCGCTGGCGCGCGCTCCGGCTCCTCGCCGATCGCGGGTCGATCAGCGATGCCGACTTCGACGTGCCCGTCATGGTGCTGACCGGCGACGATGCCGAGCTTTCCGAGACCTCCACCGCAACGAACTTCCACCAGCTCAAGATGACGCCGGCGGAAGAATGCCGCGCGTTCCAGCATTTCATCGGCACGACCGGAGACATCGACGCGGTCGCCAAGCGCTTCGGCGTAACCCGGCGCTTCGTCGAAGGCCGCCTGCGCCTTGCCTCGCTCGCGGAGCCGATCTTCGAAGCGCTGAGCAAGGGCGAGATCACGCTCGATATCGCAAAGGCCTACGCCTCCACCGAAAGCCAGGACAAGCAGCTCCTCGTCTGGAGCAGCTATCAGCATAGCCACGTCACGGCCGACACGATCCGGCGCGTGATCGCTAACGAAACGCTCAAGGCGAGCGATCCGATCGCCATGCTGGTAGGGGAGGCGCGCTACCGCCACGCCGGCGGCAAGATCGACGGCGACCTTTTCACCGATGGGAACGATCGCTGGGTCAACCCTGAGATCGCGCATCGGCTTGCCGGCGAGATCATGGAAGCGGAGGCGAAGCGCATCGGTGAGGAAACCGGACTTGCCTGGATCCGGCCGATCGCCAGCAACTACGCGCACAACGCCGCCCACGGCCTTTACCGCGCCATTCTCCAACCACCTCCTCTCAGCGACGAACAAAAAGCGCGCCTCGTCGAGATCGAGGAGCGTCGCGGCGTCCTCGAGGTGGCGATGCAGGACGAGCAGCTCACCGAAGAGGCGTTCGAGCTGCTCGACCAGGAAGATGACCGACTCATCGCCGAGGCGGAAGCGATCGAGAACCGCGCGCCGGTGCTTCCCGACGAGCTGCGGCCTCATGTCGGCGCCTTCCTGCTGCTGACGCCCCAGGGCGAGATGCGTCTCGACACGCAGTATTACAGCGAGCAGGAAATCCTGATCGAGCGGCCGGACGACAGCGGCGGCGATGTCGGGGAAGGGGATGAACCGGAGCAGCCGTCCCGCAACTTCCGCGTCGGCGGCGACGCTCCGGCCGAACCGACCTACCGGCGCGAGGCGGTCGCGCCCGGCGGCAAGCCGCTCAGCGCGCGCCTCTATGACGAGCTCGCGGTCCAGCGCCGCGACATTCTCGCCTCCTGCCTCCTGGCACAGCCGGCGCTGGCGCTCGACTATGCTCTGTTCGTGATGGTCGACGCCCGGACCAATCCGTCGGGCGGTCTCGCCAGTAGCTCGACCGAGTACGGCACGACGATCCGTGCCATGGGTCCGCAGGATCCTGCGACCGGCGACATGCCGGCGTCTCGCGCGCGCGAATATCTGGCTGAAGCCCATGACGGTCTCGACGCGGGCTGGACCGAGTTCGACAGCGAGGTCGACCGGTTCGAGGCGTTCCGAGCGCTCGACGATGACAGCAAGGCGAACTGGCTTGCCCACATCGTCGCGATGTCGCTCGAAGCCAAGCCGGGCCTCTCGAACGAGCAGATCCCGCTGCACAATCGAATGGCCTCGATCCTCGACATCGATGTGGCGAGCTGGTGGCGCCCGACGTCGGCGAACTTCTTCGATCGAGTGAACAAGGGCAGCATCATGAGCCTCCTTTATGACGTCGGCGGTCCGGCGCTCTCCGCCCGCCATGCCTCGCTCAAGAAGACGGAGATCTCGGAAAGCTGCCAGAAGCTGTTCGCGGGCGAGTCGATCGTCGAACCCGAGGTCAAGGCGGCCGCGCTAGCCTGGGTGCCCAACGCGATGCGCTTCCTCGATATCCACACCGGTTCGGCATCCAGTCCCGCGACCGAAGATGCGTTCGACATCGGCGATGACTTCGCTGACGGCGGCGAGCCGGGCGTGCCCGAAGGTTCAGCCGCCGGAGAGCTCGAAGACGCTGACGCCTGACTCAGCCGGCCGCTGGCGCCGGCGATGGACCGGCTTCAGCGTCGACCATCGCCTCCTCAGCAACCTGCCGCCGGCGCCTTGCGCGTCGGCGGTGCTTCCTGGCCACTTGGAGCCCACTGCCATGTCCGCAAAATCCAGGTCGAGCCGCGACGTCGCGGCGGAGATCACCGGTCTTATCATCCGCAAGCTCGAGGAAGGCGTCGCGCCTTGGAGCCGACCCTGGCGCGTCGGCGGCGCGGGCGGACGCCCGCTGCGTCATTGCGGTACGCCCTACACGGGCATCAACACCGTCTACCTGTGGGCCATCGCCGATGCGAACGGCTACCGGTCGCGCTACTGGATGACCTATCGTCAGGCAGAAGAGCTCGGCGGGCATGTTCGCCGGGGCGAGACCGGCTCATTGTCGGTCTATTATTCGAGCTTCAAGAAGACAGAGGCCAATCCGGTCACGGGCGCCGAGAGCGAGCGCAACATTCGCTTCCTGCGCCACTACATCGTTTTCAACGCTGACCAGATCGATGGCCTGCCGGCCTATTTCTATCCTGCCGAAGACGACATCGCTCCCGTCGATCCGTCGGTTCGGCAGAGCGCTATCGACGGCTTCTTCGGTGCCATTCCGGCCGAGGTCCGCCACGGCGGCGACCGCGCCTTCTTCCATCCAACTTTCGACTACATCCAGATGCCGCACCAGCGCTCGTTCAGGACGATGGATCATTATGCCTCGGTCCGTGCGCACGAGACGACCCATTGGTCGGGCGGCACCAGCCGTCTCGCCAGGACCTTCGGCAAGCGTTTCGGGGATCAGGCCTATAGCTTCGAGGAACTCGTCGCGGAGATCGGCAGCGGCTTGGTGTGCGCACATCTCGGGCTCCCGAACGAGCTCCACGACAGTCACGCAAGTTACGTCGCGCACTGGCTCGGCATTCTGCGGGCGGACAAGACCGCGATCATTCATGCCGCTTCCAAGGCCGAGCAGGCCTTCAACTATCTGCTCGCCTTCAGCGGCGGGCAGATGAGTGCGACCAGCATCGCTCCGGTCGTAGCAACCGAGCAGCCGTTGGCCGCAGCCGGATAGGCGCGCTGCCGACCCGCCACCAGCAAAGGAGATGCTTCTATGGGATGGCTCACGATGCCGCTCCGTTCGATGGGCGGACGCGCCACGGCGAAAGCCTATCTCGATGACCAGTTCACCTATGTCCGTGAGGTGGAAGGTGGCACCTCAGGCCTGAGGGTGCTCGCTTCATCCTGTCCGCAGAACCGAACCTACTACGCCGCGGTCCAGGTCCTGACGAACGGGGTCGGAGGCGAAGTCTTCGCGGTCATCTGCAAGGTGCTTTGGAACCCCGCCAGCAAGTCGGGCGAGCAGTTCGGTTACAAGGACAGTGCGCCGTTGCGGCGCTGAAATGGAGTATCAGTGATGATGAGGTAAGTTGAGAATGCCTCTGCTCGCCGGACTAACCTCGGGCCTCACAAGGTCTGAAATCCCGAAAGGGACGGGGAACAATAGCATGTTCGGAAAAGGCCAGATGCGTCTTAGTCGCAAATGGAGGCGATGACGGTCAGGGCAAGGTGCGTATGGTGAAGGCTACACTGCTTAAATCCCAGTCTGCAGCAATCTATATAGCGATACTGGCGAAAGCGACTGTCACGCCAGGTCCGGATGATGACAGCGGTCTCATGTCTTGGCCGCCTGTTTCTCAGCCCATCCGGTGCGCCTCTCGTCGAGGGGTTTAGTGGACGAACGGGACACCTAACCGCGCCGCATCTCCATTCAGCGTAACTACGGGATGCCCTAAACAGGCGGCTTCTGCCGGCCTGCATGGGTACGGAGCCGCCATATTACTCAAATGCCCGGGGTAATGCCCGGGACATCGACCTCTTCGGAGGCGGCGGTGCAACTGTATAAGGTCTCGAGCGATCGGGCCGAAAGCGGGGAAGACCGGGGGAAGGGCGGCAGCTGTGATTCTTCAACCACCGATCATGGGGTGTGCTGATGCTGCCAGAAACTGTGAAAGGCCGGTTGGAGGCCATTCCGGCGCTCGTTGCGTCGGGCAAAAGGGTGAATGGACTCTATCGTCTGATGGGGTCTCGCCTCCTTTGGGAGGAGGGGCTCCAGAAGATCGGATCCAACAAGGGTGCGATGACGCCGGGTATTGACGGCGAGACCTTCGCGGACTTCGGACCGGAAGACCTCGACCCGATTATCGCCAGCGTGACGGCAGGGACCTATGATCCCAAACCAGTGCGTCGGGTGTTTATCCCGAAAGGCAAGGGCAAACGGCGTCCGCTGGGCATTCCCACGCGCGACGACCGCCTCGTTCAGGAAGTGGCGCGGCAACTGCTCGAACGGATCTATGAACCGGTGTTCTCGAACGCCTCCCATGGATTCCGGCCGGGCCGGTCGTGTCATACGGCGCTTGAACACGTCAAAGCCGTATGGACGGGGGTGAAATGGCTCGTAGATGTGGATGTCGCGGGGTTCTTCGAGAACATCGACCACGACATCCTCCTGCGGCTGTTGCGGAAAAGGATCGATGACGAGAAATTCATCGGCTTGATCGGCAGCATGCTTAAGGCGGGTGTTATGGAAGACCGGGTTCACACCCGGACCTACAGCGGCACTCCGCAGGGCGGTATCGTCTCTCCAATCTTGGCCAACATCTACCTCCATGAACTCGATATGTTCATGGCGGAACGGATCGCGGCTTTCGAGAGGGGGAAGGTCCGTGCCACGAACCCGGAATATGGGCGACTGGCTGGGCGCATCCAGAAACAACGGAAGCGCGTCACCATGCTGCGGGCCAAAGACAATGTCGACGAGGTGAAGGTTGCGGCCTCCTTGGCCAAAATCCAAACCTTACTGCCGCAAAAGCGGTCCATCCCGTCGAGAGACGCGATGGACCCCGGTTATCGCCGACTTCGTTACTGTCGCTACGCGGACGACTTCATGATTGGGGTTATCGGTAGCAAGGAGGATGCACGAAGCGTGTTCGCCGAAGTCAGGGCATTCCTGACCGAGGCGCTGGCGCTCACGGTGTCCGAGGAGAAAAGCGGTATCCGCAAGGCGAGCGATGGAGCCGCCTTCCTTGGATATGAGGTCCGCACATATACGACACGCCAACGGGTTGTCCGGAGCCGACAAGGTTCCGTCAGCTTCCTTCGTAGGCCGCCGTCGGAAGTGATGCAGCTGCATGTCCCTTGGGAGAAGGTCCACGCGTTCGCTTCTGCAAAAGGTTATGGTGATCTGTCGGTGTTGAAGCCGCGTCATCGTAGCCTGCTGCTCAGCTGCAGCGACGTTGAGATCGTCCTAGCTTACAACGCCGAATTGCGGGGTTTTGCGAACTACTATGCTCTCGCCAAGGATGTGAGCTTCAAGCTGAACAGGCTTGAGTTTCTCCAGCGGTGGAGCTTGTTCAAGACCTTGGCCAGCAAGCACAAAACCAATGTGCGAGCGGTCGTGGCCCGCATGAGGACGGGGCAGGAATTCACCATCGGCTACGACGTCGATGGCCAGCCCCGATCGGTCAAAGTCTGGAAACTGGCTCATCTGAAACGTGATCCGGCCACCTCGTCCAGGATTGATATCCAGCCTTGGACGCAGGTGTTCACCCACTCACGTACGGACTGGGTTGATCGTCAGAATGCCAAGCAATGCGAGGCTTGCGGTCGATCCGATGTTCCGTGTCAGGTGCACCATATCCGGGGGATGGCCGATGTTTCGCACCGCGGTTTTGTCGTGAGAATGAAGGTGGCACGCGCCCGCAGGACGGTGGTCCTGTGCGAGCAATGCCACTGGGATACTCACAGAGGCCGCCTGCCCGATCTACGGCAAAGTGATGGTTCGTCACAGTGGAGAGCCGCATGCGGTGAAAGCTGCACGTGCGGTTCGGCGGGGGGATCAGGGCTGACTCCATGAGCAGCACCAATCCTACCCGACTGACCGAAGCAATGGGGCCATGCGAGGACCATTGCCCGCGGCACATACTCGATCTTCTCACCCCCACCGACCGGGAGCATGCCATCGACTGGCGACGGCGCTGCGCCGAGAATCTCATGCGGCGCGCCCGCAGGCTCGAGGATGGCGATCGGATCAGGCTGGAGACACCGCTCACGTTCAACGATGGGCATGTCGGCCAGGAGTTTGTTGTCGAGAAGCGCGGCCGCAAGCTGTGCTTCCGGAATCCTGAGACCGGTTGTCGCTATCGTATCAGCCGCTTCATGGATCGGCAGTGGCAAGTCGTGCCGACCACCAAGGTCCACAAGACGATCTTTGCCTGAGCCGGTGAGCCGGTATCATGTCTTCCGAAGAGGAACCCCCATGTCTGCTCCCGACCCTGGCCTTTCGCCGAAGCGTCTGCTCCTGTGCAGTCGCGAGAACGCCCAGCGCGTCGCCACGCGCCTTTTCGACCTGCAGCCCGGCCGCGTCAGCATCGTGCGGACCGGCAATCCCCTGCAGCCTTTCCGCGTCTGCACCATGCCCTGCCGCGGCGAGCGGGTTGAGGTCGAGATGGTGTCCTGATGCGCCTACTCGCACCCTCCGTTCTCGCGGTGGCGATGCTCGGTCCGGCCGCGCCGAGCGGCGCACAAACGTTTGAAGCGCAGGCGCGCGCGCTCGACGGCGACACCGTTGCCGTCGACTTCCGGTTGCTTGGCAAGTTTATCCCGTGATTATTATGCTGCGGTTGGTGCTGAGGCAATTCAGGCCGGCCGACGCGCTATCCCAAAAAGCTGGCGGCGGCCGGCCTGAATTGCCTCAGCTGTCGAGCCACGCTTCAAGGTGGCTATCGCCACCGACCTGGATCGCGCTGCTGAGTTGAGTTTCGACCACGACGCCGGTCCGAAGAAAACATACCCGGTCGGCGCTTGCAGCCACGTCCTCAATGTCATGCGTGACGAAGACGATAGGGACCGGCGTCGTAGTGCGTAGCTCCGCGATCAATCGGTGTAGCGCGCGGCGCGTCGGTCGATCGACTGCCGAAAATGGCTCGTCAAACAGCAGCACGTCGGGATCACGCGCCAATGCCCGCGCAAGTGCGACACGCTGTTGCTGTCCTCCGGATAAGGCATCGGGGCGACGATCAGCGAACCCGTCCAGATGGACCCGCCCAAGCAGTTCAACTGCCGCCCCGTGCCGTGTAGTCTTGGGACGGTCCACCATCGCCTCCATGACGTTCTCGATCGCGGTCAGGTGAGGAAACAGGGCATAGGATTGGAACACGACGCCGACACGGCGTTGTCGTGCCGGGACATCGATCTTAGCGCGATCATCAAACCAGACATGCCCGTTCGCGACGATGCGCCCCTGCCGGGCCGGATACAGCCCTGCGATCGTCCGCAGGATCGTCGTCTTGCCAGCGCCCGATGGTCCGATCAGTGCCAATGTCTCGTTCGGCGCGACCTCGAACTCTACATCGAGCGGGATTGGTCCTGCTTGGTGGATCGCCACATGCAGCCCGTCACCCATGCCGGTGCCTCCGTCCGGTCAGCACAAAACTGAGCGTCACCGCGGCGAGGGATATCGCCATCAGCACAGCCGCCATGCGGGCAGCGGCCGGATTATCGAACGCCTGCACGCGATCGTAGATCGACAGCGCGAGCGTGCGCGTTTCGCCGGGGAGCGAACCGCCTACCATCAGCACGACGCCAAACTCCCCGAGCGTATGCGCGAAGGCCAGAACCGCGCCGGTAATGATCCCCGGCCATGCCAACGGCAGTTCAATCCGCCAGAACGTCCGCCAGCGCGAATGTCCGCAGGTGGCGGACGCATCGCGAAGTGGTTGACCCACGGCCTCGAACGCGCGCTGTGCGGGCTGGATCGCAAAGGGCAGGTTCACGAGGACGGACGCGACCAGCACCCCTTGGAAGCTGAACACCAGCGCCCCGCCGAACAGCGCCGTCCATGCGTGGCCTATTGGCGAATCCGGCCCCATGCCGACCAGCAGATAGAAGCCGATAACAGTCGGAGGCAGGACAAGCGGCAGCGTCAACGCCGCTTCGATCAATGCGCGGCCTCGCATTTGTGTCGTCGCCAGCCAACGTCCTGCGACAATCGCGACCGGCAAGAGGATCGCGATCGTTAGACAGCCGAGCAGCACCGAAAGGCGAAGCGCCTGCCAGTCCATCGGCCGGGATCAACGCTCACCGGGAAGTGCGAAGCCGTACCGCACGAGGATACGCCGTGCGGCCGGCTGCTGCACGTATGCGTAGAAGCGCTGCGCCGTCGCGCTGGCGCCCTTCATTAGCACCATCCGCTGACGCAACGGCTTGTGCCAGGTGGCGGGCAACAGCTTGTAGCTGGCGCGTGCCGCAAATGCTGGGTCGAGGACCAGTGCATAGGAGACGATCCCGCCCTGCGCACCGCCAGCAGTCGCGAATTGCAGCGCCTGCGACACGTTCTCGCCCATGACGATCTTACCCGCGAGGGGTTGCCACAGTTTGACGTGCTGCAACGCCTCGCGGGCGCGCTCGCCATAGGGTGCATGGTCGGGATTGGCGATGGCGAAGCGGGTAATCTGTCCCCGCGCGAGCGCGCTGCGCAGCCCTGTGAGATTGCTGTCGAGCATCAACGGTGAACCCTTGGGCGCGACCACGGCCAGCCGTCCGATCGCGTAGAGCTTGCCGGCGTTCGCCGCTTTGCCTGCCTTAGCGAGGTCGATCGCATATTGCTCGTCGGCCGAGAGGAAGAGCTGGAACGGTGCGCCCTGCCGGATCTGCTGGAAGAACGTGCCTGACGACCCGAATGTCAGCTTCACCTCCTGCCCCGTGTCGCGCTTGAACGCCGCTGCAACATCGGTCAGCGCCACCCGAAGATCGGCAGCAGCGGCGATGTTCGGCACGTCTTGCGCCATTGCCGGCGTCGCCGTGCCAAGCGCGATGCCGATCAACACAAAGCGCCGGGAAATAAGGGAAAACGGCTTCATATTGGCCTCGGTCGTTGTATGCACGGGCGCACATCCAACCCGGAGGCCGGACTGTCAATGCAACATGCTTCCGAACGTCCGGCCGCTCCTTTAGGTTACGGCGATGGCGCGCGAGACAATTACAGGCCCGTTGAAGGTGAAGGCGCAGGTTCTCGTTGGGCGCTCGATCGCGATCGGACCCGGCAAGGCCGATCTGCTGGCGGCGGTTGCACGAACCGGATCGATCGCGGCAGCGGGGCGCGAACTCGGTTTCAGCTATCGTCGCACGCGCGACATGATCGACACCCTAAATGCCTGCTGGAAGGTGCCGTTGGTCATAGCGGCGCGGGGCGGCAGTCATGGGGGCGGTGCAACCCTGACGGACGCCGGGGTAACGTTGCTCGAACGCTATCGCGCCCTCGATGCGGCGATCCAGCGTGCGGCAAAGTCACATTCGGCTGCACTGCTGGCCCTGCTGGGGCCGGTCGATGAACCCGCCCGAGACTGAAACGGCACCCGCGCGTCCGACGCTAGCCGCGATTGCTGACGTGTTCGTGCGCTATGCGAATTTCACGCTTGGGGGTGGAAGCCTGACGGTCGCCGTTCTGCACCGCGAACTCCTCGACAAGCGACGCTAGATCAGCGTCGATAATTTCACGCTATGCTTTGGGCTTGCCCGTCTGACACCGGGAACGAATGTGCTGGCCTTCTGCACAGGCGTGGGATGGCTGCTGCGTGGCTGGTGGGGTGCGCTGGTGGCACTGCTAGCGTCCTCGATCCCTTGCACGATCATGGTCGTGGTCGCGACGGCGTTGTTCAGCGAAGCAGAGGGCAACCGCTGGGTCCAGGCCGGTATCCACGGCGCTATCGCGGCTGCCGTGGCGATCACCGTCAAGACATGCTGGACGATCGCGCATCCCCATTGGAAAGGCCGCGCGCGGCCCCGCGTTGCAGTCATCGGCGCAGCGGCCTTCCTGCTTTACGTAGCGGCAGGCCTATCTGCGATTGAAGTGCTGATGCTCGCGGCGGTCGTCGGTGCGGTCCTGCCTCCGGTGCGTGCATGAACCTGTTCCTGCTCTATCTGCTGCTGCTCAAGGGCACGGTCACGGCGTTTGCCGGGCTGGCATCGCTGCCGGTCATTCAGGACTCGCTGGTCGCGCACCACCACGTCCTGACCGACAAGCAACTGAACGAGGCCGTGGTCATTACACGCAGTTCGCCGGGGCCGGTCGGCCTCTACATCGTCAGCGTCGGCTATTTCGTCGCCGGTGTACCCGGTGCGATTGCTGGGTGGCTGGCGATGATAACGCCTGCCGGGATCATGATCCCGCTCGTCCATTTCGTCGGACGCCGCATGGAAAACCCGCGTGTCCGATCGGTCCTGCAATGCGTCGTCATCGCCAGCGCCAGCGCCGGTCTGCTGCTAGCCGCTGCGATCCCGCTGGCGAGGGATGGTCTGACCGATCCTGTGACGATCGCGATCGCGCTGGTCAGCTTCGGGCTGCTGCTCACAACGAAGATCGATACGCTGTGGATCATCCTCGGGGCGGCGATCGTGTCGTTGTCCGCGACCGCGCTGGGGATCGTGGCACGGTCACTGTGACATTCACGTCATCAGGGCGGCTTCCATCGCCTGCGCAACGTCCACCGACAACTCGTCGGCGCGGCGCACAGCTTGGTCAAGCCGAGCCAATTCAAGACGCCGGGAGGCGATTTGACCTAACGGCTCGTGCCGCGCTTCGGCTCGAGCAAGCTCGCGTGCGTGATTGGCGCGCATCTTTTCGAAGAGAGGAAGGGCAGCTTTTTTCGGCTGAGCATGCACGCACCCGAGGCAAACGAGGCCTTTTGGGCAATAATCGCCGGCTGGCAGCGCGCAGAGGTGAGTCCCCATGTCACGCAATCCGCAACTACGCTCCAGAGCGGTCCATTCCTCGGCCGTCGGTGCTTTCAAGACCTCTGGACCATGAACGGTTTGATAAACCCCTCGAACGTGGCGCCGATATTCTTCGACAAGCGTACCAGGATAGAGCTTCGCATAAATCATCACGGTGTCGAGCCGCTCGTGGCCCAGCAATGCTCTTAAGACGTGTGGCGGCGTACCGTTATTCAGATGCTCCGAGGCAAACACGCGCCGGCAATCATGTGGAGCGATGTCGAGCCGACTTCCGTCATGTCGGCGAGCTCCTGCCTTACGAGACAGCTCAACCAGCCCTGCCCTGATGGTGGACCTTCCAATCATATGAGGCCGAGTGCGGCCTTGAAGGAGATAGGGCGCTCGAGGGAGCGGCTGTTGCTGATGGAAATCGAAATGATCGATAGGGGGGACCTGATCCAGACCGTAGAAGCGTTTCACGTGAATGATGATTTCCGACAGCACCTTGCCGAGAGAGTCTCCGATCGGGATCAACCTGGCTTTATCAAATTTAGAGGGCTCAACATGTAGCAGAAAATAGGACAGTCCCGAGTTATCGGTCCGGCGGAGTATATCAAAGACGGTGAGGTTGTGCGCTTCCTCTATGCGTAAACCACTTTGAACGAGAAGTTCTATAAACGCCCAGTTCCAGAAGGCTACGGCCTCGGATCGCCAGGCTTCTCGGCTAGCATTACTGGCAAGGTGGTCCCGTGCCGCCTGCCATTGTTCGTGCGCGAGGGCTCGCACCTTCGGCATTTCCCGCTCCAGATCAATTATCCGGCGCGTCATTGCCGCTTCTTTCTGACGAAGAGCCTGCGAGATTTCCGGCAGCTGGGTTTCACGGAAGCTTAACGGCAATGCGGGCGGCGCGTATTCTTGAAATGGAGACGCCTCCTCGATCGACCAAGTGGAGATATCGCTGAAGAATGTGCGGACAGTCGCCAGATCGTGGTTGGCCGTCGTGCTGCCCTGACCGACACCGCTAGGGCTTGATCGGCAGTTAGCCCGTGCTGCCGCGAGGCTGTGTGGTATATAGGCCTGAATATGATCAGGCCGGATGCCTGCTGTAGAGGCAATCTGCGGGTAGCAGGCCTTCATGAAACGCCAAAATCGAGCAAGTCCCTGCAGCTTGCTCCTCAATGTCGAATATCTTGATGAGATGCGGACCTGATACGCCTCGAGGTATAGGCGGGTAACCTCGCGATATTCATCGGGCAGTTGTCGCGCGCGTACCATCTCCGCCAGGGTGGGCGCGACGGCGGGACGCCGGTCACGCACAATCCCGCGCAGCGGTGTTCGGTTGAAGACACCCATCGTGCACAAGGCGGCATCGAGGGCATCCGATCCAAATTTGAAGCGGCGTTTACGCTCACCAGTTGAGTGGAGCAGATCTGAGTCTTGGAAATCGCTCAGTGACCAGTAGTCGTTGATGAGAACGGTGCGGGTCGCAAGATGCAACGCGCTGGCGCGCACTGTTTGCGAATATGACATGTTTGGTAGGTTAGTGATCGCGAGAGCAATCCCCTCAAGCAACGCACGGAGTGGGGCGTCTGGAGGAAGCAACAAGCGGACCCAGTTCAAAGCTCTGTATCCGCCTAGGAAATCATCTGACGGCACGACTAACCGTAACATAAGTGGCGTCAGGAATATGTTATTACTGAACCGTGCCGCAGTGAGGTCCCGGCCCTTGACGTTCTTGATCCAAAACGTCTCGAAGCTCATCCAGCGATCCGCTAGCGTTTTCCCGTCGAGCTGATCAAGATGGTCGAAGAAATGACCGACCCCTTGGGTAATTAGATACGCCGCGGGGTTGCGCTTGTTCCGGATCGCTGCAGTGTTAAGATGATGAGCCCAATCAAACACTAATCGTTCCAACGCTTGGCGATCGTAGCATGCTGAGCGGAGATCTTGCACAGAGGACCGATCGGGCCATGACCGCTCACTCATGCCTGCCGTCCTTGAAAAGGAGCTCGAGCTCAGTCAGTGTCTGACTAGTATACGCGAAAGCGTAAGCCCGCGGATCATGATCGTCAGGCGCTACCGCAGCACGTTGTTCGAGGTCTTGGATTGCCCGGACCATCCTTTTCATGGGGACATGGACATAGGTCGCGGCAGTGGTTTCCGGGGAGGAATGAGCCAGGAATGCCTGTACCAGCGCCAGATTATCCGTCGTATCAAGTAATCCTTGGGCGAATGTATGCCGATAGGAATGGGCTGTTACCTGGCGTACACCGGATCTTCGCCGCAGGTCTCGAAGCAACGTTTCGAACGTTGCATAGGTAAGGGGTTTTCCTCTTCCTCTACGGAAGCTGATCCAGGCCGCTGAGTGATCCGCGGGGGGCCGCTCGGTCCGGAGATATTCACTGTAGATAGGCCAAAAGGGCTCGCCGACCGGGATGATGTGCGACCGCCGCGAGCCCTTTAATTGAACGGTTATCATCCTTTTGAACGGGTCGATATCACCCAACTCCAAGCCAAGGATGCCGTGACGACCATTCACGTCGCTCCAGTCGCCAATTCGCTGCCCAGACCACTCAAGAAGCTTCAGTAGCGCTTGATCGCGCAAGCTCCGGGCGGAATTGAAAAGCAACGCGATCTCGAAAGCATCGAGTTGCCGATGGACTGGCCGCGGAACGCGTCGTCGGAGATCAGCCCGAGCACGTCTTTGACGTACGTGCATCGGCTTGGTTCGTTCACTCTGCAAAGCAGTTGGAACAGGGTTCCTTTTGCCGGCCCATGCCGGGTTGTCGATGTGAATATCGATCAGGAATCTGTAAAAGCCTGACAGCACAGTGAGACGATGGTTGGTCGTCGCCGGCCCTGGCGAGGATCCTTCGCTACGATATGCGGCGATGTATTTGGCGATATCGCTTGGGGTTATATCCTCAAACAGTTCGCCTCTGGCCAGTACCCACGAATGAAAGTGAATCAGGCCGAAGGCGTAGCCTCGAACAGTGTACGGGGATCGACCGTTGAGGACGAGCCAGCGAAGATATGCGGTAATGTCCGCCGGCTTGTTCCCTTCGGCGTCTACGACGCCGAAGGGAACAAGCCCCGGTTCACGGACAACACTGAACTCGGGCATATGCCGACTCCGTCGCCAATCACGTCACTTATTGTAACGGATCTCACGATGTCAGAAAACACGAGATAAGGTGTCGATTCCTTCGAGCGCCGACAGCTCTGCCAGCGCGCGTCCGGATGCTGGCCTTGCGGCAAGGCCGCCCAGGATCTCGCAGCAAACGCCCTGCGCTCCAGGACCGCCGTGATCCGCCTCACCGCTGCCAACTCTTACGGGCGACCGATCGCGACGGTGACGGTGGCCGGCAAGGACCTCGGGGAACGCCTCATCCGCGCCGGTCTTGCCGTGCCCGAACTCCAGTATCTGCAGAACGACCCCGGTCGCGCTACCCGGTACCGGGCAGCATTCGTACAAGCGAAGGCCAGCAGGGCAGGGGCCTTCGCCGGTACATGGATCGAACCATCACGCTGGCGCCACGGGGAACGTCTTCGCTGTGAACGACGACCGGCCCCCTGACATTCAGGGCGACGGCATCGTCTCCGTCCACCAGGACGGACCCTGCTCGAATTCGCCATCCAGCTTCACCATCGGCCCATCAGGCGTATCGGCGACATAGGGCTTCATGAGCGGCATCAGCGTGGTCTTCATCCGCTTCTGCTCTCCCGCGACGCGGCCCCTCCGTTCCAGAAGGTCCTCGAGCCACTCAAGATCGTCGAGCATGGCGACGACGCCTCGGCCCGCAAGGCAGAAGTAGATGCAGCGCTGGAAGTCGTCAGCACCATCGTTGGCGAGGATCGCTGCCAGCTTCAGCTTGCCACCGGGCACGCCTTCATGGACCCAGCTGACCGCCTCGCGCAGCTCGCGGACGGAATAATAGGCGTCCTCGACGTCGATGCCGATTGCGGCGTTCGCGATCATCCTTCGCGTCGGTCGGTTGTCGGCATCCAGCGCCGCGTCCCGCAGCGTGATGTCGAGGTCGAACCGTTCTCTGAAACTGGCGGCCGTCATGGCAAATCTCCTGCGATCGGGAACGTAACGTGAACAATGGCTTCCGTCAACCGCGTCGTCTCCCCACCATTCAGAAGGGGCAATCAATGGATATCGAGATCATCGTCGGGCTTCCGCACCTAGGCGACGGTCCGATCCTCAGGCGAGCCTGCACGCTGCGGCAGCCCACGCTGATCTCAGCGAACTGTCTGTCGCGCTGGTCAGACCGGCGCGGCTGGCGCGAATGGACGGGCTGGCGGGTCGGTCAGCTTCGAAACGCACGAGGCCTGGCGTCGCTCTGTCTCGATTCCGGTGGGTTCGTCGCAGCGGCCCGCTATGGCGGCTTCCCATGGTCGCTGGCGGACTATGTCTCGCTTGCAGCTGCCTATCCCTTCAAATGGTGGGCGAGCGCCGACTATTGCGTCGAGCCCGAGATCGCCGCCGACAGAGAGGAGGTCATCGACCGGCTCGCCCGGACGATCAGCGCCAACCGCGATTGCCGCAGGCTCGCCGAGGACCAAGGCAACGCCGATACCTTGATCCCGGTGATTCAGGGCTGGCGGCCGACCGACTATGAGCGATGCGTCGACGCCCTCTCGGGCTCGCTCCGGCCTGGGGCGCTTATTGGTGTCGGAAGCATGTGCCGGCGCGACATCCATGGACCGGAAGGTCTCATCGCTGTCGTCGATCACCTCGACCAGATCCTGCCGATTGGTGTCCGGCTCCATGCCTTCGGCGTGAAGGGCACAGCGCTGCCATTCTTGCTTCCGTTCCGCCACAGGATCGCTTCGATCGACAGCCAGGCCTATGGGATCAGCGCGCGACGAGCAGCCCACACTGCCCGCACCCCCAAGACGGACGAGTTCGTCGCGGATCACCTGGAGCGTTGGGTGGCGGGTCAGCAACGCAGGCTGAGCGTGCCGCCACAGCGGCTCCCCCAGCAGCTCCACGCGGAGCGTGAGAACCCTCCGTCCGATCCCTGGGAAGCGGCGATTTCGCGAGCCCGTTCGGAAATCCGTGACCTCATCGAGTCCGGCGATCTCGACCATGACGAAATTACCGCAGCCTGGGTCGAGCAATGGGCCGCTGACATCCACCGAAGGCAAGCCGCCGAGCAATGAAGAGGGGAGGGGGAAGGGCAGGGTTGAGCATCAGGCTCGACGGAAAGAGGGCGCGCACCCGCGAAGGAGGCGCGACGCCAATCCCGAAGGAGACCCGCCTTGACCCCATCGCACCCGCATGCAGCCATGACGCTGCCGCTCTCCAAGATCATGCTTGGGTACAATCCACGTCGCTATTTCGACCGTAAAAAGCACGAGGACCTGGTCGCCTCGTTCCGGCTGCGCGGCATGCTTCAGCCGATGCTCCTCCGCCCGGCGGCCGGCGGCGACGACACCTACGTCGTTGTCGCGGGAGGCCGCCGGTATCGGGCCGCGCTCGAGGCCTTCGGCCCAGAAGGGGAGGTACCCGTCGTCATCCGCGAGATGACCGACCAGGAAGCGCTGGAAGCGGCGATCGACGAGAACGACAATCGCGACGATGCGTCGGAGACGGAGCAGGCGGACGCCGCCGTTCGGGTTCTCGCCGCCTGCCAGAATGATCGTGCAGAGGCGGCGCGGCGGCTCGGCTGGTCCCAGGCCAAATTCGACCGCCGCCTCGCCCTCGCGAATCTCTCCGACGACGTGAAGCTCGCGCTCGATGAGCGCCGCATCAAGGTCGGGCATGCCGAGCTGCTCGCTGCCATTCCAGCGGACAAGCAGGACAAGGCTCTCGACACGATCACCGCTTCCGGTCTCGACGTCGGAAAAACGCGCGACCTCCTGATGCGCGTCACGCAGGATCTCGCCAACGCCTGCTTCGACAAGACCGAATGCATGGCCTGCCCGTTCAACTCCGGAACGCAACGAGCCCTCTTCGAAACCCATGTCGATGAAGGCCATTGCACCAATCCCGGCTGCTTCCAGCTCAAGACCGAAGCAATCGAAAAGGCCCGGATCGAGGCCCAGGAGCGCGCTGCGGCTGCCGCACAGGCCGAGGCCGCCGACCGGCAAGCGGACGGTGACGATGGGGAAGCTGCTCCCGACGCCGACGAGCTGGCCGATACCGACGACGATGGCGACGGTGAGGCCTCGCATCCAGGGGTTCGAGCGGCCGCGGTCGCGGCCAATCGGTCGTCGTCCGGCGCGATCGTCAAGCCGGCCGCCCGGGCTGGCGGTGCGACCGTCTCCGCCAAATCGATCGCCGGCCGCACCGCCGATCTTCGGGAGGCGACCTGGCGAACGGCGCTTGCCCGGGGCCTCGCCGATAATCCGTCCCATGCGCATGCCGCGATCCTCGTCGCCGGCCTGACTGGTACGCTCGCGCAGATCAAGCCGGCTACCTTGACGTCGCGCGCCGGGCTGCTGGTCAACCCTTCGTTTCCCGACCTGAGCTTCGAAGAGAAGATCGAGGGGATCCGCGCGCTTTCGGACGCGCAGGCAGCGACCACCCTTGCCGCCATCGCGGCGGCCTATGCGCGCGATGTGCAGTCCTTTGCGCATGTCGCCGACCTTGCCCGAGCGTTCGCAATCGACATCCGGCACGGCTGGCGTGTCGATCGATCCTTCCTGGAGCGGTACACAAAGGACGAGCTCAAATTCATCGCCCAGGAGTGCGGCCTCATCGCGCACATGGGCGAGAAGGCGTTCGCAAAGCTGCTCGCTTCCAAGAAGGCCGACCTTGTCGCCGGGATGCTCAACGCGGTCGGCTTCGATTGGGCCGGCCGCCTGCCGAGCGGCATGACCCTCGACGGGAAATACGGGTCTCCTCCGGCCCCTATTCGCCCCAACGCCGACCGCGGCATTCCCGCGATCGCGGCCTGACGGCCCTCGCTTCCCTCCAAAATAAGGACTGACAATCATGCTGATCGCAAGTCTTTTGCCGTTGCTCGGCCGCTACTCGCTCGGATTTGACCTCGTGGCGGGTCCGGACGAGACCGTTACGTTGACCGTCATCCCTCGCGCAACTGAGGGCAAAGCCCAGCGGCCCGATACGGGAGAGCTGCGGCCGATCTCGATCACGGCGACGGCAGCGGAAATCGACATCGAACTCGCCAAGGGGGCAGACGGCGCGCTCGGCCAGCTTATCGCTTCGCGCAAGACCCTCGCCGACCAGATATCTGAGCAGCGCGAGGCGGCCGAGGCCGCACGCGCGGCGTCGGCGGAAGCGGCCAAGGCGAAAGCCGCCTCCGCAGCACCCCGACCGTCCACGCCGAGCAGCTCGCCGGCCACGCCGCCCGCGGGCGCGCTTCCGGCCGATGCCAAGTCGGACGAACCCGCCAGCCTCTGGTGAGCACCTCGAGCCCCTGTCCAGCGCCAAGGAGTACGCCCCAATGCAGATCAACCAGCTTGACCGCGCCTATCGATATGACGGCATCGATCTCCCGGTTCCACCCCATCTCGCGCACGACCCGCAGGCTCTGCGTGCCTATCACGCAACGCTCTACCCGGCGATCCTCAACGCCGAGACGGTCGACGCCGGCGTGAACGGGGGTGTCCACGTCACCGAATACCGCCGCGCCGTCGGCACAAAGGGTTGATCGTGCCCCGCCGTCACGGCGGAGCCATCCCCGCCGCACCGCGCAAGACGCTTCTCGAATGGATCGAGTTCGATGATGGCAACGCAACCGGCATCTCCCAGCCTTCCTGCAGCATCCAGGCCCGGGCCCTCCATGCGCAGCTCGCGCTCGAGTCCACTCACCCAAGCCACTCTCCGGAGCCGCTTCAGCCACCGGCAAGCCTCCGACTTCCGCCGCTCGGCTGATCTCGCCGGCCGATCGGTCGAGATCTCGCCCGACATACCACTGACCTTCGACCAGCCTCTTGCACGACACCATAAGCTAATCGGGCGTTGGGTCGTGTCGCGCGAGAAGGCGACGAGACGATATTCCCGCTGCGAGGCGCGACGGCGCATCGAGCATGTTTTCAACTCTGCCGCTGTCGAGGCGCTGCGTCCGATCGACCTCGCCGAGCTTCGCGTGGTCGTGCTCAACGGCGAGTCCGAGGGAGCGCCGGCAATCGTGATCATCTGCGAGAGCATCGGCCAACTGGATCTCGGATGGATCGAGACCAGCGAGGCGCCGATCGCCTGGCGCGCGGCTGCCTACGTGGCGCTCGAGCAGACCCTGGGGGCTGCCCTGCCGATCTTCGGCTATCAGGATCTCTTCGACGAGATATCAATGTACTATTGGGATGGCGAGACTGACGATGACGCCGCCCGCCAGTGCCTCATCGACTATCACGGCGCAGACCCCGGCGATCTTGACGAAGTCGCGCTGCCGTCGACCATGGAGGCCAAGAAGCCCGCATGGATGATCGCGGCGAATGCAGCGCCGCTGGCGAAGCTTCCTCTCGACCTTCGCAAGGCACTACGCGAACTCCGCAGCGCTCACGACGCGCTTCGGCGCCTGCCGGGAGATTGCAACGCCTGGCACTTCGACGGGCAAATTCTCTACGAATATGTTCCCGGCCTCGAGGAATGTTCGACGCTGCCCCCGTTGACGCTCGTGCCGGTCGAGTTCTTCGCGGCCGAGGTGGACGATGTCGGACGCCACGGCATGGAATACGGCTTCATGGATGTCGCGGGGATCTGCCCGCTCTCCGAAGCCGCGCACGTCGAGCGATGGTTCGCGTCGCTGCGGACCGGCGCTCACTTCCTGCTCGCTGCGCAACAGCTGATCCAGCTCGATCCCGACAAATTGTGAGGCCCCCATGCCGGACCATAGCGCCCATTTCGAAGCCACCGCCGGAGGCATGGTGCTTACCAATGCCATCCTCCTGTACCGCACCGAGAGCCCCCGAGGGCTCGATCCCTACCGCGCCCCCGGGCAGGATGGACATGCCTTTGCCAGCATCCATCATGTGGAGCATGGCGGCGAAGGCGGGCCGACGATCGCCGCCGGCACGCCGCTGACCCGCGCCCACCTTCGCCAGTGGACCGAGGCCCTCGGGCGCGCAGCGCCGCCTCAGATCCTTCCCCACAATGTGCTGGTCGCCCATCGCGACATGCTCGCCTGGTGGACGCCCGAGCAGGTCCGCCCGGCTTATTTCCATCTGTCCACACCGCCGGCCGGCCTGCGGGTCCTCGCGCAACGGACGATCCGGCCCATTCCGTATCCCGCCCAGCTGTTCGTAGCGACGCCGCGCAGGCTCGGGGTCTATGCACTCGCCGAAAATGAGCGCCCCTCGGCGACCACGCGGGTGCTCCATTCGCCGGTCCTCAACGTCTTCGTCGACGGCTCTCTCTGCTGGGGGAACATCCCGAGGCCGCGCACGCTGGACGTCGCGGCCATTCCCGACTTCGAGCGGGCGCTGTTCGATTCCTGGTCGACGCACCCCAATCCCGGGCAGGAGCTGACCGTTACCGGCAAGGGTGGCCTGCTGAAGCTGTGGGACGACCTTGCGGCGCGCCAGGCGACGCGCTTCCCGGTGAGACGCCTCCGGCCGTTCATCTGCACAAGCCAGCGGCGGCCTTCGAGAAAGGCCAACGCCGAACCCATGACGCTGGAGCGGCTGATCGCCGAGGGCGCGGCGTCATGACCGTCCTCGCCGACGATCCCACCGCGGCCGCCATTCTCGCCGCGGCGCCCTGTTATCCGGTTCCGCCGATCGGTCGGTCCCCCGCGATCGACGCGGTACGCGCCTCCCGCACAGGCCATTGCCTCGCGGTCGGCAGGGACGGTGTCATGCTCATCGTGCGACGGCCATGGCTCGAGCTCGACATTCCTGTCACGCCGGCATTCCCCGCCTACCTGCCTTATGGGAGCGTCGGCGAGCGCCGGGCGGAACTGCGCTGCGGGCTGATGCCCAGCGAACTGCTCGGCCGGATTCTCGATCAATTCCGAGCGGCCTTGCCCAACGAAGCTGCCGCCTTCGTTCTGTGGAACGAGAAAGAGCGGAACTTCTCGATCCACTACCCGCACATCGACGATGCCACTCCCTCCCGCGTGACCTATCGGTCCCCGATACTGGCGCCCGACCAACATCTCATCTGCGACATCCACAGTCATGCGCATGGCGCGGCATTCTTCAGCGCGACGGACGATGCCGACGACGCGCACTCCACCAAGATCGCGCTGGTGCTCGGCCGTCTCGGCCAACCGGAAGGGCCGGCCATCGCGTCGCGGTTGTGCGCCGGCGGGATGTTCCTGCCGCTGCCGCGCAGCCCGTTTTCAGGAGACGACGATGCAGCCTGACATCCCCAATCGCCACTATCTTCCTGCCGGCTTCGACAATCGCGCGATCAAGGTCCTTCTTGTCGGCTGCGGCGGGAATGGCGCGCAGATGCTGATGGGACTGGCTTCGCTCGAGACGGCACTACGCGCGATCTCCACCCGGTCGCTCCAGGTCACCGTCGTCGATGACGACGTCGTCAGCGAAGCCAATCTCGGACGGCAACCCTTCTACCGATGCGATCTCGGCGCTTCCAAGGCCCGCACGCTCGTCGAGCGGATCAATCTCGCGCACGGCCTTTGCTGGCGAGCCGTCCATGGCCGCGCTCCCGAAGCGGTCAAGATCGCCGACGCGGATATCCTCATCAGCTGCGTCGACACCGCTTCCGCGCGCCGCGCCCTCGGCGCCGAGCTGGCGAAAGGGACGTCCGTGCCCGCCTACTGGATGGACCTCGGCAACCGCGCCGGAGACGGGCAGTTCCTGATCGGGTCGCCTCGCCGCTCCACCGGCCACGACCGGCGGCGCCTCCCGACCGTCCTCGAGTATTTCCCCGAGATCGCCGACGAAACGGTACCTGGCGATGATGCGCCGTCCTGCTCGGTGGCCGAGGCGCTCGAACGGCAGTCGCTTTTCGTCAACCGCGTCCTGGCAAGCCACGCTCTGGCGCTGCTGTTCGACCTCGTCGCGCGCGGGTCGATCGGCCACGCTGGTGGCTTCATCAACCTCATTCGCGGGCAATGCGTCCCGATCCCGCTTCCCGCGGTCGAGGAGGCGCAGGATCAGCGCCCATCGGCCGCGCTGCCCGGACCGGCGTGATGGGCGCTCGATCCTCCAAGGCCGAGGTGCGCAACCCCGTTCTTGGCCTGCCGGCGGTCGCCCGCCTCCGGGCACTCAGTCCCGAGGCTACGCGCCGAACGGAGCTGGCGGAGCCGCAAGCCGCCGGTTGCCGCATATTGGGCCGCCTGCGGTGTCTATGCCGGTCACATCGCGCGCGCGATCGGCCCCGGGCCAGGGCGTCGGCGCGGCTGACCGCCAAGAAAAGGAGAGGGGGAAGGGGAGGGGCGAGCGGACGTGCGCTTGAGCCCGGAGAACCTCCCCATGCACTACGATGTCGCGATGCGCCACCAGCAGGCGCTCGATCCCAGCGCGCTGACCACGATGGCAGCCACCCTCCACGCGATCGGTGCCGCGATCACCGACTGCCGCAACGCGGGCAAGGACCCCGAGATCGACGCGGCGGTCATCCTTCTCGCCCGCCACCTCGGGACTGTCTGCGAACGCCGCCCGGACGACATGGCGCTGCGCCGCAACTGCATGGACCAGATCGCCGAGATCCGGCGCCACCCTGTCCTTCGGACCCTCGCTTGTCGTGGTGTCGCCTACGACGAGGCTGCCAAACGCACCTTCCACAGCGAGGGGCGTATTGCCATGCGCCGGCTCGCCGACGCCCTTGGGCTCGAGGACGATAGCTACGAGGTCCGCTCCAACAAGGGTGGTCCGGCCGTCTCGGGCGAGGTCACCCTCCACGGCGAGGAGGTGTACGTCCAGCTCAGCCTGGGTGCGATGGGGGCCGGCCGCGAAATCCTGTTCCGGCGCTGCAGGGGGCGCAAGGACTATACCGGCGAGCGCAACCACTTTGCCTCGGTCGCCGAATTGCTGGCCCCGGACCGCTTCGCCGACCGGCTCCGCCGCGAACTCGCGCTCTCGCCGCCGGTCCGGCAGTCCGAGCGCCTCTTCGCCTGACGCCGCCAGTTACCAGACCGCCGCCCTTTTTCCGGAGCCGTCATGCCACCCATCGCCCAGCTCGCAGTCGCGGCAGCGGCCGCTCGGTCCTATCCGGCCGCCCCCGGCCTGCCGGACATCGCCATCACTCCCGAGATCGTCGCCGCGATCCGCGCCGGCGCCTGGATCGTCTTCAACCTCTCAGGCGGCAAGGACTCGAGCGCGGCCCTGTTCGCGGTCAACCTTCAACTTGATTCACTCGGCCATCCGCGGGCGCGGCGGATGGCGATTCATGCCGATCTTGGCCGCGCCGAATGGGATTCGACCCCCGCTACGGTCGCGCGCATAGCCGCCAGCGCCGGCGTGCCGCTGACGGTCGTGCGCCGGGCGGCCGGCGACCTGGTCGACCGCTGGATACAGCGGTTCGAAAGCGGCAAGCGCCGCTACGAGGCGCTCGAGACCTACAACCTGATTGGTCCCTGGTCGTCGGCGTCGCTCCGCTTCTGCCAATCCGAGATGAAGGCGGCCGTGATCGGACCGGCGATCACCAGAATGCTGCGAGGCCAGCAGATCATCTCCGTTCTGGGCCTGCGCCGCGACGAAAGCCACAACCGCGCCGCCACCCCGATCGCCAAGGCCGATCTTCGCTATGCCAAGGCCGGGAACCGGCACGGCACCGCGATCACCCTCTGGCACAAGATCGCGCATTGGAACAGCGAAGACGTATTTCGTGCTCACGGCGCGCTCGGCATCACCCTGCACGAGGCCTATTCGATATGGGGCGCAACGCGCCTCTCGTGCCGCTACTGCATCTTCGCCTCGCTTCACGACCTGTCGGCTTCTGCCGCAGCCCCGGCGAACACCGAGGTTTATCGCGAGCTCGTCGGCATCGAGGCGCGATCGACCTTTCCATTCCAGCCGACACGCTGGCTCGCCGACATCGCACCGCATCTGTTGAGCGGCGGGCTCCGCGCGGACGTCGAACGCGCCAAGGCCGACCAGCTCGAGCGCCGGCATCTCGAGGCCTCGATGCCGGCAGGCCTCAGATACGTCAAAGGCTGGCCTCCGCGGATGCCCACCCTCGCCGAGGCCGATGACATCGCCGCAGCACGGCGGCCCATCCTTGCGCGCCACAGGCTCGAGAACCGCTATCCGACAGGATCAGCCGTCCAGGCGCGCTTTGCAGAGCTGAGGGTCGCGGCCGGGCGGCAGATGTCGTCGTGAGTACGATCGATGCCGCCGTCGGCTCCTTCCGGATCATCGCCCGCATCGAGGACCCGCCGCCCCTCGGCTGGCGCTTTTGGAGACTTGCCGGCTTTCCGGGCGATCCACTGGATCCGAGCCCCTATGGCGGCTCGCGCTGCCTCGCGCTCACCGTCGTCGACGTCGACGGCAGCGACCGCTGGCTCTGTGCGATGGAGCTCGACCACATTTTCCGCCTGCTGTGTGCTCACGATCTCTTCCCCTGCCCGAGCCAGGCAGGTGCGGTCGCCTTCGCGCACGCGATCATCGCCCGCCACGCCCGCCAGCCCGCGCTCCTCTGACCCACGGACCACGACCCATGCAGACCGACCGCAGCCAGCGCTGGCGCGAACGGCGCGCTCTGTGGGCGCGCGATCTCACGCTGATCGATCCCCGCGCCTACAGCGTCGACGTCATCGATCACGCCGCCGCGCGCGCCTTCATCGCGCAGCACCATTATCTGCCTCGCTATCCGGCCGCGCAGCTTGCGGTGGGACTGTTCGCACGCAAGGGCGCGCTCGAAGGCGTCGCCGTTTTCGCCGTTCCGACCACCGGCGCCGTCATCTCGCGCCACACCGGGTTTGACGATCCTCGCCGCGGCTGCGTCCTCGCGCGCCTCATTCTGACCGACGCCGTGCCGCAGAACGGCGAGAGCTTCTTCGTCGCGCGCGCCTTTCGCTACCTGCGCCGGGAACGGCCTTGGATCGAGGCGGTGGTGTCGTACAGCGATCCGGGGGCGGGCCATATCGGCCGCGTCTATTGCGCGCTCTCGGCCGCCCACCGCGCGGTCACGAAGCCGCGATCGGTCCTCCGGGTCGGCGACATCACGATCTCGGGGCGCACGCTGTCCAAGATCCGCTCGGGCGAGCAGGGCCATGCCGGCGCAATCGATCAGCTCGTCTCGATGGGGGTCCCGAGGCCGCGCATCGGCGAGGAACCGCGAAGCTGGCTGTGGCGGCTCCAGCGCGAGCGCCATCTCGTCACGCATCAGCAGGCTGGGCTGTTCGCCTATTGCTTCGAGCTGACGCGCGAAGCTCGCCGCCGCGGCCGCACCCTTCCGCGCCTGCCGTATCCCAAGGCCCTTCCGCCGCGGAACGCGCTGCTTCCGCTCATTTTGCCCGATCAGGAGACCCTCCATGGCTGACATCACGCAGCTGCCCGTCATGACCGCGGCCGATGCCGAAAGCATCGGCTTCGCCCGCTTCAACGACGTGCCGACGCTCCCGATCGACATCCCCGACGGCAACTTCACGATCAGCGCCAAGACCACCGACGGTCGTCGGATCACGTTCTTCTTCGGCGAATACAAGCGCGGCTCCCCGCCAAGCTTCGTCGACATCGAAGCCCGGCAGGATCACCGACTTCATCCGCGGCGAGCGGCTGCTCCCGGCAGCCGAAATCGAAGCCATTCGCCGCGATGCGCCCACTGATCTCATCCGGTTCCAGGATGCAGCGAGCATCGTGCCGCTTTCCGAGCGGCCGACGATGGAAGCCTGGATCGAGACCTTCAACGCTGGCCTGATGGAGGCTGCATGACCGACCAGCTATCCCGCATCGCCGAACTCAACGACCGCTGCCGGCACGGCCTCGATCCGACTGCCCGCGTCGTCATCACTGCGGCTTGCCTCGCCGCATTTGCCGGCGAGCTCTCCGCCCAGGCCGAGCTGCTCTCGGCGATCCGAGGTTACGCTTTCAAGCGCTACGATGGCCCGGAACGCTCTCGCGGGGAGTTCACCGTCCGTGGTCAGGCCGTCCGTTTCGCGATCGACTATTACGACCGCGCGCTGGAATGGGGATCGGAAGACCCTGGCGATCCGCACGTCACCACGCGAGTCATGACGATCATGCTGCCCGAGGACGACTGATCCTGGGGAAAGGGAAGGGGAAGCGGGTCGGGGCCGTCGGCGCGTGAATGCAAGTCGGACTCTACCCTGCAAACGCCCCGGGCCCGCTGCAGACGCGCCTTTCCGCATCCATCGTCCATCCAAGGGAGAAGCCCATGCGCCGGATCGCCTCCGCCACGCCCGCTGACGGGCACGCCATTGCGATAGCCGTTGAGCGGCTGCGCGAAGCCCGTACCTTGCTTCGCCAGGCCGGAGCGCGTCAGGCTGCGTCGGCCGCCGGCATGGCGATCAGCAGCGCCGAAGGCGCGGCGCGCCATGTCCAGCATCGCGTCCGGAGGACGATGGAATGAGCCGTCACGACCTTCAGCCCAAGCCGGACAGCCCAGACGTCGTCCGCGCGACGGTCGGATGGGACCGGCCGCTTCAGACCTTCTTCGCGCAAGTCTTCTTTCGCACCGAAGACGAGCCCGCAGAAGGCGAGCCCCTCGTCTGGATCGGCACAGAGCCGGGCGAACTCCTCTCCGCCGAGGCCGCGATCGCCGTGGTCGCGCCTCATGCCATCATTCCTCCCGATCTCTGCCGGCAGCTCACTGCCGACATGCAGTCGTCCATCGGCGTCGAGGATGGCAGCCAGCAAGTCGCCGCCAAGCGCTACCTGTTCGGCTCGACTCACTGAAGCTGCATTGTGCCGGCGCGGCGGAGCCGCTGCCGCGACGATCCTTTCCAAGGCCCCATCATCACCGGTCCCCGCGATCACCGCGCGGTGGCCGAACGTGCGCGCTGCGCCGCCCCCAACCAGAGGAGACCATCATGGCCGACCGGGTATCAGCCTCCATCGTCATCGGCGGCGCGCTTGACGCTCCCGCCTTCGCAGAACTTGCCGAGCTCATTGCCGCCGACCGGCTTGTCGTCGAGTGGGACGGCGATCCGTTCGAGCCGGAACATCGCGTCGACGGCGAGCCGCTTCGCCTGTTTGCGCACGAAGTCGCAGGCGGGCGCTTCGAGGAGATCGAGGACTGGTGCATTATGCATCGCGTGCCCTTCGTACGCTGGTGCGGGGGCTATTCCGGGCAGTGGGGACCCGAGCGCGTCGTCGCCATCGGCGACGGCAAGGCGGTGTCCTATGCTGTCACCGAGGACGACGAGGTTGTCATCAGCCGCAGCACCATCACGGCGCTTGGCTCGCTCGATGCGATCTTCGCTCATTTCGATGCAGCGGAATTCGTCGTGCCGGCGCTCGTCGTTGCGGATGCCGCTCCCGCGCTCCCCCCGACTGCGGGAGCGCACCATGTCCAATAGCTACACCAAGGCGGCGTTCGACCTGACCGTCACCGTCGCCGAGGCCGACATGGTACGCCGGGTCATCGCCGCGGTGGAACTGATCGACGACACCGAGGCCGGGAGCGACGTTCGCGAAGCGCATTATGCCTGCCTTGGCCCGGACTTCGCCGCCCTGTTCCCGCGCAGCGACGAGGACCCGTTTGCGGGACTGCTCGACCTCTTCGAGGATCCGCAATATCCCTATCTCGATTTCCATGTCGCGTTCAGCGAGGTTGACCAGCTCGACCGGGTGCTCGTGACGTTCTCGGGCGAGCAGTTCGGAATCGACGTCGCGGCCAGGCTGATCCAAAGTTGCGCGCGCTCGGCGCTGCCCTTCGGGTTCGAATGGGCGTCGGATTGCGACAGGCTGCGGGTCGGGGAGTTCGGCGGCGGCTATGTCGTCATTACTGAACACCGCATCAGCTATGGCCACACGACCCAATTGCTCGACCGTGCAATTGCCCGCGCGCGCGACGAGGGCGCCGACGGATTCGTCCTCGCAATCCGCGATCCGCAGCACGGGCTCAGCTTCTGGAACGACGATGCAGGCTTTGACCGATTGTCGCGCGCGCGGGTCTTCAGCGAAGCCGAGGCCGCGAACCATGACGTGCCGCTCGCGCAGGACCAGCCCGAATGGCTGGCGATGCCGGAGCCCCTGCGCCTTTGATCCGAACGTCGCGATTGCGCGATCGACACAGACGTATAGCATCGTCGCTGGAGATGCCGATGACTTCGATACCCACCGATCACGACGCGATGCTGGCGGCGCTGACCCGGCTGATACCGATTGCGATGAGCGATACCGGCCAGTCGCGCCGGGTCGCGAACTTCCTGATGGCGTGGTGGAACGGGCCGGAACTCGGCCATTTCGAGATCGCCGACCTGTTCGGGCTGGATGTCGCTGTCGCGAACGACATTGCGACCATCGTCGGCTATCTCGGACAACGCCCCGGCGCCATCTACATCGACGCCCTCGGCTTCGCCGAGGAGATGCAGGACATCATCGCGCTCTGGCGCAAGCCGGTCTCGACTTCGGCGACCTGACCGGGCGCCGGTACCGGAATTTCTCGGACCGAGGCCGCCACAGACACCCCCCGAGGGGCGCCAAACCTTGCGCGGCATTCATCGCGCGCCATAACGGGAAGTCGTCGGGCGAAGATCGCCAGGGCGTATCCTTTCGTGGGAGGTGCGGTTGCCGGAAGAGAACAACCTTGTCGCGATGACGATCGAAGTCGTCGCAAGCTACGTGGCGCACAACAATATCCGACCCGAAGACGTGCCGGACTTCATCGCCAAGACCCACGCTGCGATCGCCGGCATCGCCAAGGAACCCGAAACACCCGCCGAAGAGACACCGGCAGCCCAGCCCGAGTTCACGCCGGCCGTCTCCGTGCGCAAGAGCCTCGCCTCACCTGATCACATTCTTTCGATGATCGACGGCAAGCCCTACAAGTCGCTGAAGCGACATCTCAGCAGCCACGGCCTGACCCCTGCCGAATACCGCGTCCGCTATGGTCTCAAGTCCGACTATCCGATGGTGGCGCCCGGTTACTCGGCGCAGCGGCGCGAGGTAGCCAAGCGTCTCGGCCTGGGTCGCAAGCGGCAGGAGCCCGAAGCGCCCGCGGAGGCAGCACCGCCATCAGGTGACCCCGCGCCCGCTCCGCAACCGAAGCCCCGCGCCCGCCGCGCCAAGGCCGAGGACACGCCCCCTGCCCGGGCCAGCGCCAAGACGCCGCGGCGGCGCAAGGCGCAACCCGCAGACGCTGGAGCAGTCGAAGCCTGAGGCTTCGGGCGGAGGCACCTGCGACGACGGTACGATCCCGACGGCGCCGAAGAGGCGCTCGTCGGAGCGGCGCTGACGCGCCTTACTCGGCCGAACGGCCGAGGAGCTGAGTGGGTGAGAGAGAGTGTTCGGACAAGGGGTTCGAGCGCTCAATCTCAGGAGACTTCCCATGAACATCGGCACCATCACCCAGAACGCCAGCGGCACCTACACCGGCAAGATCTCGACGCTCACCGTTGCGATCGTGATCGCGCTTCGGACGGTCCAGTCGACCAACCCGCGCGCGCCCAAGTTCGAAATCCTCGCACTGTCGGCCGCCCGCCAGTGGGTCCAGGTCGGCGCGCTTTTCGAGCTCGCCTCCAACTCGACCGGCGAGACCTTCCTCAACGGCAAGATCGAGGATCCGAGCCTCGACAAGCCGCTCTACATCTCGGCGTTCCGCCAGGAGGACGGCTCCTACAACATCGTCTGGTCGCGCCCCACCCGCCGCCGCGAGGCGCCCACCGACACGGTCGCGACCGACGACGGCCTGCCGCCGCTGCCGGGGACCGAGCAGCCGGCCGCACCCGTGGGAACCGACGGTCTGGGTGAGTCCTCGGCCGAAGGTGCGTTCGGCGGCAGCGAGCCCGCGCCGGGCGGCCGCCGGCGCCGCACGCCCGAGATGGCGGACTGATCGCCGCCAACCGATTGGCGCGCAGCTGCTCTGCGCGCCGACGTCACGACAGGGCCTGCTTCGCCTCACCGCGAAGCGGGCCTTTTTTTGCCAGCGTGCGAGGACGTTCTCTTCCCCTCGGCAACACATCATTGAACAAACCCGTCCGTTGATGTATATGCCTGTGTATATGCAAGGAGTCTGCCGTGACGCCCGATCATGAAGCAACGGTCACCAGAGAAGCGAAGCTGTTCCGCAACAACAAAAGCCAGGCAGTGCGCATCCCGGCGGATTTCGAGCTGCCTGGGGATCGAGTCATGATCCACCGGGAGGGAGATCGACTGGTCATCGAGCCGATCCGCCGCCGAAACATCGTCGAGGTCCTTGCGAGCCTCGAACCCCTTGGCCCCGAGGATGAGTTCCCGGACATCGACAGCGACTTGCTTCCCGCCAAGGCCATCGATTTGTGACCCAGCTCTACATGCTCGATACCAACATCGTGTCGGAACTCGCGCGAAACCCGCACGGCGCCGTTGCCACCCGGATCGCGCAAGTCGGTTCCGATGCGATTTGCGTCAGCATCATCACCGCGGCGGAGCTGCGCTACGGCTGCGCGAAGAAGGGGTCCCCCAGGCTCCTGGCCCAGATAGAGGCGATCCTCGGCAGCGTGTCCGTGCTTGCGCTCGATGTCCCGGCGGACACTGAATATGGCGGCATCCGAGCTGAGCTGGAGAGCGCGGGCAAACCCATCGGGCCCAACGACCTCTTCATCGCGGCTCATGCCTATGCGCTCGGCGCCACATTGGTGACCGCCAACATCGGCGAGTTCTCCCGCGTCCGGGCCCTCAAGGTGGAGAATTGGCTGAGCGACGTCCATTGAGGCGATCGCACCGAATGACGATATCTCCCGAGAGGCGCCGGTCCTCGCCGTCTGCCCGGCACGCCGTTCAACCCTGTTCCGCTCAACCTCCAAGACATGCCGATCCAACCGCCTCCCGCTCCGCACCCCTCGCTGTTCATGCCCCTGAACCGGCCGCCCCGTGTGCACCGCCCGCCGAAGATCGGCCGCAACGACCCGTGCTGGTGTGGATCGGGCAGGAAGTTCAAGGCGTGTCACGACGGGCGTGAGCGGCTGCCGCAATTCAACCACCACCATGTTGCCGAGGCGTTCCGCAAGGAGCTGCGCCGACGCTACTGCTCCTATGCCGGCGAGTCCGGGGAGCCGTGCGGCGCCGAGATCATCGGCGCCCACACCGTACAGAAGGAAGGCGGGCTGCGGGCGATCTCGCGCGCCGGGAAGGTCTATTCCCTCATCGCGACCATGGGCGGGCTCGAGAAGAATGGCGGCCGCCTCGACCCGCGGCTGGTGGGCATCGGCGACGCTTCGGTCTTCCCGGGCTTCTGCTCGACCCACGACAACGATCTCTTCAAGCCGATCGAGGGGAAGGACTGCGCGATCGGCGCCTGGGAGGCGCTGCTCTTCGCCTATCGCGCGGTGTCGTTCGAAGCCTTCTTCAAGCGCGCCATGCTTGCCGTGGCGCCGCTCTTCGCACGGCTGGACGAGGGCCTGCCGGTCGAGGACCAGGAACTCGCCCAGAACATGGCGCGCCATTTCCATCACGGCGCTGTCGCGGGCGAGGCCGGCACGCGCGCCCGGAAGGCAGCCTATGACACGCGGGTCCGAGCCCGGGACGTGAACGGTTTCTCCTATGCCTGGACACGCTTCGACGGGCTCCTGCCACTGGTCTGCTGCGGCGCGTTCCTGCCCGACAATGATCTGACCGGCCGCCCGCTTCAGCGGCTTGCCCATGGCACGGGTCCGTTCGAGCAGGTCACGCTCAGCATCACATCCTATGGCGGCCAGTCGGTCATCGTCTTCGGGTGGACCGGCGGGCCCGAGGGCCCGGCGGAGCGCTTCGTGCGGTCCTACCAGAACCTCGGGGACGATGACCGCGCCGCCGCCGCAGTCCGCCTTGGTCTCGAATATCTCGAGAACAGCTATCTGAGCCCGGCCTGGTGGGACGCACTGACCAGCGCCGATCGCCGCCGTCTCGTCCGCCATTCGGTCGAGACCCACGGTCCGCGTTCGGCGGCCGTCTCGCTCGGGCTGCGCCAGCCAGTCCCCCATCTGCGCCTCCGCGTCATCGACCGGGGCGGAAGCCTGCCGACCTCGGTCTGAGCAGCCGCCCGGCGATCGGTCGCTGCAGGGGCGCCGCGTCCCCAGGGCGCCGCGGCCTTCCTCCGCCTGTTCCTGCCACCTGCGGCGAGACAGGCCCGCCCCGCAACCCCTGCCGGTCGCCCGTGTTGCCGCTATCGCGGCTGCCCGCGCCAGCTCCCTTCAGGAGTTCCCCTCCGCTCGCGCTCCGGTGCGGAGCGGGCCTGCGCGCCGCTTCCCGGTGTCACCGGCGGAAAGGCCGCTGGACCCAACAAGGAGCACCGCCATGAACAACGTCAACATCGCCGGCAGGGTCGCCAAGGATCCCGACACCCGCGGCAGCGTCACGACCCTCATCGTCGCGACCGATCGCGTGAAGCTCAGGGACGGGAAGACCTATGTCGACGAGGCGACCGGCTATACCGCCAAGGAAACCGAGTTCCACAAGGTCACCTGCTTCAACGGCCTCGGCAAGGCGGCGGCGTCGCGCGAGAAGGGCAATGTCGTCGCAGTGACCGGCCGGCTGCACTATTCGAGCTGGGAAGACCGCGACGGCATCACCCGCTACGGTTGCGAGATCATCGCGGACAAGCTCGACTTCTTCTGAGCGAATGCCGGACGGCGCTCCGGCGCCGTCCGGATCGGTCGAGCCCCGCTTACCGTGCGTCAGCGGGCGTTGCGAGCGGCGACACCGCGCTCGCATAGACCCACGCTCGGGCAAGCTGGCCGGTGAGCGGATCGCGATACACCACCAGGCGCCAGCGCCCCTGCCGCCTCTCGATCGCCAGCACCATTCCGTCGGGCGCCTTCAGCACCACGGCGCCCTCGCGCCGCGGTTCGCGCCGAAACGTCGCATCCCGGCTCAGCTCGGCCCTTGGAAGGTCCGCGACATAGGCTTCGTTCGCGCGCGCCTCGGCCTCGTGATAGCGACGGGTCTCCTGTTGAAGCGCCTCCACCTTCTGGTTCAACGCGGCCAACGCCGCTTTCTCCTCGGGCGACTGATCAGGATGGAGAGCGGCGATCGCCAGCAACATGCCGAGGATTCCGGCCAGCCAGCCGGACCACTGGAACAGGCCCATCTTGTGCAGCTCGGCGATCGTCCGCGGACCGAGCTGCTGCACGAACCCGACGATGAGGTCGAGCAGCCGGCCCTGCAACTCGGCGCTTTCCTCGTCCGTCGACGCGGCAAGGATCGCTTCGGCGATCCGCTGCGTCTCAAGCACCATCTCGGCCGCGAGCGCCGTCGCCGACTGGACCACGCCTTCGCTCACGCGAAGCGTCATCGCATCGAGCAGCCGCATCTGCTCGGCAATGGCGCCGAATGCCGACAGGCGCGGCAGCGCGTCCTCAATCATCCGGCGGTAGGTCCCTCCGGTCGCCGCGGCGGCGATCGCGCTCGCCATCGTCGACCGGTTGAGATCGAAGGTCTTCACCGTCTCGAGCAGGCTGCTCGAGAGGCGACGCTGGTCGTCCAGCAACCCCGCGTTCCGGTCGACGATGCTGCGCGCGGTTTCAGAGATCGACAGCGCCCAGGCACTGCTGATGAGCTGCCGGATCTCGCGCTGCTGCCGGCGATCCCGCTCCAGCATATCGAGGACGCCGCGATAGGGAGCGCCGAAGTCCAGACCGAGCCGCTTTCGCACGTCGGTCGCCTCTAGGATAACCTGGGCGGCGGTGCCGCCGCCGAGCAGCTCGCGGTAGCGCCGGGTGCGCTCGCGCTCCTCGCGCAGGAGGCGCTCGACGCTGCTCTCGGGAAAGCCAAACGGATCCTTCATCCGCCCGATCCTGTCAGATCGTCTTCCTCCGCGCGACCGGCAATCGCCGCACCAGAGCATCCGCTGGAGGGCGGCGCATCCCGGCCTTTCGCGCTGCTCACGCCGGGACCGGCGCTCTACTCGCCTCCGGCTCCCGGAGCCCCGCGATGCGCGGGTCTCCGCCCTTCGGGTGACGATCACCTTGCGGGGGGGCCTGGCTGCACCGTGGTGACCAAAAATCTCTCTCTCTCTCTCTCTGACTTCCTAGATATGACGTGCGGGGATTCGAGCCCGTCAAGGATGAGCGGTCCCCCCAATTTTCACGAGCCCGCAACGCCCGCTGCGCGTCCGTTCCGCGCCCGAGAAAATCGGCTCCCCCGCTCCCCGCTGGCGCGGCGTTAACCGGGGTCCGGCTGCGCCGGCTTCCCGGTTAACGTCCCTGACTGCCCCGACCGCCGCACGTCGAAGGGGAAGCCTCATCGAGTGGATGAGATCCAACGGAGGCTATCATGCAGACCACTTTCACCAACTTCGCCGACCTCGCCAGCCACATCGCGGCAAGCCGAGAGAACGAGGAGCTCACGCAGACCTACGACGGCGCTTTCATCGAGCCGAACGAGATGGCGAAGCTCAGCATCGTCGACGCGCCGGAGGCACTCGACATGCCCGATCCCGAGCAGGTCCGGGCCGCCGTCGACATGATGATGCAGACGATGTTCGATGTCCTTCGCGACACGCGCATGGAGCCTTTCGCGAACGATCTCGCCTGGGGGTTCGCCAACAGCTTCCACGTCGTCGCCAAGCGGATCGAAGGGCGCGAGGACGATTCCGCCAAGAAGCTGGGTGAACTCGCCCGCAACTACGATCCGTCCGAGATCTACGCGACCGAACTGGAGGACACGCAGCTGCTCTGCCAGACCCTCCAGGGGTGCCGCGAAGCAATGGAATGCATGCGCGATCACGCCGCCGAGGTGTACCGCGTCGAGACCGGCAAGCCCTTCTCGCCGGTCCGCGGCAGCAGGGTCTCCAGCGCCCTCAACGCCTCGATGATCGACGCCCGTGACTATCTCGCGTCGCGCGCGCGGGAACGCCGCGAGCAGTTCGCACCCGAGGGTCCCGTGGTGGCCTTCTCGGGCGGGCAGGTCTGGGAGGATGCCGACCTCCTGTGGAGTGGCCTCGACAGTATCAAGGCCCGCATCCCCGAGATGATCCTCGCGACCACCGCGCAGGCCAAGGGCTGCGATGCGGTGGCACACGCCTGGGCGGCATCGCGCGGCGTCAAGGTCATCCAGTTCCGTCTCGACCGCAGCCAGGGCAACCGCGCGGCCTTCGTCCGGAACGACCGAATCCTCGGCCTGAAGCCGGTCGAGGCGGTCATCTGCGAGGGCTCGGGTATCCAGCAGAACCTCGCCCAGAAGCTGCGCCAGGCAGGCGTGCCGCTGCACATCGTCCGGCTCGCCCACCAGCGCACCGCACGGCGGGCGTGAAGCCCTCGCGGAGAGGCTCCGGCTAGGGCCGGGGCCTCTCCTCCTTTTGCTGCGTCACGGGCGGCGCTCGGGGGCATCGAGCCCCCTCGCGCCGCGAGGAGCCGGCGCCGACGCGCCGCCGACCTGCAGTCCCGCGAGGCGGCCAAGGGGAGCGGGATGGATGGAAGCGTTCAACAGGGGAGGACGAGATGTCCATCACGTTTCGCATCGCCACCGCCGCTGACGACGAGGCCCGCCCGACGGCGGTCATTAGCGCGCGCCAGCTCGCCGCCTTTCGCACCTTCCTGCGCGGCGAGGGCGAGCGTATCGGCACCCTGCTGCTCGACCCGGATGCTCCCGAGGACGCGTTCCTCTCCTACCGCTTCGAGGCTCGCGTCTGCCCGATCGCACTCGCATCGATCGCCCGCCTCTTCGACTTTGCCACGGACGTCATCACCGTGGTCGAGGAGGCACAGTTTCGCGGGCGGCGCGTCAGCGTCTTTCGCGACGAGGCGGCCGGCACGATCAACCTGACCGTGGCACTCACCACCGATATGGGGCTCGAACTCGACCTCGCCTCGAGCAACGCGTTCGCGCTGCTCGAGAGCCTCGGCCTCGGCGCAGAAAGCGTGGGCGAGACCGCGATCGAGACCATCCGGGAACGCCTCGCCAGCCCGGCCGTCCGGCGGCACGCGGCCGAGCAGGGCATCGCCCACTATATCGAACGGCTCGAGCGCCTTGTCGCGGCGGCGGCTCCCGACGAATCCTGCCGGCTGGAATGGGCCTAGCCTCACCCAGAACCGGTCGCCAAGCGGGGCGCGCCAGCTCGCTGGCGCGCCCTCAGCGGCTCCGAAAGCCAGGCCTCTCACTCGCGTCAGGATGCCGCCGCACGATCCATCTGCGGAGCCCGCTTCAGCACTGCATCCACGGCGTCGCGGAGGTGCGCGGCAGCCTTCTCCTCGTCCGCCGCTTCCAGCCACTCCAGCGCCTGCCGCATCAGCGCGAGCGCCATCGCTTTCTGGAGCGTCGGGTCCGTATCGAGATCGTCCATTTCGATTGCCCGGGCGCACCTGATCCCAGCGGTCGCGTCGGAGCGCCCCGTCCAACGAACTCCCGCGCGCTGGGCGCGGGAGCCGGGGCTGGTAACACGTCGAGACATGCGCCTACGCTTTTAGTGCCGGGGCACCTGGACATATACGCAGGCACCCCGGCGTGAGACCACACCGAGTTGCCGTTCTCGACGGGATTACCAGTCCCGGCGCTGCCGCTTTGCAGCGCCCCTGCGGACTAACATAGGCATATCGGCGAACCAACCCGCGACTGCTCGCCGGCTGTTTGCGCCTCCCGGTCAATGATGGTTGAGCGCGCCCGCGCGGCGGCCCCAAGATCGATCAGATCTCGCGGTCCCGCCGCACGTGGCCGGACCACTCCCGCGTGTCAAATCGAGCGCCGCGGTCGAGGCTGCTCACGCCAGCCGTCGCCCCCAGATCAGAGGATGAAATCTCTCACAGACTTCCCAGTGTGTCGTTGAGGGAGACGCCGCGTCAAGAATGAGCGGTGCCCCCAATTTTGCCGCGGCCTGCGCTCCGCTTCGCTCCACTCCGACCACGACAAAATCGGCACCCCCGCTCCCCGCTTCGCGGCTCCGGCTTCGCCTCCGTTCCTGACCCGGCGTCTCCCTCAACGACGGCCATTCCCCTGTCATTCAAGACGACAGGAGGCTCCGATGCAGATCAACCCCACCAGCGCTCACAACGATACCGCCGCCTACCTCGCCGCCCTCGCATACGCCGAGCGCCGCGCACTCCACAGCTTCTTCGACCAGCACGTCATCGAGGACGATACGCGGGGCTACATCGCCATCGATGAGGGCGACTATGGCGCGCTGCCGATGGCGCTCATCGACCGGGTGGTGCACACGGTCCCGGGCGGCATGTCCGACGAGTTCTGAAACGATAGGGAGGGGCGGAAACGCCTCTCCCTTTTTTTGCTGCCGGGGCATACGGGCATGAGGGGCATCGAGCCCCCCATGCCCGTGCCGCGACTGCGTCGCGGCGGGTCCGGCTCAGGCCGCGAGCCGCCGCTCCACTTCCTCGATTCCGAGCGCCTTGATACGTTTGGTCAGCGCTTCCAGGCGAGATGCGGGGAGCCTGAGCAGCCCCGCCTTCTCGATCGTCCTGATCGCCTCCTCGCGCTCGCGTTTCGCGAGCTGCTCGCGGCGCTCCGCCAACCGGCGCTCCTCTTCCTCGAGCGCCTGTCGTTCCTGTTCCAAAGTCCGTGCCATAAGGGCCTCGCTGTTCAAAGCTGATCGGGCCGTGAACGCGGCCTATTGTTGAAGCGCCTTGATCGCGCATTCAAGGGGCTTGGCATGTTTCGGGCGGCTCGGCGGCACCTTCCGGCGCCGCCGCACGGGCGCTACTCGCGTGTCGAAGACACGCTCACGAAGCCGGCACGCGCCGTCTTCGCCCATTCGGGTGACGATCCCTGCCGATCGGGTTCGGCCTTCGCATCCGAGCCGCGGACGTTCCGGACAGCTGGCGACGCAGGCCGCAGGTTCCCCCTTTCGCGCCAGCCGTTCCCGGCGGCGCCGGTTCCGCGCTACGCGCGGCTCCATTCCCGGCCGGAGCCGGGACCCACTCCTGAACGACGATCACCAGGACCGCCCGGGACCTGGAGCAATCCTGATAGATTCTAGCACACCCTACGCACCTGGCGGTGCAGGTTTTCCGGGGTATGTCAGGGGCTTACGGGCAATCTGGTGAGTGCCACGCCGTGGGACAGTTCGGCGCTTACGTCCGATCCCGGCGATTCCAATGGCTTAGCCGTCCCACGCGGTCACACGCAGTCCGTGCGACGGCAATACCCTTTGCGCCGAGTGCGGCGATCGACTATAAGGCTCGCCGCCTCTTTCGATCCCCACCAGCCTCTCTGCTAGGAGGCTGGTTTGTCCACTACCAGGCATTGCACGGTTCGGCTGAACCGCCAGCAGCACGATCGCATCCTCGCGCTCGCTACCGAGCAGAATTGCAATCCGTCGGAGGTGATCCGGGCGGCCGTTGATGCCTATCTCGGCACCGCCACGCTCCTCACGTCAAGCCATCGTCGGCTCGCGCGCATCAGCGAGTTCATGCAGCTCGCGCTCGACGTCATCATCAGCGAGCAATATCCCGAGTTCCGCGACCGGATCATCGCCAACGCCGACAAGCGCCTGGAGCAATACCATGGCGCGTAACGACATCCGCACCGACGGCCGGCCGATCCCGCTGACCCACCATTCCGCGCGCGGAAAAGTCCAACGCAACTCGGGCAATTTCACCCGCGGCAGCCAGCTCCTGACCCACGAGCTGCTGATGTGGTTCGCCGGCGCAAAACTTCCCTTCGTCGTCTGGTTCTTCGTGTTCCTCGCGGCCTGGTTCGTGATCATGTCGCTCAAACTGGACGAGCACGGCTTCCAACTCGTCTGCATGAAGCTCTACGCCATGCTCTGGGACTGGGTCGGCTTCGACCCGACGAAGCGCGTCAACGTCAGGCTTCCGAGCGGCGAACTCCACCGCACGATCATGGCCGTGGTCCCGTTGATGCCCGAGGTCCAGCGGGCCTGGAGCATCGCCATGCGCGGCCTTCTCGGCGCACTGCTTTTCTCGGTGTTCCTCACCATTCCCCTGTCGATCTGGTTCGTCGATCTCTCGCGTCGCCGTGGCAAGACGATCCTGCAGGAGCGGCACGAGCGCGGCGCTATGCTGGTCGATCGCGAGGTCCTCGTTGCCGAGGTCTCGCAGCATAACGCGGCCGCCTTCGAGATGGACGTGCGCAAATGCTTCCCGGGCCAGTCGCCCAAGCAGGTGCTCGCGCTTCCCTTCACGGCGCGCAAGCGAGCCGGAATCCACCATCCCTACACGCTCGCCGGCATCCCCTTTCCGCACCGGATGGAGCAGTCGCACACCATGCTGATCGGTACGACCGGCTCGGGCAAGACCACCGAGCTCCGGAGCCTCGTCCGGCAGATGCGCGAGCGTCAGGACAGCGCCGTGATCTTCGACCTGACCGGTGCCTATGTGGAGGCCTTCTACGACCCGGCACGTGACACGATCCTCAATCCGATGGACCGTCGCTGTCCTGCATGGTCGATCTTCTCGGACTGCCGCACGCACAGCGAGTTCACCGCCGCCGCCGCCGCTCTCATCCCCGCCGATGGCGGCTCGTCCGAGCCGTTCTGGGCGCTCGCAGCGCGGACCCTGTTCATCGAGATGTGCATCCGCCTGGTCGAGCGGGGCCAGACGACCAACCTGGCGCTCTCCGAGAACCTGATGACCGCCGATCTGAAGCGGGTCCATCGCTTCCTCCAGAACACGATCGCCGACCCGCTGACCGCGCCCGAAGCGGCGCGCATGGCGGAGTCGATCCGCGCCGTCTTCAACACCAATGCGCAGGTCCTGCGCTTCCTTCCCGACACGGGCGAGCCGTTCTCGATCCGGGACTGGATCACCGGCGAGAAGCAGCCCGGGTCGATCCTCTTCATCACCTCCAATTACGTTGATCTGCCGATGAACCGGGCGCTGCTGACGCTTTGGATGGACCTCGCGATCAACCGCCTCATGACAATGCCGCGCACGCGCGAGTTGCGGACCTGGTTCATGTTCGACGAGCTCGGCGCGCTGCACAAGCTGCCGGCAATCGAGAACGGCCTCCAGACCGCGCGCGCGTTCGGCGGCGCCATGATCCTTGGCATCCACAGCTTCGAGAAACTGATCGAGGTTTATGGCGAGCAAGGCGCCCGCAACCTCGCCTCGCTTGCGCGCTCCAAGCTGATCCTTGCGACGGCCGATCTCGACACCGCCGAGCAGTGCGCGCGTTACATCGGCAATCGCGAAGTGCGGCAGATGGATGAAGCCTATAGCTATGGCTACAACAACACCCGCGACGCCTCGACACTGACTCCCAGGAAACAGGTCGAGCCGCTCGTGATCGCGGACGACATCACGAACCTGCCGTCGATGCACGGCTTCGTGAAGTTCCCCGACGGCTTCCCCGCCGCGCGCATCCAGCTCCTCTGGAAGGACTATCCCCAGGTCGCCGAGGGCTTCCTGCCGCGACCCGACCTTCAGCCGGTCCGGTCAAGGCGCGGAGAGGAGGTGTTCGACGATGGCGGGGAGGGCGACGCGGGCGGGCGGGATGGCGCCGGCCAGGTCGTGGAAGAGGCGGTCGAGCCGGTCAACATCGCCAAGGAAATGGCCGCGCGGATCCTTTCCGCGGAGGCAACGGAGGAGCACAACCAAGGGAGCCGCCCGCCAGCCGAGCGCACCGAGGATCGCGGCGAGGAGCAAGCTCCGCGCGCGCACGCCGCCGATCGGGCGCAGGCGGTCCGCAATGCGCCCGATCAGGCGCAGGCGCCAACGGAAGCCCGTGACGATCGCCGCGAGAGTCGCGCGGCCCGCACGGCCCCCACGCCCGAGGATCAGACGCTCGCCGAATTGCGGCAGGACTTCTCTGCGAGCCGCGATCATGACGGCGCGGACATGGGGATCTGAACCATGCTCTCGGTCGCATCGGTCCGTTCCGCGTCCGGCGCTGCCGGCTACTTCGCAAAGGACGACTATTACACGGTCGAAGGCTCGTCGGAGATCAGCGCCTGGGGCGGGGAAGGTTCCGCCGCGCTCGGCCTTTCGGGCGAGGTGTCGAAGAAGGCATTCGAGGGCGTTCTCAACGGCATCTTGCCGGGCGGCGAGGCCGTCGCCCAGGTCGAGAACCGGCGGGCCGGAGTCGATCTCACCTTTTCGGCCCCGAAATCCGTTTCGGTGCTCGCCTATGTCGCCGGCGACAAGCGCATCCTCGGGCCCGACGGCGCCAACATGAAAGCCGTGATCCGCGCAATGGCCTGGGTCGAGAGCAACCTCGCCGAGGGGCGCAAGGACATCGAAGGCCGCAAGGTTCCGCTGCGGAGCGGGAACCTCGTCTACGCGCTCTTCCAACACGACACGAGCCGCGCCCTCGACCCGCAGGCTCATGTCCACGCCGTCATCGCCAACCTGACCAAAATGCCCGACGGCAAGTGGCAGGCGCTCCACGCAGACAAGATCTGGTCGAACAACTCCGTGATCGGCTCGATCTACCATGCCTTCCTGCGCGAGGAGCTCGAGAAGCTCGGCTACCAGGTGGAGCTCAAGGGCAAGCACGGCACGTTCGAGATCGCCGGCGTGCCCAAGCCGGTGCTCGACGCGTTCAGCCAGCGCCGCGAGGCGATACTCGAAAAGGCGGCCGAGCTTGGCATTGTATCGGCCAAGGGGCGGGACGGCGTCACCACCAACACGCGCGATCCCAAGCTCAACGTCGAGGATCGCGAGGCGCTGCGGCAGGCATGGATCGACAAGGCGGCAGCGCTCGGTTTCGACGGCAAGTCGCTCCTCGACGCAGCCCTCGCCCGGGCGGCGCAACGCGATCCCGGCAGCGCGCTCGAACGCGGCTACCGTGCCGTATCGGAAGCGGTGTCGACGGCATGGGACAAGCTCGGGTCGGCCCTGCGCGCGCACGATCCTTTCGTCGATCGCGGCCTTGCGCGAGTGACCACCTCGCCGGCCGAAGCACGCGCGCAACTGGCGGTCGCCTCCGCCGTCCGGATGCTGTCCGAACGCGAAGCCGCCTTCAGCCTCCACCAGCTTGGCAAGACCGCGCTCGACCTCGGGCTGAAGGGAGTGACGGTCGACCATGTCGAGCGGCGGATCGAGCAGCTTGTCGGGCGTGGCCAGCTCATCGCGGGCGAGACGCGGATCGGCGACACGCGCCCGCGGATGGTCACGACCCGGGAAGCCCTCCTGACCGAGGAACGGATCCTCGGGGCAGTCGAGGAGGGCAGGGGGCTCGCCTCGGCCATCCTCGCCGCGCACGACGCTCCAGGGCGGCTCCAGGCGGTCGCAGACAGGGAGCTCAACGCCGGCCAGCTCGGCGCGGCCGCGCTGATCCTTTCCTCTGAGGACAGGACCGTCGCGATCCAGGGCATCGCCGGCGCCGGCAAGTCGACCATGCTGCAGGCGGTCGCGCGTGTCGCGGAAGCCGAGGGCCGCGCCGTCGTGGGCCTGGCCTTCCAGAACAAGATGGTCGCCGATCTCGCGGAAGGGGCAGGGATCAGATCCCAGACGATCGCCTCGTTCATCCTCGCCAACGAGCGCCACGTTCAGGCCGGGGGACCCGCATACGACGAAGCCCGCGCCGCGCTCGCCGGCTCGATGCTCATCGTCGACGAAACCTCGATGGTCTCGTCCGACGACATGCTGAAGCTCCACCAGATCGCCGCCGCGCTCGGCGTCGACAAGCTCGTCCTCGTGGGCGACCGCCAGCAGCTCTCTTCAATCGACGCCGGAAAGTCGTTCGCGCTCATCCAGGCGGGTGGAGGCACGATGGCGCGAATGGACGAGAATATCCGGCAGCGCACGGATCAGCTCCGCACCGTCGCGGCGCTCGCCAACCTCGGCGAAGCGTCCAAAGCGATGAAGGTGCTGGGCGAAAGCGTCGTCGAGCATCAGAGTCCGGCGCTCCATGCGGCCGAGATGTGGCTCGGCCTTTCCGCCGCCGATCGCGAGGCGACGGCCGTGTTCGCGTCGGGGCGCGCGGCGCGAGCGGTCATCAACCAGCGGATCCAGGACGGCCTTGCCACCGAAGGCAGCGTGCGAGGGGAGGGCATCCACCTCACGGTGTACGAGCGCGTCAACACCACGCGCGAGGAGCTGCGCTATGCGGCCACCTATCAGGCCGGGCAGACGCTCGAGGTCGGCCGCGGCGGCGGCCAGGACGTCGGCCTGGCCGCTGGCCGCTATGACGTCGCCAGGGTCCACCCGAACGGCAAGGTCGACCTGAAGCTCGGCAACCGGTCCATACGCTTTGATCCGCAGAAGCTGTCGCCGACCGAAAAGCGCGACCGGCTGCAGCTCAGCGAGAAAAAGGATCTCCACCTGCGTGAGGGCGACCGCATCCGCTGGACCGCCAACGACAAGGAACGCGGGCTCCACAACTCGGCGCTGGCGCGGGTGCTCGCGGTCGACGCCGGCGGCGTGACCGTCGAGACCGCCGGCAAGGAGCGGCTGACGCTCGATCTCGGCGACCCGATGCTGTCGCGGCTCGACCTTGCCTACTCACTTAACATGCACATGGCGCAGGGCATCACGACCGACAAGGCGATCACCGTCATGTCGAGCCAGGAGCGCAATCTCTCCAACCAGCGCCTGTTCAATGTCGGAGTCACGCGCGTGCGCGATGAGCTCACGATGGTGGTCGACGACAAGGAGAAGCTCGAGCGCCAGCTCGACAACAATCCGGGCAACAAGACGTCGGCACTCGAAACCGTCGGTCGCCTCGACGTTGATCACGAACGCACACGCGGCAAGAGCAGCGGACCCCGCGAGAAGCTTCATGTCGGTCCGGTCGACCTGGCGGACCTGCCGCCGTTGCCGGGTGAGCTGCCGTCCCCGGCCCACACGCAAGGCGCCGCCGCCGCTGCCGGCGCTTCCAAGTCACCGCCCGACCTCAAGCCGGACCGTGGCGACGCTCTGCCGCCGCTGCCGGAACGGAGCCTGGGGCTCGACCTGTGAAGACCGGCCGGCTGGACGCCGGAGCTTGATGATGGATGACCTGCCACGGGACTTTCATCCAGCTCTGATTAGAGCCTCGGCGATAGTGGTTATGCCTTTCGGTGGCTTGTTTGCAATGGGGTCAGGCATGCCTGACCCCATTGCAAAGATCGTTTCGGCGTAGCCGGCCGGGGTCTGGTATCCGATCGAGGAGTGAGGTCGGCAGGTGTTGTAATCCTCTGCCCACTCCCGGATCACGGCGCGGGCGTGGTCGAGGCCATGGAACAACGTCTCGTTCAACAGCTCGTCGCGCATCCGCCCGTTGAAGGATTCCACGTAGCCGTTCTGCATCGGCTTTCCCGGAGCGATGTAGTGCCACTCGATCCCGTAATCCTTGCACCAAGTCAGGATCGCATTGGCGGTGAACTCGGTCCCATTGTCGCTGACGATCAGCCCCGGCTTGCCGCGCCAGGCGATGATGTCGGTCAGCTCGCGCGCCACGCGGCGTCCCGAGATCGATGTGTCGGGGATCGCTGCAAGGCACTCCCGGGTCACGTCATCGACGATGTTGAGCACCCGGAACCGCCTGCCGCAGGCGAACTGGTCGTGGATGAAGTCCAGGCTCCAGCGGGCATTAGGCCGAGCCTCCACGAGGAGCGGTGCTCGTGTGCCAACGGCCCGGCGCCGGGCCCGACGCTTGCGCACGCCGAGCCCCTCTTCCCGATAGAGACGGTAGACGCGGTTGATGCCCGAAGGCTCGCCCTCCCGCCGCAACAGGATGTGCAGCCGGCGACAACCGAAACGGCGCCGCTCGTTGGCAAGCTCGCGCAAGCGGGCGCGCAGCTCCACCTCCGGCGGTCGCCGGGACTGGTAGTGAACGCTCTTGCGATCCGCTTCGATGACACGGCACGCCCGCCGCTCAGCGGAAGGCTGTTGAGAATGCTCGGCAGCTGTTCGGCATCAGCGAGCGTCGGGCATGTACCATCTTTGGCGTGGATAGGACGTCGGTGCGCTACGCGCCCCGGCGTAGTGATGATGGCGACCTGCGGTCGCGGTTACGGGAGATCGCGGCCGAGCGTCGGCGCTTTGGCTACCGTCGGCTTGGGATCATGCTGGCCCGCGAGGGGCTGGTCATGAACCACATGGCGTAAACGGGAGCGGTGCTTCTGAGATAGCCTGTTGTCCCCTGAAGGAGGACGGAAGATGACTTGCTATGTTGGCCTGGACGTGTCGATGAAGGAAACTGCGATCTGCGTTGTGGACGAGATGGGCAATCGCGTATGGGACGGGAAGACGCGAACGGATCCGGATGCCATTGCGGCCGTGCTGGCGCGGAGGGCAGCCGGAGCCGTGAAGATCGGCATCGAGACGGGGCCGATGACAGTGTGGCTGTGGCATGCGCTGACTGAGCGAGAGCTGCCGGTCGTGTGCCTTCATGCCAGGCATGCTGCGGCAGCGCTGAAACTGCAGATGAACAAGACGGACCGCAACGACGCTTTTGGGCTGGCAAGGCTGGTCCGCTCAGGCTGGTACCGGCCGGTCGCTGTTCGCTCGATGGAGACGCACCGTTTGCGTGCGCTCCTGATCACGCGAGATCAGCTGGTCGGTATGAGCACCGCTCTCATCAACAAGATACGCGGTCTAGCGAAGACTTTCGGTATTTTGGTCGGACCTGGCAAGGGGGGCACCTTCGAGCGCCAGGTCCGGGCGACCCTACCGGACGATCCGGTCGTCGCCGCCTTGTTCGAGAGCCTGCTGGCGATGCTGGGGACGTTGCGGGAGCGACAGCATGCCATCGCCAAACAGCTCGGCCGGGTTGCTCGACAGAGTGGCGCCTGCCGCTTGATGATGACGATGCCGGGAGTTGGTCCACTGACGGCCGTCAGCTTCATGACCACCATCGAGGATCCTCACCGGTTCCGGCGCTCGCAGGATGTCGGCGCCTATCTTGGTCTTACCCCGCGTCGCTATCAGTCGGGCGAGGTCGACATCAACGGCCGCATCTCCAAGTGCGGAGATCGCCTCACCCGCAAACTGCTGTTCGAAGCGGCCAATGTCATGCTGTCGCGGACCTCGCAGGCGTTAGCGTTGAAGGACTGGGGGGCCGCCGTTGGCCGCAGATCGGGCTTCTGGAAGGCGCGCGTTGCGCTGGCCCGCAAGCTGGCGGTGATCCTGCACCGGATGTGGATCGACGGCCGGGACTTTGAGCCGAAGGTAACTGCCATGGCCTGATATCAGCTTTTCTAGGTGCCGCCCCGCCAAGGTGCGGCCACGGCCATCTCGTGACCCGCTTCGTGACCATTTGGAACACGGGAACCACATCGAGAGGCCGGCGATCTAGCGCCATACTGAGGCTGCACCCGTGCTGACCTCGAAGACGACAACGATGCGCAAAGCAGATCGACTACGAGCACCTTGGCAAACGGCTTGACCGATTAGACGACAAGAAGCTGCTGCGGCTGTACCGCGAGGAGAACCTGCGGGTCAGGCGCCGGCGTGGCCGCAAGCGAGCGATGGGCACCCGAGCGCCTATGACGCTGCCCCAGGGACCGAACCAGCGGTGGAGCCTCGACTTCGTCAGCGACACGCTGATCAGCGGCCGGCGCATCCGCACCCTGGCGGTGGTCGACGACTTCACGCGCGAGTGCCTGGCGCTGGTGGTCGACACCTCGCTGTCAGGTGCGCGGGTCGCCCGCGAGCTCGACGCCGTCATCGCTGTGCGCGGTGTGCCGCCGCTGATGATCGTCAGCGACAACGGCACCGAGCTGACCAGCCTGGCGATCCTGAGATGGACGCAGGAGCGACCTGTCGAGTGGCACTACATCGCGCCGGGCAAGCCGCAGCAGAACGGCTACGTCGAGAGCTTCAACGGTCGTCTGCGCGACGAATGCCTCAACGAGACGCTGTTCGTGTCGCTCGGCCACGCCCGCTCGGTGCTGCGGCTCTGGCGAGACGACTACAACCATGTGCGCCCGCATAGCGGTGTTGGCGGGCTGACGCCCGCCGATGCTGCCAGGCGGGTTGCGCAACCCCGCCCCGAGGGGCACCATAACAACCCCGGACTCCAGTTATGACTGGTAGAGCTTTGGGGAGCATGTCACACTCAACTTAATTTCGGATCAGACTCTAAAGAAAATGACGAAAATGAAGATACGAACCGCATTGCGCAATCTGGACAAGCATGGCCAGCAGCGCGCGCCGGAGGTGATTGCAGAAGAGGGCCGGCAACTTGAAAACCATCTTAAGCGGTTTCGTTCTGAGTTGGTCCGGCTTGAGGTCGTCGCCTCGCAGACGAAGGGCAAGACGCGAATCCAGGTCAGACTGCGGCTGCAACTGCCCTCAAGCGTGATCGCGGCGCAGGAAGAGGGGTTCGAGATCGAGCCTACCTTGCGCAAGGCCTTTGCCGACCTGCGCCACCGCGTCGACCGGCATGTGGCGCGCCTCAAGCACGAGTCGGAGTTCAAGCGTCCCGCCCGCCGGCGCCGGATTGGCGCCCCACTCCCGCCCGCGCGGGATGCGGCGGAGGCGGGGCGGCGCCAGCTTTTCTTCGGCCTGATCGAGGACCACCTCGATACGGTCTATGACGCGGTCCGGCGCGAATTGACCTATTTCGAATGCAGTGGATCGGTGCCCCAAGGATACCTGAGTGTTCGCGATCTCGTCGATGCGACGATCCTCAAGGGGCTCGAGCGGTTCGAGCGGCGGCCGATGCGGTTCTCGGTGGGCGACTGGCTCACCCAACTCGCCTTCGAGACCATCGGCGAAGAGGCCCGCGCCGCCCGCCGGGTTGTGCCGGAAAACGCCGCCTCGCTCGATGCCGCGCCCGAACAGCCGGCACAGGATCCGACTGAGACTGATCAGGAGCTGTTCGAATTTCACCAGCCTGACGAAGTGCTGCGGCTGGAGGATCTGGTCGGCGACGGCACGGCGACCGATCCCGAATCGGCCCTCGACCGCCACGAAACGGCGCTGTGCCTGCACCGCGCACTTTCCGCACTGCCCGCGCTCTGGCGACAGGTCCTCTATCGGACCTGCATCGAGGACGAGGCGGCGGCAGACACGGCGGCGCTTATCGGCATACGAGAGGACGAGGTGGCGACCATCGCCGCGGCCGCCCGCGGTTTCCTGCGCGCGAGACTGCGCGAAGCGGGGCTGGCGGTCCCGATCGCAGAGGATGATTGCGTTGACTCCGAGATCGCCCGCGCAATGCGCCTGCCCCTGCCGATCGACGAGCGCCGCCGCGTGGCTGCCGCCCTGAGCGAAGGCTCCACCGGCACAACGGCCTGACGAAACCTGTAGGGGAGATGAGACGATGACGACAACCTCGGAAACTGCTTCGAACTCGATACAGGACATGCTGTTCACCCTTTCGCGCAACTGGTGGCTGTTCGGTCTGCGTGGGGTGCTGGCGCTGATGATTGCTGGGCTCGCTTTCCTGATGCCGGCCGAGTCGCTTCTGGCCCTGACGCTGGTGTTCGGCGCCTTCTCTTTTGCCGACGGAGTGTTCGGTCTGGTCGCCGGGATACGCAACATCCGCAAGGGCGAACGCTGGGGCTGGCTGATGTTCAGCGGCCTCCTGGGGATCGCCACGGGCGTGGTCGTGGTCGTCTCGCCCTTCGTCGCAACGCTGGTCCTCGCTACATTCCTCTGGGCCAGCATCGCGTTCTGGTCGGTGTTTTCGGGCGTCCTAGAAATCGCGGCGGCGATCCGCCTGCGCAAGGAAATCAAGGGAGAGGTCTGGCTCATCCTGAGCGGCCTCATCTCGGTCGTGCTGGGTATCATCGTGACCTGGATGCTGCTGACGCGCCCGCTCGAAAGCTTCCTTGCCCTCGGCTGGCTGCTCGGCTTCTACGCCGCCCTTTTCGGAGCAATGATGATCCTGCTGGGCCTGCGGCTGCAGCGCGCAAATCAGGCAGGGCACGACAAAACTCCCGGCGTCAACCTGGCGGCTGGCACATGACGCGCGTGGGGAAAGCCGGGCGGCCTGTCGGCGATGAAGACGATCTCACCCATTGGGACGAGACGATCTTCGAACGCTGCTTAAGGACCGGCTTCAATCCCTTCGGCAGCGGACCGACACCGGTCTTTCTTCGACAGGAAGACCAAGGACAATGCTCCGGGAAGCCCAACGTTCGGCGGAAGGACGGTTGCGACGGGACAATTCGTCAATGACTTACAGGTCGCGCGATCTTGCCTATCTAGTTGTCGCCGTCGTGTGCGGGATCGGTATCTACTTCATGTTCCGCACCATGTATATGGCGGAAGAGCCCCTGCCCTTCGCCCAGGAGATGACGCTGGTCTTTCTGGGTGGCGCCGTCACGATCGCACTGACGGCCGCTCTCCTCAATCGTCAGACAGAACTCGAACTTCGGAAAGAAGGAAGAGTGATCATCCTTCAGCAGCAATGTGCCATATACATGGCTTGCATAGAAAAGGTGGCGAAAATTGTCGAAAATATCAGACATGATGCCGTGCTGATCGATGATTTGAGGGTTCTAAATCATCAGCTTGCGGTAGTAGCCAGCGAAGAGGTTGTGGTCCGCTTTGAGGCTGTTCTCGACGCACTGTTGTCCGGCTTTGCGGATGGCGCGCTTTCCGGGGCTGACGGCGAGAAGGTGATGCAATCCGTCGCCGATCTAACGACGGCGATGCGATCTGATGTCCTCCAGAACACGGCATTGACTTCGACGAATGCGGCGAGCGCCATTCGCCAAAACTCGAGACGAATGGAGCAATTAGACGATCTCAGTTTCGAGGCGGAGGTTGCGACGAATAAGGAGAACAGCAATGCGCGCTCATAACCGTCCGCCCTTTCCGCCGAAAATTCCCAGGACTGATATGAGATCGTGGGAGGTTCCCACGGCGGTTATTGACGTGATGTCGTGGACGACCTCCGCACCAGCGTAGCTGTGCGATGATGTGGTCGTTGTAGGTCCACGTCTAGGAGTCGTTCCATGGAGCAGGAGGTTGTCACCGTCGGATTGGATCTGGCGAAGAATGTGTTTCAGGTTCACGCTATCGGCGCCGATGGCGCAGTGCTGATCCGGCGCAAGCTGCGCAGGACCGAAGTCATCCGCTTCTTCGCTGAGTTGCCGCGTTGCCTGGTCGGCATGGAAGCGTGTGCCTCGGCGCATCACTGGGCGCGTGAGTTGATGGCGATCGGCCATGAGGTGCGCCTCATGCCGCCAGCCTATGTTAAGCCGTATGTGAAGCGCGGGAAAACCGATGCAGCGGATGCTGAAGCGATTTGCGAAGCGGTCACCCGGCCGACGATGCGTTTTGTCGCAGTGAAGTCGGTCGAGCAGCAAGCGGTGCTGATGCTCCACAAAAGTCGCGACCTGATGGTCCGGCAGCGCACCATGCTGATCAACGCGCTTCGCGGCCACTTAGCTGAGTACGGGATCGTGACGGGTCTGGGCGCCGCCGGCGTAGTGGCTTCCCTGAAGGCGCTGCACGAAGAGCAGGACAGGTTTCCCGCACACGCACGTTCGGCCCTTCATGGCATTGCCGCTCAGTTGAGGGCACTAGCGAGCGAGATCGAGCGGCTTGAGGCGCAAATCCTCGATTGGCACCGTAACGACGAGACGAGCCGCAGGCTGGCTACGATCCCGGGGATCGGCCCGATTACAGCGTCGGCTATCGCGGCTGCGGTGCCGGACGCATCTCTGTTCCGATCAGGCCGTCAGTTCGCCGCCTGGCTTGGGCTCACACCTCGTGCGAACAGCTCGGGCGGCAAAGAGCGGCTCGGGGGAATAACCAAGCAGGGCGATGGCTATCTTCGCCGGCTTCTGGTCGTCGGTTCGACTGCTGTTATGCGAATGACGCGTAAGAGTCCGGCTCGCCAACCCTGGATGGCGGGCCTGCTTGAGCGCAAGCCAACCAAGATCGCGACAGTGGCGCTCGCCAACAAAACAGCACGGATTGCTTGGGCCGTGATGACGCGGAAGGAGGTGTACGCTCCCGCCGCATAAGGAGATCTCCGTCACACGATAATCGCGTGATGTGATGGGATGCGTTGGAGCAGCTCAGTAGTGATGACGAACCGGTCAGACGGGGGTTGGTGAAACCCAGGGGGTCACAGAGCTTCGAGCGCGATGACGTGATTAGGGAGCCAGCCTGCGGACTTCATCAGGGCCAGCAGCCATGCGGTGCTGCGCGAACAGGCCGAACACATGGATGCACCCGACCGAGGTCATCAATGCCGAAAAGCTCTTGCGCCGCGGAGGTCGTCCACACATGGACTCCATCCCTCTGACGGGTGCGATCGCGCCCTACGCCGTGCGGCAAATCGGCCAGGTCGCCGGCTGAACCCTGGAGCTCCGCAGCGCCGAAAACAAGGCGCGCGCCGGCTTCCTGACGACGGCGAGATTGCCGAAATCAGGCTGAGATATGTCAGCGCAGCTAGCAGACGGCGTCTCCATAGCAATGCTCGCGCGATGCTTTGCAAACAAGAGCAGGTGCCGAGTGACGACGATAGGCCGCAACAACTTGCCAGTTCGAAGGGGCAGCGAAGCACTGCTGTCCCGTCCGAAAGCACTTCGCCGTACTCGGCAGCACGCGTTGTGAAATGCGAACTTTAACTCACAAACGGAGGATGGACGATGCGGAAACACCTAATCATCTCGACAGCCCTCGGCGCCCTCGCCATTTCGGCGTGGTCGAGCGCCGCAGCGGCCCAGGCTTCTGCACCCAGTCAGCAAGCGCAGCCGCAGACTTCGACTCAAGCGGCTCCGCCGGGCGGAGCCCAAGCGCAGTCGAGTCCCACCAACCCACCCGAGGCGCAGCGGGACAAGCTCGTCGACGAGGCGGTCGCCGCGGTGCGCGAGACGCAGAACGCTTTGACCGCAATCGACCAGAACAAGAACGACGACGCGATCGCGGCGCTGGAGCGCGCGACCGGCAAGCTCGAGATCGTCCTCGCCCGCACGCCGACGCTTGCGCTCGCTCCGGTCGACGTGAGCGTCGTGACGCACGACGTGATCGGAACCCCGGCCGACGTCGAGAAAATCCGCGGAGAGGTGGGCGCCGCGATCGCGCAGGGTCGCCTGCAGCTGGCGCGCAAGCTCCTCTCCGACCTGGGTTCCGAAACGGTCGTGAACATCAGCAAGCTCCCGCTCGGCACCTACCCCGCCGCACTCAAGCAGGCGGCCGCGTTGCTGCACCAGGGCAAGCCGCAGGAGGCCAAGGCGGTCCTTCAGACCGCACTGGGCACGATCGTGATCGACCAGATCGTGATCCCGCTCCCTCTCGTTCGCGCGCAGCTCGCGCTCGAGGACGCGCGCAGCCTGCTCGAGAAAAGGAAGCGGACCGACGCGGAAAGCGCCCGCATGCGCCAGCTGTTGGGAACGGCCCGCACGCAGCTCCAGCTCGGCAAAGCGCTGGGCTATGCCACTGACAGCGAGATGACCGACCTGATCGCCTCGGTCGACGATCTCGAGCGTAAGACCGCCGGCTCGCAATCCGCGAAGGGGTTGCTCGATCCCTTTGGTCCCAAGTTCGACGAGGCCAGGCGGTCGAGCCAGCGCCCGCGCTAGGCAGCACTCGGCGTTCGATCGTCTCCCGCGCGGGGGCTGGTCAACACAAGCACAAGGGGCGTTCAATCTGGCGAACGCCCCACGGGAGGTAACATGTTGCGCCAGCCCGCCACCGCACGCGGCGCGTTCGAGGCCCTCGATCGTCTAGCCATCAACACGATCCGTACGCTCGCCATGGATGCCGTCGAGAAGGCGCAGTCCGGCCATCCCGGCACCCCGATGGCGCTTGCGCCGGTGGGCTACACGCTGTGGTCGCAGTTCCTCCGGATCGATCCCGACGTGCCGGACTGGCCCAATCGAGACCGTTTTGTGCTCTCGGTCGGGCACGCCTCCATGCTTCTCTACGCGCTTATCCACCTCGCCGGCATCAAGGAGGTCGATGCGGAAGGCAGGGCCACTGGCCTGCCTGCGGTTAGCCTCGACGACATCAAGAACTTTCGCCAGATGGGCTCCAGGACGCCGGGCCACCCCGAGTATCGGGTGACGACCGGCGTCGAGACCACGACGGGCCCGCTCGGTCAGGGCTGCGGCAATTCCGTCGGTATGGCGGTCGCCGAACGCTGGCTCGCCCAGCACTTCAATCGCGATGGCTTCACCCTCTTTGACCATGACGTCTACGTGCTGTGCGGCGACGGCGACATGATGGAGGGCGTGTCGGGCGAGGCGGCAAGTCTCGCCGGACATCTCAAGCTTTCCAACCTCTGCTGGATTTACGATTCAAACCGTATCAGCATCGAGGGCCATACCGACCTCGCCTTCACCGAGGATGTGGGCAAGCGCTTCGAGTCCTATGGTTGGAACGTGCTCCACGTCGACGACGCCAACGATACTGAGGCGTTCGCGCGGGCAATCGAAAGCTTCAAGGCGACCGACGACCGACCCACCTTCGTCGTCGTCCACTCTATCATCGGCTGGGGCAGCCCCAAGGCGGACAGCGAGAAGGCTCACGGCGAACCGCTTGGTGCCGACGCGATCGTCGCCACCAAGAAGGCGTATGGCTGGCCGGAGGACAAGACCTTCTACGTGCCCGACGGCGTCGCCAAGCACTTCAACGAGGCGATCGCCTCGCGCGGGCGCCGGCTGCGCGAGGAGTGGGAGGCGACCTTCGCCGGCTATCGTGAGACCTATCCCGGCATGGCGGCCGAGCTGGACGCGATGCGCAAGGGCGCGCTGCCGCCGGGCTGGGAGTCGGGCCTGCCGAGTTTCGACCCGGATCCCAAGGGCGTCGCCTCGCGCGATTCCGCCGGCAAAGTGCTGAATGCGCTTGCCGGCAACGTCCCCTGGCTGGTGGGCGGATCGGCCGACCTGTCGCCATCCACCAAGACCGACCTAAAGAATTTCGGCTCGTTCCAGGCGGACAACCCTGGCGGGCGCACGATTCACTTCGGCGTGCGCGAGCATGCGATGGGCGCGATCGCCAACGGAATGGCGCTGTCCTACCTCAAGCCCTTCACCGCCACCTTCCTCGTCTTCGCCGACTATATGCGCGCGCCGGTCCGGCTTGCGGCGATCATGGAGCTGCCGGTCACCTTTGTCTTTACGCACGATTCGATCGGGGTCGGCGAGGACGGCCCGACCCACCAGCCGATCGAGCATCTGGCAACACTGCGCGCGATGCCCGGGCTCGACACCATCCGCCCGGGAGATGCGAACGAGGCGGCCGAGGCGTGGAAACTTGCCGTCCGCCAGACCCGTCGGCCGAGCGCGCTGATCCTCTCGCGCCAAGCGCTGCCGACGCTCGACCGGAGCCGCTATGCGGCCGCCGCCGGGGTCGCGAGGGGCGCGTACATCCTTGCCAGCGCCGATGATCCGGAGCTCATCCTGATCGGCACCGGGAGCGAGCTGAGCCTTGTGGTCGGCGCCTATGAGAAGCTGGCAGCGGAGGGCGTACGGGCACGCGTCGTGTCGATGCCGAGCTGGTCCCGCTTCGAGGAGCAGGACGACGCCTACAAGCAGTTGGTCCTAACCCCCGGCATAGAGGCGCGCCTGGCGGTGGAGCAGGGCGGCGCAATCGGGTGGGACCGCTATGTCGGCGCTCGCGGCCGAACGATCACGATGTCGACGTTCGGGGCGTCTGCCCCGCTTGCCAAACTCCAGGAGAAGTTCGGCTTCACCGTCGACCATGTGGTCGAGGCAGCGCGCTCAATGATCTTGCAGGAGGCGTGACGATGGCGAGCCGGGTCAGGAAGCTGCACGATTTTGGCCAGGCCCCCTGGCTGGACTTTGTCGACCGCCGCTTCCTCAAGGAAGGTGGGCTGCAAAGGCTCGTCGAGGAAGACGGCGTCACCGGCGTGACCTCCAATCCGTCCATCTTCGAGAAGGCGATCGCGCATGGCGATGCCTACGACGCGCAGCTCCTGGCTCTTCTCCAGAACCGACCCGGCACGAGCATCACCCAAGCCTATGAGGCGCTCGCGGTTCAGGACATCCAAGACGCGGCCGACACGCTGCAGCCGGTCTATGAGCGGCTGAACCGGACGGACGGCTACGTCAGTCTGGAGGTCTCCCCCTATCTCGCTGAGAGCACCGAGGAGACGGTCGCGGAAGCACAGCGGCTGTGGCGACAGATCGACCGTCCCAACCTGATGATCAAAGTGCCCGGTACCCAGGCGGGTGTCCCTGCCATCCGCCAGCTGATCGAAGATGGCATTAACATCAACGTGACGCTGCTGTTCGGCCAGCAGAGCTATGCCGCGGTTGCGATGGCCTTCGTGGAGGGGTTGGAAGCACGGCTCGCCCAAGGCCAGCCGATCGACCGTATCGCAAGCGTGGCGAGCTTCTTCGTCAGTCGGATCGATGCCGCGATCGACAGGAAAATTGCCGAACGCCTGAAAAGCGCTGACGCGGAGGCCGAGGCGCTTACGGGACTGCGCGGACAGGTCGCCATCGCCAACGCCAAGCTCGCCTATCAATGGTATCTCGGCTTGGTAGCTTCGGAACGCTGGCAGGCGCTCGTGGAGCGCAGGGCGATGCCGCAGAGGCTCCTCTGGGCCTCCACCGGCACCAAGGATCCGAGCTACCCCGACACCCTTTACGTAGACAACCTGATCGGGCCTGAAACCGTCAACACGTTGCCGCCCAAGACGATGGACGCCTTCCGTGATCATGGCACGCTCGCGCCGTCCCTGACCGCCGAAGTGGAAAGCGCGCGTCGGATTCTCCGCGAGGTAGACCGTCTCGGGCTCGACTTGCCAGCGGTCGCGGACGAGCTCGTGCGAGACGGCGTGAAGCAGTTCGCCGACGCAGCCGATGCGCTCCTTGGTGCCGTTGCTGCCAAGCGCTCCGCCATTGTCGGAGACGGGCTGAACAGCATGCACGAGGCACTGCCGCGGGAGCTCGACGAGGCGGTAGAGGCGCGGCTCGAGCGAATGCGTCAGGAAAGCTGGTCCAGACGGCTATGGGCAGGCGATGCCACGCTATGGACCGGCGGCGAGGAAGCCAAGTGGCTCGGGTGGCTTGCCGCAGGTAAGGGCGAGCAGATCGACCCCGAGGCATTGAAAGCTCTCGGCGCTCAGGCAGCCCAGTATCGGTCCGCGGTGCTCCTCGGCATGGGCGGGTCGAGCCTCGGCCCGGAGGTCTTGGCCGAGATCGTGGGGCCGCGGAGCGGCAGCCCGATGATCCATGTGCTCGATACCACCGATCCGAAGCAAATCGCCGCAGTGGCGGCGGCGATCGACCCCGAGCACACGCTGTTCATCGTTGCCTCCAAGTCGGGCTCGACGATGGAGCCGGAACTGCTGCGCGCCTATTTCTGGAATCTGGCGGGCCAGGACGGCAGTCGCTTCATCGCCATCACCGACCCGGGATCGCGCCTGGCAAAGATCGCGCACGATCATGGCTACGCGGGCGTCTTCCTGGGCGATCCAACGATTGGCGGCCGCTATTCGGTTCTCAGCGTCTTCGGGATGGTGCCCGCGGCCGTGATGGGTATGGACGTGGCCGAGTTCTTCACCAGGGTTGCGCCGATGGTGCAGAGCTGCGCGCCCGACGCGCCGCCCGCCTTCAATCCTGGCGTGCGGCTCGGTGCGATCCTGGGGGAAGCGGCGAACCGCGGGCGCGACAAGGTGACGGTGCTGACCTCGCCCGCGCTTCGGGCATTCGGAGCGTGGCTCGAACAGCTGTTGGCCGAGTCCACCGGCAAGCAGGGCAGGGGCATCGTTCCCGTCGACCTGGAACCGCCGGTACCGCCGGCGCACTATGGATCGGACCGCCTCTTCGTACTGCTGTCGCTCACGGGCGACGATCACGCCAGGCTCGACGCCCATGCCGATGCGCTCGTTACCGCCGGCCAGCCGGTCGTGCGGATAGCGCTCTCGTCAAAGGAGATGATCGGGCAGGAGTTCTTTCGCTGGGAGATCGCTACCGCGGTAGCCGGCGCGGTGATCGGGATCGACCCTTTCGACCAGCCCGACGTCGAGGATGCCAAGATCAGGACGCGGGTGCTGATCGACGCCTACGAAGCCACCGGTAGCCTGGCGCCCGAGACACCATTTTTCGAGGATGGCAGGGTGGCCTTCTTCGGGCCCGCCGACCGAGGCCATTCCGGCGACAACGCGGTCCAGATCCTGCGCACCCATTTAGCGCGTCCCGGCCCCGGCGATTATGTAGGGTTCCTTCTTTACGTCGAACGCAACCCGGCGAACGAGGCTCTCGTCGCACGCATGCGCGAACGGGTCGTGAAGGCGCGACACGTCGCCACCGTCGCGGGCTTCGGGCCGCGTTTCCTCCACTCGACTGGTCAGGCGTACAAGGGAGGGCCGCGCTCGGGAGTGTTTCTCGAGATCACCCGCACGCCCGATCCCGACGTCCCGATCCCAGGACGTAAAGCCAGCTTCGGCACGGTCCAGCTCGCCCAAGCGCGAGGCGATCTCGACGTGCTCGCCAGCCGGGGCCAGCGCGTCCTGCGGGTCCACCTCCAAAGCGCCAGTCTGAGCGACCTTGAAGAATTGCTCGACGAAGCACTCCGGAATTGAGCGGGAGCCTGGAAATATGCGGATCGGAATGATCGGCCTCGGCCGGATGGGAGGCAACATCGCCCGTCGGCTTCAACGCTCCGGACATCAGCCAGTGGTCTTCGACCGCAATCCTGAGGCGGTGGCGGAACTCGAGCTTGAAGGATTCGAGCCGGCTGACTCGCTTGAGGAAATCAAGAAGAAGCTGGGCACGGAGGCAGTCTTCTGGGTCATGCTGCCCGCGGGCGAGCCGACCGAGAAGACGATCCAGATCCTCCGCACGATCGCCGAACCTGGCGACGTCGTCATCGATGGCGGCAACAGCTTCTACAAGGACGATATTCGCCGGGCGAAGCTGCTGGCCGACAAGGGCATCCACTATATTGATGTCGGTACCTCGGGAGGCGTGTGGGGCCTCGAGCGCGGCTATTGCATGATGATCGGCGGACCGAAGGAGGCCGTCGACCATCTCGATCCGATCTTCGACGCGCTCGCGCCGGGCATCGGCACCATTCCGCGGACGCCGAACCGGATGGAGCATGAGGGAGAGGATGCGCGCGCGGAGAAGGGCTATATCCACGCCGGGCCCGCCGGCGCGGGTCACTTCGTCAAGATGGTGCACAACGGCATCGAATACGGCCTGATGCAGGCATATGCCGAAGGCTTCGACATTCTGAAGTCGAAGCAGTCCAGCAAGCTTCCCGAGGATGAGCGCTACGTTCTCAATCTCACCGACATCGCCGAGGTGTGGCGGCGCGGCTCTGTCATATCCTCTTGGCTTCTGGACCTCACTGCGGCGGCGCTCGCCAAGGATCAGATGCTCTCGCAGTTCTCCGGGCGGGTTGCGGATTCGGGCGAGGGGCGCTGGACCGTCGAGGCGGCCATGGAAGAGGCGGTTCCCGCTGTGGTCCTTACCGCTGCGCTGTTTGCCCGGTATCGGAGCCGGGTCGAGCACACCTTCGCCGACCAGGTGCTTTCCGCGATGCGCTTCGGGTTCGGCGGGCATGTCGAGATCCCGCAGTGAATGGAGTGACCGTGCCGGGGCGCCCGGCGACGATCGTCATCTTCGGCGCGACAGGAGACCTCACCCGCAGGCTGCTGGTTCCGGCGCTGGCCAACCTCTGCTTCGACGGACTCCTGAGCGAAGAGCTCAACGTCATCGGCATAGCCCTTCGGGATGGCGATGATGAAAGTCTGCGCGTAAGCCTCGATGAGTTCGCGCCGCAGACACAGTGCTGGCAACGATTGCGCCAAAGGACCAGCTACCTCCCCGGGGACTTCACGCTTGAGGCTGTCTACGACAGGCTCAAGCAGCGGTTGGGCGAAGGCGACGCCGCATTCTATCTGGCTACGCCGCCGCAGTTCTTCGGGGTCATCGTGGACAGACTCGCCGACGCTGGCCTCACCGAGGAACATGACGGCGGCTTTCGGCGGGTGGTGATCGAGAAACCCTTCGGTCACGACCTCGAATCAGCACGGGCTCTCAACCAGCAGATCCTGGCGCGGGTGAACGAGAGCCAAGTTTACCGGATCGATCATTTCCTGGGGAAGGAGACCGTCCAGAACATCCTGGTTTCCCGGTTCGGCAACGCCTGGGTGGAGGCGGTATGGAACCACCGCTACATCGACCACATCCAGATTTCAGCCGCCGAAGCGATTGGCGTCGGCACCCGCGGGGCGTTCTACGACACAACCGGTGCGCTCCGGGACATGGTTCCTAACCACCTGATGCAGCTTTTGTCGATGATCGCAATGGAGCCGCCAAACAGTTTCGATGCCGAGGTCATCCGAGACGAAAAGGCAAAGCTGCTTCAGGCCGTCCGCCGCTTTACCCCGGATGAGGCGCGAAGCCAAGCGGTGCGGGGCATGTACGCAGCCGGCCAGGTCGACGGCCAGATGATCCCCGCCTATCGCGAGACGCCGCACGTGGACCCGAACACCGCCACGGAAACTTATGTGGCGCTCAAGCTCCTGGTCGACACTTGGCGCTGGACCGGCGTGCCCTTCTATCTGCGCACGGGGAAGGCGCTCGCCGCACGGGACACCGAGATCGTGGTCACCTTCAACCCGGTGCCCTATGCGACGTTTCGGGAGGCCCCGGTCGCTCATCTCCCGGCCAATCAGCTCGTGTTCCAGATCCAGCCGCACGAAGGGATCAGTCTTGATTTTCTGGTCAAACGCCCGGGCCCGCAAGTGGAGGCGGTCCCCGTAGCGCTCGATTTTGCTTATGCAGAGAAGTTTTCCATCGCGCATCGGACAGGGTACGAAACCCTCCTGTATGACATGATGATGGGCGATCAGACGCTATTCCAGCGTGCCGACCAGATCGAGGCGGGATGGGCCGTTGTGCAGCCGATCCTGGACGCCTGGGCTCGTGGCGAGGGAGTGCTGGAGGAATATATGCCAGGCACTTCCGGACCTCGCGCCGCCGACGCACTGATCGCCCGCGATGGCCGACAATGGCACGCATTAGGTCGATAGATGGAGCGAACGAACTCCGGTCAGAAAGGGAGGCGGGACAAGGCCGGCACCTTTTTCCGCGAAGGTTCGGATCGCCCCAAGCCGCGCTGACGCTGGATCGGCTGCCGCGCTGGACTCCACGCGACAGGCGGGCTCCGAGTGGCATTTCAGTAGTCGCCCTACCGCTCGTACAGATAATAGCGGTCTGTTGCCGTAAATCGTGCGCGAGCTCATACACGATCGGCTCACCAGTCGGGATCTCGATCGTGGGGATCTCATCGTCGGGGAGGCCAGACAGATGCTTCACCAGAGCGCGCAGCGAATTGCCGTGCGCCGAGATCACGACTCTTCTGCCGGCCTTGAGCTCCGGCGCGATCCTTGCCTCCCAATAGGGCAGCACGCGCCCTATCGTCTCCTTCAGGCTCTCGGCGTTCGGAATTGCGATGCCGGCGTAGCGGCGATCGCCGGTGACATCATAGGGTCCCCCTGGCTGCTGCGGCGGCGGCGGGATGTCAAACGATCGGCGCCAGATCTTCACTTGCTCCGCTCCGTGCCTGGCTGCGGTCGCTGCCTTGTCGAGGCCGGTGAGCCCGCCATAATGGCGCTCGTTCAGACGCCAGTCCTTTTCGACGGGCAACCACAACCGCCCCATCGCCTTGAGCGCAAGGTTGAGCGTCTTGATCGCACGCGCCTGGAGGCTCGTGAAGCAGAGGTCGAAGTCCAGCCCCTTTGCCGCCATCAGCTCGCCGGCCGCTTTCGCCTCAATCTCGCCCTGCCGCGTCAGGTCCACGTCCCACCAGCCCGTGAAGCGGTTCTCGAGGTTCCAGACCGACTGGCCGTGGCGGATCAGCACGAGCGTGGGCAAGGGGTTCTCCAACGGACATTGCGAGCTGAACGGACGTCTCTCCGCTCCGCGATCCGGCGTCCTGCAGGTTTCACACGCCGTGCCCGAGGCTTGCGATCATTGCGGCCAGCTCAGACCCCTCCGGGATTTCCTCACGGCCCGCGGCCCGCGCGATCAGGCGGCTAACGAAATCGAGCTTGAGCATGACGCCGGGACTGAGACGAAAGGGATAGAGATCCGGTTGCCCCATTGCCCGGTTTACCGCGTTGAGAGCGAAGGAGATCGGTATCCAGCGCTCAACGAGCGTCGCCGTTGCAACACGATACGCATCGATGTCCGGGTGCGGTGCGCGATTGCCTTCCAGCCCCACACCGAAGTCCGCCATCGCTCCGAGCGTGTCGACGATGTGCAGGTAATGAGCGAACGTCTCGGCGAAATCTTCCCAGGGATGCGCAGTTGCATACGCGCTGACATGGTCATCAGCCCAGCCGAGTGCCGGACGGCCGGCATAGTAGCGCTGGACCGCTGCAGCATAATCGATGCGCTCGTCACCGAACAGTGCGCGAAAGGGATCGTGCATGTCGGTCACAGCGACGAGCCGGTACCAATAGTAGTGGCCGATCTCGTGTCGGAAATGGCCTAGAAGAGTGCGGTAGGGCTCGCCCATTTGATGGCGTATGCGCTCCCGCGCCGCGTCGTCCGCCTCGATCACGTTCAGCGTGATGACACCCCCGGCATGGCCGGTGAGAAGCTGTGGGACATAGCCGTTCTCGGCGGCGGCATCGTACAAGAAATCGAAGGCGAGCCCGTCTCCGCGCTCGGCCTTGGTCTCGAGGGGCAGGCCGAGCTTGATCGCACCGCGAATCATGCGCCGCTTGGCCTCCTCGATCCGCCGCCAGCGTTGAAGGACGCCGCGCACCGCGAGATCGGGGATCATGCGATTGTGCCGGCAGGCGCGGCACATTGCTCGGGTCGGACCGAGCGCTTCAGCGCCCGTCTCATCTGCCAGCCAGTTGCACGCGCCGTAATGAACATTGGCGCAAGGCTTTACCGCGGCGGCTGATCCCTCTGCATCGTGCCACTCGCGCGCCCTGGGGTCGAGATGACGAAAGGCGTCTATGCGCCAGTCATAGCCAACGGCGTGTGCGCAGCTCGGGCAGGCGCTTTCCTCCAAGTGAAGCTGGTGGCGGCAGTTGGGGCAGGGGAATGCCAAGCGTTGGGTCCCTGTTACCTGCGCGACGGCAAGCCTTGTTCAGGTGTCCGCATGGGCAGCCTCGATCGACTCCGACGTCGTGTTGCCGCAGCACACGGGATGAGGACCCGCAGGCATGCAGCAGGTAGGCGCTCCGACCGGGATGAAAGCCATCTCGTCCCGTGGCCGAGGTCCCGACCCTCGCGGTGCGCCCCGGCTCTCGTAGGAGAGGCCGTACCGCCGGCAATAAGCCTCGGCGGCTTCACGCGAAGGGAAGCCGAGCTCCAGATGGGCGAGGGGGTCGCTTCCTCCCGTCCAGCCGGTGAGCGGATCGACGAACGGGCGCGACCGCGGGCGGAAACGCAGCCGCCATCGACCCTCACGGGCGCGGCCGCCGGACCGACCGGCGAGCGGATCGGGTTCGATGATGGCGAATGCGTCCGTCGGCAGGGCGCTTGCGTAGCGTCGCCACGCCGTATCAAACGGCGAAGACACCTCGGTCGCGACGTTATCGTTGGCAAACTCCGCAAGGCGCGGAGCCAGCACGCGCGGCGTCGCAATGCAGGGTGGAAGAGAATCAGCTCGTGTTGCCATTTGCGCCTCCGAAACGGGCAGCCGCCGACGGCGGCTGGCCGACGTCTCATCAGCCTGCGTTGATCGGAATGCTGCGCCGGCTCTCGATCGCCTCGGCGGACTTGGGCAGGACGATCGTCAGCACGCCCTTGTTGAACGTCGCGCTTGCCCGGTCCTGCTCGACCCCACGCGGCAGCCCGATATGCCGCTCGAACCGACCATAGCTCCGCTCCGAATAGCCACGCTCCTTGTCCTCGGTTTCGGAACGCTTCTCGCCGCGGATCGACAAGACATTGTCGTCGACGCTGATGTTGACGTCCTTCTCATCCATCCCGGGCAGTTCGGCGGTGACGCGGATCTCCTTGTCGGTCTCTGAAAGCTCGATCGTCGGCCACTCGAGGCTGCGCCCCCAGCCGCTCGTAGCCGGTACGCCGAAGCCTCGGAAGACGTCGTCGAACAGGCGGTTCACGTCGCGGTGCAGGGACGCAAGCGGGTGCTGCTGGTCGGACGCCTCTTCGGTCCGTTCTGGAGCGCGGCTTTCCTGCCGGCCCCAGGGAATGAGATCACGAATTGCCATGATGATTATCCTCCTTTCCTGGCAGGCGTTGGACATGGTCCGTCGGCCGCGCCGCCAAAGCGGCGCGCCGACGGAGCCTCTCCTAACGGGGTATCAGGCCGCTGCGCTGTCTTCGGTCTTGGGCGCTTCGAGCCGATCGTTGTCGCCAGACCCGCCAGCGATCTCGATCTTGCGCGGCTTCATGGCCTCCGGGACAACGCGCTTCAGCGCGATCGACAGAAGGCCATTCTCGAACCGGGCGTCTCCGGCCTCGATGAAGTCCGCCAACTGGAAGCGCCGCTCGAACGAACGGGCAGCGATGCCGCGGTGCAGAAACTCGCCCTTGCCGTCATCCTCGGCACGCTTGCCGGTGACGTTGAGTAGATTCTGCTGCGCGACGATCTCGATGTCCTCGGGACGGAAGCCGGCTACTGCAAGCGTGATGCGATAGCTGTCTTCGCCGTCCTTCACGATGTCGAAGGGCGGATAGCCATCGTCGTCGCGGGCACCTGCCTCGAGCAGGTTAAAGAGACGGTCAAAACCGACCGTCGATCGCCGATACGGCGAAAAGTCGAAGTTGGTTCTCATTGCCAAATCCTCCTGTGAGCAATCTGGGCATGAGAAGCGTCGGTACGGGAGAGCCGACGCCCTCTATGTCCACCGGACCCGAACGGCGTCCGGCACTGCAAAAACTAGTTCGGAGCCAACAGGTTTCAAGGGCTAGTGAACGAAATCATCAAAGCACTTGGACAGCCTTTCAGCCCCTTGAAAGGCGCGCGGGCGAATACAACATTTGTCTTGCGGACCGGGCCCCTCTGGCGGCGGCGCTACGCTACCGTCATGTCGGACCGCATCGAGTGCGCTCGGTGCAGGATCGCGGCTTCCGAAGCGAAGCCGGCCGAGTGCCTCATTGACATTGAAGCAATGGAGTGAGGCATGAACAGAATGTTCGAACCGAATACCTATCGGCCTATCCCGTCGGCCCGAGCCACGAGCACGGCCGTCTATGATGAAGGCCTGCGCCGGCACATGCTCGGCGTCTATCGCAACATGGCGCTCGGCCTCGGCATCACCGCGCTGGTGGCGTCTCTCGTCGCCAGCGTGCCGGCGCTCTACCAGCCGATCTTCGGCACACCGCTCAAGTGGGTCGCTATTTTCGCGCCCCTGGCGTTCGTCCTGTTCTTCTCGTTCAGGGTCGAGCGCATGACGACGGCACAGGCACGAACGGCGTTCTTCGCCTTCGCTGCCGTGATGGGCGTATCGATGGCCAGCATCTTCCTGGTGTTCACCGGTACCAGCATCGCGCTGGCCTTTTTCAGCGCGGCGGCCGTATTCGCTGCCATGAGCCTGTGGGGCTACACGACAAATGTTGACTTGTCGCGCTGGTCCACCTTCCTGATGGTTGGCCTGATCGGCGTTGTGATCGCGAGCATAGTCAACCTGTTCGTCGGCTCGTCGACGCTGCAGCTCGTCTTCTCGATTGTCGGCGTGCTCGTGTTCACCGGTCTGACGGCTTGGGACACGCAGCGCCTTAAGAGCGAATATCTCGCCTACGCCGGATCGGAGCAGGCCGAAAAGCTCGCTGTGATGGGTGCGCTTTCGCTCTATCTGAATCTGGTGAACCTCTTCCAGCTGCTGCTCAGCCTGTTCGGGCAGCGGGAGGAATGACCGGCCCCTGGACACCTGGGGTCCGGAAAGCGGAGCAGCGCCGTTCTGGACGGACGGCGCTGCTCTTATTCGCGAGTCCGGCGATCTCACGACCATTCCCCAACGTGACCAAGTCTGTCCGATAATCTTTCTTATCGGACAGACTTGAGCTTGCCGGGCGGGGGTGGCAAACCGGCTCGGACAGTCCATCGAAGCGCGGCATTGATCTTGCAAGACCCAAGTCCCGACGAACTCAAACCCGAGCCAGTAACGCTACCGGCCCTGGCGCCCGATTCCGCCATGCTTGCCGTGCTCCACGAGGATCTCGAACGCGCGGCCGCCTACAAGAAAGCCGCGCGCGCCGCCGCGACCCATCGCGCCTATAACTCCGACTGGATCATCTACACCGACTGGTGTCGCACGCGCGGCCTCGAGGCGATGCCGGCACATCCGGAACAGATTGCCGCGTTCGTCGCCAACCAGGCCGCGTCCGGTCTTAAGCCAAGCACCATCGAACGGCGCGTGGCCGCGATCGGTCACCATCATCGCACAAGCAACTATCCAGCGCCGGCCGCGCACCCGGAAGCGGGCGGCCTGCGCGAGGCGCTTGCCGGCATCCGCAACGAAAAGCGGGCCAAGAAAACCCGCAAGGAGCCCGCTGACGCCACCGCGCTCCGCGACATGCTGGCGCAGATCAAGGGCGATGGTCTGCGCGCCCGTCGCGATCGTGCCGCGCTCGCGATCGGCATGGCCGCCGCGTTGCGCCGTTCCGAGCTGGTGGCGTTGACGCTCGAGAATGTCGGCATCCTCGAGCACGGGATCGAACTCTACCTCGGCGCCACCAAAACGGACCAGGCCGGCGAGGGCACGACGATCGCGATCCCCGAAGGTACCCGGCTGCGCCCGAAGGCGCTGCTGCTCGACTGGATCAGCGCCGTGCGGGTGCTGGAGGCCGGAGTTGTCCGCACGCCCGCGCAGGAAGCGGCGGTCCCGCTGTTCCGCCGCCTCACCCGCAGCGACCAGCTTACCGGCGAGCCGATGTCCGACAAGGCAGTCGCGCGCTTGGTCAAGCGCTATGCCGGCGCCGCCGGCTACGACGCCGCCAAATTCTCCGGTCACTCGCTGCGCGCGGGGTTCCTGACCGAAGCAGCCAATCAGGGCGCGACGATCTTCAAGATGCAGGAGGTCAGCCGCCACAAGACGGTGCAAGTCCTCTCGGACTATGTCCGCTCGGCCGACCGGTTCCGCGATCATGCCGGCGAGCGGTTTCTCTGATCAGAGCGCTGCCGCTCACGACAGCCGGCGTGATGAGCAGGCAGTGATGTTGCGACTGATCTAGCGCAGGGCGGGGCAGCCGCCCCCTCCTTACCCTCACGTAGCCTTGGCGGCGGATGCAGCCTTCAGGATTGCGCCCGACGCTGAAAGGAAACCGGAAAAGTGTCCCTGGAGCGCGCTGCTCCCATGGCGGGACTTCGCGACAAGGGCCTGATTCATGCAGCTCATCTCCGTCATCCTTTCCGGCGGCGCAGGGACGAGACTGTGGCCACTCTCCACAGAGCAAACGCCGAAGCAGTTCCTTCCACTGGCAGGCGAAGAAAGCCTCCTTCAGCAGACGGCTTTGCGCGCCAAGAGCATCGCGCAATCAAGCTCCCCCATCGTCGTCGCCAGCCAGGACCATGAGCGGCAGATCCTCGGAGAGCTCGAAGCGGTGGGATGCCCACCCTCCCGGCTGCTCCTCGAGCCGATCGGGCGCAATACCGCCCCCGCCCTCGCCATGGCGGCGCTCGAGTGCACGGACGAGAACGCCTTGTTGCTGGTCATGCCGAGCGATCATGTGATCAGGGACGTGGAGTCCTTCGGCGACGCCGTGCATCGGGCTCTTCCCCTGGCCCAGGATGGCAGGCTGGTGACGTTCGGCATCACTCCAGACCGCCCCGCGACCGGTTACGGCTATATCGACATGGGAGAGCCGCTCTCCGGCGAAATTTGCCGGGTGAACTGCTTCGTCGAGAAGCCGGAGGCGGCACGCGCGGAACGCATGCTTGCCGATGGCCGCTATGTTTGGAACGCAGGCATCTTCCTCCTCCGCTCGGACCGCCTCATCGAGGAACTCGCGGTTCACGCGCCGGGGCTTCTCGGATCGGTTCGCAAGGCTTTGGCGACCGCCGATCGCGAGGGCAATCGAGTGATTCCCGATAGAGCCACCTTCGCATCCGTGGAGGCGAAATCGATCGACTATGTCGTGATGGAGCACGCCGCGCGCATGGCGGTGGTTCCCGTCGACGTGGGATGGTCCGACATCGGGAGCTGGGATGCGCTTCATGAGATCGAAGCCCAGGACGACAGCGGAAATGCGCTGCACGGCGATGTCCTGGCGCTGGAAAGCCACGGATGCCTCATTCGGACAAGCGGGCCCCGCGTTGCCGCGCTGGGCGTGTCCGATCTCGTTATCGATGCCACAGATGACGTCGTGCTGGTGATCCCGCGGGAGCGTGCTCAGGAGGTGCGCCGACTGGTTCAACGGGCCGGCCAAGCGACGCCTCCGCCACCGCGACGACCGCAGCGAACCGCCGCCCTGTCGATCGCCACGCCCGCCGCCTCCTGAGCAGGAAATGGGATCGGCAACACGAATCTCGAAGACTCCCGGAATGGAGAGTAAGATGAACGGCTATGCTCTGACGCCGCCGGTTCGCCACATCGCGCTGATCGGCAATTTCCCTCCTCGACGCTGCGGCATCGCGACTTTCACCGCCGATCTGCACGACGCGCTGCGCCAGATATCGCCCGACGCCAGTCTCTCCACTGTCGCGATGAGCGATCCTGGGACGCGGCACCGATACCCGGAGGAAGTAGGTTACGAGATCGCGCAGGACGATCCCGACGCCTACCTGGCGGCCGCGGACCACCTCAATGCGCTCAATCCGGACGTCATCTGCGTTCAGCATGAATTTGGCATCTTCGGTGGGAAGGCAGGCGGCTACTTGCTGCCGATGCTCGAGAGGCTTCGAGCGCCGGTCGTGACGACGCTTCATACGGTCCTGACGCAGCCCGACCCGGATCAACGACGCGCGATGCGCGCCCTCGCCGAGCGGTCATCTCGCCTGGTCGTCATGACCGAGATGGGCCGAACCATCCTCACCCGTGACATGGAGGTGGCGGCCGGCAAGATCGCCGTGATCCCGCATGGCATTCCCGATTTGCCCTTTCTGGACCCAGCCTTCCACAAGCACCGCTTCGGGCTCGACGGCCATCGCGTCGTTTCGACCTTCGGCCTGCTTTCCCCAAACAAGGGCATCGAGGTGATGATCGAAGCGCTGTCTCGCCTCGTCAAGGATCATCCGGATCTCGTATACATCGTCCTCGGCGCGACACACCCTCATCTGGCGGCGCGCGAGGGCGAACGCTACCGCGACGAGCTGGCAAGTCGCGTCCGCCGCCTCGGTCTCGAGAGCCATGTGCGCTTCGTGAACGAGTATGTCGACGCGCCAACCTTGCAGGCATGGCTCTCGGCCTGCGACATCTATGTGACGCCCTATCTCTCCGAGGCGCAGATCACGAGTGGAACGCTCGCCTACGCTGTCGGCTTGGGCAAGGCGGTGATCTCTACGCCCTATTGGCACGCGCTGGAGTTGCTCGACGGGTGTCGCGGTCATCTCGTCCCCTTCGGTTCGCCCGAGGCGCTCGCCGGATCCGTGGGCGCCGTTCTATCCGACAGGAACCTTCGCGACGAGATGCGGCGCAACGCTTATCAAGCCGGCCGTGACATGATCTGGCCGGTGGTGGCGGAGCGCTATGCGACGCTTTTTCAGCGGGCGCGCATCGAGGTTTTCGGAAAGACGGGCATCGTGCAGCTCCACGCCTCCAAGTCGAAGCCGCCGAAGCCAAGCCTTAGCGCCGTGGCGCGGATGAGCGATGGGTGCGGTATGCTGCAGCATAGCCGGTCCACCGTCCCCGACCGGCGCCATGGCTATTGCCTCGATGATAACGCCCGCGCGCTGATGCTCGCCGCGCAGTTCGAAGCGGAGCGAATCGAGGCCAAGCGCGCGCTCGCCCTGGCGCCTACCTACGCTTCGTTCGTCGACCTTGCCTGGAACGAGCAGTCACAGCGCTTTCGCAACTTCATGGGTTTTGACCGGAACTGGCTCGAACAGGAAGGTTCACAGGACAGCTTCGGCCGCGCCGTCTGGGCGATCGGCCGTACGGCCGAGCTCACCCGAAATCACGGTCTCAAGCTCTGGGCAACGGTGTTCGCAGACAAGGTGATCCCGGCAAGCGCGTTCCTCACCAGCCCCCGTGCCCGCGCCTTCGCCATTCTCGGCCTAGCCGCGCATCTCAGCGTCTACCCGGGCCACCGACCGGCGAGGCTTCAACTTGAATCGTTCGCCGGCGAGCTGCTCGACCTGCTTCGTACAGTAAGGCGGGACGCCTGGACGTGGTTCGAGCCGGTCCTTGCCTATGACAATGCCCGCCTGCCGGAAGCATTGCTGGTGGCGAGTACCGTTCTTGGCCGCACGGAGATGCGACAGGACGCCCTGGAGGCGCTGGACTGGCTCCGGCGCCAGCAGACCGCTCCGGAAGGCCATTTCCGGCCGGTCGGCACGCAAAGCTTCGGCGCGGCCTTTCAACCGCCGCGTGCCTTCGATCAGCAGCCGCTCGAGGCCTGGGCGACCATCGATGCCTTCACGCTCGCATTCGCGCAGGACGGCGATCGCCGCTGGCGGGATCATGCCGAAGCCGCGTTCGCCTGGTATCTTGGCGCAAATGACCTCGGCGTGCGGATCGCGAGCCCCGATGGCGGTTGCTACGATGGGCTGCAGGTCGATCGGGTGAACCTCAACCAAGGCGCGGAATCCATCCTCGCCTACCAGTTTGCTGCCCTGGCGATCGCGCGCTTGCGCAACAAGGCGGCCGCTTCGAACACAAGCGAAGAGCGCCCGGTGGCCGCGTCTGGAGGTAAGGCATGCCGCTGATCCAATCCAGCCTGCACCTCCTTCCAAACCCAGCCAGAGTGGTCATTCGGCCGCTGAAACTCGCCTCAGAGCCGAGAGAACTCAATCCGGTAGACGACTGGCGCATGCATCGTATCATCGCTGCCGTGCGCGCGATGGACACGCGCACGGTGAAGGCGGAGCTTGTTTTGGTCTTAAACGACTTCGAAAATCGGCATTATGATATCAGGAAAGTCTTCGAGGAGCGTTATGAGCAGGTTGCGAGGGACATTGGCTTCGCTGCTCCCCTAGACCAGGCTCAGCGCCAACTTATTGGTGCCTGTTTCTGCCACGAGTATTCGGTTGGCGCTGCCGCGCTAATGAACCCGAGCATCGTGCCGCACCCGGATCAAACAAATCTTTCGCAGGGCGCGTTACGTTTTATCTTGTCGCTCCGAGCAGTGGGCGAGGGCCACATCTCGTCGGTCACATTCCGCCAGGGCGTCGTTCTCTCAGACGGCTCGCTCGAACTCGAGCCGGAACCGGATCTCGCGATCGCGGCCAGAGCCGAGAGCCATGACGATGGCAGCGTTACCTTCCGGCGCCATGACTGCAGCAGCCGTCTCGACGAGATGGTGTTGTTTCCCTATACGCCCGCGCAGCGCAACGGCTTGGAGGATCTGCGCCTGGTAAGGTTCGAGAACGGTGACGGCAGTACGGTCTATTACGGCACCTACACTGCTTACAGCGGCGCGACGATCGCGTCTGAGATCCTGGAAACTCGCGATTTCGAAAGTTTCGAGCTTCGCCCACTCCAAGGCAGCGCCGCGCGCAACAAGGGCATGGCGCTCTTCCCTCGCAAGTTTGGCAAAGACTATGTGATGCTCGGGAGACAGGACGGCGAGAGCCTTTATCTACTGCGCTCCACCGATCTCCTTTCCTGGGAGCATGGCGAAATTCTTGCGCGTCCGGAATATGCCTGGGAACTTATCCAGATCGGCAACTGCGGAGCGCCTATCGAACTGGAAGAAGGATGGCTCGTGCTCACCCACGGCGTCGGCGCCATGCGCAAATATTCCATCGGGGCGCTGCTGCTCGATCGGGATGACCCGAGCCGCGTCATCGGCCGAACCGCAGTCCCGCTCCTCTCGCCCTCGGATGAAGCACGCGAAGGCTATGTCCCCAACGTCGTCTACACCTGCGGTGCGTTGGCGCACGCCGGCCGCCTGATCATGCCGTATGGCGTGGCGGACAGTTCCGTGAGCTTCGCGTCGATGGACCTGGCGGAATTGCTGGCGATGCTGTCGCCGCCAGCTGCCGCCCGGTCCCCAATCGCCCAGGATGTGGAGCCGATCCGGGACCGAACGGACGCGTGATCCTTCCTTCGCTATGACGGCGCAGCGGACGTCAGTCGCGCACCAGCAGGCACTTCCCTAATGCAGCGTCGTGTCGGTCTCGACGTCCGCTTCCGCGATGACATACTCGTCCCCCTCCCCCACGAAGAACATCGTGACGCGTTCTTCCTCGTTTTCTGGAGGCGGCCGGTCGGGGAAACGTTCAGCCCAGGTGCCGTTCACGTAGGACAAAAGCGTGGACCAGGCGATTGCATGATTCGGATGCGTCGAAAGGAAGACCTTTCCGAGGTGCTCGATCATCAGGACGACAACGGACATACGCCTACTCCGCCACCTTGCCTCGCGAGAACATCTGCAAAGACGAGGTCGCGGAGAGAGGATCAGACCATCAACGGCTTCCGGCTGGGTCGGAAGTGCGAATGCCTGACAAAATCTGTTCCACTTCGAAGAGATCGCCCGACGTCTCGATACCAGGTCCGCAGAGACGAATGATCATTCGCCCCTCGACTACCTTGCTTCCTATTCGAGGTGCGGATCCGAGGCCAAAATGAACGCCTGGCTTATCGAGCACATGCCGATAGAGCCGCCAATAGCGGCGCCATTCAGCCGCGCTTCCGCTCGTCGAAATGGTCATATGACCGGATCGGAGCGGCACATACGACACATCGCGGCTTAACTGTGCGCGTTCGATCGCAAAGCAGCGCGCCCCACGGCCTGCAGCGACTTGCGCCGCTTTCCTCAACAACCCCGTCCGCACCGACCGGTCAGGCCAGCGTGTCGGGGCGAGGATGGCGATTTCATAGCTCGGCCGATCGCCGCTCCCGACCTCGTGGACTTCGAAAATCGGGAGCTGGGGCCCGCTCTTCGCAGGCGCCGAGTCGGCATGCGCGGCCGAGACGAGGGCGAGCACGCCGCACCACCAGTAGCCCCTTGTGGACCGGGCCGAGCATTGCCGTGGTCCGAAGGCGTCAGCGGCCGAGGCGAACCGTACCATTGGATCCGCCTCCCCGCTCAGCTCGCCTTTGCAATCACGACGCGCGCGGGCCGAACAAGCCGGCTTGCAACCCTGTATCCGGGCTGGAGGGTCTCGAGGACCAGGCCGTCACCTGTCTCGTCATCAGATCGCGATGAGATCGCATCATGGATGTTGGGGTCGAACGCTTCGCCCGTGCCGGGGCATATTCGCTCGACGCCCACCTTGATCAGCGCATCGAGAAACGCGCGACTGGTCGCCCGGAGCCCGTTTAGCAGGGCATCGACACTCGGCTGGGTTCCTTCCTCGGTTCGGCTGGCCGCCTCGATGGCGAGATCGAGGCTGTCGAGAGCCGGAACGATTTTCGAGACCAGTTCTGCAATCCCGGTCTCGCGCCCCTCGGCACGCGCGCGATCGGCTCGCTTTCTGGCATTCTCGGCATCGGCCAGCGCACGCAGGAGCCGCTCCCGCAGCTCGTCGGCGTCCGACGCGGCCGCCTGCGTGGACTCGGGCTTCTCCAGCCCTTGCTCCTGCGGCTCCGGAGACTGCCCTCCTTCAGCGATGTCGTCCTGGTTCATTTGACCGAGCCTTCATTCATCCGTGCAAGCGGCAGGCGCCACTTCACCAAATTGTGATCAGCGGAACGGACCGGATCACTTCTTCGCGTCGTCCGCCTCCTCGAACTCGGCGTCCACGATCCCGTCATCAGCCGACGATGTGCTGCCCGGCTCGGCGCGCTGGGCGCTGGCGACCTTCTGGGTCGCAGACTGCAGATCCTCGCCGCGCGCGCGAATGTCCTCAATCTGGTCGCCCTGCATGGCCGTCTTCAGGTTCGAAACCGCGTCTTCGACGGCTTGCCGATCCGCGGCCGCAACGCGATCCCCTGCATCCGCAAGCGTCTTTTCGGAGAGGAAGATCAAAGCGTCGGACTGGTTCTTCGCTTCCGCCAGTTCGCGCCGCTTCCTGTCCTCGCTGGCATGCTCTTCGGCGTCCCTGACCGCACGCTTGATGTCCTCTTCGCTCAGTCCGCCCGACGACTGGATGGTGATCTTCTGCTCGCGCCCGGTCCCCTTGTCTGTCGCGGAAACGTTCACGATGCCGTTTGCATCGATATCGAACGTCACCTCGATCTGCGGCACGCCTCGGGGCGCCGGTGCGATGTTCTCGAGATTGAACTGGCCGAGGAGCTTGTTGTCCTCGGCCATTTCCCGCTCGCCCTGGAAGACCCTGATGGTCACAGCGGGCTGGTTGTCCTCCGCCGTCGAGAAGGTCTGGCTCTTCTTGGTAGGTATCGTCGTGTTCCGGTCGATGAGCTTGGTCATCACGCCGCCGAGCGTCTCGATGCCCAACGACAATGGCGTGACGTCGAGAAGCAGCACGTCTTCGACCTGGCCCTTCAGCACGCCCGCCTGGATCGCTGCGCCAAGTGCCACGACCTCGTCAGGGTTGACGCCCTGGTGCGGCTCGCGCCCGAAGATAGTCTTCACCGCCTCGACGACCTTCGGCATGCGGGTCATCCCGCCGACCAGCACAACTTCGTCGAGCTGATCGGCATTAAGCCCTGCATCCTCCAGCGCCGCCTTGCACGGCCCCATGGTGCGGGAGATGAGATCATCGACCAGCGCCTCGAGCTTGGCGCGCGTGAGGCTGATGTCGAGATGCTTCGGACCGGATTGATCCGCGGTAATGAAAGGCAGGTTGACACTCGTCTGCGATGCCGAACTGAGCTCGATCTTCGCCTTCTCGGCCGCCTCTTTCAGGCGCTGGAGCGCGAGCCGGTCCTGGCGCAGATCGATCCCCTGCTCCTTGCGGAACTCGTCCGCGAGAAAGTCGATGATCCGCTTGTCGAAATCCTCGCCGCCGAGAAAGGTGTCGCCGTTGGTCGACTTCACTTCGAACACGCCATCGCCGAGTTCGAGAATGGATACGTCGAACGTGCCGCCGCCAAGATCATAAACCGCGATCGTGCCTGCCTTCTTCTTTTCCAGCCCATAGGCAAGGGCGGCAGCCGTTGGCTCATTGATGATGCGCAGAACCTCGAGACCGGCGATGGTCCCCGCATCCTTGGTCGCCTGCCGCTGGGCGTCGTTGAAATAGGCCGGAACGGTGATGACGGCTTCGGTGACCGGCTCGCCCAGATATTTCTCGGCAGTCTCCTTCATCTTGCGCAGGATGTGCGCGGAGATCTCGCTGGGGCTCGACTTCTTCCCGTTCACCTCCACCCAGGCGTCACCATTGGCGCCGGGAACGATCTTGTAGGGCACCATGCCCTTGTCCTTCTGGACGATAGGGTCATCGTAGCGGCGTCCGATCAGGCGCTTGATCGCAAAGAGCGTCTGCTCGGGATTGGTAATGGCCTGACGCTTCGCGGCGGCTCCCACCAGTACCTCGCCATCGGGGCGGAAGGCCACCATGGATGGGGTGGTCCGGGCACCTTCGGCATTCTCGATGACCTTGGGCTCTTTGCCCTCCATCACCGCGACGCAGGAATTGGTGGTGCCGAGATCGATGCCGATTGCTTTCGCCATGCTAGCCTCCGAATTAGAAAATCGAACAACGACGATGAAGGGTCTCGCGCTCGTGAGTCCTGACCTGGATCAGTTGTCGCGTAAGGCCGCCTCAGACTCCCAAGGAGGCACGCGGATTTTCGTCATGACGCTGAGCCCAGGTCCGGGCGAACTCCTCAAGCTCAGCGTCGCCGGAAGGCAGATGCACCATCAGGCGGACCAACTGATTGCCGCGTGAACCGTCCCGCCGGTGGAATCCCTTGCCCTTGATCCGCAGCGTGCGCCCCGAGCTCGATCCCTTAGGGATCGTCAGCAACACCGGCCCGTCGACGGTCGGAACCCGCACTTTGGCGCCGAGCACGGCTTCGTCCCAGCGCACCGGCAACTCCAAACGGACATCGTCTCCATCCCTCGTGAAGAAGCGGTGCGGCTCTATCTCGAGAATCACGATGGCATCGCCGGGTCCGCCAGGGCCTTCCTCCCCCTGGCCACGCAGGCGCACTTGCGTCCCCGACTCGAAGCCAGCCGGCAGCTTCAGGTCGACCGCCTTCCCCCTTCTGAGCTCGACATGTTGCGGACGCAGCGCCGCTGCATCTTCGAAGCTGACGTTCAGGCGATAGGCGACATCAGCTCCCCGAGAGCGATATGATCGGCGCTGACCGCCCCCGGCGGTCTCCGCGCGGCCGAACATATCGCCAAATATGCTCGCGAAATCGGCTTCGTCCCCGCTGAATTCAAATGTCGTCCCGCCACCATCGGTACCGGCACGAAAGCCGCCACGGCGGGCAAAGGGTCCGGCACCATCGAAGTCGGAAAAACCATAGGGAGCCTTCGGATTGCCATTCTCATCGATTTCACCGCGATCATAGCGCGCGCGCTTTTCCTTGTCGGTAAGGAGGTCATAGGCGGCTGTAATCGCAGAAAAGCGTTCCGCCGCTCCCGGCTTATCCGCGTTGCGGTCCGGATGATATTCCTTGGCGAGCTTTCGATAGGCCTTCTTGATCGTGGCGTCGTCAGCATCGCGCGGCACGTTCAAGGCCTGGTATGGATCGGCCATTCTGTTTCAGTCCCTATGTCGGTTGTTCATTATCTGCCGTTACGCCTCGGCGAAAATGAGATAACCAATCCTGTTACCGGAAGCATCTTGCAAGGTGCGCGACTCCGAACTCCCCATCGGCATCCCGCTCCACGGCGCGTTCCAGCGAGATCATGCACCAAACCATAGGGTGAGAGCATGCAGGATGCTCTTTGTTTCCTGCACGTCGCGAACAGCGACTGTGTCGACGCCGGTCACAACCGCAGGGTAGTCGTTGCCACCAGGGAATACTGCGTCGCCGAGGAACATCATGTCCTTCAAGGCGACGCCGCTAACCTCTGCCAGCTTGCGCAGTCCAAATCCCTTGTCGATCCCTTCCCGCGTAATGTCGACCGATGTGGTTCCTCCGATGTTGATCGACCAGCCAGGCAAGGATTGTTCTAGCATGGCTTGCAACTGCAGCCGCTTGCGACGATCCGGGTCCCAGGCCCGCTTGGCATCCAGCGGCGCTTTCTGCCCGATGCCTGAATAGGTTATCTGCGTTCCGCGATCCTCGACCGGTGGTCCCCACGCAGGATCGTCATTGAGGCCCGCCGCCGGTATCGCCCGTTCCAGTGCGCCCAGGATATGCGACTTCTCATCCGGCGTGATTGCCTGCGAGTAGACCAGCTGCCAGTCTTTGGTGAAGCGGAACAGCTTCGCGCCGGCAGTGGGCAATATCCAGAGCATGGCCAGCTCTGCATTGCTTGGCAGGCGATCAATCACCTGCTTCTTCAGTTGGGGCCAGTCACCCCCGGAAATCACTGCCACCTGGGCAAAGGTGAGGAGCGTTGCCAGCAGCCCGGCGATCTCGTCGTCGAGCGGGGCTTTGCTTTCGGCTAAGGTGCCGTCGAGATCGAAAGCGATCAGCTGCTTCACACCGTCACCGTTGGCTTTGGGTCGACACAAGAGTTATAAGAAGGGATCACCGAGTTCGGCTGACCACATTGGCCGTGCCATCGGCTTGAACGATGACGAGATGATAGGACTTGTCTTCGCACTGCGCCCGCCAAACCGGTCCTTCCTTCTCGTCCGGCAGCCGCTCAGCCTGAATGACATTCTGGCACGCCAGACCGGCATCTCGGATCGCGCGGAAGAGCGCAGACCGCCTAGATGCGTCGTTCAGGTTGATCACCGCCTGTTGGTAGTTGTTGATCGAGGCGCTATGCGCGGTGATCGCCGCTAGGCTGCTCCGCCTTCTGCGTCCCACATCCAGCTAGAGCGACGCACAGCACTGCTGCGATGATGCCGCGCATCGATCGTTCTCCCTGCTTAATGGGCCAGCAGCAGCGGCTTCGGGGACCGCAGCAACATCTCGCGCGTGACCCCACCGAGGATACGTTCGCGAATGCGCGAATGCCCATAGGCGCCGAGAACCGCGAAGCTCGACCGCGAGTCGATGATGACGTTCAGCAGTTCCTCTCCCACGCTGAGCTCACCGCGGGGCACCGAGAGCAACTCCGATTGGATGCCATGATGCGAGAGATAGGCGGCGGCGCCGGCGGCGGGAAACTCGGGAGCGTCGTCCCCGATCGTCACGATCTGGACGCGCGCCGCCCGGCTCAGGAGCGGAACCGCGAAACGCAGCGCCTGCGCGGCCTCGAACGAAGCGTTCCACGCGACGAGCGCAGTGCCCTCGAGGTCAAGCGTTCCGTTGTCATAAGGCACCGAGAGGATCGGAGCACGCGAATGGACTGCGACATCGCCGACGAGGTCGAGTTCCGCGTCCCAGCCGCCTTCGTCGCTTTCGAGATGACTGAGGATGATCACGTCGCTCAGCCGCGATTGATCGAGAAGCACCGTCGCGGGAGAACCAGCTCCGCGGAGCCAGTCGAACGCCACGCCCTCGTCGCGCAGTCTGGCCTCCACGGCCGCGCGCGTGGCATCCTGTCGTTTCTCATGCTCCGTGAAGAGCTTCACCGATGGGTAAACCCCGCCGAAGGGGTCGGCCATTGCGTAGGCCGACAGCGGCGCAGCCTGCGCGCCCGTCAGATGAAGGTCGAATGCCCGGGCAAGCTGGACTGCCGCGTCAAGCCGCGCGTCTCCGCCCCTGTCCTCGGCCACGTGGAGCAATCCTGTTTTCATCTACCGATCCTTTCGATTGCGTGGTCGGCCGAAAGGCAATGGCCGCAGCAGCAGAAGGGTAAGCAGCGGAAGGATCGCCGACGCTGACATAGGTCAGACGCGGCGCCCGCCGATCATTGCCGCCGAAAGCGTGGGCTGTGGAGGTAAGTTCACTCGTCGAGGAGCGCGCGGAGCATCCAGGCCGCCTTTTCGTGAACCGCCACGCGTTGCGTCGCGAGATCAGCGGTCGCCTGGTCGCCCGCTTCATCCGCCACAGGAAAGAGGCTGCGAGCCGATCGGGCAGTCGCCTGGTGTCCGTCGACCAGAATCTGGATCATCGCCTCGGCTCTGGGGGGACTTTCGGGCGCGTCAGCGAGCGAGCTCAGCCTCGCAAACTGCGCATATGAACCAGGTGCTGGCTCAGCGAGCGAGCGAATTCTTTCGGCGATCGGATCAACCGCATTCCACAATTCAGTATACTGGACCATGAACATCGCATGGAGGCTGTTGAACATCCGCCCAGTGACGTTCCAGTGGAAATTATGAGACGTCAGATATAGCGTGTAGGTGTCGGCCAACAGGCGCGACAGACCCTCGGCTATTTCTTTCCTCTTGGTATCGTCAATTCCGATCTCGATGGCCATTCCTGTCATCCTGTTAAACCGCCGCGCTAGGCGGGCGGAGGTCTGGTCGCGGGTTGCGCCTCGGCCGCAAGCGCGGTTGGTGAAGCACTGCGGAGGATAGCGCGGCACCGCGGCGATGAACTGACCCACATCAGACGGCAATGTAACGGTCGCAGACCGCGACCGGGCGGGGAACGGTCCCACCGGTTTTCGCCTGACCTAAGTCAGCGCGCATCGGCGACTCGCTGAATAGGAAAGCTGCGGCGGAGTGCCAACCTGGGCTGCTGGCCCGCAATGACTAGGAGGATCCACCATGGTTTCCCTTTTTCGCACCGATTCCACCATCAAGAGGGACGTCGAGGACGAGATCAAATACGACCCGTCGATCCAGCATGACGAGACGATCGCCGTCGCCGTGAAGGACGGGATCGTGACGCTGAGCGGCGTGACCAAGAGCTATATGGACTCTTATTATGCCGAGAAGGCGGCGAAACGCGTCTCGGGGGTTAAGGCGGTCGCCAACGAGATCCAGGTCAAGCTGTCGACCGAGCGCCTTGATCCCGAGATTGCCGAAGACGCGGTAAAATCGCTGAAGCGCGAACTGCCCAGCAGCGCCGAAAAGGTCAAGGTCGTCGTCAAAAATGGCTGGCTTACGCTCGAGGGCCATGTCGAATGGAATTTTCAGAAGGAATGGGCCGAACGCGCCGTCCGGTCGATCAGCGGCGTAAAGGGCGTCACCAATTTGATCACGGTAGAGCCCAGGGTCAACCCTGGCGACGTCAAGAAGAAGATCGAGGACGCCCTCGTCCGCAGCGCCCAGGTCGACGCGCAACGCGTCGAGGTCATAGCCGACGGCGGCAAGGTCACGCTCAAGGGTACGGTCAGGAGCTGGGCCGAACGTCAGGAGGCCGAAAGATCGGCATGGGCCGCACCTGGCGTGACGAGCGTTGACAATCAAATCAGGATCCTGCCCTGATGCGATCGGCGGGGATGGCGATGGCTATCCCCGCCTTCGCCGGCTGCACAACATCCACCCGCACGAACCCATCGCCGACCGGCGTAACCTTGCCGACCGAATTGAGCAAGAGCCGTCAGGTCGGCGGAAAGGTCGCGTCGATGATCGTCCCGCCCGGCAATTGGCAGCGTCCCTGCCCACCGCCAGCCATCCCTGCACTCGGCCGCATCAGCCGGAAATGGCACCGCATCTGCCCGTCTGCGCCGGTAAGGTTGGCGAGCACCCTCCCGCTGTAATGGGTGAGCGTGCTCTGGCTTGGTCCCCAATACGTCCAACCACGCCACCTCCACCGATCGCCCCACCCGGTCCATAGCGGAGTAAGCTCCTCGATGGTTGTCTCGCTCGTGATCTGGAAGAACGGGCCTGCATAGGTGGCGCCCGTGCTAAGCTTTGCGGTCATAATGCCCGATCGGGCACCGCTCGATTTCCACACGAACGTCGCTGTCGTCGTCCCGCTCCTCGCAACGCCGATGCCGGACCCCGTAGTGGTGCACCCGGCTATGCCAAGAAGCATTGCCGGCAGGAGAGCAAAACTGAATCCCATTTTCTTCATCTCAACCTAAGCCTCCACGGTTTTGATCGTTGCTCCTTCGTCGATGGTGCCCCGACCTCCTGCGGCCGGGGCACCTTGAGCGGCGGTCTCGGGTTAGTCGCAGGGCCGAGCCAAGCTCTGATCTATCTCAGCCCGCCGCCAAGCAACCCGATTAGGTTGGGTCGGCGACATCAGGAAGGTTCGTCGCGCCATTCCTCGCGAAGGCGGACCACGTGCAGCAAGGAGTCCCAACTTGGATAGAAACGCAGGCACACTGGCCCCCCAGCCAAGTCGATTGGAACAGCTCAGCACCGACTTTGCGGCGCTGGCGCCCAAGCTTCCGGACGGCCCGGAAAAGCAGGCTCTATCGCTGCTCCACGGCCTGATTCAGGAATTGTGGCGCTCCGCCGGCTCGGCCCGCCCTGCCTTCGAGGCACCGGCCGGCGCGACTCTGGATGATCTGAAAAGCCTCCACGAGCATGCGCCTGCGATGGAGGGGGATGCGGTCAATGCTCCTCTCAGCGTGGGAGCGAAAGCGCCAGAGTTCGCCCTGCTGGACGCCAACGGCCGGGAAGTCACCCTCTCATCCTATGCGGGACGAACAATCGTCGTCGCCTTCTATCCGCTCGACTGGAGCCCAGGCTGCAGCAAGCAGTTGGACCTTTATCAGCAGGAATGGAGCGAGTTCGAGAAGCGCGACGTGCAGATCGTCGGGATTTCGGTAGATAGCCTTTACAGCCACGGCGCCTGGGCAGCCGCTCGCGGACTCTCGATGCCGCTCCTCGCGGATTTCAATCCCAAGGGAGAAGTCGCGCGCCGCTATAACGTATGGCGCGACGCTGATGGCTTTTCCGAGCGCGCGCTCTACGTCATCGATGGAGCGGGCGTCATCCGCTACGCCCACATCTCGCCGAAGCTCCAGCATGTCCCCGACATCTATGAGCTCTTCGCCAAGCTCGACGAGATTGTTGGAACGCCAGCGAATGCGGGACGCGAATAATGGCGTCCGCGTATCGAGCACGCGGCCCAGCTCCCGCTCCGATCGTCATCTACGGAAGCCGTTGGTGCGGCATCACCATGATGATTCGGCGGTATCTCGACCGAGCCGGGATCCCGTATCGCTTCGTCGACTGGGAAGCCCATCCAGAAGTGCGGTCGGAGCTCGAATGGCTCGCCGGAGGCAGGCTTGCCAGTCCCACGATCAAGCTCGGGGGACAGGTTCTCGTGCAGCCCTCGATGCGCGAACTCGAATGGGCGCTGGCCCGCGCCGGATACGGTTAGCTTTAGGAATACGGCTCGGACGGACCACTCGCCCCCCCCCCCGGCCGCCGAGCCGTTGCACCGGGCAGCGTGATACTATTACTCCGCCCGTCACGCTGTCCGGTGCCCTTACCTACCAACGAATCTACGGTGTACCGGTATCTCACACGCGATTGAGCATGATGCCGCGGCCGACACGCGAATGTTTATTGCAAAACGCCCGAGAAGCCACGCAATGGGATCAGGGTTAGATCGCGACCTGTTCTAACTTCTCGGCGTGCCGGGCCGCCAAGCCCGCGCTGATCAGGTGGCGAGCCATGGATCAGGTTGGATTGTGGCAAGCGGCAACTCGTCCAGCGTCTTCTTCAGCTCGATTTCGTGCACGTGCACGTTCAGCGCGCCGGATTTTCGCATGATGTCCTGAATCTGGGATTCGGGGGTGTCATCCCGCACTCGAACAAAGACGACTAATCCACCGGAACGAATATCGCGCTCAAGAGTATCGGCCCCGACGCCACCCAGGATGGCCCTGCGCACGACCTTCGCGATACCCGCTCCAATCGTTCCGCCTGCCGCAGTTGCGGCGAGTACCGCTGCCAGGGCGCCACCTGATGCCACGACGGGCAGGGCTGCGCCAAGCGCAGCCAGCGAGATTAGCGTTCCGAAAACAACCCCGGTGACCGTCGCCCCTTCATCTCGGGTAACCAGCTCGCGCCGCGGCAGGTCGGGAATTTCCGCAAGATTTATCGGGTCGCCATAGATTGCGGGAAGTTTCGCAAGTACCGCCTCGCGGCTCGCCATCAAGTCGATGTCGCCCTTGTCGACTCCTGCCGCTCCGAGCGCAACAACCAATTCCTCGAGCATTTCGAGGTTGTGCACGGTGCCGACAACCTCCCTCACTCGTACCTGCTCGAGGACGTTCTGCTCGAATTTTTCTGGCACGTTGATCTCCATCAAGGGCTGGACGAACAGAATATCCGCAATTCAAGAAGCAGCATCCTGACATAGCTCAGTCCTATCGCCGATGAAATACCGCAAGCTCCGCATCGGCAAGGACAGATGTCAATATGGGCTCGCGTCTCTATAAAAAGCGATCATGCTCGGCCGGTTATATCCGGAGCCGCCTGCGTCGCATTCGCTTGCGCAACATGCGACAGCAGAAGCTCGATCATAGGCATGCCACAATCTGTCGCGTCGCGCAGGATGGGCGATGGTGGCGCCGCTACCTAACTTCGCTGCCTGATGATGCTCGTGCAATCATCGAGCCTTATCCCAGCGCCTCCAACCATGGGCGAGGCGGCCGCGCGCATAAGAATGAGTGGAGGCTCAGGTTTGAGCCGAGAAAAAGGCCTTTTGTCGATTGGCTAACAGGTTGGACCGGCGGAGAAGATCCCCTGCTTCAGATCGATCTTCGCTTCGACAGTCGTGATGCTGCGGTGCGTTATTGCGAGCGGATTGACTTGCCGTATGAGGTACACGAGCCCCCCCGGGAAAGGGCTGCCCCCCTTAACAAGCAGCGTTTTCAATTCGACGATGCTCCTATCCGGGGTTGGCCAGGCGACGCCTCGGGATAGAAAGGCTCGTGACATGGGGTCGGCCGGCATTCGATGCGCCGGCCGCTAACATTGCCACACCCGAGGCACCGATCAAGCTGCGATGCCGGTATTCAAGCACCGAACCGTTCGGCCCACCCTCTCAGCGTGCCTAGATCAGTGACGCCAGCCTGGCGCGCGACGACATTGCCATTCTTGAAGGCAAGCAACGCGGGGATCCCCTGGACGCCGTACTCGGATGCGATGTCGGGATTTGCGTCGACATCGACCTTGATGAAGCGCGCTTTCGGCTCGATCGAGCGCGCTGCCTGTTCGAAGATCGGCGCCATCGTCCGGCACGGGCCGCACCAGCTCGCCCAGAAATCGACGATCACCGGCAGATCCGAATTGCGGATATGCTTGCGCGCTCGCGCAGCGTCGAGAGCGGCAGGGACGCCCTCGAACAGCTTCTGATGACAACGACCGCATCTGGCGACCAGCGGCTCACGGTCGGTCGGCACCGCGTTCGTGGCATCGCAGTGGGGGCAGACGACCCCTCGCTTTTCAGCCATCGATAAATCCTCGTTCGCTGCAGGTCCTCGCGGCAGCGGATCGCCGCCGCGAAGTGCCTTTCAATCAGCCTGCCCTTCGGCGGGCCCCTTCATCCGGATCGTGAATGCCAGTTCGCCGTCCCCTTCATCAATGGTGACAGTGGAGCCATCCGGGACCTCGCCCCGCAGGAGGAGGTCCGCCAAAGGATCCTGAAGATACCGCTGTATTGCGCGCTTAAGCGGACGTGCGCCGTAGACCGGGTCATACCCCACGCGGCCGAGCCAGGCACGCGCGCGCTCGGTGAGGTCAAGGATGATCTTCCGATCCTGGAGGAGGTTCTGGACGCGCGAGACCTGAATGTCGACGATCGGACCCATGTCGGCCTGGCCGAGGCGGTGGAACAGAATGATCTCATCGAGCCGGTTGAGGAATTCCGGCCGGAAATGCGCGCGCACCACCTCCATCACCTGCGGCTCGACGCTCTCGACCGTCTCCCCTTCCGCCAGGTTGGATAGGTACTGGCTACCGAGATTGGACGTGAGGATGATCAGCGTGTTCTTGAAATCGACCGTGCGGCCCTGTCCGTCCGTCAGCCGGCCGTCGTCGAGCACCTGCAGGAGCACGTTGAAGACGTCGTTGTGCGCCTTTTCCACCTCGTCGAAGAGGATCACCTGATAGGGCCGCCGCCGCACCGCCTCAGTCAGCACGCCGCCTTCCTCATAGCCGACATAGCCCGGCGGGGCGCCGATAAGCCGCGCGACCGAGTGCTTCTCCATGAACTCCGACATGTCGATTCGGACCATCGCGCTGTCGTCGTCGAACAGGAAGCCCGCGAGCGCCTTGGTGAGCTCGGTCTTGCCGACGCCGGTCGGGCCGAGGAACAGGAACGAGCCCATCGGCCGGTCCGGATCCTGCAGGCCCGCGCGGGCACGGCGGATGGCGCGGCTGACCGCCGTGACCGCCTGCCGCTGGCCGATGACCCGCTTGCCGAGCGCCTCCTCCATATGGAGCAACTTTTCGCGCTCGCCTTCGAGCATCTTGTCCACCGGGATGCCCGTCCAGCGCGAGACGACCGCCGCGATGTCCTGGGCGGTGACCTCCTCGCGCAGCATCGCGCCCTGGCTCGCCGTCTGAGCGTCGGCCAGCTGCTTCTCCAAACCCGGTATGACGCCATAGCTCAGCTCGCCAGCGCGGGCGAGGTCGCCGCGTCGCTGCGCCTGGTCAAGCTCGAGGCGAGCCTGGTCGAGCTGCTCCTTGAGCTTGGCCTCGGCCTGGATCTTCTCCCGCTCCGCCTGCCAGCGCTGTGTAAGTTCCGCCGACTGCTGCTCAAGCTGCGCGAGATCATGCTCGAGGTGCGTCAGGCGATCCCTGGATGCGGCATCCGACTCCTTTCTGAGCGCTTCCCGCTCGATCTTCAGCTGGATGATGCGCCGGTCAAGCGTCTCGATCTCTTCCGGCTTGGATTCGACCTCCATGCGGATCCGGCTTGCCGCCTCATCCATCAGGTCGATCGCCTTGTCGGGCAGGAACCGGTCGGTGATGTAGCGGTTGGAGAGCGTCGCCGCCGCGACGATCGCCCCATCCGTGATCCGCACGCCGTGGTGCAGCTCGTACTTTTCCTTGAGACCCCGGAGGATGGAGATCGTGTCCTCCACCGTCGGCTCGCCGACGAACACTGGCTGGAACCGGCGCTGGAGCGCCGCGTCCTTCTCGACATACTTACGGTATTCGTCGAGCGTGGTCGCGCCGATACAGTGCAGCTCGCCGCGGGCAAGCGCGGGCTTCAAGAGGTTGCCCGCATCCATCGCGCCTTCCGTCTTACCTGCGCCGATCAGCGTGTGCATCTCGTCTATGAAGAGGATGATGTTGCCCTCGGCCCCCTTCACTTCGTCGAGCACGCCCTTGAGACGCTCCTCGAACTCGCCGCGATATTTCGCGCCGGCGATGAGCGCCCCCATGTCGAGCGCCATCAGCTTGCGATCCTTGAGCGTGTCGGGAACGTCGCCATTGGCGATGCGGAGCGCCAACCCTTCCACGATCGCGGTCTTACCAACGCCGGGATCGCCGATGAGCACGGGATTGTTCTTGGTCCGACGCGCCAGAATCTGAACCGTGCGTCGGATCTCCTCGTCCCGGCCGATCACCGGATCGAGCTTCCCGTCCCTCGCGGCCTGGGTGAGGTCGCGGGCGAATTTCTTCAGCGCATCGTAGCGATCCTCGGCGCTTGCCGTGTCCGCGGCGCGCCCGCCGCGAAGCTGGTTGATCGCTTCGTTCAGCGCCTCGGGCTTCACGCCCGCTCGCGCCAGAGCCTTGCCAGCCGCCGCGCCTGTCGCGAGGGTGAGCGCCAGCAGTAGCCGTTCGACCGTCACATAGCTGTCCCCGGACTTCTGGGCGATCTGCTCGGCTTGATCGAGGAGCCGGACGGCATCGTTGTCGAGTCCGGGAGGCTGGGACGCCCCGCTTCCGGTGACTGAAGGCAGCTTGGCAAGCGCAGCGTCCACTTCGCTAGCCGCCAGATCCGGATTGCCGCCGGCAGCGCGAATCAGGCCGGCTGCCATGCCCTGCTCGTCCTCGAGCAGGGCTTTGAGAATATGCTCCGTCGTGATGCGCTGATGATTAAGTCTTATCGCCACGGTCTGCGCGGCCTGAAGAAAGCCCTTTGCGCGGTCCGTATATTTCTCGAGGTTCATTCGAATTCCTCTCGTTCAACAGCCGGAGTCGACAAGTGGCGGCCGATCCCGGCCGTCACCGTGCCGCCAAGGCCATAGGGATTCCCGATTGCGAGGACCCAGTCGCCGGTGCGCGCGCCCGGCGAGTTACCAAAGCGCACAAAGGGCAAGTTATTAGCCTCGATTCTGAGGACAGCAAGGTCTGAGGCTTCGTCACGCCCGACCACGCGAGCTGGATATTCCTTCCCGCCGGTCAGCGTGACCTTGATCGCTTGGACCTGCACGCCCGAGCCGCGACCCGCGACGACGTGGTTGTTCGTGACGACGTAGCCATCTGTCGAAATGAGGAATCCGGATCCGAGCGACGTGGCATTAAGGGGAGCGGGCGGCCGGCCCAGTTCCGGAAAGGGAAACAGGCCGCCGAACGGAAGGCCGCCCGGAAAGTCGGGCATTCTCCGCACCCTTACACGCGACGTTGTCGAGCTGTTCACCACAGCCGGGGAGAGACGGGCGGCAAGATCGGCGAAGCTCGGGGGCGCGCCACGGGCCGACTCCAGGCGACCGGAACCGTCCGCATTCAGCGGTGCCGTCGGGCGTGACTACGCGTATCGCAAGCGACTGCCAGCAGCAACGCGGGAACGAAAACGAGCCTCCGCATCCAGGATCTCCCGTCGTTCAGCTCGACCAGCCTTCCGGCGAGCCGATCGAGCACCAAAGACCTGGGCAAGCTAAGCGTGGCGGCTCGGCGAAACGCTGATCTTTGTCAGTGCTCTGAAGGAGCGGGCTCGCTCCTGCATCTTCTACGCGTTTGCCAGCCTTCGCTCCCATGCCCCTTCGCAAAGAGCTTGCTGCGTCGGCCCTGCCCGAGAGACGTCGCGAAGCGAGCCGATCCAGCGACAAAGTTCGAAGCTATCGGCTCCAGAATAGTTCGGGCTGGCACTTTGCTTTAGCTAAGACGATGCCGAGCGGCATCTGCGACTCCGCACCCTCTTCCAGAGCCCGTTCGACGACCTTCAGCTTGTCCTGGCCGCTGCCGAAAATAAGCAGTCGCTTTGCCGAGAGAATGGCGCTCAGCGTCAACGTCACTCTGGGCACCGGCGCCTCGGCCGGAAGCGGCACGGGCCTGACGCCGGCGATGCGCCTCCAGTCAGGATAACGCATCGCAACGGCAAGGTCCGGTCCCGGGAGGAGCGAGGCAACATGACCGTCCAGGCCGAAGCCAAGCCAGACCAGATCCAGCGGCCAAGCCAGGTCCGATAGTCTCAGCTCGGCTGCGTCTGCCGCCGCGGCAGGATCATCGAATGGTGGTCTTGCGAGAGGGATGAGCTGTGCTTGCCCCGCCGCGAAATATCTCTCCAGCAGACCATAGTTGGACAGCCGGTCGCCCGGCGGCACGAGGCGGTCGTCGGTGGGGATGATCGTGACCCCACGCCACCCGCTCGCTCGCGGGGCAAGGAATTCGAACGCGCGCACAGGCGACCGGCCACCTGGAAAGGCGACGAAGGCGGCGCCTTCCGTTTCCAGACGATCGGTGATGATGCCCGACACCTCTCGGACCAGGCTCTCGGCCAAATGCTCCGGAGTGGCAAACCCATGCCATAGCGGCTCAGGCACACCAAGGACTTCCGGCTCCTCCGGCACTTAGCGGCGTCGCCAGTGGCGCTTGTACCAGTATCGGTGATAGGGATAGGGCCTGTAGATCCAGTGGCCCCCGTACCATACCCAGGGATCATACCACGGCGGCGCCACATAGACGTGCGGATAGACGGGTGGCGGATAGAAAGGCTCGGGCGCTGCCTTGACCACGAACCCGGGCGGACAGTCGGGGCTGGCGTTCCTCGCGATGGCGCTGCCCGCGACCGCGCCTGCACCCGCGCCAAGGACGGTGGCCGGGGCTCTATCGTAGCGACCGGCGAGCCCTGAACCGGCAAGCGCTCCAATCAGCCCGCCGATCACCGCGCCTGCAGCGATGTTGCTCCGACGGTCCGCTATGCAATTTTCTGCCGCCCACCGTTCGGCTTCGCGGCTGTAGCGATCATCCTCCTCGCGCTCGCGATCCGACTGCACGAACCGGCCAGGAGGCGGCTTGTAGCCAGGCGGCGGCGGTACGTTGTACTGCTCGCTGCGGCCTTCGGTTGGGCTTGAAGACGAAGGGGTGGAAGTTTGCGCAATCGCGGGATTCCCGCAGGCCAGAAGCAATGTCAGGATTGTGGTGCAGCGAACCGGGCTAGCAGGCATTTCAAGGCCCATCCTTGGAGAAGCCCACCGAGGCGGGATCATCGGCTTCGCTATGCGCAGCACCTCCGTCCGGCACTGATCTAGCTCACTTCAACAAGCCATTTTCGGTTCGATCGGGAGCCCGCTTCAGGACTGCCGGTCCACTTCAAGATCAGCCGATGAGCGCCTCGTGCACCGCTCGGCCCGAATAGGCGACGAGAAGATCGCACGAGCCGGTGAAGTTGACGCCGGCATCGCCAGCGACGATCCACACGCCGCCGGGCTCAATCGGCTCCGATCCCACGACCGCTTCGCCCCGGAGGGGTATCAGCCAAACCGGCTCGCCTCGCCGCGGCGCCAGAATGCCGGTAAAAGCGTCGGCCCAGCGTTCCACCACGAACGGCCCTCCGGCGGCAAGCACCCGCCTGCCCCGCGCCAACTCGAATGGGGCGAATGGAGCCTCGTAGGGCGCCGGGCGGGCAGCCTCCACCGCCTCGTCCAGATGGAGCTCGCGATTGCTACCATAGTCATAGAGCCGATAGGTGACGTCCACATTCTGCTGGATTTCGATCAGGCTGAGACCGGCGCCTATGGCGTGGATCGTGCCTGCCGGCGCGTACCAGAAGTCACCCGCCCGCGCTGGCTTCCAGTCGAGCAGGCCGACGATCGAGCCATCCCTGGCCGCGGCGCGCAACCGCTCCCTGGTAACCCATGTCCGCAGTCCCAGCGCGACGCTCGCCCCCGGCTCGGCCTCGAGGATCTGCCAGGCTTCGCTCTTGCCCCGGGGGAGCCCATACGCCTTCGCGGTAGCGTCGTCAGGATGAACCTGGACCGAGAGCCGTCTGCTCGTGAACAGGTACTTGACCAGCAGCTCGGGGTCATCAAGCCCGCTTCCCGGCGGCAGCTCGAACCAGATCTCGCCGACGGGCTCCTCACGCGCGGCCACGTCATCGAACCAGGGTCCAGTCGACCATCGGCCCCAGGGTTTGGCGACCGTTTTGGTTTCCAATCGTATGACCGGCATGTCGCCCTCCTCTTGGATGCTCGAACGGTCAGGTCAGACATAATGCGGCCCTCCGAGGAGGCATCGCCACCATCGGAAGCATCGATGACGAACATCACTCGCACGGCGTGGGCCCGCCTGCGAATCCCGCACTCCTCCGCAGCCCGGCAAGACGCGACCGTGAGCGGGAGAGCGCTCCGGCTGGCTGACTCATGTCATTTGCGGTGCGGCGGACCGCGGCATTGTCCGCCTCGGCTTCCGTCTATTCCATCGCCGAACCCGTCCGACAATCCGTTCGGCCCGCCCCGGATCCCACCCCGATGCGTTTGGCGAGCGAGGGGCATGAACGATCATATAACCGTCCTTCGGCAGTCGGGCTTGAGGAGTGCGGACTTTGCAGGATCGCAAAGTCCGCACTCCTCGTCCTATGGTCTCAGTAGCTATCCACCCGCAGCCACATCGAACCCGCGCGCGCCGGCACTGGCAGTGTTGTCAGATTGCGCTGACTCACTTCTTCTGAGCAGGCTGGCTCGATTGAGTTGCTTTCTTGAAGAAATCGCGAATCTTGTCGAAAATGCTCGTTGCCGCGCCCTTGTTCTTGGTGCCCTCCTCGATCTCGTCGACCGTTTTCAGCAGCTCCTTCATTTGGTCCTTGGTCGCATAGCCCAACGCCTGACCGAGCCGGAGCTGTTCACGCGCAGTGTTCAGAAGTTGCTTGATTCTCGCCTCATCCCCGGCGCCGCGCTGGGCATTCGCAGCCAGGTTGCGCGCCTCTTCGATCGCCGCGCTTGCCCGGATGAGCGGGAGCGGGTGGATCACGTCGCGGATCACGATCGTGCCGAGCGCAGCTTCGAGCGCCGCCTTTGCTGCGTCCAGCTTGCCTTGGGCGATGAGAGCCGCGGCGGCCTTGATCGCGTCCGGGTAGGTCGCGAGCGGGAGATTACTGGTCCGAACAACGGTTTCGCTCGCCAGCCCGTCGATGAGATGGCGCGCCTCCTGCAACCGTCCATCTTCGAGCGCCTCCTCGGCCGACTTCCGCAGTGCCTTCACGGCATCCACAGAACCCAGGACGTCGTAGCTGATCACACTGACATCGACCGGAGCGAGAGCAAGGCTGGGGTTGCGCGCGAGCACGATTTCCAGCTTGCCGGTGGCGCGCTCGAGCGCGGCGGTCGCGGCTTTGCCGTCCTTGTTGTCGAGCGCGGCAAGCGCATTCTGCGTCTCCTGCAGCGCCGAAACGGCGTCCTGGAGCAGTTCTGCGCGGTCGACGGGCGGGGCCGGCGTCGCCGCCACCGGGGCGCTGGCCGCCCCGGTGGCGGCATTCGTGGCGGCCTCGTTGTTGGCGTCCTGCTTGGAACAGCCCGCCGTCAGAATGAGGGCCGAGGCCGCGGTCGCGGCTAAAAAACTGCGTTTCATGATCTTCCCCTTGGTTGTTGAAGGTACGAGTTCATTGGTCGGGAGCGGGCAGCGCAAGCGGCCGCCTCAGCTTTACGAGGTGATTCGTCCCGTCGCCATCGATCACGGCGATCGCCGCAACGCCGTCGCCGCTTTCTTCGACGTAGATCGATTGCGGGTGGCGGATCATGTGATCCAGTCCCTCGAGCGTCACACCCACCAAGTCGTCCTTGTGGTCATAGAAGATGCCGGCAATCGGCAGGTATTGCGCCTCGATCTGATCGCCGAGTTCGAGCGAGGCGACCTCAATCTCAGCTCGCAACCCAACCATGCCCCGGGAAACCCGATCGAGATACTTTCCCCACTCTGGCTTAGGAACCAGATTCATCAGTCGACTCCTTTGAAAAGGCATCGCGGCCCAAGGTTCATAGTCCACAAAAACATCGACCGTCCACATTGCGTCGCCGGTCCGCGGAGCACGATTCTGCCAAAGGCCTCTGCTCTTCGAAGGCAGGCGAGTGTTCGAACGCCTTGGTAAAGGCTGGTGCACGGACTCCCCCGGCGCGGCCCACCCGCCCGAACGCCCAATCTTGAAGCGCCCCGCCGCCTTCCGACTTGGCTGCCACGGGCGGCGGTACTGCGATCTTTGCCGATGTCCTGATCAATGTGGGCATCAACATTCTCCGGTCGGCCGTGGAATTGCAGGCCCGCGCCCCTGCCGCCCTGACATAGCTCAGCTTTCAGCTGGTCAAACCATGCGTCGGAACGGTCATCTTCGGGCACTGAGGAGCAAAGTTCCGTCACGCTCGGCGTAACCCGGGATGGATGCATGTTCCCGTGGCGCGCCGATGCAAGGCGATGCAAGGCGATGCAAGGCGATGGAGGCGGAAACGCGAAGCCGACAATGGTATTTTCGCTCTGCTCGCCCTGAGCCTCGAAGCCTGCGTCGTCCCGAATGACATCGCGGATGCGCTACTCCTTGCTTCGATGGCGATCACGATGCTCTTGCGGAGTGACGCGTTAAGGGCCGAGTTCGACGGTGTCGTCGCCGTAGCACTCGGGCACCTCGGCCCATGGGCAGCCGGTCCGAAGCCGCCAGAGGATGCTGTTCAGAACCCAACGATCATCTACACGGGCAACCCCACGCGGCTTGTTCAGCAGCAGCGGCTCGATGATCGAATTTAGTGTCTGTCAGTTCGTTTCGCCGCTGCCTCATCCAGCTTCTATCGCAATGGAGAGCCTGAATCACACAAGCAGGCAAACCTCAAGCCGATTAATGAGTTTACCGCCTAGCACTACTGTGGCATCTCGATGCCGTCGGGAGGTGTCCCCCCCATGAGTCGACGGAAATAGTGCAGGGAACTTAGGGATGCTCAGTCCAGTCTAGCGGAGAGCTATGAGGGAGGTTCCAATGGTGGAAGCGCTTTCGCAATATACGCAACGTCAGAAATCGACATTTGCGGATCGCCTTGGACTTGATGAACCCACGCGCCGTCCAGCGATAAACCATCTGCGAGACGTTTCTGCTTCAACCCTCAGCGGTTGCCGCAACGGCAAGACGCTAGAGCTGAAGGACCGCCAGGAGCTCCCGATGGGGCCCGAGGCGGACGGTCTTTATCAGGTAGTCTCTGGCATGCTGCAATGCGGCGTCATTTCCGAAGATGGCCGCAGGTGGATAAGCGGTTTTATCCTGCCGAGAGAAGTCATGCTGTTCGAACATGGCGAGATCCAGAGCGAGATTGCGCAGGCGCTGTGCCCGACCACGCTCATCAAGATTCCTCGCAGTGTGTTCGTTAATCCGTCGTGCATGGATCCCCACCTGTACGCTATGATCACTTCCTCGCTTTTGCGCACACACAATGTGGCGCTCCGCTTCGGGTTGATGCTCGGCCGGGCGAATGCCGCGGAGCGTCTGGCCTTCTTCCTGCTCGACCTGATGAAGAGACTGGGCGGGCGCAGCAACGCCCGCCTGCTCATGTCCAGGGCGGATATCGGCGATCATCTGGGGCTGACGAGCGAGACGGTAACCCGGACCTTCACGCTACTGCAGCGGCACAATTATGCGCGGGTGAGCGGTAGGGATGTGGAGATCCTGAATCCGACCGCGCTGGAGCATCTTGCGGCTGCGATCCTAACCGCCTGACGGCATAACAGCCCTCCAGGCTGCCGCCCTGCCTGCCGCTGTCCATCTGGATCGCGCACGAGGCGGTAGCAATGGCTCCGCCCGTGGGCAGGCAGCCCACGGGCGGACGCCGTCATGCCTGCCCTGGATTGATGGCGATGCGACGGGTGCTCTCGGCGGCAGACGCCGACTTCGGCACCGTGATGGTGAGAACGCCGTTCTTGAACGTGGCACCTGCCTTGTCCCGCTCGATCCCCTTGGGAAGGCCGATGCGGCGCTCGAATCGCCCGTAGCTCCGCTCGGAATAGCCCCGGTCCTTGTCCTCGACCTCCGACTTCTTCTCGCCACGGAGCGTGAGGACGCCTTCCTCGACGGTCACTTCCACGTCCTTTTCGTCGAGTCCGGGGAGTTCGGCCGTGACTCGGATTTCCTTGTCGGTTTCGGCAAGCTCGACACTCGGGGCGAGGAGCCCTCGCTCGACGCCGGCGAGCGCCGGCACACCGAAGCCGCGGAAGAAATCCTCGAACAGGCGGTTCACTTCCCGGTGCAGCGAGAGCACCGGGTCGCTCGCAGCGCCCGCAGCGCTGACCTGAGCAGGAACCTTGTTCTCCTGACGGCTCCAGGGGATCAGATCACGAATGGACATGGCATCTAACTCCTTCTTCGAACAGCGTCATCGCGGAGCCGCCGACATGCCTGGCACGCTGACTAGAAGCTGGGTGGCCGGTCGCCTCAGGCCGAACGCGCCGGTGCGTGATTGCGCCGTTTCGCCAGCCAAGGCACAAAGCTCTCCACGCTACTTTGGTACTTCCAGTCATTCCGCCGAGGCGGCCGGTGGCGAGCTTCATCGGTAAGCGCTCCGGGCAGGCTAACACTGATTTAGCTCAGCCCCCGATTGGCGCCGGTCGCGATATGCTCCGGCATGGCATGGCGACCGAAGCTTGGCATCCGGCGACCGAAGGAGTGGTCATGGACATCACGACTGTGTTGAGCAGCCCGGCCGATCGGGTCGTTCGCCAACCCGACATGCTGATGCGTGGAATGGCGCACGACCTCGACAATATGCTGGCGGTGATCGCCTCAGGTCTGGTCTCGATCGAGCGCGGAGCGGATCAGCAGCAGCTGGCGCGCCTCGTAGCCGGAATGAAGCACGCGATCCGGAATGCCGCCGCCCTGGCCGACGATATCGCGGAGCTCAGCACCGATCGCGGCGTAACGACCGAGCGGGTTTCGGTTGAAGCGCTGATCCGCGGGCTGGAGGCGCGGGCCAGCACCATTCTGGGAGACGGCGTGGACTTTCGGACAGAGATCGCGCGTGACCTCTGGCCGGTCCGCGTCCTACCCAATTATCTCCAGTTTGCGCTCTTCAATCTCCTGGCGAACGCCGCCGACGCGATGCCAAAGGGTGGCGTGCTGGTCCTGCGAGCCTTCAACACGTTCCGAAGCACGGCGAGCCCCATAGGCGCAGCGGGCGACTTCGTTCGGCTTGAAATGATCGATTCCGGTGAAGGAATCGCACCCGACGTTCTGACCCGTGTTTTCGAGCCGTTCTTCACGACGAGGCAGTCGCTCAAGAGAACCGGACTCGGGTTGGGCCAGGTCCGAAGGTTCGCGACCCAATTTGGCGGTGATATCGCGGTCGAGAGCGACCAAGGCGCGGGAACCCGAGTCATCCTGCACCTGCCGCGAGCAGCGCCGGGCAGGTCCTGACCCGATATCACCGCCAAAGAACGCGGCCGCCCTTCCCGTCTCAGCCGCGCTGCGGCCGCGTGTCACGAGCCCTGCCGCGCCTGCCCTGGTCAGGCAATCAGGCGGTTCCACGACCCGTACTGCGCTGACACCTCGCCTCTCAGGATGGCGAGACCGACCAACGCAAGGCCTAGCAGCACATTATATGCGGTGTGCAGAGCCTCCGCGCCGAAGGCAAATGGCGTAACACAGAGCGCCGCGCCAATGGGAATGAGCAGGAAGCGGACGGAGCGCGCGACCTCGGCGGCGGCTATCGAGATCACGGTCAGCGCCAGTGACCCGAGCAGGTGATCCCAATCCGCGATCGGCGGCGCTGCGCCGAACGTGACCCGCGTGAACAAGAGCGATGCCGCCAGCGCGGCCGCAATGGCCAGGTTCCAGGGCAGGCTCACGCCACCGATCGCCACGTCCTTCACGATCGCGCGGGCCGGTCGGTCGAACTCGTCAGGTACATTACCAGCCCCGCCCTCGTCCGTGTCCCCGAACAGGAAGACCCGAAGCACATTCTTGCCTGCCCGTGCACGGCGGCGAAGGAACTGGCCGACCGCCACCAGTTCGTCCAGCGAGTAGGGTATCTGGATCAGCATCGCCGCGGCTCCGATCAGCGCCAGCGTGCTCCAGGTGCCGATCCAGATCGGTTGGATGATGATGAAGAAGATCGAGACAATGCCGAGCGGGGCGATCATCAGTCCGAACAGAAGCACGAGCCACGGCATGGTCCGCCAGCGCGCGCGCGACCCGACGATCCCCGTAAGGATCTCGAGGCCGTAGGTGTAGCCGCCGAGCGCGGCATCGGAAACAGGCCATGCTTCCGAGACTTCGCTGGTGATGATCTCCTCGGTGCCGTTGCGCGGGTCTTCGACGCTTCCCTGAAAGAAGGGCTCCCAGACGTCGGACACATAGCCGAGCTGATATGCTGCGAGGTAACGGGAGACATAGAGGCCGATCAGTGCAAGGGCGATGATCGGGATGCGCTGGGTCCAGCTCGACGGATTATACGTCCACCCCTGAGGCACCTGCGGACCGGTCACTCGCGCCAGAGGTGACGGCCCCACTTCGGGCTTTGTCCCGACGGCAAAGCCGAAGATCAACATACCCACCAGCGTGTCGGAAAGGTATGCTGTTGGATTGTCGGTCCAAAAGACAAACGGCGCTGCCATCACGATAGCGCCTATCGCGGCTGATATCCATCGCGCCCAGGGCGCGTGCCAGCTCAGCGACAGCGATGCGAAGACGATCAGCAGCGCGCCGGAGACGATCTCGGTCCATCGGAGCAGAGGCTCGACTACTCCGATCAGCGGCGGCTGAGTGAGCAGCCAGGTTCCGAGCATGAAGTTTACGAAATGCGCCCAGCGCGTCTCGGAATGCTCCATCCGGTAGCGCTCGTCGCTCGCCCTCCTGACCTCCTCAGGATGTTTGCCCAGCGCGGCGGCCTCGGCGAGATCGTGCGGCGGCCGGAGACCGTTTCTCTTGTACCAAGCCAGAGGATCGCGCTTCAGCGCCGCGATCATCTTCGGGAGCTCATCCTTGAGGCGATGATGGGGTCGCCAGCCCAGCAGTTTCTCGGCGCGGCCGATATCCAGCGCGTAATGGTCATCCGCAAGCCGGATCATGAAGGGCTTGATGAACGGCTTCTCACCCTCGTCGATTGCGTCGGGGACGACGGGCTCGAGCTTATCCTGAGCCCAGACACCGACTGCCGCCACCGGCTTTGGTACTCGCAACGTCGGCCAGTCCTCGATGCCGTGGATGAGATATCCGATCTCGTCTTGCAGCGCATCATACCCCAGCGCTTCGGGCTCGCCGACCAGGATCTCCCCATCGGGCGGCAGCGTATCCCGGCGTTGAACGGCGAGACGGACAGCTTCTACAAGATCCTCGCGATGGACCATGGACTGGCCCACTAGCGGCGAGCCCGAATAGAAGAAGCTCTCGAACTCGCGCTCGTAAATCCGGGCTATCTGATTGGACAGCGTGGGCACCGCCGACTCCTCGTCGTACACGCCGGCGAAGCGCAAGATCGCATAGGGGATGGAGCCGTGTTCTTCGCGGATTACCTCTTCGGCCAGCGCCTTTGACTTCGGATAGGCCCAACGGGGATCGATCGGCCAGCTTTCGTCGATTTGTTCGCCCGGCGCGCACGGCGCGTGCACGAGCATCGTGCTTGAATAGACGAACTGTTCTACTTCGAAGTCCTGCAACGCTCGCAGGAGCCGGCGCGTGCCCTCTACATTGACCGACCGGTAGAGCGGATGTTCCTTGCCCGTGAAGTCGAAGTAGGCCGCCAGGTGGATCACCGACGCCACGCGTCCGCCATGGCTTGCGCGAATCTGCGCCAGGGCATCGAGCACAGATTGGTCCGAAGCAAGATCGACCTTGATCACCGGGAAGGTCAGCGCCTCTGCTTTGAGATCGAGGCCGACGATCCGGTAATCCGCTGAAAGCACAGCCGCCACCGAACGTCCAAGATTGCCCGTCGCGCCGGTGATGATGACAAGTGGCTTATCCATGTGTGCTCACCCCGATCTGTCTCGTGTTGGCCTCACGGCCACGCCGACCTGATCCCAAACGCGACGCCGGCGCATGGCGCGAGCACATCTGCCGCACGAGCTGAACGTCGGGGCGACGCAAGGCGCCGAGCCCGAGCGCCCACCTGGCCCTTCGGCCGTCACGCACGGCGGCACGCGCTACGCCATTCTACCCTTCGTCTGGGCATCACCTGGTTCCGGAAGGTCCGGCGCGCAGCTCATACCTTAACTCTCGTCGAGCTCGTCCTGAGCTATGTCAGGGCCGCGCCACCTTGCCGGTGGGAAGCTCGCTCCTTCGAGGAGGTGATTATGTGCGAGTTGATCTTAACGGGCGCGGCTCGCGTCATCCGGAAGCGGCAGCAGCGGTTCGTGTACGAGGACGCCGGCCCGCCGGCATGAGGCGGCACCGTGCGCAACGCGCCAAGTGGTCTCCCAGCCCAGCATGCTGATCGACCAAACGCCCATGGACCGAACCGAGCCGATCGCCTCCCACACGACTTTAGCCTCTCTGGACCTCCACAAAGAATGCGTCGGGAGGCACGCTCCACAAAAGGCGTTCACCCGCGGCCGCGATGTCAGGATCGGATCACTTCGCAACACGGCTTCCTCATCGCCAAAGGCGATGAGGTGAGCTTGGGCGTCGCTCTCGAGTGGCTGGCCGTCGCAGCGCCTTGGGCGATCCGTATCGGCGCGCTGATCGTTGTTCCCTTCCGCCGGTCGCCGGCTGCGACGCAAAGCTGGCTGCTCCTCTTCTTCGTGGCGCCGTGGCTCGGCCTCGTCCTCTATCTGGCGATCGGCCGGCCATCCCACCCTCGATGGCGTCGCCGGCGCGTCGCGCAACTCTGGCCGATCATTGACCGGGCGGTTTCCAGCATCGACCGGGTCGCCCGGCCGGCCGAGCTGCCGCTCGTCCAGGCGTCAGCGGCTTCCCTCGTTAGCGGGATCGGCCGCATGCCGCTCTTACAAGGCAATGAGGTCGACTTCCTGACGGACTACGACGCGACGATCGATCTCCTCGTTGAGGATATCGGGCACGCCGAGGACCATGTCCACCTTCTCTTCTACATCTTCGCCACGGACGCCACCGGCCAGAAAGTGATCGCCGCGCTGCGCCAGGCGGCGCTGCGTGGCGTCAGGTGCAGGGTGCTGGTCGATGCGATCGGATCGCGCACGTGGGCCGCCCGCATCGAGCGGGAGCTGCGGCCCGCAGGCGTCGAGGTTCACGAAATGCTGCCGATCCGCGTCCTCGGCCGCACCACGCGCTTCGACCTGCGCAATCACCGCAAGATCGCCATAATCGACGGACGGACCGGTTACACCGGGTCCCAGAACATCATCGACTCCGATCAGGGATGGGGCTGGCCAAACCGAGAGGTGATGGTTCGGGTCCGAGGGCCGGTTGTCGGCGAATTGCAGGCGGTCTTCGTGGCGGACTGGTTCCTCGAGACGGAGAAGGAGCTCACCGACGGACATCTCTACCCCCCGGCGGAGGACGCGGGCAGCAGCCTCGGGCAAGTTCTGCCGAGCGGGCCCGATCTCGAGCATGGGGGCATCGACGAGCTTTTCGTTGCCCTCATCCACTCAGCTCGAGAGCGTGTCCTGATCTCCACGCCCTACTTCGTCCCGAGCGAGCCCCTCTTGCAAGCGTTGCAGGTGGCGATCCTTAAGGGAGCCGAGGTCCACCTGCTGTTGTCCGGCCGCTCTGATCATCCGTTCGTACACCTCGCCCAGCAGTCCTATTATTCCGAGCTGCTGTCGGCCGGTGCGGTGATCCACCTGTTCCAGCCGGGCTTCCTGCACGCCAAGCATATGAGCATCGATGAGGCAGTCGCCGTCGTCGGATCGAGCAACGTCGACATGCGATCATTTGCCCTGAATTCGGAGATCAACCTCGTCCTTTACGACCGCGAGGCGACACTTACCTTGCGCCAGATCGAGCGCTCAAGGCTGGAACAATCCGTCCCACTGAGAGCAAGCGACTGGGAGCGCCGCAATCTCGCGCGCAAGTGTGCCGAGAACGTAGCGCGGCTCTTCAGCCCGTTGTTGTGATCTGCTCGGACCAGCTGAGCCGGAGTGAGAACGAGACTTTGCTATTGATGGAATGACCATGCACCATGACGCACCATTAATCGCCACGATTGTCGCCGGCCTGGTCGCTGCTTTCATCGCAGGGACCGTGGCGCACCGGCTCAAGATATCCCCGATCGCGGGCTATCTGCTCGCTGGCGCCTTCGTCGGGCCGTCGATGCCCGGCTTCGCGGCGGACCCGGAAATCGCATCGCAACTTGCCGAGATCGGTGTCATTCTCCTGATGTTCGGCGTCGGCCTGCACTTCTCGCTGCGGGATCTCCTGTCAGTGAAAAAGATCGCGGTCCCTGGAGCGTTGATCCAGATCGTTGTCGCAACGCTATTCGGCATGGCGCTGGCCTGGGCGCTCGGGTGGCGCGCTGGCCAGGGCCTAGTCTTCGGTCTCGCGCTATCCGTTGCGAGCACTGTCGTCCTAGTGCGGGCTCTTCAGGTGCACAACCTCGTCCAGACCGATCAAGGCCGCATCGCGGTGGGCTGGCTGGTAGTCGAGGACCTGGTGATGGTGCTGGCGCTGGTGCTTCTGCCGTCCGTAGCCGCCATCCTGTCGGGCACATCGGCGAACGCGGGCGCCGCTGCCGCGAGCGCCGTGACCACTACGCTGATGAAGGTGGCGGGCTTCATTGCGCTGATGCTCCTCGTGGGCCGCCGCGCGATGCCGGCAATCCTTCACTGGGTGGCCGATACCGGTTCCCGCGAGTTGTTCCGTCTGGCAGTACTCGCGATCGCCCTTGGGGTTGCCTTCGGCGCCGCGCTCGTCTTCGACGTCTCGTTCGCTCTCGGCGCCTTCTTCGCCGGCATGATCCTGGGTGAAACCCAGCTCAGTCGGCTCGCGACCGAGGAGATCCTCCCGTTCCGAGACGCCTTTTCCGTCCTGTTCTTCGTTTCGGCCGGCATGCTGTTCGACCCAGCGGTGATCCTCAATCAGCCGATTGCGCTTCTGGCGACGCTCGCCATCATCCTGGTCGGCAAGTCCGCGGCTGCCTATGCCATCGTCCGATCGTTCGGATATCGTGACCAAACCGCGATCACGATCTCGGCAAGCCTGGCACAGATCGGCGAATTCTCGTTCATTCTTGCCGGCCTTGGCGTCAGCGCCGGCCTTCTGCCTCCCCAAGGCCGGGACCTGATCCTCGCGGCCGCTATCATCTCGATCTTCCTTAATCCCCTGCTCTTTTCATTCGTAACCAGGCAGGGGGTTCGTCCACTTCGGCACGCCGGCCCTGCGGAAGGATCTTCAGAAGAGCCGGCGCCCGAGCAGGGCCCGCCCCCTGGGCATGTGATTATCGTGGGCTATGGCCGAGTCGGCCGCTTCATCGCTGCAACGCTCGGGGCCTCGGGATACGCGCTGAGCATAGTCGAGGACAGCAGAGAGGCCGTGCAAGCAGCGCAAGCGGAAGGGCTGCGCGCCGTCCAGGGTAACGCCACCGAAGCTTCCATCCTCACGCGGGCCGGCATCACCGGGGCATCGACGCTGCTGATCGCGATCCCTGAGGGGTTCGAAGGGGTCGGTTCCGGCTGAGGGCGGAATGACACCCTAAGCGCCGGCGTCCTTGGGCCAAAGGTACTCGCCAGTGAGGA
>NZ_JBIQDE010000006.1:0-361228 GCF_045371305.1 Sphingomonas sp. 179-A 2A2 NHS | reverse complement strand
GCCGTCAACGCCATGATTTATATGCGAAATATCACGATTACGACAGCGAAATCAGCGACTTACTTGGAGAATGTGGGATCCAGTCGCTCCAGAACGAGGCGCAGATGCTGCTCCGCCTGGACAAGAACCTTAAGGGCGTCGCCTTTCCCCAGCTCCAGGCGCTGCTCGACAGGCTCGACGGCATCGATCGGCTGATGAAGCAGGCGCAGAGCGTCGACTTCGAGATGGACCAGCTCGAGGCCCGGCTGAAGGCGCTCTATCCGCGCAGCTTCGATCCCGCCTCGACACGCGACCAGCGGCTGCAGGCGGCCCGGGCGCGCTACGACGCGAGCGCCGAGGCGCTGCGGCGGACGATGACCGTCCAGAGCGGGATCGTGCAGCAGGCACGCGACGATGCCGAGGCGCTGGCCGAGATCGCGGCACGCAGCCAGGGCGCGGAAGGCGCGCTCGCCGTCGGCCAGGCGACCAACCAGCTGCTCGCGCTGACCGCCAAGCAGGGCATGGCGCTCCAGCAGATGATGGCCGCGCAGTTCCGCGCCGACGCGCTCGAGAAGCAGCGCCAGCTGACCGAGTCCGAGGCGTCGCGCGCCGCGACACGCAGGTTCCTCGGCAGCGGCACCGCCTACACGGCCCGGCAATAGCGAGACCGGCCGCGGCGGAACGAGCCCCCTGCCGCCGCGGTCGCAGCCCGCGGGGCCCGGCCAACCGCTCCCCTGGTCGGGCCCCGCGGCACCCAGATCCAAGGAAGAACCCGTGAACGACCTCAACGTGATCGACCGGTTCATGGCCGACTTCATCCGCTACATCGACAGCGGGTTCGGCCTGCTCGGGCCCGATGTCGGTTTCCTGACATCCGTGCTGATCGGCATCGACATCACGCTCGCCGGCCTGTTCTGGGCGATGGGCGGCGAGGACGACATCATCGGCCGCTTCCTCAAGAAGATCCTCTATATCGGCGTGTTCGCGCTGATCCTGAATCGCTTCCCGACACTTGCAGACATCATCTATCGCTCGTTTGCCCAAGCGGGTTTGACCGCCGGCGGGGGAACGCTTTCCGCCGACGATCTGCTACGCCCGGGCCGGCTCGCGGGCACAGGCTTTCAGGCCGCCTGGCCATTGCTCGACCAGGCGAGCGACCTGCTCGGCTTCACGACCTTCTTCGACAACTTCCTGACGATCATGGTGCTCCTGATCGCCTGGGTGATCGTGATCGTCGCTTTCTTCATCCTCGCGGTGCAGATGTTCGTCTGCATCCTCGAGTTCAAGCTGACGACGCTCGCGGGCTTTATCCTCGTGCCGTTCGCGCTGTGGAACCGGACCAGCTTCCTCGCCGAGCGCGTGCTCGGCAACGTCATTTCGTCGGGCGTCAAGGTGATGGTGCTGGCGGTGATCGTCGGCATCGGCTCCGGCTTCTTCACCGAGTTCGCCTCCGCGCTCCAGAGTAAGGAGCCCGATATCGGCCAAGCGATGAGCCTGGTGCTCGCCAGCCTCGCGCTGTTCGGCCTTGGCATCTTCGGACCCGGCATCGCCTCCGGGCTCGTGTCCGGCGCGCCGCAGCTCGGCGCGGGCTCCGCGGTCGCCACCACGGCGCTCGCGGCCGGTGGCTTCGCGGTCGCCGGCGGCGCAAGCATGGCTGCGGCGAAGGGCTTGGCCGGTGCCGGGCTAGGCGCGATCCGCGCCGGCACCTCGATGGGATCGGCGGCGTCGAACGCGTACAAACTCGGCCAGGAAACCTCCGGCTCGAAATCGGTCGCGGCCGGCATGGGCGGTGTCGCGACCGCCGCCCGCGGCGCGCTCGCGCAGCGCATGGGCGGCGGGCTCGGGCTCCGCGCCGCATCCGGCGAAGGCCAGCGCGCAGCGTGGAATGCCGGCACGACGGGCGCGCAGGCGCGCCCCGGGGATGGACCGGCTCCTGCGTCTGACGCGATGCCGGGTTGGGCGCGCAAACTCCAGAACACGCAATCCCGCCGTCACCACCGTCAGATGGCGATCCACGCCCTTCAGGGTTCGGATCGCGGCGGCGGCGGCGCGACCCCCGACATCAAGGAGAAGGACTGATGCGCTTCAAACGTGCCGTCCAGCGCTACGGGCGCACGGACCAACCCGAGACCCCGTACCAGCGGGCCGGCCAGCTCTGGGACGAACGGATCGGCTCCGCCCGGGCCCAGGCGCGCAACTGGCGGCTGATGGCGTTCGGCGGCCTCGCGCTGACCACGGGCCTGTCGGGCGCGCTGGTCTGGCAGTCGATGCAGAGCCGGGTCATTCCCTATGTCGTCGAGGTCGACAACCTCGGCCAGGCACAGGCCGTAGCGCCAGCCGCCAGCGAATACCGACCGACCGACCCGCAGATCACCTGGTTTCTCGCGAGGTTCATCACCGACATCCGGGGACGGTCGCTCGATCCCGTGCTGATGCGCGAGAACTGGCTCCAGGCCTATGACTTCGCTTCGAAGCGCGGCGCGATCTTTCTCGGCGAATATGCCCGCTCGGCGAACCCGTTCGCCGATGTCGGCGACAGGACCGTTTCGGTTCAGGTGACCAGCGTCGTCCGCGCGTCCGCCTCGAGCTTCCAGGTGAAATGGGTCGAGCGGGCCTATGACCGCGGGAGCCTCGCGGGCACGTCCCGCTGGACCGCGATCGTCACCGTCGTGCTCAGGCCGCCGCGCGACGCCGAGACACTGCGCAGGAACCCGCTCGGCCTCTATGTCGATGCAATCGACTGGAGCCGCGAGTTTGAGACGCCGTCCGACCATCCGTCGAGCGCGGCGGCGACGCCCGCGCCCGATTCCGGCGTGCCCAGCGGATCCCCGCTCGATCACGGCCTCGGCCAGCCCTCCCAAGCCCAACCGGAGAACCGCCCATGAACCGCATCCTGCTTGCGGCGACCACGCTCGTCGCGTGGCCCGCTTTCGCGCAAACCTCGCCGTCCGCGCCGGCGCAGGCCTCCACGGCAAGTCCTTCCCAACCACCGCCGGCCGCGACCACCCCCGCTCATCCCCCGTCGGTGGCGCGCCCCACCGCGCTCCGCCGTCACAAGCCATCGCCGGCCGAGCTTCGGGTTCGCACCGCAAATGCGAGGGCAACGCAGGAGCCTGTCACTCCGGCCTTCATCAACGCTGTGCAGGTCTATCCCTATGGCGAGGGCGTCCTGTACCGCCTGTTTGCAGCGCCCGAGCGCGTGACCGACATCGCCCTGCAACCCGGCGAGGCGATCGTCTCGGTGGCGGCGGGCGACACCGCGCGCTGGACCGTCGGCGACACGACCAGCGGTACCGGCGAGAGCAGGCGCGTCCATATCCTCGTCAAGCCCTTCGCTGCCGGGCTCTCGACCAACCTCGTCATCACGACAGACCGGCGCGCCTATCACCTGCAGCTCGAAAGCACGCCGGCCACCGCGATGGCCGCCTTGTCCTGGACCTATCCCCAGGACGAGCTGATTGCGATCCGCCGTCAGCAGGCAGCGGCGGAAGCGGCAAGGCCGGTTGCGGCGGGGCTCGCCGTCGAGCAGCTCGACTTCGGTTATACAGTAACCGGCGACAGGCCGGCATGGCGGCCGTTGCGCGCGTTCGACGACGGGCGGCAGACGTTCATCGAATTTCCGGCGAGCGTCAGCGTTGGCGAGGCGCCGCCGCTGTTCGTCGTCGGCGACCGCGGCGACGTCCAGCTCGTCAACTACCGCGTGGCCGGCCGCTTCTATGTCGTCGACCGGCTGTTCAATGCCGCCGAGCTTCGGCTGGGCGCGAAGAAGCAGGCCGTAGTGCGGATCAGCCGCACAGGCGTCGACCGGCGCCGGCACCGGAGGGCGTCATGAGCGAGGCTGTGCCTGCTGCGGCGGCCGCTCCGAAGGTCGACCCCGAGACGCTCGTGCTGCGCGGCCGCCCGAGCCGTATCATCCGCTTTCGGCGCGGTGCGATCATCGCAATCGCAGCGCTCGGGTCGACAGCGATTGTCGGCGTGACCTGGGTCGCGCTCAAGCCTGCGACCTTCCGGATCGTTGCCGGTGCCGAGGACCAGGAAAATATCGCCAGCCGGGCGCCGGACGATGCCCTGGCCGGCGCGCCGAAAAGCTATGGAGACGTGCCCAGGCTCGGGCCGCCGCTCCCCGGCGATCTCGGGCGTCCGATCCTGCGCCGGCAGGAGGCGCTCGGCGGATCGCCGCCCCCTGGCTCTTCGGAGCAGGCCGCACAGGCCGCCGAGGCCGAGCGACAGCGGCTTCTCGCCGAGCGCAAGGCGGCTCGCGAGTCCGGAATCATGATGCAGCTCGGCACCGCCGGGAACGCAACCGGGGCTGCTCTTGCCACCGCTGCGCCGGCCGCGGCTCCGGCGCAGGAAGCGCAGCCGGCGACGATCGCCGTCGATCCCACGCGCGATCCGGGCAACCAGCAGCGCAAGGTCGACTTTCTTGCAGGCAAGGACCCGACGGGCGACACCAATCCGCACAGGCTGGTGCCACCTGTCTCACCCTATACGCTGACCGCCGGCAGCATCATCGCCGCGAGCCTGATCACAGGGCTCAATTCCGACCTGCCGGGGCTCGTAACCGCGCAGGTTACCGAGAACGCCTATGACAGCGTCACCGGCCGCACTCTCCTGGTGCCGCAAGGGTCTCGCCTGATCGGCAGCTACGACAGCGTCGTGGCGTTCGGGCAAAAGCGCGCGCTGGTCGTATGGCAGCGCATCATCCTGTCCGACGGAAGCTCGATCCGCATCGACAATGTGCCGGCAACCGACATGGCCGGTTATGCCGGGCTCTCCGACAAAGTCGATGCCCACACCTGGCAGCTGCTCAAGGGCGTGGCGCTGTCGACGCTGCTCGGGGTCGGTACCGAGCTGGGCCTGGGCGGCAGCGAAAGCGACCTCGTCCGCGCCATCCGGGAGTCGGCGCAGCAGGGAACGTCGCGTGCCGGCGACCAGATCGTCACCAGGAACCTCAACGTCCAGCCGACCCTCAAGGTGCGGCCGGGCTGGCCGCTGCGCGTGGTCGTTCACAAGGACATCGTCCTCGCGCCGTGGCCCGGACAGGAGCGATAGCATGCCGGACCTCAAGCTCGCACAACTGCCGGACCGCACCCCGGTCAAGCTCGGCATCTCGGTGACGCCGGACCTCCACCAGGCGCTCAACGACTATGCGGCGCTCTATGCGCAGGTCTATGGCCGGGAGGAGCCGGTCGCTGACCTGATTCCGGCAATGCTCGCCGCCTTTCTCGAAAGCGACAAGGCGTTCGTCCGCTCGCGGCGCCCACCGGCCGAACCAACCGGGGGCGGCCGATGATGCTCGCCTATGCATCGCGCACCGGCACACGCCGCAATCTCGACGCACTGCGCGCCGCCGGATGGCGACTGATGGTCTCTGCCCGCGGCGTGCTGCGCACCGAAGGCTTCCCGTACGCGCTCGACAACGGCGCATGGACGTCGTTCCAGCGGAAGGAGCCCTTCGACGACGCGGCGTTCGAGCGGGCGGTCGCCCTGCTCGGACCCGGTGCCGACTGGATCGTCCTTCCGGACATCGTCATGGGCGGCCTCGCATCGCTGCGCTTCTCGCAGAAATGGCTCGAGCGGCTCCGGCACCGCAGGGCACTGGCCGGGCAGACTTTCCTGATCGCCGTGCAGAACGGGATGCGCCCCGAGGAGGTGCGTCACCTGCTGGGTCCCCGGGTCGGCGTCTTCGTGGGTGGCGACACCTCGTGGAAGCTGGCGACCATGGGTCTCTGGGCGCGCCTTGCGCATGCGCGCGGTTCGATCTGCCATGTGGGGCGCGTCAACAGCGCCCGACGCGTCCGCCTCTGCATGGCGGCCGGCGCCGATAGTTTCGACGGTTCCGGCGTCTCCCGCTTCGCAGCTGCCTTGCCGCCGGTCGATTGCGCCCGCCGGCAAACCGACATCGAAAACTTGCTCGCACGGAGGATAGCGTGATGAAGAACGACGTGAATGGGAATGAGTGCGGCTGGGAGGGACAGGGGCAACCTGTCGCTCGCACCCTGGAGCCGATCAGTGTGCGGATTGCCACTGCGGTCAAGCTGACCGGGATCTGCCGTTCGACGATCTACGAGCTGATCGGCGACGGGACGCTCGAGACGGTGAAGATCGGGCGATCGACCTTCATCCTCTATCCCAGCCTGAAACGGCTGTTCGAACGAAGCTGATGACCCGGCCGCGCATCCCCTGCAGGGTATGTCTCCTGGAAATACCTTGCAGGGGATAGCATGCTACGCCCGCGGCGTGTCATCAGAGACCTGCGCGTAGAGCTGCGGGTAGCGTCGCACGAAGTCGCGGCGAGCTTGCCGTGCCGTCTGGACGTGCGGGGTTCGCGCTTCCCATTGGGCCACCACGTCCTGGAGCGCGCCGCGCCTGTCAAGAATCTGATCTGCGAGCTTCACGACGACGAGGTTCGGCGTGGCCTCGGGACGGATTTTCAGCAGATCGTCCAAGGCCTGTTCTTCCTGCCCGGCGCCGCGGCGTGAAGCCAGGATCGCAAGCGCGATTCCTGCGGATCTGCCCACTCCGTGAAAGCAATGGACGAGCAGCGATTCCGTCTCCCGGGCTTCGGCGAAAGCGATCGCCTCAACCACCTGTTCTCGCGTGGCCACGCGGATGCCGAGGCTGTCATCGTCGACGTCCTCGAACTGCAGCACCAGGTGCGCGGGCCGCGGCTGCGTGAAGAAGCGCAACTGTGCCGTGGGGCGGCAGGCCGGGTCCTCCACCGTGATGACGGCATCGAACCGGCGCTTGTGCTTTCTCGCCTGACCGAGGCTCGCGACAGCGATGCCCCCTGCGGCAGGTGCTGCAATCGGCGTAGACATGGAGTTCTCCGGATGGGATTGAGCACCGGCGGTCTTGCAAAACGGCAAGACCGCCGGGTTACCTCGCAGACGACCCGATCACCGCGATCGGGCGCCGCGCCGGGCAAAGTCGACCGTGACCACCTTTCCGTCGCCGGGTGCCTCGCCGGTGTCGCCTCCGCCACGGAGCTGGTCGAGATAATCGGACCAGTGCTGCATCATGCGCACGCGTTCCTCCCAATACTGGCCGCGGGCGTAGGCGCGCCGGACGCCATTATTCTCCATGTGCGCGAGCTGGCGCTCGATCGCATCCGGGTTCCACAGCCCCATCTCGTTGAGCAGTGTCGCCGCCGTCGCCCGGAAGCCGTGCGCGGTCATCTCGTCGCCGCTGTAGCCCATCCGCCGGAGCGCGAAGGTGACGGTGTTTTCCGACATCGGCCTTTTCCAGGTGTGCATTGCCGGAAAGACGTACGGGCTGTGGCCGGTCAGGGGCCGTATCTCGTCGAGCAGGTCCAGAACCTGACGCGACAGCGGCACCTGATGCGGCCAGCGCATCTTCATCTTCTCGGCCGGGATCGACCAGATGGCACGCTCGAGGTCGAACTCGCTCCATTCGGCCCGGCGCAATTCTCCCGGGCGGACGAAGACATGCGGCGTCATCCGCAGGGCGAATTTGGTGATGGCATGGCACGAGCAGTCGTCGATCGCACGAAGCAGCAGTCCTACCTCCTTCGGACGGGTGATCGCGGCGAAATGCTTCGTCTTGGGAACGATGATCGCGCCGCGCAGATCGCGGGCGACGTCAACCTTCGCTCGTCCGGTGGCGATGCCGTAGCGGAAGACGCGGCTGATCACGCTGCGCATGCGCCGTGCGCTCTCGTAGCGGCCAGTCGCCTCGATCTTGCGCAGCACGGCGAGCACTTCCTGCACCTCGATGTCACGAAGGGGGAGGTCGCCGAGGAATGGGTAGACCATATCGAGCAGCCAGCGCACCTTGCGCAGCGTCACATCCGCCCGCTCCTCGCGGGTGATCTTGACGAACCATTCCTCGCCAACCGCGCGGAACGTGACATTGGCATCGACTTGCGCGCGCAGCTTCCGGCGCTTCTTCTCGACGAAGGGATCGGTGCCGTCCGCCACCAGCTTGCGGGCGGCATCACGCTTTTCGCGTGCCTCGGCGAGGCTGACTTCCGGCCAGACGCCGAGAGCGAGAGATCGTTGCTTGCCGAGGAATCGATAGCTGAAGCGCCAGTATTTCGAGCCGTTGGGCATCACCAGAAGGTAGAGGGACCGCTCGTCGCTGAGCTTGTACGCCTTGGCCCGGGGCCGGGCGTTCCTGATCGCCAGTGCGGTAAGAGCCATGTTGGTATCTCCGTCCGAAAACGGGCGAATCCGCGGCGGAAATAGACCAACAAAAGCGTTGGTATCTCGGCGAACCCGCCCAAATTTCGTCGGAAATGATATTCGAAAAAACCCTGTTTCCCCAGCCACTTACGCGACGTCAGCGGATGTCTGCGGATGGGGAAAATGGTGCCCAGAAGAGGACTCGAACCTCCACGACCTTGCGATCGCCAGCACCTGAAGCTGGTGCGTCTACCAATTCCGCCATCTGGGCACTGGGCTTGAAGCCCCGGTAGGCCGGCGCCTCTAGGGCCGGGGCGGCGGCCTTGTCAACAGCCGTGTGTGGCGGCTAGTGGCAGCGCATCTTTTCCGCGGAGCGAAACATGAAGGACAAGCTGGTCACATTGATCGGCGGCGGCGGTTTTCTTGGCCGCTACGTCGCACAGGTTCTGCTCAAGGCAGGCGCCCGCGTGCGCATTGCCCAGCGCGATCCGCGCGAGGCCTGGTTCCTGAAGCCCCTGGGCGGGCTGGGGCAGACGCAGTTCGTCGCGACCGACGTGACGAAGCCGGACACGATTGCGCGCGCCGTGAGCGGCGCCGACGCGGTGGTGAACCTCGTCGGCAGCTTCACCGGCGATCTCAACCGAATCCACGTGACCGGGGCCAGGAACGTGGCCGAGGCCGCGCGGACGGCGGGCGCATCCACGCTGGTGCACCTGTCGGCGATCGGCGCGGACGAGCATGCGCCGTCGCTTTATGCGCAGACCAAGGGCGCGGGCGAAGCAGCGGTGCGGCTCGCCTTCCCGCAGGCGACGATCCTTCGCCCGTCCACGGTGTTCGGACGCGAGGACAAGTTCATCAACATGTTCGCGGGCATGATCGCGGCGCTTCCGTTCGTGCCGGTGCTGAGGCCCAATGTGCGCTTCCAGCCGGTGTTCGCGGGCGATGTGGGCGACGCTGTCACCGCCGCCATGGCGGACGGCGCGCAATTCGGCGGGCGCACGTTCGAGCTCGGCGGGCCGGACGTGATGACGATGATGGAGCTGCACCAGTGGATCGCGCGGATGATCGGGCGGCATCGCTCGTTCCTGGAGCTGCCCGATGCCGCCGGCGCGCTGCTCGCCGCGCTGCCGGGTGCCCCGATCTCACGCGATCAGTGGAAGCTGCTGCAACGTGACAGCATCGTGGGCGACGGCGCAGAGGGGCTGCAGGCGCTTGGCATCACGCCGACGCCGCTAGCGGCCGTGGCGCCGGGCTGGCTGGTGAAATATCAGCGCGCCGGCCGCTTCGCACAGCCCACCGCGGCCTGATCCGCCCCATCGCTTCGCGCATCGGCCCGCAGCGGCGGGCAACCTGAAAGGCTGTCATGTCCGATTTGCTGACCGCGATCATCCTCGGCATTGTCGAGGGCGTCACCGAGTTCCTGCCCGTTTCCTCGACCGGGCATCTCGTGCTCGCCACCGAACTGCTCGGCTATGATCCGCAGCGCTGGGCGGTGTTCAACATCGCGATCCAGCCAGGTGCCATCCTGGCGATCGTGGTGCTGTACTGGCGCACGTTCATGGCGGTGCTGTCCGGCCTGATGAAGGGCGAGCCGCACTCCGTCGCTTTCGTGCGCAACCTGCTGATCGCCTTCATCCCCGCCGTGGCGCTGGGCCTTGCCTTCAACGACGAGATCGAGGCGCTGCTGGAAAATGCGGTTGTGGTCGCCTGGGCGCTGATCATCGGCGGCATCGGCATCCTGGTGGTCGAGAAACTGGCCAAGACGCGCGACGTTGGCGGCATCTCGGGTGTGACGACGGGGCAGTCGGTTAAGATCGGCCTGGTCCAGTGCATCGCGATGATCCCGGGCGTCAGCCGGTCCGGCGCGACGATCATGGGCGCCATGGCACTTGGAATTGACCGGCGCACGGCCGCCGAGTTTTCCTTCTTCCTCGCCCTCCCGACACTGACGGGCGCGACCGTGCTGCAGATGGTGAAGCATCGCGACGCGATCACCGCCAATGACCTGCAGCTGATCGGGGTTGGCGCGTTCGTCTCTTTCATCGTCGCGCTGGTGGTGGTGAAGGCGTTCATGGCGGTGGTGACAAAGCACGGCTTCGCACCGTTCGCCTGGTATCGGATCGTCGCCGGCGCGCTGGCGCTCGTGATGGTGAATTTTCGATAGGTACTGATCCGGACCTTCTTTGATGCTGCTGAAGGTCGCAGAATGGGCAAGCGCGGCGGGGAACAGTGAAATAGGTCATCAGTGCTGCCTTGATGGTCGGTAGCATATGTGAGACCTCCGTTTCCGGAGGGCTTATGGCTGCTGATACCATGCTTCGATTCGTGACGACCCCGCAGTCCTATCCGGACAAGCGACCGGCCGAATTGCGCGCGGAAGACTTTCGCGAGATCGCCAACCGCTATGCGGTGCCGAGCGCGGAAGAGCAGGCCGGGCGCTGCTCACAATGCGGCGTGCCTTATTGCACGGTGCATTGCCCGCTCCACAATCACATTCCCGACTGGCTGCGGCTGACCGCCGAGGGCCGGCTTCGCGAGGCCTATGAGCTGAGCAACGCGACGTCGACCATGCCGGAGATCTGCGGGCGCATCTGCCCGCAGGATCGCCTGTGCGAAGGCAATTGCGTGATTGAATTCTCCGGCCATGGTGCGGTGACGATCGGATCGGTCGAGAAATTCATTACCGACAAGGCTTGGGAAGAAGGCTGGGTGGAGCCGCTGGTGCCGGGGCCGGCGCGCGGCCAATCCATCGGCGTGATCGGGGCCGGCCCCGCCGGCCTGACGGCCGCGGAATATCTGCGCGGCTATGGCTATGAGGTGCACGTCTATGATCGGCACGATCGGGCGGGCGGGCTCCTGACCTACGGCATCCCCGGTTTCAAGCTGGAGAAGCCCGTCGTGGTGCGCCGGGTCGATCGGCTGAAGGAGGCGGGGATCGTCTTCCACGAAGGCTTTGCGGTTGGCGAGGACGCTAGCTTTGCCGAGTTGCGCCAACGGCATGACGCGTTGCTGATCGCGACCGGCGTCTACAAGGCGCGCGAGATCGACGCGCCAGGCAAAGACGTGCCGGGCGTCATCGCCGCCCTGGACTATCTCACCGCTTCCAACCGCAAGAGCTTTGGCGATGCGGTGCCAGCGTTCGACAACGGCGGGCTTGACGCCAAAGACAAGAATGTCGTCGTTATCGGCGGCGGCGACACGGCGATGGACTGTGTGCGCACCGCGATCCGCCAGGGCGCCAAAAGCGTGCGCTGCCTCTATCGCCGAGACCGCGCGAATATGCCGGGATCGCAGCGAGAGGTGACCAATGCTGAGGAGGAAGGCGCGGAGTTCGTCTGGCTTTCGGCGCCGCATTCCTTCGTCGGCGACGCGCATGTGTCGGCGGTGCGCGCCAACCGCATGCGGCTGGGCGCGCCTGACGCGAGCGGTCGACGCGCGCCCGAGGCGGATCCGGGCGGCCCGTTCGAGATGCCTGCGGACATGGTGATTAAGGCGCTCGGCTTCGATGCGGAGGAACTGCCGCACCTGTGGGACACGCCGGAGCTTGGCGTTACGCGCTGGGGCACGGTGCTGGTCGACAACAAGACGCTGATGACGAGCCTCGACGGCGTGTTCGCCGCGGGTGACATCGTGCGCGGGGCGAGCCTGGTCGTATGGGCGATCCGCGATGGCCGCGATGTCGCGGCGACGATGCACAAATATCTCAAGAGCAAGGTCGCGGCGCAGCCCGCGAAGGAGGCGGCGTGATGGATCAGCGCGAATATCTCGCCACCCATGGCATGTACCGCCCGGAATTCGAGAGCGATGCGTGTGGTGTCGGCCTGGTCGCAGCAACCGATGGCAAGCCGTCGCGCCGCGTGGTGCAATCGGCGATCGATGCGCTGAAGGCGGTGTGGCACCGCGGCGCGGTCGACGCTGACGGCAAGACCGGCGACGGCGCGGGGCTGCACGTCGACCTGCCGGTGCGGTTCTTCGACGATGCAATCGCGATGAGCGGGCACAAGGTGCGGCCGAACCGGCTGGCGGTGGGCATGGTGTTCCTGCCACGCACCGATCTTGCCGCGCAGGAGACGTGCCGCACCATCGTGGAAAGTGCGATCATCGAGGCGGGCTATACCATCTACGGCTGGCGGCAGGTGCCCGTCGACGTCAGCGTCATCGGGCTGAAGGCGCAGGCGACACGGCCGGAGATCGAGCAGATCATGATCGCCGGGCCGATGCCCGACGAAGTCGACGCCGCGGAATTCGAGAAGAACCTCTATCTCGTCCGCCGGCGGATCGAGAAGCGCGTGATCGCGGCGCAGATCCAAGGCTTCTACATCTGTTCGCTCAGCTGCCGCTCGATCATCTACAAGGGGCTGTTCCTGGCCGAGAGCCTGTCGGTCTTCTATCCGGACCTGACCGACAAGCGCTTCGAGAGCCGGGTCGCGATCTTCCACCAGCGATATTCGACCAATACCTTCCCCCAATGGTGGCTCGCGCAGCCGTTCCGGTGCCTCGCGCACAATGGCGAGATCAACACGATCCGCGGCAACAAGAACTGGATGCTGAGCCACGAGATCCGCATGGCGTCGATCGCGTTCGGCGAGCATTCGGAGGACATCAAGCCAGTGATCCCGGCCGGCGCGTCTGACACGGCGGCGCTGGACGCGACGTTCGAGGCGATCTGCCGCTCGGGGCGCGACGCGCCGACCGCGAAGCTGATGCTGGTGCCCGAAGCGTGGCAGGGCGAGATGAGCGGCGACATGCCGCCGGCGCATGCCGCCATGTACCAGTATCTCGCCTCCGTCATGGAGCCGTGGGACGGGCCGGCGGCGCTGGCGATGACCGATGGGCGCTGGGCCGTGGCGGGGATGGACCGCAACGCGCTTCGCCCGCTGCGCTACACCCAGACCGCCGACGGCCTGCTGATCGTGGGATCGGAAAGCGGCATGGTGGTGGTGCCGGAATCGACCATCACCACCAAAGGGCGCCTTGGACCCGGGCAGATGATCGCGGTCGATCTCGCTGAGGGCAAGGTGTACGACGATCGCGCGATCAAGGACCGGATCGCGGCCGAGGCGGACTATGCCGGCATGATCGGCAATTTCGCGACGATCGACGACTTGCCACCTGCGCCCGCCGCCGGCGTGCCGCGCTATGACCGCGCGGAGCTGGCAAAGCGCCAGGTGGCGGCCGGCCAGACGCTGGAGGACATGGAGCTGATCCTCGCGCCGATGGTGGAGACCGCCAAGGAAGCGATCGGATCGATGGGCGACGATACGCCGCTCGCCGTCATTTCCGACAAGCCGCGGCTGATCAGCCAGTTCTTCCGGCAGAATTTCAGCCAAGTGACGAACCCGCCGATCGACCCGCTGCGCGAGCGCTACGTGATGAGCCTCAAGACGCGGTTCGGGAACCTTGCCAACATCCTCGACACCGAGGATCGGCGCGAGCGCGTGCTGGTCCTGGATTCGCCGGTGCTAACCTCTACCGACTGGGCGCGGCTGAAGACCTATTTCGGGAGCGCGGCGGCAGAAATCGACTGCACGTTCGAGGCGAGCGGCGGTGCGGACAAGCTGCGCGCCGCAATCCAGCGCATCCGCAACGAGGCCGAGCAGGCGGTGCGGCAGGGTAAGAGCGAGATCTTCCTGACCGACGAACATGTCGGACCGGAGCGGATCGCGATCCCCGGCGTGCTGGCCGCAGCGGCCGTGCACACGCACCTCGTGCGGCGTGGGCTGCGCTCCTACGCATCGGTGAACGTGCGGACGGCGGAGTGCCTCGACACGCATTATTATGCGGTGCTGATCGGCGTCGGCGCGACCACGGTGAACGCTTACCTCGCCGAAGCCGCGATCGCCGATCGCCAAGCGCGTGGGCTGTTCGGTGATCTTTCGCTGGACGAATGCCTGAAGCGCCATCGCAAGGCGATCGAGGAAGGGCTGCTGAAGATCATGTCGAAGATGGGGATCGCGGTGATCTCCAGCTATCGCGGCGGCTATAACTTCGAGGCGGTGGGCCTGTCCCGCGCGCTGGTGAACGACTTCTTCCCGGGCATGCCGGCGAAGATCTCGGGCGAAGGCTATGCCTCGCTGCACATCAACGCCAAGGACCGGCACGACGCGGCGTTCGAGGAGGCGGTGGTGAACCTGCCGATCGGCGGCTTCTATCGCCAGCGGCATACGGGCGAGGCGCACGCCTACTCAGCGCAGCTGATGCATCTGTTGCAGACGTCCGTCTCTACCGACAGCTATTCGACGTACCTGCAATTCTCACGCGGCGTCGGCGATCTGCCACCGATCTATCTGCGCGATCTGCTACAGTTCAATTTCCCCGCGGAAGGCGTGCCGATCGACCAGGTCGAGCCGATCACCGAGATCCGCAAGCGCTTCGTGACGCCTGGCATGAGCCTTGGCGCGCTATCCCCCGAAGCGCACGAAACGCTGGCGATCGCGATGAACCGCATTGGCGCCAAGGCCGTGTCGGGCGAGGGCGGCGAGGACAAGAGCAGGTATCAGCCGTACGAAAATGGCGACAACGCCAATTCGGTGATTAAGCAGATCGCGTCGGGGCGCTTCGGCGTGACGGCCGAATATCTGAACGCCTGCGAGGAGATCGAGATCAAGGTCGCACAGGGCGCCAAGCCCGGCGAGGGCGGGCAGTTGCCCGGCTTCAAGGTGACCGAGTTCATCGCCAAGCTGCGCCACGCGACACCGGGCGTGACGCTGATCTCGCCGCCGCCGCATCACGACATTTATTCGATCGAGGATCTGGCGCAGCTGATCTACGATCTGAAGCAGATCAATCCGCGGGCGCGGGTGTGCGTGAAGCTCGTGTCGTCGGCAGGCATCGGGACGGTCGCGGCAGGCGTTGCCAAGGCGCATGCCGACGTGATTCTGGTTTCCGGCCATGTCGGTGGCACCGGCGCGTCCCCGCAGACGAGCATCAAATATGCCGGCACGCCGTGGGAAATGGGCCTCTCCGAGGTCAACCAGGTGCTGACGCTGAACGGCCTGCGCGGGCGGATCAAGCTGCGCACCGACGGCGGCCTGCGCGTCGGGCGCGACATCGTGATCGCCGCGATTCTGGGCGCGGAGGAGTTCGGCATCGGTACGCTGAGCCTCGTCGCGATGGGCTGCATCATGGTGCGCCAATGCCATTCGAACACCTGTCCGGTCGGCGTGTGCACGCAGGACCCGCGGCTGCGCGAGAAGTTCGTCGGCACGCCCGAGAAGGTCATCAACCTGATGACGTTCATTGCCGAGGAAGTGCGCGACATCCTGGCGCGGCTGGGCGTGCGCAGTCTGGACGAAGTGATCGGCCGCACCGAATTGCTGCGGCAGGTGAGCCGCGGTGCGGAGCATCTCGACGACCTCGATCTCAACCCGATCCTGGCGAAGGTCGATGCGACGGATGCGGAGCGGCGCTTTTCGCTCAACACCTTCCGCAACGAGGTGCCCGACAGCCTGGACGCGCAGATTATCAAGGATGCCGCCGCCGTCTTCTCGCGCCGGGAGAAGATGCAGCTGACCTATTCGGTGCGCAACACGCACCGCGCGGTCGGCACCCGCCTGTCGAGCGAGATCACGCGCACCTTCGGGATGAGCGCGCTGAACGATGGCCACGTCACGATCCGCCTGCGCGGGTCGGCCGGGCAGAGCCTGGGCGCCTTCCTGTGCAAGGGCATCACGCTGGAAGTGTTCGGCGACGCCAACGATTACGTCGGCAAGGGCCTGTCGGGCGGCGTGATCGTGGTGCGGCCGGCGGTGTCCTCACCGCTCCGCAGCCAGGATAATACGATCGTCGGCAACACGGTGCTGTACGGTGCAACATCGGGTGCGCTGTTCGCGGCCGGACAGGCTGGTGAACGGTTCGCGGTACGCAACTCGGGCGCTACCGTCGTGGTCGAGGGCTGCGGCGCCAACGGCTGCGAATATATGACCGGAGGCACGGCCGTGGTGCTGGGCTCAGTCGGCCACAATTTCGGCGCCGGCATGACGGGCGGCATGGCTTTCGTCTACGATCATGACGACAGCTTTGCGCGGCGCGCCAACCCGGAAAGCATCGTGTGGCAGCGCTTGGCCTCGGCCCATTGGGCCGGCGTGCTGCGCGGCCTGATCGAGCGGCACGCCGGGGCGACGGATTCGAAGTGGGCGCGCGGCATCCTGGAGGACTGGGACCGCACGGCGGGCCGCTTCTGGCAAGTGGTGCCGCGGGAGATGCTGGAGCGGCTGACTCACCCGTTGGACGACACGCCGGCGATGGAAGCCGCGGAGTGACGCAGCGCTCGGCGCTAGTAGAACGGGCGGGGGCATGCCGATGCCCCCGCCCACTTTTCACGCGCTAGAAGTTCGGGCCTTCTTCCTCGAAGGCCGGCTCCAGTTCCTCGCGGCGGCGCGGGGCGGGCGGCGGTGGCGGCGGCTGACGGGCGATGCTGACCGAGCCGTCGGGGCCGATCTCCAGATCCATGCCGAGCCCTTCAAGCCGGCCCGCGATGGGCGCGACTTCATTCTCGACCATACCCATCATGCCCGCCTCGGGATCGACATCCTCCACCTCCGGCACCTTGACCACGGGCGCGAGGTCGAGCGCACTGACCATGAAGTTGCGCCAGATCTGCGCCGGGATGCCGCCGCCGTGCAGGCCAGGGTTGGGCGTATTGTCGTCATTGCCGACCCACACGCCGACCACGAGATCGCCGGCAAAGCCGATGAACCATGCATCGCGACCAGACTGCGACGTGCCGGTCTTGCCATAAGCCGGGACCGAGAGCGCCGCCGCGCGCCCGGTGCCCCGGATCGACGAGGCGAGCAGTGTCAGCATGTCATCATGGATGCGGCTGGGCATCTGCTTCTGCCCGCCGGTGAGCGACTGGTACCAGCTCTTGTCCTTCGCATCCGGGAGCCCATGCGCCTGCACCGGATAGCGACCTTCGGCGACGCCGGCGAAGGCAGAGGTAAGCTCCAGCAACGAGACTTCGGAAGTGCCAAGACCGATCGTCGCCTCGTTGGCGATCGGCGTGGTGATGCCGAGATCACGCGCGGCGCGGATGACGTTGCGCACGCCCACTTCCTGCGTCAGCCGCGCCGCAACGACATTCGAAGATCGCTGGAAGGCGCGTCGAAGCGTGATCTCGCCGAGATAGCGATTGTCGTCGTTCTTCGGCTTCCATCCGGCGATCTCGACCCGCGAATCGTCGACGGTCGTGTCGGGCGACATGTCGGCACGCAGCGCGGCGAGATAAACGAAGAGCTTGAAGGTGGAACCGGGCTGACGACGCGCCTGCGTCGCACGATTGAACGGGCTCTTCTTGTAATCACGCCCGCCGACCATCGCCACCACCGAGCCATCGCGCTTCATCGCGACGAGTGCCGCCTGCGCCTGGCGGAGGCCGGCCTGCCGGATCACGCGCTCTGCATTGCGCTGCAGATCGCGATCCAGCGTGGTGCGCACGGTGGCCTCGGTCTTGATCTCGCCCGCCTGGTCGCGCGCCTCGGGAAGCACCCAATCGGCAAAGTAGGTGCCGCTCGGCAAGGTTTGCGCGCGGCGGGCGAGCACGCGCTGCGGCTGCACCGCATCGGCCTCACGCTTCGTGAGGAAGCCGGCATCCTCCATCGCTGCGACGACCACGGCCTGGCGTTCGCGCGCACCCTTGAGGTTGCTGGTCGGTGCGAGCCGCGACGGCGCCTTCACAAGACCGGCTAGCATCGCGGCCTGGCCGATGTTCATCTTCTCCGGCTCACGCCCGAAATAATGTTTCGACGCCGCGCGCAGGCCGTAGACGTTGTCGCCGAAATAGACGTTCGACAGGTACCGCGAGAGAATTTCGTCCTTCGACAGCCACGCCTCCAGCCAGAAGGCGATCAGCACTTCGCGGATCTTGCGCGCGGCGGTGCGATCGGAATCGAGGAAGGCGTTCTTCGCCAGCTGCTGCGTGATCGTGCTGCCACCCTGACGGACGCCGCCCGACCCCAGATTGGCGAATGCGGCGCGCGCGATGCCACGCGGATCTATCCCCCAGTGGGAATAGAAACGGCGGTCCTCGATTGCGAGGAACGCCTCGCGCACATGCGCCGGCAGCTTCGTCGCATCGACCGGTTCGCCGATGATCGCACCGCGGCGCGCGATCGGCGTGCCATCGGCGGCAGTGAGCGTGATCGAAGGGGGCGTCGGCGGCTTAAGCGACTGCGACAAGGGCGCGGTGACGGCGAGCCAGCCGATCGCCAGCACGAACAGGATCACGAGGGCGCCCATCGCCCGTGAAACCCAGCGCCACGGTATGCGGCGGCGGCGCGGCGGAACATCCGCAAATCCAAGCTCGGTTGCGGGCTGATCGGCTTCCTGCCAAGGCTCGAAATCCGGCAGCGGCGAACGCGGCTCGCCGGGAGCATGATTATATCTCAGACGCCCCCGATCAAAGGGACTTGGGTCAAAGGGATCGGGGCGCATATCGTCGTTCCGGCGTTCTGCCATCTGTATTACGTCACTATGACAGTTGCCGCAAGAATGCGCATCGTGCGAGGAATAGGGAAATGAGCGGCCAAGCGGAAGCACTTGAAATGAATGAGCGACCCTTGGTCGTAGGCATCGGCGGGACGATCGGTGGCCCCTCCTCTACCGAACGCGCCTTGCGCATCGCGCTGGATGCCGCATGCGAGCAGGGCTTTCGCACCCGCATGTTCGGGGGCGCGGACATGGCGAAGCTGCCGCTGTATGATCCGCGCGCGGCACAGCGTACGCCCGAGGAACGCGAATTCGTCGATACGGTTCGCGGCGCCTCCGCGCTGATCATCGCCTCGCCCGGCTATCACGGCAGCATTTCGGGCGTGGTGAAGAACGCACTCGACCTGCTGGAGGAGACCGCGCGGGATACCGAACGGGCATATCTGGCGGACATCCCGGTGGGGCTGATCGCGACCGCTTATGGCTGGCAGGCGACCGGATCGACGATCGCGGCGCTGCGCTCGATCGTCCATGCTTTGCGCGGCTGGCCGACGCCGTTCGCCGCCGCGATCAACAGCGCGATCACCAAGTTCGACGACGAGGGTGGCGCAAACGATCCTGCGGTTATCGAGCAATTGCGCATGGTTGGGCGGCAGGTGGCCCGCTTCGCGCCGCTGGTGGGTTCGGCCTGAGGAGATGAGAAGCGCCCTCCCTTCGTCGCTGGCGCTGGGCGCGCCGGCGTAACTAATGTTATTGCAGCGTTGACAGCGCCGCCGCCGCTGGTCCAACCCGCCTTCCGAGCCGCCATGAGAGCGGCAGGTTCCAGTCGGGAGAGCGTGCATGGTGCTGACCAAGGGCGATGAATATCCGATCCACCAGACGGCCGAGCCGGTCGCCTATGCGGGAACGGACCGGAATTTCTACGATCGCTTTTTCTTCAACGGCTATGCCCCGGGCGCGGACGAGGACGGCTTTTTCGCCGCCGCGATGGGCGTCTATCCGCATATCAACATCATCGACGCGAGCTTCTGCTGGCTGAAGGACGGCAAGCAGGTGAACCTGCACGCCAGCCGCGGCCTCAACATGGAGCGGATGGACACGCAGGTTGGCGGGATAGCGGTCGAGGTGCTCGAGCCGCTGAAGTCGGTGAAGCTCACGGTGGATTCGCCCGAGCACAAGATCCGCGCCGAACTGACCTTCACTGGTCGCGCCTTCCCGCTGGAGGAGCCGCGATTCACGCGCAGAAATGGTCCCCGCGTGCTGATGGATGTGACGCGGATGACCCAGAATGGCAGCTATCGGGGCTGGATCGACGTCGATGGCGTGCGAACGGAGGTGAATGGTTGGCTCGGGACGCGTGATCGCTCCTGGGGCGTGCGCCCGATCGGTGCGCCCGATGCGCAGCCGGCCAGCCCGCCGATCGCGCCGCAGTTCTTCTGGCTGTGGAGCCCGACCGCGATGGAGGACGGCGACTTCTATTTCCACACCAACGACGACGAGCACGGCCGCTTCTGGAACCGCCGCGCGGCGTGGAAGCCGCTGGGTGGCGGGATCGAGGACGAGACGCATTTCGAATCCGACTACAAGATCCAGTGGAAGCAGGGTTCGCGCCACGCCCAGGCCGCCAGCGTCACGCTGAAGGACGAACAGGGCCAGGAGACGAAGGTCGACTTCGACCTTGGCCAGCAGTTCATGATGCTCGGCCTTGGCTACACCCATCCCAAATGGAGCCACGGCCGGCACCAGGGCGACGGGCTGACGGTGGAGCGCGAGGATTTCGTGCCCGCCGAGATGGACCCGATGCAGCCGCACCATCTGCACATCCAGGCGCTGGCCACCGTCACGATGACCGGGCCGGACGGCAAGGTGAGGCGCGGCAAGGGGGTGCTTGAGCAACTTGTGATGGGGCCGCACGCGCCGTCGGGCTTCAAGGGCGTGCTCGACCCGGCATGACGACGCTGACCCCAACCGAGATCGAAGCCTATCTCACCCGCGTCTGGGAACAGCCGGTGCGGGTCGCGGATCTTGCCAGGATCCCCGGCGGCGCGAGCCGTGAGACCTATCGCTTCGATGCCCATGCCGGGACGGAAGTCCACCAGCTGATCCTGCGGCGCGAGCCGGCCAAGGGCCTGATCGATACGGAGAGCGCGACGGAGTTTCGCGCCTACCAAAGCGCGGCCGGTGTCGTTCCCGTGCCGCGCGCGGTGGCGCTGGAGCCTGATGGCGCCGAGCTTGGCCGGCCGTTCTTCATCATGGAGCGGATCGAGGGCGGCGAAGTCGCGAGCAGCTTCGCCCGCGATCCATTCGGCGCCCATGGCGCGGCGCTCGGCGAGGCGTTCTTCGGCGCGCTCGGCCGGCTGGCGGCGCATGATCCGACCGGCACACCGCTCGCCGATCATGTGCCGATGCCCGAACCCGACCAGTGCTGGCGCATCGCGCTGGATTATTGGGAAGGCGTTATCGAGGAGGATTCGCTGCAGCCGCAGCCGATCGCGCGTGCCGCGATCCGCTGGCTGCGCGCCAATCCGCCGCCGCCGGCGCAGCGTGTCGCGATCGTCCATGGCGATTATCGCTCCGGCAATGTCATGCATGACGGCGCGGGCGGAATGCGCGCGATGTTCGACTGGGAGATGGCGCATCTCGGCGATCCGCTGGAGGATCTTGGCTGGGCACTGGACCCGATCTGGGACCATTTCATCCCCGGTGCGGCGAGCGGCATGCTGCCCCGCCCCGATGCGATCGCGATCTGGGAGCGGGCGAGCGGGCTGAGCGTCGATCCTGCCGCGATGCGCTGGTGGTCGCTGTTCGCCTCGGTGAAGGGAATGGCGATCTGGATTTCCGCCTTCCGCGAGTTCGTCGACGGTGGAAGGCAGGATCCGGTGCTGGCGGTTTCGGGCTGGTACACGGCGCGGCGGCAGGACGCGATCATCGCCGCGCAGCTGGGCGGGCGGCATTATGACCCGGTGCCTGTAATGCCTTCGAGCGACCTGGCGCAGGTGCTGATCGGCGCCGGGATCGCGGCGGCGGGCGCAGGCGAGAAGGTGGGCGCCGTCGATGCGTTCGCCGGATCGACCCTGACCGTGGCGGCGCTGCTCGCGCTGCTCGGCGCGCAGGAAGCGGAGAAGGCGGCGGCGTGGCGACGCGCGGACATCGCCGACATGCGAGCCCTGCTGGGCGAGGATGCCCCGGTGACCCATGATGGCGAGACGCTCGACGCGCTCGACGGCATCTGGGCCGCGCTGGCGACGGCTCTGATCGCACAGCATGACGCGGTGGCCGAAGCGGGCGGGGACGAGACGCCGTTCTTCGACTTCTACCGCCAAAGCGCGGCGCGGCGGGAGCTGGCCTGGCCGTTATGACGGACCTGCCGCTTTCGGGAATCCGCGTGATCGATGCCGCCCCGGGCGTGCTGGGCGCGATCGGGCGGTTGCTGGGCGAGCTTGGCGCGGAGGTGATCCGGATCGAGCCGAGCGGCGGCGGGGCGGATCGAAAGGCTGGCGCCAAGGTCGGCGGCACCAGCCTGTCGTTCGTCGCCGCGAACCTGGGCAAGAAGGCCACCACGATCGACCTGCCGGCAGACGCAGCGCGGCTCATCGACCTCGCGCGCGAGGCGGACATCATGATCGAGGCCGGGTTCGCCGGGCTTGATCACGCTGCCATCCGCGCCGCCGCGCCCGAACTAATCCTGGTAACGATCAGCGACTTCGGACCCGTGGGCCCGTGGCGGGACTGGCAGGCGAGCGAGGCGGTGCTGCAGGCACTGACGGGCGGATTGTCCCGTTCGGGCCTGCCGGGGCGGCCGCCGCTGCTGCCGCCGGGGCAGCTCACCTACGAGACTGCTGCGCCGCACATTGCGGTGGCGACCCTCGCTGCTTTCTTTCGCCGGTTGCGGACGGGCGAGGGCGACCATGTGGTCGTGTCGCTGCTGGAAGCGGGGATGCAGGCTCTCGACCCCGGCTTCGGCCTGAACGGCAGTGCGCAATCGGGCGTGCCGAGCTGGAAGATGGATCGCGGGCGGACCGACGAACGCTTCCGCTACCCCATCCTTCCGTGCGCCGACGGACTGGTGCGGCTGTGCGTGCTGGCGCCGCGGCAGTGGCGCGCGATGTATGCCTGGATGGGCGAGCCGGCGGAATTTGCCGGACCGGAGTGGGAGAAGCTGGCGACGCGCTTCCGATCGACCACGCTGCTGCCGGCGATCACCCGCTTCTTCGCGGACAAGACGCGCGCCGAGATCGAGGAAGAAGGCGCTGCACGGGGCATTCCGGTAGCGGGCCTGCTCGATCTCGACGAGGCGGTGGTGACGGCGCATATGACCGCGCGCGAGGCATTCGTGCCGGTGGAGATGGCGCCGGGCTGCACCCTCCCCTTCCCCAACGGGACGATCGAGATCGACGGCGCGCGGGCCGGCGTCTGCGGACCGGCACCGGCGGCAGGCGGCACCGCGACGTTCGAGACGCCGCGCGCTATATTCCGGGCGCCGCCGCGGGCGAATTACCCGCTGGAGGGCATCAGGGTGCTCGACATGGGCGTGATCGTCGTCGGCGGCGAGACGGGTCGCGTGCTCGCGGACTTGGGCGCGGACGTGATCAAGGTAGAGAATGCCGCCTTCCCGGACGGACAGCGCCAGTCGCGCGACAATGCGCCCGTCAGCCTGACCTGGGCCGCGGGGCATCGCAACAAGCGTGGCCTGTCAATCGACCTGCGGTCCGACCGCGGCAAGGCGCTGTTCCTCGACCTGGTGCGCCAGGCGGACGTGCTGCTGTCGAACTTCAAGCCCGGGACGCTTGCCGCCCTGGGCTTCGACGCGGCGACGCTGGCAGCGGCAAACCCGCGGCTGCTGGCAATCGACAGTTCGGCGTTCGGACCGACGGGGCCATGGTCCGGGCGGCTTGGCTACGGCCCGCTGGTGCGCGCTTCTGCCGGGCTGACCAAGCAATGGGTGTATCCCGGCGAGCCGGACAGCTTTTCCGACACGGTGACGGTGTACCCCGATCATGTCGCAGGACGGATCGGCACGGTCGGCGCGCTGGCGCTGCTGATCCGGCGGCTGCGCACCGGCACCGGCGGGACGGCGAGCGTGAGTCAGGCCGAGGTGATGCTGGGCCACAAGGCGGCCGAGATCGCGACGCTGGCGGCGCGGCAGGCCGGCATCAAGATCGACGGCGGCATACCCGCGGAGGACTGGTTGCTGCCGTGCGTCGGCGAGGACGAATGGTGCGCCGTTACGCTGCGCGATGCGGCAGACCGGGCGGCACTGGCGAGCGTGGTGGGCGAGGCGGCACGTAGCGCGGCGGAGGAATGGGCGCGGACCAAAGCGCCTGAAGAGGTGATGGAAACCTTACAGGCGGCAGGCGTGCCGGCGGGGATGATGATCCGCGTGATCGAGATGCCCGACGCGCCCGGCTATCGCGCGCTTCAAACGTTCCGCACCGCGCATCATCCGCTGCTGGACGCGCCGTTCCAGGCGGAAGGGCCGATCGCGCATTTCGAGCGAGTGCCGGAGCCCGACCAGCGGCCGGCGCCGCGCATCGGCGAGGACAGCGTGGCGGTTCTCAAGCACTGGCTCGGCCTCGGCGATGACGCGATCGCGCCGCTGCTTGCCGACAAGATCATCGAACAAGCTGCCTAGAAAGGGACTGTAGAAATGGCTGAACTCGGCAACGAGGCCGTCACCGTAGAGACGCGCGGCAACGTGATGCTCATCACGATCAACCGGCCGGAAGCGCGCAACGCGGTCAACCGCTTCGTCCACGAGGGCGTGGGCGATGCGCTGGAGGCGGCCGACAAGGATCCCGAGATCCGCGTCGTCATCGTGACCGGCGCGGGCGATAAGTCCTTCTGCGCGGGCGCCGACCTTGTCGCGCTGTCACGCGGTGAGAGCCTGGCGCCGGACGACAAGACCAAGGCCGCCTGGGGCTTTGCCGGGATCGTCAGCCATGCGATTTCGAAGCCGGTGATCGCCGCGGTGAACGGCATGGCGCTGGGCGGCGGGCTGGAAATCACGCTGGCCTGCGACCTTGCCGTCGCAGTGGAGGAGGCGAAGTTCGGCCTGCCGGAGCCCAAGCGCGGCCTGTTCGCGGCGGCGGGCGGCGTGTTCCGCCTGCCCGAGCAATTGCCGAAGAAGATCGCGATGGAGATGATCCTGACCGGCGATCCGATCGACGCCAATCGCGCGCTGGAGCTTGGCCTGATCAACGCCGTCGCGCCGCGCGAGCAGCTGCTCGACACAGCTTTTGCGCTCGCTGAGCGGATCGCCGTCAACGCGCCGCTGTCGGTGCAGGCGTCGAAGCGGATGGCGCAGGGCATCGTCGACGGAAAGATCGAGCGTGAGGAAGATGCCTGGGCGCAGAATCGCGCCGAGACCAGGATCGTCTTCACCAGCGAGGATTCGCGCGAAGGGCCCAAGGCGTTCGCCGAGAAGCGCGCGCCGGTGTGGAAGGCGCGCTGAGATGGCAGCGAACCCGGAGAATATCGCGGTCATCGTTGGCGTCGGGCAGGTCAATGACCGACCCACTGATCCGATGGCGGGCAAGGATGCGCTCGGCCTGATGATCGCCGCGCTGGAAGAGGCCGACAAGGACGCGGGCGGCGGCTGGCTGGCGGATGTCGATTCCGTCGCGGTCGTGCAGCAGATCAGCTTCCGCAAGGACAATCCGCTGGCGCAGAAGGTGGCGGACGGCATCGGATCGACGGCGGCGATCGTCTATGAATCGGTCGGTCCCAATGGTGACAGCCCGATCCTGCTGCTGAACGAGGCGGCGAACCGGATCGCGCGCGGCGAGATCAAAATCGCGGCGGTGACTGGCGGCGAGGCGCTGCGCACCGCCAGCCAGCGTGCGGCGATCGCGGCGAAGACGAGCGTGGCGGACCAGAACCCGCTGCGCACCCTCAGCAAGGGCGCGAAGCCCGGTTATCGCCAGATCTATGGCCTGGCGACGCCGGTCGACGTCTATCCGCTCTACGAGAATGCCGGGCGCGCGGCCTATGGCCAGACGCTGGACGAAGGGCAGCGCGAATCCGGCGAGATCTGGTCGCGCTTCTCCGAAGTGGCGGCGAAGACGCCGGCGGCATGGATTCATGCACCGAAATCCCCTGAGGAGATCGTCGAGCCGACTGCGGACAATCGCCCGATCGCTTTCCCCTACACCAAGCTGATGGTGGCCAATTCGAGCGTCAATCAGGGCGCGGGCTTCATCGTCACCAGCTTGGCCGAAGCGCGGCGGCGCGGGGTGCCGGAGGAGCGGATCATCTATGTCGGGCGCGGTGCCAGCGCGCACGAGGCGGACGATTTCCTCGCGCGTGACCGCTATGACAAGTCGCCGAGCATGGAAGTGTGCCTTCGCCGCACGCTGGAATTCAACGAGGTGACGCCGGACGATCTCGACCTGGTCGAGCTTTATTCCTGCTTCCCTTGCGTGCCGAAAATGGCGCGGCGGGTGATCGGCTGGCCGGTGGAGAAGCCGGCGACGGTGTTCGGCGGGCTGACCTTTGGTGGCGGGCCGATCGGCAATTACATGGCGCATGCCGTGGCCGAGATGGTCGATGCCCTGCGCGCGGGCGAGGGTGAGAAGGGGCTGCTGTTCGCCAACGGCGGCTTCGCCACGCACAACCATGCGATCGTGCTCGGCACCCAGCCGCTGCCGGGCGCTGGCGAGGCGCATGAGTTCGACCTGCGGGCGGAGGCGGATGCCGCGCGCGGGGCGGTGCCGGAGCTGGTGAAGGATTACACCGGGCCGGGCGAGATCGAGACCTATACCGTCTTTTACAACCGCGATGGTTCGGCGAAGGCCGGCGTAGTGGTGGCCAAGCTGCCCGACGGAAAGCGCACGCTGGCGCAGGTGCCGGCAAACGACGCCGCGACGATCGCCTTCCTCAGCGATGGCAAAGCCGAGCCGGTGGGAACGCCAGGCGAGGTAATCGCGGAGGGCGAGTTGATGGTGTGGAAACGCGCCTCCTGAGGGGACGACCGATCCTCCCCGGGTGGACCCCGGGGAGGAATTGGGCGTTGCACTTCCGCCGCGGCATCGATTAATCGCGGCGGTGCCCTCCCCAGGCGCTGTTGGTAACGTCAGGAGGAATCCCGCAATGCAAACCCGCGCCGGCCTATCGGTCGATGATCGCCTCGCCACCTTTGTCGAGGATGAGGCGCTTGCCGGCACCGGCATTTCCGCAGACGCTTTCTGGCAGGGGGCGGCGGCGATTTTCGCGCGCTTCACGCCGGAGAACCGAGCGCTGCTCGCTCGTCGCGAGGAACTGCAGGCGGCAATCGACCAACGTTACATGGCGGGCGAGCCGGTCGACGAGGCGTTCCTGAACGAGATCGGCTATCTCGTGCCCGAGCCGGCGCCGTTCACCATCGGCACCGAGAATGTCGATGCCGAGATCGCGACCATGGCCGGGCCGCAGCTGGTGGTGCCAAGCCTCAACGCCCGCTTCGTGCTGAACGCCGCCAACGCGCGCTGGGGCAGCCTGTATGACGCGCTCTATGGCACCGATGCGCTGCCGGGGAAGGCGAAGCCGGGCGGCTATGATGCGGAACGCGGCGCTGAGGTGATCGCGCGGGCGCGGGCGTTCCTGGACGAGACGCTGCCGGGCTGGGAGGCGGCGCTGACCGGGGGCGACTGCCCGCATCGCTTCGCCAAGTTCGATAAGGGCGTGATGTTCGTCCACAACGGGCTGCACATCGAGATCGTGGTCGATCGCGGGTCTCCGATCGGGAAGACCGACCCGCTCGGCATTGCCGACGTGATCCTCGAATCCGCGCTGACGACGATCGTCGACCTCGAGGATTCGGTCGCTGCGGTGGATGCGGAGGACAAGGTTGCTGCCTATCGCAACTGGCTGGGCCTGATGCGCGGCGATCTGGTCGAGACGTTCGAGAAGAATGGCGCGACGCTGACCCGCAAGCTCGCCAGCGACCGCACCTATCAAGCGCCCAGCGGATCGAGCTTCACGCTGCCAGGCCGATCCTTGCTGTTCGTGCGCAACGTCGGCCATCTCATGACGACGCCGGCGCTGCACCTCGCCGACGGCAGCGAGGCACCGGAGGGGATTCTCGACGCGATCGTCACGTCGCTGATCGGGCTGCATGACCTGAAGCGGCTCGGCGCGCTGCAGAACAGCCGCGCCGGATCGATCTATATCGTGAAGCCCAAGATGCACGGGCCGGAGGAGGCGGCGTTCACCAACCGCCTGTTCGACGCGGTGGAGGATCTGCTGGGCCTCACGCGGCACACGATCAAGGTGGGCGTCATGGACGAGGAGCGCCGCACCTCGGCCAACCTCGCCGCGTGCATCCATGCGGTGCGCGACCGGATTGCCTTCATCAACACCGGCTTCCTCGATCGCACCGGCGACGAGATCCACACCGCGATGCGCGGCGGCCCGGTGATCCGCAAGGCGGAGATGAAGGGCGCCGAGTGGATCAAGGCCTATGAGGATCGCAACGTGCGCATCGGCCTTGCCTGCGGCCTCAGTGGCAAGGCGCAGATCGGCAAGGGCATGTGGGCCGCGCCCGACATGATGGCCGACATGCTGGAGCAGAAGATCGCGCACCCCAGAAGCGGCGCGAACACTGCCTGGGTGCCGTCGCCCACCGCCGCGACGCTCCACGCGCTTCACTATCATCAGGTGGACGTGTTCGCGCGGCAGAAGGAGATTGCGGGGGAGGCACCGCCGCCGCTCGTAAAGCTGCTGACGGTGCCGTTCGCGGCGGCCGGGCGGAACTGGACGCCCGACGAGATCCGCGAGGAACTCGACAACAATTGCCAGGGCATCCTTGGCTATGTCGTGCGCTGGATCGACCAGGGCGTCGGCTGTTCCAAGGTGCCGGACATCCATGACGTGGGGCTGATGGAGGATCGCGCGACGTTGCGCATTTCCTCGCAGCATCTCGCCAACTGGCTGCTTCACGGCGTGTGCACCGAGGCGGAGGTGGACGCGGCGCTCGACCGTATGGCGAAGAAGGTCGATGCGCAGAATGCGAACGACCCGCTGTATCGGCCGCTCACGCGCGAGGGCTTTGCGTTCAAGGCTGCGCGGGCGCTGATCTTCGAAGGCGTTACTCAGCCGTCGGGCTATACCGAGCCGCTGCTCCACCGGTTCAGACAGGAAGCCAAAGCCGCATGACGATCCGCCCGCGCCGTTCCGCCCTCTACATGCCGGCATCGAATGCCCGCGCGATCGAGAAGGCGCGCGATCTGGCGTGCGACGTCGTGATCCTCGATCTGGAGGATGCCGTCGCCCCGGAGCAGAAGGCGGGGGCGCGGGACCAGGCAGTGGCAGCGGGCGGCTTCGGCCACCGCGAATGGGTGATCCGCACCAACGGGCTGGACACCGAATGGGGTGCGGATGACCTGGCGGCGATCGCCGCGGCGAAGCCCGATGCGGTGCTGCTGCCCAAGGTTTCGGATGCCGGGACCCTGCGCGCCGCCCGCAAGGCGATCGGGGACGGCCCGGCGCTATGGGCGATGATCGAGACGGCGCAGGCGATCGTCGATCTGCGTGCGATTGGCGAAGCGGCGGCAGAGACCGGCCTTGCCGCCTTCGTCGTCGGCCCCAACGATCTGGCGAAGGAATTGCGGCTGCGCCCCGGCGCGGATCGTGCGCCGCTGCTGCCGATCCTGAGCCAGATCGTCACCGTGGCGCGGGCCTATGGCATCGTGCCGCTGGACGGCGTGATGAACGGCTTTGACGACGAAGCGGCGGTGGAGGCGGAATGCCGCCAGGGCCTCGCCTTCGGATTCGACGGCAAGACGCTGATCCATCCCAAGCAGATCGCCCCCGCCAATCGCGTCTTCGCGCCCTCGGCGGAAGAAGTGGAATGGGCTCGCACGATCGTCGCCGCGTTCGACGCGCCGGAGAATGCCGGCAAGGGCGCGATCAAGGTTGAGGGCAAGATGGTGGAACTGCTCCACCGGGACGACGCCCGCCGTACCATCGCGCTGGCGGAGGCGATTGCCGGTCGCGGCTGATCGCAACGGTGGCTTTCCCGCGAGGTGCCCGCTAAAGGGCGCCGCATCCATCGCAACCGAGAGCCAAGCCGACCCCCATGCGAGTCGCCATCGCCTCCGATCATGCCGCCGTCGCGCTGAAGGCGACGCTTGCCGCCTGGCTGCGCGAGTGCGGCCATGACGTCCTCGACCTTGGGCCCGAGACAGACGCCCGCGTTGATTATCCCGATTTCGGCTACCGCCTGGCGACCGCCGTCGCTGACGGCAATGTCGAGCGCGGCGTTGCGCTGTGCGGTTCCGGGATCGGCATTTCCATCGCCGTGAACCGCAACCCCGCCGTGCGCTGCGCGCTCGTTTCCGAGCCGCTGTCCGCGGCACTGGCCCGCGAACACAATGACGCCAACGTCGTCGCGCTTGGCGCTCGCCTCACCGGCGAAGACATGGCCAAGGCCTGCATCACCGCCTTCCTCAGCACCGCCTTCGCCGGCGGCCGCCACACCCAGCGCGTCGAGAAGCTCGGCACGCCCCCCGTATCCGAAAGGGAGCCCGCATGAGCACGAACCCGGCCAATCTCAACGACGTGCAGCCTGATGGCTTCTTCACGCGCGGCCTTGCCGACGCCGATCCCGCAGTATTTGCCGGTGTGGCGCATGAGCTGGAGCGCGAGCAGACGCAGATCGAGCTGATCGCATCGGAGAACATCGTCTCCAAGGCAGTGCTGGAAGCGCAGGGCTCCGTCTTCACCAACAAATATGCCGAGGGCTATCCCGGCAAACGTTACTATCAGGGCTGCCACCCGTCCGACGAGGTGGAGCAGCTGGCGATCGACCGCGCCAAGCAGCTGTTCGGCTGCGGCTTCGCCAACGTGCAGCCGCATTCGGGCGCACAGGCGAACGGCGCGGTGATGCTGGCGCTGGTGAAGCCCGGCGAGACGATCATGGGCCTCAGCCTGGACGCTGGCGGGCACCTGACGCACGGTGCGCGCGCCGCGATGAGCGGCAAGTGGTTCAACGCGGTGCAATATGGCGTCAAGCCGGACACGCACCTGATCGATTATGACGAGGTCGAGCGGCTGGCGGTGGAAACCAAGCCGAAGCTGATCATAACCGGCGGCTCCGCTTATCCGCGCCAGATCGATTTCGCCCGCTTCCGCGCGATCGCCGACAAGGTGGGCGCGTTCTTCATGGTCGACATGGCGCATTTCGCGGGCATCGTTGCCGGCGGGCTGCACCCGACGCCGTTCGGTCACGCCCATGTCGTCACCACCACGACGCACAAGACCCTGCGCGGCCCGCGCGGCGGCATGGTGATGACCGACGACGACGCAATCGCGAAGAAGATCAACTCGGCGGTGTTCCCGGGCCTGCAGGGCGGGCCGCTGATGCACGTCATCGCGGCGAAGGCAGTCGCCTTCAATGAGGCACTGCAGCCGGAGTACAAGAGCTACATTGCCGCCGTGGTGGAGAATGCGAAGGTGCTGGCGGCCACGCTGAAGGAGCGCGGCGCGAACCTAGTTTCCGGCGGCACCGACACGCATCTGGCGCTGGTGGACCTCACCCCTCTAGGCGTCACCGGCAAGGATGCGGACGAGGCGCTGGAGCGTGCCGGCATCACCTGCAACAAGAACGGCATCCCCAACGACCCGCTGCCGCCGATGAAGACCAGCGGCATCCGCGTCGGTTCGCCGGCCGGCACGACGCGCGGCTTCGGCACCGCCGAATTCCGCGAGATCGGCAACATGGTGGCCGACGTGCTCGACGGCCTCGCCAAGAAGGGCGAGAAGGGCGACCCGGACGTCGAAGCTGCGGTGCGGGAACGAGTTCGCGCGCTATGCGCTCGTTTCCCCATCTATCAGTGAGGTGAACGTGTCCAAGATCGAGGAAGTCCAGAACACCGTCCAGAACACGCCGGGCCTCGGCAAGAAGATGGCGAAATATGGCGCGATCGGCGCCGTGATCGCGATCCCCGTGCCGTTCGTCGGCCCGGTGCTTGGCGCGCTGGTGGGCGCCGGCGTCGCCTACGCGCGGCGCGACAAGATCTGATCCCCCTGCCCGCCCGCCAGCTGCCATGTGCGGCCGGCGGGCCCGCCTGAAAGACCGAACCGACGATGCGTTGCCCCTTCTGCGGCCATGATGCGAGCCAGGTGAAGGACAGCCGCCCGACCGACGACGGCGCCGCGATCCGCCGCCGCCGCCAGTGCGAAGGGTGCGCAGCGCGCTTCACCACCTTCGAGCGGATCCAGCTGCGCGAACTGACCGTGGTGAAGTCGGAAGACCGGCGCGAGCCGTTCGAGCGCGAGAAGCTGCTGCGCTCGATCGGCATTGCGGCGCGCAAGCGACCAATCGAGGCGATGGCGATCGAACGCCTCGTCAGCGGCATCCAGCGGCAGCTTGAAACCAGCGGGGAGGCGGAAGTCACCTCCAAGCGGATCGGCGAGATGGTGATGGAGGGCCTGAAGGGCCTCGATTCGGTCGCCTATATCCGCTTCGCCAGCGTCTATCGCGATTTCAGCGAAGCGCGCGATTTCGAGGAATTCGCCGGCACCGTGGAGGAAGTCGGGCGCGGCTAGCGGCGTGGCCAGCGCGGCCCGCTTGTCTCCATGCCCGCTCCGCGGATAGGCGCACCGCATGACTGCCACGCCCGACACCAAGCCCGTCATCGTCCTCGTCCGCCCGCAACTGGGCGAGAATATCGGCAAGGCCGCGCGCGCAATGCTGAATTTCGGGCTGACCGAGATGCGCCTCGTCGCGCCGCGCGACGGCTGGCCGAACCCCGCGGCAGGGCCGGCAGCGTCAGGCGCGGACATCGTGCTTGCCGGGGCAAAGGTCTATGAGACGGTCGCCGAGGCGGTGGCCGATTGCCCGAACGTCTACGCGACGACGGTGCGCAAGCGCGGCATCACCAAGCCGGTAGTGACGCCGGAACAGGCCGCCGCCGAGATGCGCTCCGCGGCGGGGCGGAGCGCGATCCTGTTCGGGCCCGAGCGATCTGGGCTGGAGACCGACGACGTGGCGCTGGCACGCACCATCCTGACCGTGCCGATCAATCCAGAGTTCGGCAGCCTCAACCTCGCACAGGCGGTGATCCTCGTTGCCTATGAATGGTCGAAGGGCGAGACGCTGGTGTCGCCGCCCGAGGTGGCGCTCGATCCGCCGGCGCCTCAGGAGGAACTCGACGGCATGATCGGGCAGCTCGACGCGATGCTGGAGGCGGCGAATTTCTTTTTTCCGCCGGATCGCACGCCGGCAACGCGGCGCACGCTGCGCACGCTGCTGACCAAGCCGGGCTGGACGAGCCAGGAAGTGCGCACGATGCGCGGGGTACTCTCCGCCCTTGCCGGCGCGAAGGCGAAGCGCGGGTCGCCCAGCTAAGGGCGACCGCCCTCAGAAATGGGCAAGATAGCCGCCGTCGACCGCCAGCACTTGCCCTGTGACATAAGAAGCGGCGTCGGACGCGAAGAACAGCACCGCGCCGACGATTTCCGCCGGCCGGCCCCAGCGGCCGAGCGAAGTTCGCCGTGCGAGATGCTCCGCGACGCCGGGGTCATCCACCATCGCGGCGTTTGCTTCCGTCGCGAAATAGCCCGGTGCGACGGCGTTGACGGTGATGTCGCGCGGGCCGAGCTCCGCCGCGAGCGCGCGCGTCAGCCCTTCTAGCCCAGCCTTGGACATGGTGTAGGCCGCGTCGCCCGAGCGCGCGATCTGGCCGGCGATCGAGCTGATGTTGATGATCCGCCCGCCGGCAGGCAGGCGCGGGGCGAGCAGGCGCGCGAGGTCGAACGGCGCCGAGAGGTTGATCTCGAGCAGGTGGCGCACCGCCGCGCGATTGAGGTCAGCGATTGGGCGGCGATCGCGGTGACCGGCGTTGTTCACCAGGATGTCGATTCGGGGGACGCCAGCCAGCGCAGTGGCGGTGGCGGCTTCGTCCGTGAGATCGAAGGCCAGCATCTCTGCGGAGCCACCGCGCGCGCCGATCTCATCGGCAAGCGTCCGGAGTTCGTCGGCGCGGCGACCGTGGAGCAGGACATGGGCGCCCGCGCGCGCAAGGCCGAGCGCGATCTCGCGCCCCAGCCCGCCGCTCGCGCCGGTGATGAGCGCGACCTTGCCGTCAAACGTCATGCGGGAGAGGTAATGGCAAGGGAGAAAGTGGTGCCCAGGGACGGGATCGAACCGCCGACACTGCGATTTTCAGTCGCATGCTCTACCAACTGAGCTACCTGGGCACACCGGCGTTGCGGCGGGAGCGGTCCCCCTAATCGGGCTCGCGGCGGCTGTCCAGCCCATCCGGATCGATCTCTCGCCCCGGAATGCGATAACCGTCGCTGAGCCACTGCAAGAGGTCGCGATCCTTGCAGCGGCGCGAGCAGAAGGGCGCATGCTCCGGCACGGACGGCGCGCTGCAGATCGGGCATTTGCCGGGCATGGGGAATTATCCGGTGCAGGACGAAAGGCGCGTCAGAACGGCAGCCAGTTCGATTTCTGGGTGAACTTCATATAGCCAACGTTGACGCCCGCGCGGTAGCCGACGCCGAGCCGCACCGGGATCAGCACCACATTGCCGCGGCGCAGATACGTCGCCGCAAATCCGCCTACGAAATAGAGCCGCCCCTCCGCCGCCGGGAAGCGGCGATAGAGATCAGCGGTATCGTAGAGGTTGTAGACGAGCACGAACACCTTGTTCGCGTCCCCGCCGACGTCGAAGCCCACCGACGGGCCGGTCCAATATACCGGCATCTGGCCTTCGACCTTGTGGGTCATGACGCCCGAACCGTAGCGCACGCCAAGCACGAAGGCGCCGGCCGCCTCGCGGCCCGCGATATAGGCGTTCGGTTCGCCCTGTTCGCTGAGGATCTTCTCGATGATCGAGGCGAATCCCTCGGCACCCTTGCCGAATACGCCCTCGCCAGCGCCGATCAGATCGTCGCGCTTGAAGGTGGCGGCGGCCTGGGTCGTCGCCTCGGGCTGGGGCGGCGGGAGCGGCGCGCGCGACGCATCAGCCGCCCGATCCTGCGGCGGCGGCGGCGGCGGCGGCGGATCGACCGGCGTATCGTCGGTATAGGTCGGTTCGCGATAGGTTTGCGCCGGTGCGCGCGGCTGCGGCGGTGGTGGCGAATTGGTGGTGGAAAGATCGCCGTCGATCGGCTGGTTAGGATCGATCGTCCGCACCTGCGCCGGCGCAGCGCCGGTCAGCACCGTCGCCATCAATCCAACCGCTATCAACAACTTGCGCATGGTCATTCCCCCGCAGGCGCGCCTCGATCAGCCATGATAGCCGCAGCGCGGCTGTCGCGGCAATGAACGGTGCGCCGATCCGAATCTTTGCCGCGCTGGAATGACTCACGAACGGCAGACCGCCCGCGACAGAATCGGGGGGATGGGGACGCCGGTGCGCTACGAAATGCGGTCGCCGCCGCTGCCTTCGGTATTGCCGCCGTGCGCCTCCGGCATCGGAACCGTGGCAAGGCCGCTGACATTGGGGGAGCCGTGCAGGCCAGCATCGATCTCGCGATCGAACACCCCGGCCTCGACCTGCTCTCGCATCTTGGCGAGGTACGCCGCGAACCGATCGGCCGGCACAAACACTGTCGTCTGACCATCGATCGTGAGCGGCGCGCCGCCGGGGAGGTGCGGCGAGAAGGCCACCAGATCGCCATCCCGGCTGAACCATTCGTCGGATGCGCCCGCCCGGCCATCGCCCCAGGCTTTGGCGGCGCGATCAATCTGGGCAAGCACCGGATCGCGCAGCACACGCGTGTCGGTGGCGCCGGTGGCCGCATTGCGGATGGTACCGGCAACGGTCGAAACGAAATCGTCGAGCGACATAAACTTTCTCCTGCCTTGTCGATCAGACGCGCCAACGCGCTGATGGTTCAACACTTTTGAGCCGGCATGCGCGAGGACGCGTCGTTCAGGCGGCGAGTTCGTCGAGCAGCGCCTCCAGCCGGGTGAGCCGAGCCGCCGCATCCTCGATCCGCTCGGCGAGAAGCAGGCGATCGCCCTTCTTCACCAGCCCGGCCGCATCGCCATCGCCGGTGAAGTCGCGTCGCGGCGTCAACGCGATCGCCGCGGGCCCCGAATCGATGCGGGCAATGCCGAGTGCCCGCGCCGCGCCGCGGATCCGGGCAAGCGCGAGCAGGCGCGCCGCTGCGTCGGGAATGGTGCCGAAGCGATCCTCCAGCTCGTCCTCCAGCGCGTCGACCTCCTCCGCGGTTTCTGCGCGGGCAAGGCGGATGTAGAAAGTGACGCGAAGTTCGGGATCGGGGATCCAGCTTTCCGGCAGCTGGCCGTCGATGCCGAGGTGAAGCTCCGGCGTCCAGCGCTCCACCGTCTCGCCGCGCGCGGTGCGCAGCGCTGCTTCCAGCAGATGCTGGTAGAGATCGATCCCGATCAGCTTCATGTGCCCGGCCTGCGCTTCGCCCAGAAGATCGCCCGCGCCGCGCATGTCGAGATCGCGGGCGCTGATCGCGAAGCCTGCGCCGAGGCGGTCGAACGCCTCGAGCGTACGGAGGCGCTTCAGCGTGTGGGGCGCGATTTCCTTGTCCGGCTCTGTCAGGAGCAGGACCTGGCCGCGACGGCTGCTGCGGCCCACCCGGCCACGCAGCTGGTGGAGCTGGCTCAGGCCGAAGCGATCCGCACGCCAGATCACCATCGTGTTGGCGCGCGGCACGTCCAGCCCGGCCTCGATGATATTGGTGGCGAGCAGCACGTCGCCGTCGCCGCGGCTGAAGCGTACCATGGCCTCGTCGATGTCGGCCGCCGGCATTTTGCCGTGCGCCTGGATGATCTCGAGTTCGGGCACCAACGATTCGAGGAGGGCGCCAAGCGGCTCCATGTCCTCGATCCGGGGCACGACGACGAAGCTCTGGCCGCCACGGCTACGTTCGCGCAGCAGCGCGGCGCGGACGGTTTCCTTGTCGAATTCGCCGACCACCGTGCGGATCGGCTGGCGGCGCGCAGGCGGCGTGGCGATGACCGAGAGCTGCTGGATACCAATCAGTGCTCCCTGCAGCGTACGCGGAATCGGGGTGGCACTGAGCGTCAACACGTGGCCGGCGCCAAGCTCGCGCAGCCGTGTCTTGTCCGCCGTGCCGAAGCGCTGCTCCTCGTCGATGATGACGAGCACCAGATCCTTGTAGGTGACCCCCTTTCCGGCCACCGCGCCGGTGCCGATCACGACCTGGATCGACCCATCGGCAAGGCCAGCCTTCACGCGCTTCTTTTCGGCCGCGCTGGACAGGCGCGACAGGCCGGCGACCGTGATATCGGTGCCCTCGAACCGCTCGGTAAAATTCTCCAGATGCTGGCGGGCGAGCACCGTCGTGGGTGCAGCGATCGCGACCTGGCTTCCGGCGAGCGCAGCAAGCGCAGCGGCGCGGAGCGCGACCTCGGTCTTGCCGAAACCGACGTCGCCGATCACCAGCCGGTCCATCGGTTTGCCCGAGGCAAGATCGCCGCGCACCGCTTCTATCGCGCGCGCCTGATCGCGCGTTTCGCTGAACGGAAAGCCGCTGGCGAAGCGTTCATAAGCGGCAGGATCGGGATCGAGCACAGGCGCGGTCTGACTGGCGCGCTCCGCGGCAAGTTCGGTCATGCCGCGCGCAGTTTCGGCGATGGCGGCGTCGATCGCGGTGCGGCGCTTTTCCCAGCTTGCGCCGTCGAGCCGATCGAGACTGACCGCATCGGCATCCGCACCGTAGCGCCACAGCCGGTCCGCCTCCGCCACCGGCACCAGGCGAACGCCATTGTCGGCATAGGTGAGGACGATCGCGTCGCCCGGCGCATCCTCTCCGGTCTGCGGCATCGGCTCGAGCCCAGTAACGATACCGATGCCGTGGTCCTCATGCACGACGACATCGCCGATGCGGATTTCGGCAAGGCCGAACAGTGCCGTGTCCGCCGGGCCGGCATGCGCGTCATCGCGATCAGCGCGGCTGCCGAGCAGATCAGCGGCGGCGATGGCAACAACACCATCGACGCGGAAACCGCGGTCTACGGCTGCCTCCAGCGACATCAGCGTGCCGGCTGGCGCAGCGCGAGCCTCGCTCCAGCTGGCGACCTCGCCCACTTGCATCTTCAGCGCGCGCGCGATGCGGCGGCGCAGGAAGCGCAGATCGCGCGCGCTGCCGAGCAGGATGACGCGCTCGCCCTCCGCCAGTGCGTCGCGGGCAAAGCGCGCGAGGGCGCGCAGCGGCGATTTCCCCTCGACAAAGCGCGGCGGCGGATCGCCGGCACCGCTGAGTGGCAGTATGGCGCGATCCGACGCCACTGTACGCCAGCGCTTCTCGTCGACGATGGCGCGAAGTGCCCGGCGCGGGCGACGGCGTTCGGCATCGGCGGCGAGCGCAAGAAAGCGGCGGCGACGCTCCTCCGCGGCGGGCTCGATCGCGAGCATGGCGCCTGGCAGGTGGTCGAGCAGCGGGGCGCCCGCGCCGTCGGTCGCTGGCTCCGCGACACGGCCCAGCTCTTGCACCTCGCGCTCACCGGTCGTGCGCTGATCGGCAGCGTCATAGGTGCGGATCGAGACAATGCGACCATTCTCCGCCTCGATGCGGATCGGTTCCTCGGCATCGGCGGGATAGACATCGAGCACCTGCCCACGGAGCGCGACCTCGCCGGGCTCGTCGACGCGCTCGTCGCTGACGTAGCCGGCTGCGACCAGCTCGTCGAACAGTTCCTCCAGCACCACCGGCGCGTTCAGGGCGACGCGCGGCGGAGCAGCTTGGAAGGCGTCCGGCGCGGCATAGGCGCGGGCAAGCGCTTCCCCGGTGGTGACGCAGGCGATGTGCGTCCGATCCGCAGCATGGCGGAGAGAATGAATGCGACGCAGCGCCGCGACGCGCTGACCGACGTTTGCGGGCGACGCCGGCGCCTCATCGCCCGGCAGCGCATCGCTCCCGGGGCAGAAGACGACCTCGGCAGATGTCATTGCGGCGAGCGCACGCGCGACGGCGATGGCCCGCGCCTCGTCCTTGGCAGCCACCATCACGTCGGCCTGCTCCAGTGCATCGGCAACCAGCGCTGCGACCCCCCCGACCGGTAGGAGCGGCGCCTGATCGATGGGAGCAAGCGCCCGGGCGGGAAGAGCGGTGGACGCCGGCATCAAGCATGTCTCCAAGCGGGGGGAGCTTGCCAAACGAGCGTTACGGATGGCCGTTCCGGCGGCGGATCGGAACGTCCCGGCTGTCGGCTTGTTCGGTTGGCCGGGAGTTTCAACGACATGCCGCCACAACCAACGCCGCAGCACCCGCCGGAAACGCGCGACACCAACACGCATGGGCACCATGCGGCTACACCGTGGGCGATCCCGGCGGGGGGCTGGAAGGACGTGGTGCTGCGCAGTTGGCGCGAGGCGGGGCAGGACAATGTGAGCCTGATCGCGTCAGGGGTCGCCTTTTGCGCGGTGCTTGCGATCGTCCCGATGCTGGGCGCGATCGTGCTCACTTATGGCTTGGTGGCCACACCCCAGACGGTGCTGGAGAATGTCCGTTCGCTGGCGTCGGTGATGCCGGCGGACGCCGCGCGGCTAATCGGCGAGCAGCTCGCGAACCTCGTCAACGGAGCGGACGACAAGAAGGGCATCGGCCTCGTCATCGCGCTGGGCATCGCGCTGTACGGCGCGATGAAGGGTGCGAGCGCGATCATCACCGCGCTCAACATCGCTTACGACGAGGAGGAGACGCGCGGGTTCGTGGCGCTGAACCTGCTTGCGCTCGCTATTACCGTCGGTGCGCTCATCCTCGCATTGCTGGCGATCGTATCGGTGACCGCGCTGGCGGCGCTGGAGACGCTATTCCCCAACGCGCCGGGCGTGTTGCTCGTGCTCGGCAAGATCCTGTCCTATGTGGTGATGGCTGGCGTCGGAGCGGCTGCCACTGCCACGCTGTACCATTTCGCCCCCAACCGTGACGGGGCGAAATGGCGATGGCTGACGCCCGGATCGGTGCTCGCGGCGGTCAGCTGGCTGATCATGACGCTTGGCTTCGGTTTCTACGTGGCGAATTTCGGCAGCTATGATGCAACCTACGGATCGCTAGGCGCGGCCATCGTTCTGCTGACCTGGCTCTACCTTTCCGCCTATGTCCTGCTGCTGGGCGCAGAGTTCAATTGCGAGCTCGAGCGCCAGACGGTGCGCGACACGACGACCGGGCCGGAACAGCCGATGGGCCAGCGCGGCGCCTATGCGGCTGATACGGTGGCTGGCGATGGCGACGAGCCGGTGGCGCCCACAGGCGGCCTGGCGGGGCCGCGGGAGGGTTCACCGCCGCCGCGGACGCCCGTGGTTCGCGGCTTTGCCGTAAGCCGCCTGACGGCCGGCGTCGCCGCACGCAGTGGCGGAGCGCGGCTCGGGACGCTGCCGCCCGCGCTGGCGACGATCGGCCTCGCCCTGCTGCGGCGGCGCAATCGCGCGGCGCTGGGCAGCGTGCTGCTGATCACGGCGAGCGGGCTTGCATGGTTCGGGAGCGATCCGGCGCGCGAACGAGACTGAGCGCGCACCGGGAACGCAGTTGCACGCAGAGACGCGGCGGGCGAGAAGCGGGAATTCCGTTGGAGATCCCCATGCGTCTTGCTCTCTCGCTGTTGTTGTTGCCGATCATGCCGTTGGCCCAGGGAAGCGCCCCCCCGCCGATCCAGGCGCCGCAGCCCGGCGCGCAGGACAAGGCGCTGCTGGCGTTCCTCGACAAGGCGTTCGACGAACAGCTGGCGCTGAGCCCGGAATCGCAGACTCAGCTTGGCTTCAAGACCAATTATGACAAGCTGGACGACTATACCGATGCCGCATCCCAACGCTCGCTGGCCCTTGCAGAACGGCAGCTGAAGGAGATGCAGACCCGCTTCCGCCCGGAGCAGCTGGGGGAGAATGCGCGCGTCAGCTACCGCCTGTTCGAGCATGAGGTGCAGCGGCAACGGGAGTCTGCGCGCTTCCGCAAGCTGCGTTTCCCGGTGTCGACCAACGGCAGCCCGGCGGGTGATATTCCCGTGCTGCTGATCAACAACCACAAGGTGGACAGCGTCGCCGACGCCCAGGCGTATATCGCGCGGCTGCGCGAGACCGAGCGCGTGATGCGCGAAGTGACCGCCACGATGCGCGAGCAGGCCGCCGCCGGGATCATCCCGAACAAGGTGAATTTCGCGCCGGCCCGGGCGGACGCGCGCAAGGTGATCACCGGCGCGCCGTTCGACAATGGCGCGGATTCGACGCTGCTCGCCGATTTCCGCAAGAAGGTGGACGCGCTGAACGCGTCGGCCGCGACCAAGCAGAAGCTCATCGCCGACGCGAGCGCCGCGCTTACCGGTCCGTTCAAGCGCGGCTATGACCTGCTGTTCGTCGCGCTGGACGAGATCGAACCGAAGTCGACCGGCAATTATGGTGCGTGGAGCCTGCCCGACGGCGCGGCTTATTATGCCGATCGGCTGAAGGCATCGACCACCACCGATCTGACCGCGGACCAGATCCACGATCTCGGCCTCGCCCAAGTGGCGGCGATCCGGCAGGAAATGAAAGCGATCAAGCGCGAAGTGGGCTTCAATGGCACGCTGGAGCAGTTCTTCGACAAGATCCGCACCGATCCGACGCTGAAATATCCGAATACCGAGGCTGGTCGGGAGGAATATCTGCGCGATGCGCGCGCGGTGATCGCGGCGGTGATGGCGGATGCGCCGAAATATTTCCGCGTGCTGCCCAAGGCGCCGCTGGAAGTGCGCGCGGTAGAGAAGTGGCGCGAGGGAACGGCGTCGACCGCCTTCTACAACTCGCCGTCCGCCGACGGATCGCGCCCCGGCATCTATTACGTGAACTTGGTCGACATGAACCAGACGCAGAAGGTGCAGGTCGCCGGCATCGCTGCGCACGAAGGTGCGCCAGGCCACCATTTCCAGATCGCGCGCCAGCAGGAGCTGGCCGACATGCCCAAGTTCCGCAAGTTCGGCGGCTATGGCGCGTTCATGGAAGGCTGGGGCCTGTATTCCGAGAGGCTGGCCGACGAGATGGGCATCTACAAGGATCCCTATTCGCGCTTCGGGATGCTGTCGCTGCAGGTGTGGCGCGCGATCCGGCTGGTGCTGGATACCGGCATCCATTCCAAGCGCTGGACCCGCGAGCAGGCGATCGCCTATTTCAAGAACAACAGCTCCGTGTCGGACACCGATATCGCGCGCGAAGTCGACCGGTATTTCAACTGGCCGGGCCAGGCGACGAGCTACATGGTCGGCCAGCTGAAGATCGCGGAATTGCGCAAGAAGGCCGAGACCGAACTCGGCCTCAAATTCGACATCCGCGACTTCCACGAAGCGGTGTTGAGCCAGGGCGCGCTGCCGCTCGACGTGCTCGAGGAACAGGTGAATCGCTACATCGCTGCCAAGCGCGGGTAGTCGTCGGAAAGGGTGGAGCAATCAACGACATGAAATGTTGATCCTGTACCCGGGCAGACGGCGTTTGCCCGGGCGAAGAAATTAGGCCATCGCAGCGCGAGCGCCACTCGCCGCGCCGTACAGGAACGACATGCTGACCAACGGTGCGGAGCCCTTTCTGAGCGGCGGCGGGGAACTGGCGGAGCGGATCGCCGCATTCGACTGGGCCAAAACGCCGATCGGCCCGATCAGCAGCTGGCCCAGCGCCATGAAGACGACGCTGGCATTCGTGCTTCACTCGCCTGTGCCGATCGTCACCCTGTGGGGCGACAAGGGCGTCATGATCTACAATGACGACTATCGTCAGTTCGCCGGCGGCCGGCATCCGTCGCTACTTGGCACCAACGTGCTGGAAGGCTGGCACGAGGTGGCGGACTTCAACGCGAATGTGATGCAGAAGGTGTACCGCGAGGGCGGCACGCTTTCCTACCGCGACCAGGAACTGACGCTGATCCGTGACGGCACGCCCAAGGTGCTGTGGACGGACCTCGAATATTCCCCGGCCTTCGACGAAGCAGGGCAGCCGATCGGCGTGGTCGCGGTCGTCATCGAGACGACCGATCGCGTACTGGCGAGCCGCCAGATGGCGAACGACCGCGACCGGCTGTGGTCGATCTCGCGCGATCTGCTGCTGGTGTGCACGCTGGACGGGATCATCACCGCGGTGAATCCCAGCGCCACGCGCATGCTGGGCTGGAGCGAGGACGAGATGGTCGGCCGGCCGCTCGCGAGCTTCATCCATCCCGAGGATCTTGGCGAGACCGCCGGCGAACTGGATTCGCTGAGCCGCGGCGTCACGACGCTAGCGTTCGAGAACCGCTATCGCACCAAGGCGGGGGACTATCGGCTGCTCGCCTGGACTGCGGTGCCGGATGCAGGGCGCATTCACGCCGTCGGCCGCGACATCACCGAGGAGCGCCAGCTTGAGCGCGATCGCCAGCGAATCTGGACGCTGTCGCCAGTGCTGAAGGTGGTGGCCGACGTCACCGGCCGGATTGCCGACGTCAATCCATCCTGGACCAGCGTTCTGGGGTGGGGCCGTGAAGAGACGCTGGGCCGGCGCACGACGGATTTCATCATCGAGGATGAGGCGGCGTGGGAAGAGCGCGTGGCGCAGCTGACTGCGGGTACGCCGCTGCTCGAATATCAGACGGTGATGCGCTGCAAGGACGGCAGCCAGCGGATCATCAAGTGGAGCACGGTGCCAGAAAACTGCACCTTCTATGGCTTCGGCCGTGACGTGACCGCGGAGGTGGAGGCGGCCGCGACGCTCGCGGAGACCGAGGCGGCACTGCGGCAGGCGCAGAAGATGGAGGCGGTGGGCCAGCTGACTGGCGGCATCGCACATGACTTCAACAATCTGCTGCAGGGGATCACCGGCAGCCTGGAAATCGTGCAGCGTCGCGTGGCGCAGGGGCGGCTTGACGAACTGGACCGGTTCATCGCCGGCGCATCGGCCGCCGCCCAGCGTGCCGCGGCGCTGACCCATCGGCTGCTTGCCTTCTCGCGCCGCCAGCCGCTCGATCCGCGGCCGGTGCGCGCGAACGCGCTGATCGCATCGATGGAGGACATGCTCCGCCGCACCATCGGCGAGCGGATCAAGCTGGACCTGGTGCTCGACAGCGAGCTGTGGACGACGAAGTGCGATCCGAACCAGCTGGAAAGCGCGATCCTCAACCTCGTCATCAACGGCCGCGATGCGATGCCCGATGGCGGCACGCTGACGATCGAGACCTGCAATGCACACCTCGACAGCAGCTACGCCGCGACGCAACGCGGGGTGAAGCCGGGGCAATATGTCTGCATCTGCGTCACTGACACCGGGATCGGCATGGATGCCGACACGATGGCCAAGGCGTTCGAGCCGTTCTTCACGACCAAGCCGATTGGCCAGGGCACGGGGCTTGGCCTGTCGATGATCTACGGCTTCGCGCAGCAATCGGAAGGCTATGCCAAGATCTACAGCGAGGTTGGCCAGGGGACGACGTTCAAGCTGTACCTGCCGCGCCACCGCGGCGAGGAGGAGGAGCATGAGCCGCTGCCGCAGCTGACGCAGGACCATCACGCCGACGACGGTGAGGTAGTGCTTGTGGTGGAAGACGAAGCGGTGGTGCGAAGCCTGATCGTCGAGGAACTGCAGGAGCTCGGCTATCATGCGATAGAGGCGGATGACGGGCCGTCCGGGCTGGAAATCCTGCAATCCGACCAGCGGATCGACCTGCTCGTCACCGACATCGGCCTGCCGGGGCTGAACGGCCGCCAGATGGTGGATGCCGCGCGGGAGCAGCGCCCGGGGCTGAAGGTGCTGTTCATGACCGGCTATGCAGAAAATGCCGCGCTCGCCTCCGGCTTCCTCGAGCCCGGCATGGAGATGATCACCAAGCCGTTCGCGATGGAAGCGCTCGCCACCCGGATCCGACAAATGCTGGAAGCTTCCTGACCGCCGGTCAGGCGGCGGCGTAGATCCGGTCGAGCACGTCGGCCACGTCGACGAGGCGCTCGGCCGCGGGATCAAAGCGAGCACCTGACGCAAGACGTGTTGCCCAATCGGCAGCGGCGCGCCCACCCCATTCGTCGGGCGGGCTGGTCAAAAGCTTCGTCGACGTGCCGCGATAATGCTCCGCAGTGAAATCGTAGAAAGAGCCGTTCACGTTGCGCAGCGCAGCGCCGCCCTCGGTGCCATAGAAAGTCGCGCCGATTTCCGCCTCTCGTCCCGCGTGGAGCCGCCACGAACAAGCGAGGCGTACGATGGGGCCATCCGCGAGCCTGAAACTGGCGACGGCGAAATCCTCCACAGCATTGGCTTGCAGAGGCTGACCTTTGGCGGTGAGCCAGGCATCGACCTTGCTCTCGCTCGCAGGGAAATCCATCGCCCAGAGCGCCAGATCGACGAGGTGAACGCCAAGGTCCATGACGCAGCCGCCACCCGACAGCGCGCGATCGTAGAACCACGGCTTGTCCGGGCCGTAAGCGTTGTGAAACACGAGATCGATCGCGTGGACGCGCCCGAGGGCGCCGCTGCGCACCAGCTGGGCAATGCGCTCCATGCCGGCGGTGAAGCGGTACGACAGGTCAACCGCCAGCAGGCGATTAGCGGTGCGAGCCGCATCTAGAACGGCGCGCGCTTCCGCAGCATTACGCCCGAGCGGCTTCTGGCAGAACACGGCGGCCCCGGCCTCGAGCGCACGGATCGATTGTTCGGCGTGCAGCGCGCTTGGCGTGGCGATGACGAGTCCGTCGAGGCCGAGCGCCAGCATCTCGTCAAGCGACGCGCAGATCGCCGCATCGGGCGCGAGCTTGGCGGCTTCCTCGCTCATCTCCGGGGAGGGATCGCTGATCGCTGCCGCCTCGACGCGACCGGTATCGCAGATCGCCCCCATGCGGTGGCGCCCGATCCATCCCACGCCAAGGAAGCCGATGCGCGGTCGGGCGGTTGCAAGCGCGGGCGCGCGGCGTTCCATCACAGCCTCAACCATAGGTCACCAGCGCCTTGACGAACCCGTCCGGCTTGTCGCGGGTCGCGTCCAAAGCGTCGCCGACTTGTTCGAGCGGATAGACATGAGTGTAGAGCGGCGTCGGATCGAGCCGCCCCGACGCGACCGCGTCGACCGCCTCGCGCAGCCCGCGAAGGCACACCGCCGGATCGCGTTCATGCGCGTTGATCACGTCGATCCCCTTCCAGTTCCACGCCTGCATGTTCACCTGGCGCGGGCCGTCCTGGTGATAACCCGCGATGACGAGCCGGCCGCCCTCGCGCACCAGCTCCGCCGCGAGATCGAGCGGCCATTGCTTGCCCACCGCCTCGATCACGCGATCACAAAGCCGGCCGTCGGTCAGCTGTTTCACCTGCTCGATGATCGCCCAGTGATCGTCCATCACGATCGTCTCGGCGGCGCCGAAGGAACGGGCGAGATCGAGCGAAGACTGGCGACGTGAGATCGCGATGACGTGCGCGCCGGCGTCACTCGCCAGTTTGGTCAGCACCGCACCGAGAAAGCCGATGCCGATGATCGCGACCTGCTGGCCAGGCTGAATGTCACTGCGACGAAAGATGTTGAAAGCGCAGCCGAGCGGCTCGCCGGGGAAGGGCTGCCCATCGAGTTCGGGGGGCAGCGCGACCAGTGAGTCGGCACGTGCGAGATCATATTCGGCGAAGCTGCGGCCAGATAACGTTGCGACGCGGTCTCCCAAGGCGACATTCGCAACGCCCGGGCCGAGCGCATCGACGATGCCCCAGCCCTCATGGCCGAGCCCGCCGACCTCTCCGGGATAGGTCAGCCATTCGAGTCCCGCCCACGGCTCGAGGTTCGAGGCGCAGACCCCGCATCCTTCAAGCCGGACGCGCACCTCGCCTTCGCCCGGCTGGGGCAGCGACGCCGCCACGATCCGCATGTCTCCCGGCGCGGACAGCTGCGCCGCCCGCATCGTCTCCACCATGTCCGCCACGCTTACTCCGCTGCTTCCGAAAGGCCGACCGGCGCGGCGGCGCCAATCTCCTGCGCGAACCATGCCGCGGTCCGCGCCAGACCATAGTCGACCGGCACCTTGGGCGCCCAGCCGAGCACCGCCGAGGCACGGCTGATATCCGGCCGACGACGGCGCGGATCATCCTGCGGCAGTGGCTTGTAGACCACCCTGCCCTCCGTGCCGACGATGCCGAGGATGCGGTCGAGCAGATCGTTGACTGTCAGTTCGGTCGGGTTGCCGAGGTTGACCGGCTCCAGCCCGTCGATGTCGCTTTCCATCAGCGTCATCAGCCCATCGACCATGTCGCTGACATAGCAGAAGCTGCGCGTCTGCGTGCCGTCACCATGGATCGTGATGTCCTTGCCCGACAGTGCCTGGCAGATGAGGTTGCTCACCACCCGGCCATCGTCCGGATGCATGTTCGGGCCATAAGTGTTGAAGATACGCGCAACGCGCACCTCGACGCGGCCGAGGCGCGCATAATCGAACGTCAGCGCCTCGGCGGCGCGCTTGCCTTCGTCATAACAGGCGCGCGGGCCAGTGCAGCTGACGGCCCCGCGATAGCCCTCCTGCTGCGGATGCACTTCCGGATCGCCATAGACCTCGCTGGTCGAGGTGAGGAGGAAGCGTGCGCCGGCCTGCTCCGCGAGGCGCAGCAGATGGTGGGTGCCGACGACATTGGTTAGCATCGTATGTTCGGGATCGGCCTGATATTGCGGCGGCGAGGCCGCGCAGGCTAGATTGTAGATCCGCGTGATGCGCCGCGTGGCGGCGGTGATCTCGGCCGGCAGGGGCCGGGTGACATCCGCCTGGACGAAGCGGAGATTTGGCAGCGATTCCAGCAGGCGCAGGTTCGACGGCCGCGCCGTCTGCAGATTGTCGAGGCAGATCACCTCGTGCCCCTGTTCGACCAAGGCGCGGCAGAGGTGCGAGCCGATGAAGCCGGCCCCTCCCGCAACGAGGACGACGTCGCGCTTCCCTTCTTCCATCCCGTGATCCTCTTGTTTTGTTGTCATGCCGCCCCCGCAACCTGGAGGCGCGAGGCCATCGCCTCGGCGAGATACGCCTCAAGTTCTGCTGCGCGGTGCGACGCGGTATGGGCCGCCAGGACGCGTGCGCGCGCTGCCTCTCCCATCGCGGTCGCGTCCGCGCCTTCAATCGCCGCCACGACGGTGTCTTCGTCGGGCGCGGTCAACATCTCTCGACCGGGCGCGAACAAGGTCTCGATCCCGTCCCAGAGGTCGGAAATGATCGGTGTCCCACAGGCGCCGGCTTCAAACAGTCGGACCGAGGGCGACCAGCCCGCCGCGATCATGTCCGCGCGCGTGACGTTCAGCGTGAAGCGCGAAGCGGAGTAGAATACGGCATGGTCGGCAGGCGGCAAATGCTCGATCCGCTCGACATTCGCGGGCCAATCGATGTCCGCGGGGTATTGCGGGCCAGCGACGACGAAGCGCCGCTGCGGCAGCGCGCGCGCCGGCGCGAGCAACAACCGCTCCAGCGTCGGCTGGCGATCCGGGCTGTAGGTGCCGAGATACGACAGGTCCCACCGCTTGGCGGCGCCCGTTGGGGCGTACAGGTCAGAATCGACCGAGCAATAGAGCGCGCGGGCGGCGGGTGAGCCGTAGGTTTCCTCAAGCAGCTCCAGCGTCGGGCCGCCCGTGAAGGAGAGGTAAACGTCGTATCCGGGAATGCCTTCGGGCGAGAGATATTCGAAGTCGCCGCGCGCAAGCTTCGCCAGCGTCACCGGCGTGTCGATATCGTAGAAGGCGGTGACGCCGCGCGCCTTCTCCTGGACGAAGCGCCCGACCGCGACACCGTCAGGCACATAGGAGCCGACGATCACCGCATCGGCGGCGGCGATCTCGCCGCTCCATCGCGTGAGATCATCGAGATCGGCATAGAAGGCGAGCTGGCAGTAATCGGGGTTCGCGAGATCGCGCTGCCTGGCGTACCACGGCACGTCGCGCTCGAGGAACAGGATGTCATGCCCGCGCGCGGCGAAGGCCTTGAGCAGCGCGCGGAACGTGGTGGCATGACCGTTCCCCCAGGAGGAGGAAAGGCTGAGGCCGAGGACGACGAGCCTCATGCCGCTTCTCGCTGACGCTGGGCATGGGCCTTGAACAAGGCGTCCACCTGCGCGCCGCGCAACGTGTAAGTGTGTTCCGCGAGCACGCGGGCGAGCGCTGCCTGGCCGATTGCCTGGGCGCGTTCCGGCGTGAGCGCGGCCAAGTGATCGGCGACGTCCTGACCGTCACGAGCGACGAGCACTTCGGCGTCCGGCTTCAGGAACTGCTCAATCCCTTCCCATGCGTCGGTGATGAGGCAGGCGGCGGCGCCGGCCGCCTCGAACACGCGGGTCGCGGGCGAGAAGCCGACATTGGCCATGCTGTCTCGCGCCACGTTCAGCACCGCCTTGGGCGTGCAATTGAAGGCGTTGTGCTCGGCCGTGTAAACATGGCCGCGGTGCCGAACATTGGCGGGCATCTGCTTCGTCTCCCAGCCGTTGCCGCCGATCAGGAACTGGCGACCGGGAAGCGCGGCGGCGGGCCTGAGGAAGAATTCCTCCACCCGTGCCTCGCGATCGGGCAGGCGATTGCCGAGGAAGGCGAGATCGCAGGCGAAGCGCGGATCCGGCGCGACCGGAAAGTGCGTCGTCGGATCGAGCGCGTTGTAGACGGGGATGCACTCAGCCGCGCCGAAACCGCGATAGGCATCGATTACCGGCGGGCCGCCGCCGTACGTGAGCACCACGTCGAGATCGGGCAGCGCGGCGCGCACCGGATGTGCGGGATCGGCGCGCATCTCGTCCAGCGTTGCGGCGGCGTCGACATCCCAGAAGATGCGCAAGGCGCCGGGGCGGGCCTGTGCGATGATCCCTTCGAGCAATTCGCGATCGAACACGCCGACACCGTTCGCCTTGACGACGATGTCGGCGTCACGTGCCTCCGCCAAGACACCGCGCATCGCTTCTTCGGTGGCGGGGTAGACGACCGAGCGGGCCCATTCGGGCGGGTCGATATCGCGGTGCTGTTGCCGGTCGAACGCGTCGGGTTCGTAGAAGGTGATGTCGTAGCCGCGGGCGGCGAGATCGCGCAGGATGCCGCGATAGTAGGTGGCGGCGCCGTTCCAGTAGGAAGAGAGCAGGCTGGATCCGTAAAATGCGATCTTCACGCGGATTTCCTTGCGGGTTCGGGCGCAGCGAGCGTGGCGATGATGGCGAGCAGCTCGTCGACGCGATGCGCGCAGGTGTGACGGGCGCGGATCGTTTCGAGGCCGTTGGCGACGAGCGCCGCGCGCAAGGCCGGATCTTCTCGAAGTTGACGCAAGTGAGCAGTCATCTCGGCGGTGTTGGAGGCGAGAAGATAATCCTGGCCGGGGCGGAAAAGATGTTCGGCATCGTCCCACGGGGCGGAAACGAGCGGGATGCCGCAGGCGAGCGCCTCGAACACGCGGATCGTGGGGATGCCAGGCAGGATGGTGGAATAATAGCGGCGCGGCACGTGTACGGTGGCTAGGTGGCGCGCGAAGATCTCCGGCGCGCGGGCGTTGGACGCCCAGCCGCGATAGGTGACGCCGTAGCGGGCGAGCAGCGCCTTCGCGTCATCGGGATAGCGCACGCCGTAGATGTCCAGCGGCAGGGCGGCATCGCGTGCCGGGCGGAGGAGAAAATCCTCGATCTCCTGCGTGCGTTCGCCATCACCCCAGTTTCCGACCCACACGAGGCCTTCGCGCGGGCCCTCGGCCGCTGGCGGTGTGAAGTGGCGCGTGTCGGCGGCCTCGTGCCAGGTCCAGACACGATCACCCCAGCCCCAGCGGCGATAGACCTCGGACAGGGTTTCGCCGAATGCGAGGACGCCGTCATAGCCAGAGAGATCGAAGGCACGGATCGCATCGGGATCGCTGACGGCGCGGTGGTGCGTATCGTGGAACAGGAGCGTGAAGCGGCCGCCGCGGGCGCGCAGCGCGCCGATCGCGGCGACGAGCGCCGGCTCGTTCCATTCGTGGACGATGACGAGATCGGCGTCGCCGACCAAGTCGGCCGGATCGGTCGCGGGATCGAAGCTGTCCGAGGCAAGATCGGGATAGGCAGCGTGATAGGGATCCAGCCCCGCCTCGCCGGCGTCGGCCAGCAAGTTCGCGAGGCTCCAGTTACCTGTGGGCTCAAGCGCGCGCACGTCATGGCCGCGCGCCTTCAGATCGCGCAGCACGCCGCGCAGGAAATGCGCGTTGCCATGGTTCCAGCACGAAGCGAGCGAATGGGTGAAATAGGCGATCTTCATGCCGCCACCTTCGCGCGTGCCGCCACCGCGCCATCGAACAGCGCATCCATCGCCGCGGCGAGGCGGACAGGCGTGAATTCCAGCGCGCGGCGGCGCGCGAGCGTGCCGCGCAACCGGCGGTCCGCGGGCCCCGCGACGAGCTCCGCCACCGCGGCGGCGAAACCGGCGTCATCCTCGGCATCGACGAAGATCGCAGCGCCGCTCCACAACTCCCGGAAGGTGGGAATGTCGGACAGCACCAATGCGCAGCCGGCGAGCGCGGCTTCGAGCACGGCGAGGCCGAACGGCTCGTACCGCGCGGCGGACACGAAGATCGGGCGCGCGGCGAGATGCTCCGCGATTCCCGCGTCATCGAGCTGGCCGAGCAACTCGAGATGATCGAGCGCGAGGAACTGGCCCTTGGCATTGCGCTGCGCGCCGGCGGCGCGGAACGGGATGGCAAGTCGCGCGGCGGCGCGATCAAGCGTCGCGACGTTCTTCGCATCGTCCCACAAGCGACCGGCGGTGAAGGCGGCGTCCTCGGGAGCCTTCGGCGGCAATTCAAACGCCGCCCGCCCGTTGTGGACGACGTTCGGGGCCGTGGTGAGGCGGTAGCGTTGCTGTAGCGCCGCCGCGAAGGCATGGCTTGGCGCAACGACCCGATCCGCGCTTTCGAGGCCGCGCTGCATCAGATCGGTCTGCCACGCGAAATCGGCGGGTTCGGGCGCAGCGCCGAACATCGCCTGCCACCAAGTTCCGACGCAGCTGTGCGCCGTGGCGACGACCGGCACGGTGAAGGCAGCGGCAGCGAAGGCGGGCTGGTTCACCTGCACCACGTCTGCACCGTGCTGCTCAGCGAGTCGTGCGATCGCGGCGCCGGTTTCCAGCACGGCGGCAGCGTCGCTGGCCGTCCAATCGAGCGGGAGGCCGGTGTCGAGCAAGGTGATGTCGCTGCCGAGCGTAGCCCGCTGCGTCGCCGAGGCCGGCGGGCCGAGCGTCGCGATCGTCACATCATAGCCGCGCGGTTGAAGTGCGCGGGCGAGTTCGGTGGCATATTGCCACACGCCGCCGACGCTGTCGGCGGTCATGAGCAGCCGGCGCGTCATGCGGCGGCCACGTTGGGAAGGCCGATCGGCGCGTTGATGCCGCGCGCCTCGGCGAGCCAGCGTGCCAATGCCGCGACGCCGCTACGCCAATCGACCTTTGGCCCGAGCCCAAGCGCGGACTCTGCCGCGCGCGTATCGGCCACAAAATAGCGCTGGTCGCCAGCGCGCCAGTCCGAGAAAGAGACATCGACCTCGCGGCCGATCAGATCGCCGATATAGGCGAGCAGCAAACGCAGGCTAATGGCATTGTCCGGCCCGCCGCCAAGGTTGAAGGCGCGTCCGGCGATCGCATCGATGTCCCGCCACGCGGCTAGATACGCGGCGACGGCGTCCGACACTTCCAGAATGTCGCGGACCTGATAGCCGTCGCCGTACAGCGTGATCGGCTTTCCTTCGAGCGCGCGGATTAGGAAATGCGCGACCCAGCCCTGATCTTCCGTGCCCATCTGGCGCTGGCCGTAGATGCAGCTCATCCGCAGCACGGCGGTGCGCAGGCCGAAGCTGCGCGCATAATCGAGCACATATTGATCGGCCGCGCCCTTGGAGCAGCCATAGGGCGTGTGGAAATCGAGTGGCCGCGTCTCGCCGATGCCATACGCCCGGGTGGCGGGATCGGCGGGGCGATAGGCCTCGCCCTCCAGCACGAAGTCCACGTCGGCGAGATCGCCATAGACCTTGTTGGTGGAGGCGAAAATCAGCGGCGTTTCGGGCGCGCGGGTGCGCAGAGCCTCCAGCAGACCAAGCGTGCTCGCGATGTTGATGGCGAAATCGTCCCGCGGATCGACCATGCTGGTGGTGACCGCGACCTGCGCGGCGAGATGAAACACCGCCTTGGCGCCGGCAGCCGCATCGGCAAGCTTCGCCTCGTCGCGGATGTCGGCGATGATCGGCCGGATGCGATCCCCGTGGCGCTGCACCAGCCACTCGAGGTTGGTTTCGACGCCCGCGCGGGACAGCGCGTCATAGACGATGACGTCATGCCCCGCCGCCGCCAGGCGATCGGCGAGGTTCGAACCGATGAAGCCAGCGCCGCCGGTGACGAGGACTGGTCGTGGATCGGCCTCGTCCGTCATGCGACGAGACCCCGCGTCTCGAGCTCGGCGCGCATCTGTTCGACACGGTCCTGCGCCGTCTGCTGCGCGACCCATTCGGCGAGTTCGGCAAGGCCGGCCTGAAAATCCTGGCTGGCAGTGAAGCCGAGCTTATCGGCGGCATAGCTCGTGTCGCAGAAGCAATGACGGATGTCGCCAATCCGCGCCTTGCCGACGATCTGCGGCGCGATATCGTTCTTGCCCATGGCCCGGGCGAGTTCGGTGGCAACCTCAGTGACGGAGCGATCCTTGCCCGAGCCGATGTTGAACGTGCCGCCTGCCGCCTGCGGGAGAACCAGCGCATCGGCAAAGGCGCGCGCCACATCCGTCACATGGACGAAATCGCGGCGCTGCTCGCCATCCTCGAAGATCATCGGCTGCTGGCCGTTGAGCAGGCGCGAGGCGAAGATCGCCAGCACGCCGGTGTACGGATTGGAAAGCGCCTGGCCGGGGCCATAGACGTTGAAGAGGCGGAGGCAGACGCCCTCCATCCCGTAGGGCGCGGCCATGATGTGGGTGGTGCGTTCCTGCACGTACTTGTTGAGCGCGTAGATCGAGCTGAGGTTCGGCCGCTTCCATTCCGGCGTGGCCATCGGCACCAACGGGCGGCCCTGTCCGTCGACCGGTTCCCAGTTGATGAGCCCGTCACGCAGGCCCTTTCGTTCGGCATCCTCGACCGTCGCGCCGTCCGCATCGCGGTACAGCCCCTCGCCATAGATGCTCATCGAGGAAGCGGTGACGACGCGGCGCACCGGCTTGTCGATCAGCGCCTCGAACAGGACGGCCGTGCCGACATCGTTGGTCGAGGTGTAGCGTTCGACCTCGTACATCGACTGGCCGACGCCGACTTCGGCGGCGAGATGGATGACGCTGTCGACACCATCGAGCGCGCGCGAAACGGCCGCCTTGTCGCGCACGTCGCCGCGGACCAGCTCCGCCTCCGAGTTCAGCATCTGCGACCCGTCGGTTTCACCGTGCACCTGCTCGATCAGGGCATCGAGCACGCGAACCTGATTGCCGCGGGCGAGAAGTTCGTCAGCGACGAAGCGCCCGATGAACCCTGCGCCGCCGGTGATCAGAACCTTTTCCATCCGCCCTCCCACGGGTCCGCAACGGCCGTTCGCTTGACAGCGAACAGCTATTCCGACCAGAAAACCCCAAGTTCAGCCGGAAACATCTTCTTCATCTTCTTTGTTCCGCAAATTTCTTAGAAGAAGCAGGAAGTTAATCTGGATCAAGTACATTAATCAGGGACGCGGCTTTCTCAGCGGAACATTGGCACTCGTGCGATGTTGCTGCTTCTATGTTGATCCTCGATTTCGTGTGCGCCTGAGGGATGGTCGTTTTCCTCGTGCGGCACGCCAGCCATGACGAGCTCGGCCGGGTGCTGAGTGGCCGATCCGACATTGCCATCAACGCAGCCGGCCGCGCCGAGGCCGGGCGGCTGGCAAAGCATCTGGCAGGGCGGCTGGCAGGCACGACGATTGGTGCGATCCACACCAGCCCGCGGCAGCGCGCCCGCGAAACGGCAGCGATCATCGCCGACGCACACGGGCAGAGCGTGGAGAACGCCGATGAGCTCGACGAGATCGACTTCGGCAGCTGGTCCGGCCAGCCGTTCGATGCTTTGGCCGGCGATCCGGCGTGGCAGGAGTGGAATGCGCGACGCGGCACGGCGTCGACACCGGGGGGCGAGGACATGAAGAGCGCGACGGCGCGCGCGGTGCGCCATATCGAGGCGGCAGCCGGCGACGTGCCATTGGTGTGCGTGAGCCATTGCGACGTGATCCGCGGGATCGTGGCGCATTATCTGGGCCTGGACGCTGACCGGCTGCTGTCGTTCGACGTGGATCCCGCGTCGCTGACGGAGATCGCGCTGCATCCGGGCGGCGGGCGGGTCGTCTCGATCAACGAGCGCGCACTGTGAGCGAGCTGCGCAGCCGGGTGGAGGCGCTGGCGCCGTGGTTCCACAATATCGATCTGGGCGATGGTGTCGTCACCGCGCCCGATCACTTCCTGGGTGATTATCCACGCTTCAAATTCGAGCGTTTCGCCCATGCGCTGCCGGCGGATCTCAGCGGCAAGACGGTGCTCGACATCGGGTGCAACGCCGGCTTCTATTCGGTGGAGATGAAGCGGCGCGGAGCGGCGCGCGTCGTCGGCATCGACAGCGACGATCGCTATCTGGCGCAAGCGCGGCTGGCGTGTACGGCCCTTGGCTTCGACAATATCGAGTTCCGCAACCTCTCCGTCTATGACGTCGCGGCGCTGGGCGAGCGGTTCGATCTCGTGATCTTCATGGGCGTGCTGTATCACCTACGGCACCCGCTTCTGGCGCTGGACCTGATCCGCGAGCATGTCGCGGGAGACATGCTGCTGTTCCAGACGATGCAGCGCGGATCGACCGAAGTGGCCGACGTGCCGGAGAACCACCCCTTCCACATGGAAGGGACGTTCGAGCCATCGCCGATCTTCGACGAGCCCGGCTATCCCAAGATGCATTTCATCGAGCGGCGCTACGCCGATGACTGGACCAACTGGTGGGCGCCCAACCGCGCCGGATCCGAGGCGATGCTGCGCGCCGCGGGGTTCACCATCGAAGAGCAGCCGGAAGACGAGGTCTATCTGTGCCGGGTCGCGCCCGTGCCCTACGCCGACTGGGGCGGGCAGGCGGCGGTCTATCCGGCGAGGGGCGCAACGCCCGCACACCAGACAGCGGAGGGGGATGCATGATCGAAGCGGCGATGATCTGGAACGAGCCGAACAACAAGTCTCACTGGGATCCGGCGATCGACCCCGACTGGTCGAAATTCGCCGATCATGTGGTCCGCGCCGGGAATGCGATCCATGCCGTCAATCCCGCCGTGACGCGCGTGCTGGGCGGCATGTCACCGATCGACCCGCACTGGCTGCGCCGGATCGAGGACTATGGCGCGCTGGACGCGGTCGATGCGGTGGCGGTGCACGGCTTCCCGCTGGACTGGAACCTGTGGCCGATTGCCGCCTGGCCGAACAAGATCGCCGAGATCGAGGCGGTGACCGACAAGCCGATCTGGGTGACCGAGGTCGGTGTCAGCTCGTTCGGGGCGGAGGAAGTGCAGGTCTTCGGGCTGGAGAAGACCGCTGCGCTGCTGAAGCACCGCGTGCCGCGGATCTTCTGGTATTCATTGTTCGACCTGCCGGTGAGCTGGGGAGCGGAGACGCGGCACCGCGAGGCGGAAGGATCATCCTATTACCGGCATTTCTACCTCGGCATGATCCGCGAGGACGGAACGCCAAAGCCAGCGCTGGAAACCTATGCCGCGCACGCCGCCGACATCGGCCTGATGCAATGGTTCCACTTCGAGGACCCGCGGCTGGACGAGGCGGTGAGCTGGATGAAGCGGCTGGGCACGAAGCGAATCCGCACCGGGCTCTCGTGGGCCGACAGCTTCCGCCCAAATGCGGTCGACTGGTTCGACCGGCAGATGGAGGCGCTGGCGGATTTCGAGGTGACCGTCACCTTCTGCTTCACGCCGGCGCATCTCGGCGTTGCGCCGCATCACACCAGCCCGGCGGCGGACCCGCAGGGCTTCGCGGACTTCTGCGCCTGGATGATCGACCGCTATGCGCAGGCCCAGCCGGCAGCGACGGTGACGCCGATTACCGCAGGAGAGGTAGCGGTCGACGCATCGCCCTTCGCGACGCTGCATTTCGACCGCGACGAGCGGCTCGCGGGCGAGCGGAGCGTCGCCTGAGCGATGTGGTCAGCGCTGGTTCACAACGATCGCGGCATGAGGCGAGGCATGCGCACGATCATCCCTGCCGCGATGGCGGCCGCCGCCGTTCTTGCCACGCCCGTAGTGGCGGCCCCGCGGGACACGCCCGAGGCCCAGCTGCAGAAGATGCTGGCGGGGCGGGTGGCGGGGAAGCCGACGCGCTGCATCCCGCTGTCCGCCATCAATTCGAGCGAGATCATCAACGGCAAGGCGATTGTCTATCGCGCCGGCAGCACGCTGTACGTCAACGAGCCGCGATCGGGCGCGCAGCAGCTCGACCAGAATGACGTGCTGGTGACGCGGACGATCGGTACGCAGCTGTGCAGCATCGAATCCGTCCAGCTGGTCGATCGCAGCTCACGCATGCCGAGCGGCTTCGTCGTGCTGGGCGATTTCGTGCCTTATACCAAGGCGAAAGCAGCGAAGTGACTGCCCGGCGGGCTTGATCCTGATCAGCGAGTTTGCCGGGAACGTAGCGGGCCCCTGTCCGGTTCGATCGGCATCCATTGACTGGCCGATCAAGACGCATGACCACAACCCAGATACAACCGATCGACGCGCAGCAAACCCAACAGCAGCGTGACGCGCTGCTCCAGCTTCTGACGCTGCTGCGCGACCATCATTACGATTTCTTGGCGCCGACCCCCGCCTCGCACGAACGGGTGCTGGCGCGGCCGGGCCGGCAAAGCGGCAGCACGACCGAGGACCTGCTCGGCTGGAACGTGCCGTGCCGCAGCGACGCCATGGACGAAGCAGTGACCGCAGCGCTGGACGCCGCGGGGCTGCTCGAGCGAGACGACGACGGCTTCGTGAAGGCGGGCGTGCGGGTGTCAAGGCTGTTCGACTGCCTGTTCGTTCATTCCGCCTTTCCGACGGCCGCGAAGGATTCGGTCTTCCTCGGCCCCGACAGCCATCGCTTCGCCGATTACATCTCGCGCAACATCGCCGGGCTAAAACCAGGTGCGAAGATCCTGGATTATGGCGCCGGCGCCGGCGCGGGCGGGATCGTTGCCGCGACGCTGCATGGCGACGCGACGTTGACGCTGGCAGACATCAACCCGAAGGCGCTGGCGCTCGCCTCGGTCAACGCGACCGCAGCGGGCGTGGAACATCACACCGTATCCACAAAATCAGTAGGCGACGTGGACGGGCAGTTCGACCTGATCGTCACTCATCCGCCCTTCATGATCGACCGCGACCGGCGCGCCTATCGCGACGGCGGTGATCTTTACGGCGGGCAATTGTCGCTCGACTGGACGCTGGCGGCGATCGAGAAGCTGACGCCGGGCGGACGCTTCCTGATGCACACCGGCGTCTCGATCGTCGAGGGCCGCGATGTGGTGCAGGAGGCGCTGAGCGAGGCGATGCCGGCGATCGGCTATCGCTACGACTATCGCCTGCTGGATCCCGATATCTACAGCGACGAGTTGGAGAACGAGGTGTACGCCGAGGTCGACCGGATCGCCGCGATTGGCCTGTGCGTGGTGCGCGATCCCGCGGCCGGGCCAGTGACGCAAACATCGTGATTCAGGTTAGTCGCCCCCGAGTTTCGGGAACCCGGCCGCGCACCCGCCGCTTCCCTTCTCGACCGCTTTGAACACCGGACCCCGAAGCCGATCCGCGTTAATCACCGCAGGAGCGACGATAATGAACGATCCCGCTACCCGCCTCTACGGCACGGCCGCCCCGTCCAATCGCCAGGACGCCGCGCTGAACGGCATACGCGGCGAGGGTGTCGCGGATGTCGATGGCCCGGGCTATCACCGCACGGTATTGCCGGAGGACCAGCCGGCAATCGAGGTAGAGGAAATCTCCGGCGTGGCTTTTGCCGAAGCCAGCCGGATGGTGGCGTCGCCGCATGCTGCTGCCACGCCGGTTGCGTCCGTCGGCGGATGGGCGCCGGCCGATCACCCGCTGCCGGACACGCCCCGTGCGCCATCGCCGTGGCCGTGGATCGCGGCCTCGCTCGCGCTCGGCTTCATGATCGGGCGACGCCAGGGCGCCTCGGCACGCGCGGCGAACGAGCGGGCATTGGCGGCGGAGCGCGCGAACCGGCATGCGCTCGATCAAGTCCTGATCTGACGCACAAGCCGCTTGTCGCGCGTGCCGGGGCGGGCGCCCCGGCACGCGCTGTTGCCGTCAGCGGCTCGCCTGGTTCTTGCCGGCGCCGGGCTTCCAGGCACCGGGCTTGGTTGGCGGATCCTCCGCCGCACCGGCGCCGCTGCCACGCGCCTCGCCAGTCACAGGGTCGACCGACGCGCGTGCGCCGGCCCCCTCCCCGCCCTCGGCCGGATCGGCGTTCACGGCGCCGGCAGGGTCGGCGCGGCGCATCTCCTCCTCCCGCTCCCGCGAATAGGATTGGCCGAAGAGGCCGACATCATGATCGAACGAGTTCTGCGGCGTCTGCCGCTCCGGGTCGACGGCTGGGTGATCGGTGCGTTCCATGGCGGCTCTCCTCAGGCCTTTGCTGTCGACGCGCCGGATTCGGCGTAGAGCGAGGCATAGCGCCGGGTGACGAGCGGCAAGGATTCATCGATCCACTGGGCCATCGCCTGTTCCTCGCCCAGAGATTGCTGGAGCAGCGGCGCGACCTGCGCGAAGCCGCCATCCTCGGCGAGAATGAGAAGCGACTTGTAGGCGGCGATCTCGAAATGCTCGAAGGCGTAGTTGGCGAAGCTGTTCTTCACGATCTCGTCACCGGCCACCGAATGGGTGAGCGCGGCCATCCCGCCCGACAGGCTAAGCCCCAGATCCTTGAACGCCGAGGCGCTGGTGCCGAGGGTGGCGAGAATCTCGTCAAGCCGGGCGATCTGACCGTTCGTTTCCTCGATATGCGCGCGCAGGCGATCGGCCACCTCAGGGTAATGTTCGATCCGCGATACCTGCGGCGTCATGATCGAAAGCGCCTGCTTTTCCACCGCGTGCGCGTTGACCAGACCGGTCACGAACAATTCGCGAAGCGTGTCCTGCTGTGTTGCCATCTGTCTTCTCCTCCATGGGGGGTGTTGTTGCGGTTGAAGGGTGATCGGGGACGGATCAGAGCGGCGTGCCGGCCTGGCAGCGTTCGAGTTCGACCGGATCGTGTGCGCAGGTGATCGTCACCTCGTCGCGCTTCTCGATTGACAGGAGGCGGAGCCGTTCCTGGTTGCGCAGGCGGCTCGTTGCATCCGTCTCCATCAAACGCTGGTAGGCACGCAGCCCCGGCGTGCAGCGGCGGCGCGCCTGGCGCATTTCGCCGCGGTAGAAATAGGCGTCGCCAGCGTGGAGCAGCCAGCGGCCGTCGTCGCGCCGGACGGCGACGCCGGCGTGACCCCAGGTGTGGCCGGGCAGCGGCACGAGCAGGATCTCGGGCGGCAGACCCACGAGACCGCGCACCGCATCGAAGCCGAACCATGGCTCGCCCGGCGCGCTGTAGCAGCGCCATTCCGCAACGCCGTTCAGCTGCGGCGGGCGCCAGCGATTGCGCGCGACGAACCCTTCGTGCGGGCTGGTTGCATCGTCATATTCGCGCTGCATCACATGGACGGTGGCGGCGGGGAAATCCTCCAGCCCGCCGGCGTGGTCGAAGTCGAGATGCGTGACGACGATGTGGCGGACGTCGGCCGCGTCATACCCCAAGGCTTCGATTTGGCGGATGGCGGTTTCGCGTTCGCGCAGCTGGATGTTGAGCATCGCGCGCCACGGGCGCGGCACGCGGGGATCGGGCGATGCATGGGGGTGCGCAACGTCACGCAGGCCAAAGCCGGTGTCGACCAGCACCAGGCCGTGCGCGTCGGTTTCGATCAGCAGGCAATGGCCGACGATCGTGCCGAACGGGCTGACGCTCCGGCCGTCGAACAGCGCGCCGCCGAGCGGGCAATCAGTGCCGCAATTGAGATGGTGGATGCGCAACGCCGTCCCCTTGAATGAGGCGACCGGGCAGGCCGGGCCCCAAAACGAGCCACCGCACCCGGCGTTTGGCCTCCTGAAACGGACGAGGGCGCGGTTAGTCGCTTCGCCAGCGCAACGAAGCGCCGGCTTTTTCAATGATTTAGGTTAAGAAGATCGGCCCCTGCGCCCGAAACCGCTGTGCTGACGGCACGTTCTGGCGCCGTGACGACACTCTTACCCGAGGCAGAGATCACCGAGCGGGAGCGTGCGCGCGGGCTGCGGCTGCTGGTGATCGAAGCCGCCTTTTCCGGCGGGGCGGCTGCGCTCACCTCCGGCGTCATCCTGACAGCATTTGCGCTCCATCTTGGCGCGTCGAACCTGATGGTGGGCGTGCTGGCGAGTATCCCCTTCCTGGCGCAGCTGCTGCAGGTGCCGGCAATCGGGCTGGTCGAGCACTGGCGACGGCGCAAGCAGATCGCCGTCGTCACCAGCGTGATTGGCCGGGCGATGCTGGCGGTGATGGCGGCAGTCGCGTTCTTCACCGGATCAGGGCCCCTGATCGTCTTCTTGGCGGCGCAGATGATCCTGTGCGGGTTGGGCGCGATCGGTGCCTGCGCCTGGAATTCGTGGATGCGCGATCTTGCGCCGGAAGAGCAGCTGGGCAGCGTCTTCGCCAGGCGGACGGTATGGCTGACCGGGATCGGTCTGGTGCTCGGCCTTGCCGCTGCGCTGGCGCTGGACCTGACGCCCGCCGGATCGCGAGGGCGCAACCTGGTGTTCGCGGGGATGTTCGCCGCTGGCTGCATCACCGGGCTGATCAGCGCGCGGATCGTGGCGGCGATGCCGGAGCCGTTGATGCCGCCCGCGCCGGGCCCGATCAACCTTGGCGCGCTGCTGCGCCAGCCGCTGCGCGACGAGAATTTCCGCCGTTTGCTCGTTTTTGTGGCGAGCTGGCAGTTCGCGATCAACCTGGCGACGCCCTTTTTCACCGTGTTCATCGTCCGCCAGCTGCGCTTCGACCTCAGCTTCGTCATGGTGCTGAGCGTGATCAGCCAGATCGCCAATATCCTGGCGCTGCGCCTGTGGGGCACGCTGAGCGACCGGTTCGCCAACAAATCGGTGCTCGCGCTGTGCGCGCCGACCTATATCGTGGCGATCGTCGGCATGATCGGCGCCTCGCAATTCGCTGACCCGGACGTGGTGAAGCTCTGGCTGGCGTTACTCCACATGATCATGGGCGCCTCGATTGCGGGCGTCACGCTGACGAGCACCAACATCGCCCTGAAGCTCTCCCCCAAGGGATCGGCGACCGCGTATGTCGCCAGCGCGGCGCTGGTTACGGCGATCGCGGCTGGGCTGGCGCCGATCCTGGGCGGGCTGCTTGCCGACTTCTTCGCTGCCCGTCAGTTCGAACTGGTCGCGCGCTGGAGCGGCCCGAACGGCGTGTTCGCGTTGCCGATCGTGCTGACGCAGTGGGACTTCTATTTCCTGATCGCCGGGATCATCGGCGTCTATGCGATTCACCGCCTGTCGCTGGTGCAAGAGCGCGGCGAGATCGAGCGGCGCGAGATGGTGGGCCATGTGCTGATCGAGACGCGGCGGACGATCCGCAATATCTCCAGCGTCGCCGGCCTACGCGCGGCCACCGACCTGCCGGGCGCGCTGGTGCGCGATGCCCGGCTGCGCGTGCGCCTGCGCCGTGCGCAGCTGGCGCGGCGGCGGCATCGGCAGCTGGATCAGGCCTATGCGGATGCCGGCTTGGGCGACGCTTTCTAGCCGCCGACCGCGCGGCGATCGCGCGGGTGGAAGAGCTGCCCGCCTTCGACGACATAGATGATCGCGAGCACGGCGAGGCCGATGCACAGATAGCCGACCGCGAGCGGCATGGTGGTGCCCGCATAGGCCTGGCCGATCGCGGAGCCGACGATCACGGCGCCGATGCTGGTGATGAAGCCCTGCACCGAGGATGCGGTGCCGGCGATATGGCCGACCGGCTCCATCGCCATCGAACCGAAGTTCGATCCACACAGGCCAATGCACGTCATGCTGAGCGCCTGGAAGAAGATATAGGTGGTCAGCGTCTCCCAGCCTGCCTGGATCACCAGGATATGGGCCAGCGACAAAGCGATGAGGCCGAGCACCGCGCTTTGCGAGATGAGGCGAGTACCTAGCCGTTCCACCAGTCGGCTGTTCGCGAAGGCGGCGAAGCCCATCGCGCCGGCGCAGATCGCGAACAGCCAGGTGAAGCGGTCCCCCGCCCCGAACTCGTCGACGAAGATCTGCTGCGAGGACGAGACGAAGGCGATGATCCCGCCGAAGGTGAGCGAGGCGGCCACGGCGTAGCCGAGCGAGAAGCGGTTCGAGAGAGTGAGCGCGTAGTTTTCCCGCAGGCGGGAGAGCGAGATCGGCACGCGGCGCGATACCGGCAGCGTCTCAACGAGCCGGATCGCCGACCAGCCGAGCACCACGGCCGCGAACCCGCCGAGCACGTAGAAGATGAAGCGCCACGGCCCGAAGGCGAGCAGCCCCTGCCCGAGAGACGGCGCAAGGATCGGCACCAGGAAGAAGATCATCTGCGCCATCGACATGGTGCGCGCCATCTGCCGGCCGGACGAGCCATCGCGGACGATGGCCACCGCCAGCACGCGGGTGGAGGCCGACATCAGCCCCTGCAGCATGCGCGCGCCGAGCAGCGCCGGAAAGGTCGCGGAGCTTGCCGCGAAGATGCTGGCCGCTACGAAGCCGGCGAGGCTGGCGATCAGCACCGGGCGGCGACCATAGCGATCCGCCATCGGCCCGTAAAACAACTGCGCTGCGCCGAAGCCCAACATGTAGAAGGTGATCACCCACTGGCGGTGATTGGCGGCGGTGACGCTCAATTCGTTACCGATATCCGCCAAAGCGGGCAGCATGAGATCCACGCCTAGCGCGTTGACGGCCATCAATGCCGCGATGAAGGCAACAAACTCACGGCGATTCATGCCGGCGGGCGCTGGGTTCGGCGTCATGGGGCCGCCTATCCACTGTTGCTACCGAAGCAACAAGGGAAGCCTTGCCTCCCTTTCGATAGAAGCGCCGCGCGTTCTGGTCGAAGCGCCAGTTCTGGTGAGTTTCCTGACGCCGAAGCTTGGCGGAGTACATCGCGTCACATCTCTCCCGTGGCGACGCGAACTTCCGACTGCTAGTTGCGTTGACGACAGGTGCAACGAGGAAGGTGACTGAATGGCGTACGCTGGCTCGCGCGACGCACCGACCGGCATCGCGGGCTTGGATGAAGTGCTTCGGGGCGGCCTGGAGCGCAGCCGGACCTTCTTGCTGGAAGGCCAGCCGGGCACCGGCAAGACCACCATTGCACTGCAATTCCTGGTTGACGGCGCGCGGGCGGGCGAGCGGTGCCTCTATATCACTTTGTCGGAAACCGAGGACGAGCTGCGCTCCGCCGCGGCGTCGCACGACTTTTCGCTCGAGGGCGTGCATGTCTACGAACTGATCCCACCGGAGAATCTGCTGGACGAGAACCAGCAGCAGAGCCTGCTCTATTCCTCCGACCTCGAACTCAGTGAAACCGCGAAGCGGATCTTCGAGATCTTCGAGGACGTGCGGCCCGAGCGCGTGGTGCTCGACAGCCTGTCGGAAATCCGGCTGCTGGCGCAAAGCTCGCTACGCTATCGCCGCCAGATACTCGCCCTGAAGCACTATTTCGCGCAAAGCCGCGCGACCGTGCTGATGCTCGACGACCTGACGAGCGACGTGAACGACAAGACGGTCAATTCGATCGCGCACGGGGTGGTGCGGCTGGAGGAGCTGGCGCCCGAATATGGCGCGGAGCGGCGCCGGCTGCGCGTGATCAAATATCGCGGGCGCCGCTATCGCGGTGGCTTCCACGACTTCGCGATCGAGACGGGCGGCGTGCGCGTCTTCACCCGGCTGGTGTCGGCCGAGCACAAGGGCGGCTTCGCGCGCGAGGCGCTGTCGACGAGTTCGCCGCAGCTGAACGCACTTCTAGGCGGCGGGATCGATCGTGGATCGAGCGTGCTCATGCTGGGCCCCGCGGGCACCGGCAAGTCGCTGCTGTGCCTGACCTTCATCAAGACGGCGATCGAGCGCGGCGAAAGCGCGGCGATGTTCGTCTTCGACGAGGAGCTTCAGCTGCTGATCCAGCGCGCGTCGGCTCTCGGGATCGATCTTCAGGGCTATATCGATGACGGCAAGCTGGTGCTGGAGCAGGTGGACGCCGCGGAGCTGACCCCCGGCGAATTCTCCTCTCGCGTCCGCGCCTGCGTCGAGCAGCGTCATGCGCGCACCGTCGTGATCGATAGCCTCAACGGTTATCAGGCCGCCATGCCGGGCGAGCAGGCGCTGGTGCTGCACGTCCACGAACTGCTGCAATATCTCAACCGCCAGGGCGCCACGACCTTCCTGACGGTGGCGCAGCATGGGCTGATCGGCGAAATGCGCTCGCCGGTCGACCTCACCTATATCGCCAATACGGTCCTGCTACTGCGCTATTTCGAGGCGCACGGCCGCGTGCGCCGCGCGATTTCAGTGATCAAGAAGCGCACCGGCATGCACGAGGATACGATCCGCGAATATCAGATCGGCGGTCGCGGCTTTACGCTGGGCGAGCCGCTGCACGCCTTCCAGGGCATCCTGCGCGGTGTGCCCGAGGTGCTTGGCGACGTGCCCTTGCTCAGGCGAAGCGACGCGTGACCGTTACCGCCGTCTCTGAACGCGCATTGATCCTGGCACCGCATGGCCGCGACGCGGCCGTCGCGGCGAGCATGCTGTGCGAGGCGGGGATCGCGGCGACGGCCTGTCGGGGCCTGGGCGGCCTGGTCGATGAACTGGGCCGCGGTGCGGGCTTCGTCGTCATGACGGAAGAGGCAGTCGCAAACGTCGATCTGCGCGCAGTCGTCCGCTGGATCGAGGAACAGGAGGAATGGTCCGACCTGCCGATCATCCTGCTGACCACACGGGGCGGCGGGCTGGAACGCAATCCGGCGGCGGCGCGGCACCTCGATATCCTGGGCAACGTCACCTTCCTCGAGCGACCGTTTCATCCGACGACGCTGATCAGCCTCGCGCGTTCGGCATTGCGCGCGCGGCGGCGGCAATATGAAGCGCGTGCACGCCTTCTGGCGTTGCGCGCAAGCGAGACCCGCTTTCGCACCCTGTTCGATACGATGGACGAAGGCTTCTGCGTCATCCAGTTCTTTGACGGGCCGCACGGGCCGCTCAGCGACTATGTCCATGTTCAGGCCAATCCTGCGTACGAACGCCATGCCGGTATCCCCAACGTGGTGGGGCAGAAGGTGCGCGAGATGGTGCCCGAAGAGGCGGACGACTGGGTGGCGCTGTATCGCGACGTTCTCGTCACCGGCAACGCCATCAGGTTCAATCGCGAGCTGGTGGCGACCGGCCGGCACCTGGAGCTGGCCGCGTTCCGCGTCGAACCCGAGGAGCGCCGCGAAGTCGCAGTTATTTTCCAGGACGTGACCGAGCGGCGGCGCGCCGAGTTGGCGCTGCGCGAACTGAACGAGACGCTGGAACACCGGATCAGCGAAGCGATCGCAGAGCGCGAACAGGCGCTGGCGCAATTGCACGAGGCGCAGAAGCTGGAGACGATCGGCCAGCTCACCGGCGGTGTGGCGCATGATTTCAACAATCTGCTGACACCGATCACCGGAACGCTGGACCTTCTCGAGCACCGTTACGGCGATGATCCACGGTCAGCACGGCTGATCGACGGGGCGTTGCAATCCGCCGAACGCGCCAAGACACTCGTGCAGCGACTGTTGCAGTTCGCGCGGCGCCAGGCGCTGGAGAAGCGTCCGGTCGATACCGGTGCGCTGATCGAGGGGATGCGCGATCTGATCGCGAGTTCGATCGGTGGCCAAATCGAACTCGACATTCACGCGCCCACCGGGCTGCAGCCGGCGCTGGCCGATCCGAACCAGCTGGAGCTCGCCATCCTCAACCTGTGCGTCAATGCGCGCGACGCAATGCCCGACGGCGGGGTGCTGAGCCTGTGCATCGATCAGGTGGAGATGGACTGGGGCACCTCCCCTGCCCTGTCGCCCGGCACATACGTGCGTATCGTGGTGATCGATGATGGCGAGGGCATGGACGAAGAGACGCTCGCCCGTGCCGTGGAGCCCTTCTATTCGACCAAGGAGCGCGGCAAGGGCACCGGGCTTGGCCTGTCGATGGTGCACGGCTTGGCGGCGCAGCTCGGCGGCACCTTCGTATTGTCGAGCAAGCCGGGCGTTGGCACGCGGGCGGACCTCTATCTGCCCGCCGCCACGACGATTGCCGGGGTAACGCATCATCGCGGGCCGCAGCGCGCAACGGCGAACAGCCGGCCGCTGGCCATCATGCTGGTCGATGACGAAGATCTGGTGCGTGCCGGCACGGCCGAGATGCTGCGCGATCTGGGCCATAAGGTGACCGACTTGCCGGGGGGCGCGGAGGCGCTTGCCGCGCTTGACGCTGGCCTCATGGTGGATGTGGTGATCACCGATTACATGATGCCGCGCATGAATGGCGGTGAACTGGCGGAGCGGCTGCTGGCGCGGCGGCCTGACCTGCCCGTGCTGGTGGTGACCGGCTATGCAGGTGGAGACCTGGAAATCGCCCTGCCCCAGCTCGCCAAGCCCTTCCGCCAGGCCGATCTTGCCGCTGCGCTGGCTGACCTGACCGAACCGACACGACATACCCCGGTCGAAGCAGCGATTCCGCAGACAGGAACGTAGCGCCGCACCTGTCGTTACCGGTTCAAGCAACACGGGAGCGAAGGACATGCCGAGCGCCAAGGAAGCGAAATCATCGACCGCCCGGACGATCGCCATTGGCGCGGTAGGCGGCGTGGCGGCAGGGTTGCTCGCCAATCTTGCGCGAAAGGCCGCCGTCCAGGCACCGAGTGCGCTGGCCGGCAATTGGGACAAGGCGCTGGCCGCGGAACACGCCGCCGCGCTCAAGATCTTCGACCTGCTGGAAAAGACCACCGAGGAGGATCCGGTGAAGCGCGCGTCGCTGCTCGCGCAGCTGAAGCATGCGGTGGGCAAGCATGCCTGGCAGGAAGAGAATGTCATCTACACGATGATGCGCGACCACGGGCTGACCGAGGCGGCGGACCATCTCAACCACGAACATGGTTATGTGAAACAATATTTCTTCGAGCTATCGGAGATGCCGAAGACGGATCCGGCGTGGCTGCCCAAGCTGGGCGAATTCCGGACGCTGATCGAGAAGCACATGGAGGAAGAGGAGCGCGACATCTTCCCACGGCTGCGCGGCCAGCTGAGCGAGGCGCAGAACAACCATGTGACGGCGGTAATGAACAAGGAAGGATTGCGGCTCGCGTAGCGCGCCGCCGCCTCACCAGCCCTGCACCGCCTCCGGATCGGACAACGCAACGAGCCGCCGCGCGGCGCGGCGCGCAAAGGCGAGGGTGCATTTCTTGCGCGCGTGGGTGTTCATCGCTTCCGTCTTCGCCTCGCGCACCACGGCGGCATCATAGCGATCAGCAACGATCAGGCCGGTGCGTTCGGGAAGGAACGCCTCGCCGGCGATGGGTGAATGATCAAAGCCTGCCGGCACCGCCCAGAAGAAGCGATCACAATGCGGCAGATAATCCTGCCACTTGTTGTCACCGAGCAGGTCGGCGCGCGACACCTTGATCTCGATGATGGTGATCTGGCCGCGCGCGTCTAGCGCCATCAGATCGACCCGTCGGCCGCCGTCGAGCGGCACCTCTCCCATGGCGACAAGCTCATGCCGCAGCAGAAGCCTTGTCACGCCGCGCGCGACATCCGCGGCACAGAGTGGAGAGAGGGGATCGTCTACACAGGTTTCCGGCGTGGTAAGCACGCAAGAAACCTTAGAACAATTCAGGAACGTTGAAAAGCCTTAGCGATAGAAGACGTGGTTGCCGATCGAGGCAACCTTGCGCAGGCTCGCCGCCGGGGCACGCCCGCGGTTGAAATACAGGGCGCGTTCGGCCTGGCTCTCCCATGCGTCAGCCAGCGCGACGCGCGCCACGGCGACTGCAGTGCGGTACGAACGGCTGTTCTCGTCAATGGCGGGGATGCGACCGCCGCGCACGAAGCCGAACTGGCCACGCTGGGTCACCACATCGCAGACGTCCGACGGGAAGCGGCCCGACTTGGACCGGTTCAGGATCACGTCCGCCACCGCGAGTTGACCCGAAAGGGGCTCACCACGCGATTCGTGGTAGATCGCACCGGCGAGGCACTGGATCGCCTCGTCGTCGCCATCATGGGTCGGCTGCGCTGCGACTGCAGCAGCAAGCGAGGGATATGCAACCGTATCGCCCGTCGCGAGTTCATCAGTGACAGGGCTGGTCGGTGCAGAAACCGGTGTCGACTGTTGCCCGGTAATGGGCACCATCGTCGCGGTGGGCAGCGGGAGCGTGGGCTCAACCTGAGCTGCAAGGCCAGCCGTGCTCTGCACGCCGAGGCCGAAGAAAGACACAGTCATGGCCACCGCAACGGCGGCCCGCGAAAAGAACGACATTCTAAACAGTCAAAGGCGGTGGGTACGCGGAAGCGACCGCATGCTCCGTGAACGGAACATCGATCGTCCGGGATCCCCCCGACTGCGTCACCGCACGGATCGCACCCGCCGCGGCACAACGCTTGAAAACGATGGCCGGCAGGTCGCCGCGTAGCCGTCTAGAGTCAATTACCCGAGGATTGTTTCAGCGGCGAACCGTTCGGAGTCCGCGATGTCCAGAGCAACTACCCATAGATCAGGGTCGCGCGAACGGCGCTTCTTCCAATAATCATCAGGTGAGTCGCTGCTACCTTCAACGGGGCCGCAGGGAACGAGCGTATCATTACCATCAAAGTCTATGCGCCGCTCGAGCAGCCGGCCTTCCTGTTCCAAAACAAGGAGAATGGCGCCGGCATCGGGATCGCCCCGCGCGAGGATCACGGCGATCCCGCCGGCGTCATTGACCCGCCGCAACAAGGCGCCGACGACGAGATGAGTCGGCAGGCGTGCGATCACGCCGTGCGATATCCGGGCAGGGACGCGAGGGGGATGCGGCTGCGCATGAAGGTACCGGTGCCGCGGGCGACCTCCTCGCCATCCGCCGCGATCAGCCGCGCGTCGCCAACGAATACGCGGCGCTGACCGCTGACCCAGCGCCCCTCCGCCACCACCGGACCAGCTGACAGCGGACGGGTGAGGACGAGGTTGAACTGAGTCGTCAGCAGGAAGCGATCGGTGATGAGGCTGTTGCAGGCGTAGAAGGCCGCATCGTCGAGCATCTTGAAATAGGCGGTGCCGTGCGCCGCGCCGGCGGCATGGAAATGCTCGGTCGAGATCTCGAAGCTGATCCGCGCCACGCCCGGCTCCGGGATCGACAGGGTGGAGGCGAACAGGCGGTTGATCGGGGCGGCGGCGTAGAGCGACTCGAGCGCACGATGGTGCGCTTCGGCGCCTTCAGGCCGCGTCACGCGCGTCACTCCCCGGCTCATCCGCCGTCAGCAGCGCATAAAGCGCGTCGCGCGATCCGGCGCCGCGCAGCTTCGCGACGAACGTGCGATCGCGGAACCGGCGCGATACGCGTGCCAGCGCCTTCAGGTGATCGGCGCCGGCCTCCGGCGGGGACAGCATTGTTACCGCGATGTCGACCGGCAGATCGTCGACCGCCTGGAAATCGATCGGCTGGGCGAGACGGGCAATGACGAGCACGATGCGCGGCAGGCCCTTGATCCGGGCATGGGGGATGGCGACGCCGCCGCCAAAGCCGGTCGAGCCGAGCTTCTCGCGCTCGAACAGGGCGGTCGCCACGTCCGTGGCGTCAAGATCCAGTGCCGGGGCGGCGAGCGCCCCGAGCTGCTGGAACAGATTCTTCTTATTGGTCGCCGCCACCCCGACGACGATGAGGTCGGGGTGGAGGAGGTCACTCAAATCATGGGACATGTCGTTCGGCGTTACTCCGCGCGCTGCGGCTCGACCCAACCGATCGTTCCGTCGCCGCGCCGATAGACCATGTTGTACGCGCCCGTCCCGCTATTCTTGAACAGGAGCGCGGTCGTGTTGCGCAGATCGAGCATCATCACCGCATCGGACACGCTGGCGTCCGGCACGTCGACACGGGTTTCGGCGATGATCGGGGGCGCATCCGCCGCCTCGTCCTCAGTCGTCTGCTCGGCGAACAAGGTGTAGCCGGCATTGCCATTGTCATAGGCGCCGCTCTCGGCGATCGCCTGCGCCTCACCGGCGTTGCGGTCCTTCAGCCGGCGCATGTAACGGCGGAGCTGCTTTTCGATCTTCTCCGCGGCGCCATCAAAGGCGAGATGCGCGTCGAACGCCTCGTGCCGGCCCTTCAACACCAGGCCCTGCATGACGTGGGCGACGATATCGCAGCCAAAACCGCCTTGCTGCGGGCCCTTGTTGAACGTCACCTGCGCGGAGATGGCGCGGCTGAAATACTTTTCCGCAATGCCCTGCATCCGGGTCTCCACATGATCCTTCAGCGCGTCGCCAGTTTCGACCTGGTGACCAGAGATGCGGATTTCCATTTATTCTCACTCCATAGACTGGCCCGGCGTGGTTCGCCGGAGCGTTGGGCGTCATCCGGACGCCGCGGCCCCCCAGATTGGATTCTTCACCCGAGTCATGAACGCGGCATGCGCGGCAAGTTCCGCATCGCTCGCTGCGAAATGTCGCGCCGGGCGTGCAATTCGCGGCGTTGCGCTGCGCGTGTCGGCTTCCTCGACCACCAAATCGCTGACCAGCGAGAGGCCGATCTGCCGCCCGCCGCGCAGCTCGACATAGACCTGCGCGAGCAGCTGAGCGTCGAGCAACGCGCCGTGCAGCACGCGGTGCGAACGGTCGATGCCGTAGCGCGAACACAGAGCGTCGAGCGTGAGCTTGGCGCCGGGATGGCGCTGCTTGGCGAGCGCCAGGGTATCGACCATCCGCGTCATGCAGATCGGATCGCGGCCGCAGCGGCCAAGCTCGCCGTTCAGAAAGCCGAAGTCGAACGAGGCATTGTGCGCGACGAGCGGCGCATCGCCGATGAAGGCGATCAGCTCGTCCGCCACGGCGTGGAACAGGGGCTTGTCGGACAGGAACACGTCCGACAGGCCGTGAATCGCGAAGGCGCCGGGCGGCATGGCACGTTCCGGGTGGAAATAGGCGTGGAAGGTGCGCCCGGTTTCGACCCGGTTGACCAGTTCGACGCAGCCGATTTCGACCATCCGATCCTCGCCGAAGGTGAAGCCGGTGGTCTCGGTGTCGAAAACGATCTCGCGCATCACGCGATTATCGGCCCTTCGCCTCCGTGAGGCAAGCAATCACCCGCCGAACATGGCCGCGCGTTTCATCGAGCGGCACATCCGTCGGGATGACGAAATCGGCACGCGCGCGCTTCTCGGCATCGGGCACCTGGCGGGCGAGAATCGCATCGAACTTCGCTTCCGACATGCCCGGCCGCTCCAGCGTGCGTCCGCGCTGCACGTCTGGCGCCGCCGAGACGACGGCGACCTTGTCCACCCCGCGCTGCCCGCCGGTTTCGAACAGCAAGGGCACGTCGAACACGACGAGCGGGGCATCGGCGTGGCGGGCGAGGAAGGCGGCGCGCTCCTCGCCCACCGCGGGGTGGACGATCGCCTCCAGCGCCTTCATCGCGGCATCATCGCCGAGCACCGCCTCGGCTAGCGCAGTGCGGTTCACGCCAGTGTCGCCGGTGGTGCCGGGGAAGCGCGCCTCGATCGCGGCGACGACACGGCCGGCCGGGCCCTGCAGCTTGTGCACTTCGGCATCGGCATCGAACACGGGGATGCCTTCATCAGCGAACATCTTCGCCACGGTCGACTTGCCCATGCCGATGGAGCCGGTGAGGCCGAGCTTCAGCATTCTCTCTCCCTTCTGTCGCCGTGTGATGTGCGGCGCGCGTATCAACCGATCAGCAGTTCGCGCAACTCGCCGTCATGCTCGCGCGGGGCGGGCTGGCCGAAGAACAATTCGAACGCCGCCGCCGCCTGGCCGACGAGCATTTCGAGCCCGTCGATCGTCTCCAGCCCGCGTGCCTCGGCCGCATCGAGCAGCTGCGTGTGGAGCGGGGCATAGACGATGTCGTACACCACCGCCTCGGGCGGCAGCGGCAGGAGATCGAGATCGAGCGGCGGCTGGCCTTCCATGCCGAGCGCGCTGGTGTTGACCAGCAGCCGGGCGGCGGGGAGGCGGGCGTCGAGCGGCAGCGCCTCACCCTTCAGCCCGAAGCGGCTGAGGAGCGCCGCGCCCTTTAGCGGCGAGCGATTGAGGATCGTGACCTTGCCGACATCGAGGCGCGACAGCGCAAACAGCACCGCGCGCGCTGCACCGCCAGCACCGACCACCACCACCGGCTGGCCGGCGAGATCGAGATCGGCAATCGGGGCATAGAAGCCCGCCGCATCGGTGTTGGTGACGATGAGATCGCCGTCTTCGTTGCGGAATACAGTGTTCGCCGCGCCGATGCTGTCGCGGATGCCTCCGGGATCGGCGACGAGATCGAGCATCGCTACCTTGTGCGGAATGGTGACGTTGCAGCCGCGCCAGAGCGGATCGGCGCGGCGCTGCTCGATGAAGGCGGCTAGATCATCAGGCGCGACCTGAGTCGCGCGATAATCCGCGGCGATGCCGAGCTTTTCGAGCCAGAAACGATGGATCAGCGGCGACTTGGAATGCTTGATCGGATCGCCGATCACCTCCGCGAACGGCATTTCGATTGCAGTTTCTGCAATCGAATGTTGAGGAAGTTGAGGCACTGGCGCTTTTTTTTCCATCATTGGGCGAGCACCTCGCGCTCCCTGAGATAGCCGAGCAGCGGCAGGAGCGGCATACCGAGTACGGTAAACTGGCTGCCTTCGACACGACTGAACAACTGCACCCCCGGCCCCTCGATCCTGTAGCAACCGACGCATCCCGCGATCGCCGGCCATTCTGCATCAAGATACGCCTCGATGAAGCTGTAGGACAGCGGGCGGACGAACATGCGGGCCTTGTCGACATGGCGCCAGACGGCGCGGCCGCCCTCTGCCACGACGGCGGCGCTGACCAGATCGTGGCGCTTGCCGGACATCAGCGAGAGGTGATGCGCCGCCTCCGCCCGGTCGCGCGGCTTCGACAGGATCGTGCCGTCCTCCAGCACGGCGAGGCTGTCCGACCCGAGGACCAGCGCCTGCGGCTCGCGCTGCGACACCTTCAATGCCTTCAGTTCGGCGAGCGCATCGGCAAGATCGCGCGGCGGGATGGCGCCGAGCGACGCCTTGGCGGCATCCTCATCGACCATTGCCGGCTGCGCCGTGAAGGGAACGCCGGCGCCTTCCAGCATGGCGCGGCGCGAGGCCGATTGCGAAGCGAGGATCAGTTTCATTGGGTCCGTTTCAACAGGGGGCTTAGCGGTCGCTCAACGTCATTTCGCCGCGACGATCGTTGACCAGCGCGATGATCGCTGCGGCCGTCTCCTCGATCGAGCGGCGGGTGACGTCGATCACCGGCCAGCCATTGTCGGCGAACATGCGCCGGGCATATTGCAGCTCGCGCGTCACCGCCTCGCCATCGACATAGGAGGTCTCCGGCGCTTGGTTCAACGACAAGAGGCGATTGCGGCGGATCGCGATCAGCCGGTCCGCGCTGGTGGTGAGGCCGACGATCAGCGGGTTCTTGAGCTGGAAGAGATCGGGCGGGGGCGGGCTTTCGACCACGATCGGGATGTTGGCGACCTTGTAGCCGCGATTGGCGAGGTAGATGGAGGTCGGCGTCTTCGACGAGCGCGAGACACCGGCGAGGACGATATCCGCTTCCTCCCATTCCTCCCACAACAGCCCGTCATCATGCGCGATGGTGTATTGGATCGCGTCGACACGCGCGAAATAGGCGGCGTCGAGCACGTGCTGGCGCCCGGGGCGCGCCTTTGCCTGCTGGCCGAGCAAGGCCGACAGCGCATCGTTGACCGGATCGAGCGGCGCGACGAGCGGCAGGCCAAGCGCCTGGCAGCGTTGTTCGAGCGCGCGGCGGGTGGCGGCGTTGACGAGCGTGTAGATCACCAGCCCGGGATTGTGTGCGATTTCCTGAAGGATGCGATCGAGGTGCGCCTCGGTACGCACCATGGGCCAGAAATGCCGCACCGTTTCAACGTCATCATATTGCGCGAGCGCGGCCTTCGCGATGTTCTCCAGCGTCTCGCCGGTTGAGTCCGACAGCAGGTGCAGATGCAGCCGGACGGTCATCGGAATGAATCTGTGGAAAACATGGGGACGAGCGCTAGCGTAACCCGGTCGCACGGCCAAGCGGGGGTGCGCGCCGTGGAAAACTACCAAGTCATCCACAATCCCATCCACGCGGGCCCGGTTCCTCCACAGGCTGTGAATAACGGGGATGGCTGAATCGAATCTGCGGCGTTCCGCGGCGCGGCGCCCGTCAAGCTGTTGGCAATTCCGGCATGAACGCATAAGCCCCGCGACCAACGCGCCAACCACCACTACATCCGTTTGACTCTTCTCTTTAGGTAGAAGGATGAACCCCGGAGCCACTGTCGAGCTGTCCGCCAAGCCGTTGCTGGGCGTACTCAAGGGCGAGCGCCGTGCGCGGCCGCCGATGTGGCTGATGCGCCAGGCCGGCCGCTATCTGCCCGAATATCGCGCGCTCCGTGCCGAAAAGGGCGGATTCCTGGCGCTCGCGACCGATCCTGAATCGGCCGCGGAAGTGACGCTGCAGCCGATCCGCCGCTTCGGATTCGACGGCGCGATCCTGTTTTCCGACATCCTGATGGTCCCCTGGGCGATGGGGCAGGACCTGACCTTCGGGCCGGGCGAGGGGCCGCGGCTGGCCCCGAGGCTGATCGATCATGCGCTGGAGAGCCTGACTCCGGTGCGCGAGCGGCTGGATCCGGTATACGCAACCGTCCGCCGGGTGGCCGCAGCGCTGCCGGCGCAAACGACGTTCCTCGGGTTTGCCGGATCACCCTGGACCGTCGCGACCTATATGGTGGCGGGGCAGGGATCGAAGGATCAGGCCGAAGCGCGTGGCCTCGCCTATCGCGATCCGGCGGCGTTCGGCGCGATCATCGATGCCATCGTGACGCTGACGATCGACTATCTCGCCGGGCAGATCGAGGCGGGCGTCGAGGCGGTGCAGCTGTTCGACAGCTGGGCCGGGACTCTGTCCCCGGCGCAGTTCGAACGCTGGGTCATCGCGCCCAACGCGGCGATCGTCGCGGGGCTGAGGGCGCGGCATCCGGGCGTGCCGATCATCGGATTTCCCAAGGGCGCGGGCGGCAAGCTGCCGACCTATGCGCGCGGAACCGGCGTCGATGCGGTGGGGCTGGACGAGACGGTCGATCCCGACTGGGCGAACCAGGTTTTGCCGACGGGGCTGCCGGTGCAGGGGAATCTCGACCCGCTGGCGCTGATCGCCGGCGGCGAGGCGCTCGATTCAGCCGTGGACCGGATCCTTGCGGCGTTCCCCGATCGGCCGCATGTCTTCAACCTCGGCCACGGGATCGACCAGCATACGCCGATCGCGCATGTCGAGCAGGTGATCGCGCGGGTGCGCGGGCATGAAGCGGGTGAAGCAGGAGGATCGGCGCGATGACGGCAGGGTTCCTCGGCGCATCCTATCTGTGGGTGAAGGCCGCGCACATCATTTTCATGGTGTTCTGGATGTCCGGCATGTTCATCCTGCCGCGCTATCTGGTCCATCACCAGGACGCGCTGGGCAATCCGCAGGAGGAAGCGCGCTGGATCGATCGCGAGCGCAAGCTGCGCAAGATCATCCTGACGCCGGCGATGATCGCCGTCTGGGTGCTTGGCCTGATGCTGGCGGTGAACATCGGGCTGCTCGAGGGGATCCAGGGGCTGGCGTGGCTGCACGCCAAGATCTTCGTCGTGTTCCTGCTGTCGGGCTATCACGGCTGGGCGGTGGGCTATTCCAAGCGGCTGGCGAAGGGCGAGGCGGCGTGGCCGACCCGCCGGCTGCGGATGGTGAACGAAGTGCCGGCGCTCGCGCTGACGATCATCGTCATCCTGGCAGTGGTGAAGCCGTTCTGAATCGCGCAACGCCGGCCCTTGCCAACGGCCCTTGCCAACGGCCGGTGACCAAGCGGAATCAGGCTGAATTGGGCAGATCCACGTAGCTTCCCGGCTTGACTAAGCTTTTGGCCGCACCTACGTCCGGCGCACGGTGTGGCCTTTCCGGCCCGCTGCCTCCTTCAGTCTCGTTGCAGCGCGAAGTCCTTCCGCCGACCGGGCTTTCTCCCCCAACCGATTTTCATCGGACACCCAGATGCACCTGAAAGAACTAAAGAAGAAAGCCCCGGCCGAGCTGGTCCAGCTTGCCGAGGAGCTTGGCGTCGAGGGCGCCTCCACGCTGCGCAAGCAGGACTTGCTGTTCGCGATCCTCAAGGTCCAGGCCGAGGAAGGCGAGCAGATCATGGGCGAGGGCACCATCGAGGTGCTGCCCGACGGCTTCGGCTTCCTGCGCAATGCCCAGGCGAACTATCTCGCCGGACCGGACGACATCTATGTTTCGCCCAATCAGGTCCGCAAGCATGGCTTGCGCACCGGTGACACGGTGGAAGGCGAGATCCGCGGGCCGAAGGACGGCGAACGCTATTTCGCGCTGACCAAGCTCACCAGCGTCAACTTCGACGATCCCGAAGCAGTGCGCCACCGCGTGAACTTCGACAACCTGACCCCGCTCTATCCCGACGAGCGGCTGAAGATGGAGATCGAGGACCCGACGCTGAAGGACAAGACGGGCCGCGTGCTCGATCTCGTCTCGCCGATCGGCAAGGGCCAGCGCTGCCTGATCGTCGCGCCGCCGCGCGTCGGCAAGACGGTGATGATGCAGAACATCGCACGGGCGATTTCGGCGAACCATCCCGAGGTGTTCCTGCTGGTGCTGCTGATCGACGAGCGGCCCGAGGAAGTCACCGACATGCAGCGCACGGTGAACGGCGAGGTCGTCTCCTCCACGTTCGACGAGCCGGCGACGCGCCACGTCGCGGTGGCGGAGATGGTGATCGAGAAGGCCAAGCGCCTCGTCGAGCACAAGAAGGACGTGGTGATCCTGCTCGACAACATCACCCGCCTCGGCCGGGCCTACAACACCGTCGTTCCTTCGTCGGGCAAGGTGTTGACCGGCGGTGTCGATGCCAATGCATTGCAGCGTCCGAAGCGTTTCTTCGGTGCGGCGCGCAACATCGAGGAAGGCGGCAGCCTGACCATCATCTCGACCTCGCTGATCGATACCGGCAGCCGCATGGACGAGGTGATCTTCGAAGAGTTCAAGGGCACCGGCAACGCCGAAATCGTGCTGGACCGCAAGGTGGCCGACAAGCGCATCTTCCCGGCGATCGACGTGGGCAAGAGCGGCACCCGCAAGGAAGAGCTGCTGGTCGAGAAGGACAAGCTCAGCAAGATGTGGGTGCTGCGCCGTATCCTGATGCAGATGGGCACGGTCGACGCGATGGAATTCCTGCTGGGCAAGATGAAGGATTCCAAGACCAACGAGGACTTCTTCGCCAGCATGAACCAGTAAGGCGGTACGCGGATCGGCCGGAGCGCCGAGACGCTGATGTCGATCGACGGCGCGGCTCATCCCCGCGCCGTTTGTCGTTAAGGAGCGAGCCTGTCGCGGCCGACAGCGCGCGCTGGCCCGGTTCGAGGTGACGGTGGAGTGGAAACTCTCTATCGGGCACGTGCAACCGATCCGACCTCATCCCGTTCGGTCCCAAACACCAGGAGCGTTTTGCGTTGATCCTCACCATGCTCGCTCAAGCTGCCGTCCAGGGCCCGGGCTCGCTGGCCGACATCTGGACGCATATCGTGGCCGACTTCTCGAACCTGACCGAGCCGGCGGCGCTTGCCGCCTTCGGCCAGGTGCTGATGATCGACCTGGTGCTGGCGGGCGACAATGCGGTGGTGGTCGGTGCGCTGGCCGCCGGGCTGCCGGCGGATCAGCGCCGCAAGGTGATCATGCTGGGCATCGCCGCCGCGCTGGTGCTGCGCATCGGCTTTGCGCTGATCGTGACGTGGCTGATGGGCGTCGTCGGGCTGATCTTCGCTGGCGGTCTGCTGCTGTTGTGGGTGAGCTGGAAGTTCTGGCGCGAGCTGCGCGCCGGGCACACTGCGAACCCGGGTTCGGAAGAAGTGCAGGGCGACGAGCGTTCGGGCCTGCCGCCGGCGCGCAGCTTCGCTGCTGCGGCCTGGGCGGTCGCGGTGGCGGACGTTTCGATGAGCCTGGACAACGTGCTGGCGGTGGCTGGCGCGGCGCGCGAGCATCCGGGCATCCTGGTCGTCGGCCTGATTCTGTCGGTGGCGCTGATGGGCCTTGCCGCGAACCTCATCGCGCGCGTGATCGAAACGTATCGCTGGATTGCTTATGTCGGCCTGGCGGTGATCGTCTTCGTCGCGTTCAAGATGATCTACGAAGGCTGGGTGGGCACCGGCGAGACGATCGGCCTCAGCACCCTGTTCTGACACTGTGCTCCGCCGCCTGCGCATCAGGCGGCGGGAGCCGCGCAATTCACGACGCGTTCAACCCCCGGTTGCGATATGCGCAGCCAGCAAAACGGGAGAGCCGTGTTGAGAATCCTTTTCCCCATCGCCGCCGTGGCGATGGTCGCCGCTCCGGCCGCGGCGCAGAAGAATGACCTGGCGCAGGTGCAGAACCACCTGCGCGCGGTGAACACGATGACCGCGACCTTCACGCAGACCGACCGTGCCGGCAAGACGCTGACCGGCACGCTGTCGCTGAAGAAGCCGGGCAAGATCCGTTTCCAATATGAAAAGGGCGTGCCGATCCTAGTGGTCGGCGACGGCAAGGCGCTGACTTTCATCGACTATTCGGTGCGACAGGTGCAGCGCTGGCCGATCGGCAACTCGCCGCTGGGCGTGCTGATCAACCCGGACCAGGACATCGCGCGCTACGCCAAGGTGGTGCCGACGGGTGACGCCCGTGTGCTGACCGTAGAGGGTTATGACCCGAAGCATCCCGAATATGGCCGCATCACGATGGTGTTCGCGCGTGACGGATCGGCCCCCGGCGGGCTGATGCTGCAAGGCTGGGTGATGCTGGACAGCCAGGGCAACCGGACGACGATCCGACTGGCGGATCAACGCTTCAACGTGCCGGTGAACGATGGGACGTTCCGCTGGAACGACCCGCGGAGGAACAACCGCGCCGGATAGGGCCGATTTCGCCTGATCTGTTCATGCAGGCGACAGGTAATCGCAAGTAATGACGGTGCTGCGGACGTGGGCGGTTCGGGATTTTCCCCCTGTTGCCCGGATCAAAGCTTCACGTCCCCCTGCGTGACGAACGCCAGGTCGGCCCTCGCTCCATGCCCCCGGAGCGAGGGCCTTTCCTTTTCAGCGCCGCGGCCGCCGCCCGATGACCTCTCCGGGGTGACGGCTTCCCCATCGCGCTGTGGCCGGTTACAGCCGCCGGCGTGAAGATCGTCAGCTGGAACATCAATTCGGTCCGCTTCCGCATCGCCATCGTGGAGCAGTTCCTGCGCGAGGCGCAGCCCGATATCCTGTGCCTGCAGGAAACCAAGGTGATCGACGCGGACTTCCCGTTCGAGACGTTCCGCGCGCTTGGCTATGACCATATCCTGATCCACGGCCAGCGCATGCACCACGGCGTGGCGATCATCAGTCGCGTGCCGCTGGCAGAGGATGACCGGCTCGACTGGCAGGCGAACCGCGAGGCGCGGCATATCGGCGTGAGGCTTGCGAACGGCGTACGGCTGGAGAACGTCTATGTGCCCGCGGGCGGCGATGTGCCCGATCGCGAGGTGAATCCGAAGTTCGGCCAGAAGCTGGATTTCGTCCAGCGCATGACCGAATGGTCGGCCACGCTCGACTGCCCGACGATCCTGACCGGCGATTTCAACATCGCGCCGCTGCCCGAGGACGTGTGGAGCCACAAGGCGCTGCTGAAGGTCGTCAGCCATACCCCGATCGAGGTGGAGGCGCTGGACCGGTTGAAAGCGTCGAACGACTGGGTGGACCTGGGGCGGCATTTCTATCCCGCGCCGGCGCGGCTGCACACCTGGTGGAGCTATCGCTCGCCCGACTGGACCAAGAATGATCGCGGGCGTCGGCTCGACCATATGTGGGCGACCGGCGACGTTGCCAAAGCGGCGACGGATCACAAGGTATTCGAGGCGTGCCGCAGCTGGCTGAAACCTTCCGACCATGTGCCGATCATGACCGAGTTCGACTTTTGAGCGGCGCCGTTCAGGGCGACGCGCACGCCGCCGCGCGCGCGATCGACGCGCTGCGCCGTGGCTGGCCGGTGCGGATCGGCGCACTGGCGCTGCTGCCGATCGAGACGGCCGATCCGGTGCGGCTGGAGGCGTTCGACCCGGCGGCCGAGGCGCCGGTGCTGCTGTCCGCCGGGCGGGCCGAGACGCTGAAGCTGGCCAATCAGAAGGAAGCAGCGGTGCCGGACGCGCCGGTGCTGGTGGACCGGGCGCCCTGGGTGGATTTCGCCACCGCGACCGCGCTGGCCGATCCGCAGCTTGACCTGGCGACGCCGCTGAAGGGGCCGTTCCGCGCCATTGCCCTAGAGTCGCCCGAGGATGCGGCTGCGGCGCTGAAGCTGGCGCGGGTGGCGGGAATGCTGCCGGCGTTCTTCGTGCGCGCCGACGGCCCGGCGGATGTCGCGATCACGCCGCGTGACGTCGACGCCCATGAGGACGCGATCCGGCTGACGATCGCGGCGCGGGCGCGGCTGCCGGTGGCGCATGCGGAGGACGCGGAGATCGTCGCCTTCCGCACGCCCGAGGGGCCGGGCGAGCATGTCGCGCTGCTGATCGGCGCGCCCAATGGCCAGCCGCCGCTGGTGCGGCTGCACAGCGAATGCCTGACGGGTGATGCGCTGGGGAGCCTCAAGTGCGATTGCGGGCCGCAGCTGGACGCGGCGCTGAAGGCGATTTCGCAATCGGGCTGGGGGATCCTGCTGTATCTGCGGCAGGAGGGACGGGGCATCGGCCTCGTCAACAAGCTGCGCGCCTATGCGCTGCAGGACCAGGGATTCGACACGGTCGATGCGAACACCCGGCTGGGCTTTGCCGTCGACGCGCGTGACTTCGGCGTGGCGGCGCGGATGCTGGACCTGCTGGGCCAGCGCGAAATTCGGCTGCTGACCAACAATCCGGGCAAGGTGCAGGGGCTGGAGGCGCGCGGCATCACGGTGGTGGAGCGCGTGCCGCACTTCCTGCCGACTAACCCGCACAACGAGCGCTATCTCGCGACCAAGCGGGACCGGACCGGGCACCAGCTTTGAATCCGAGCGGGGAAGCCCCCGCCGGCGAGAATCCTAGAGGTTCAGCAGGCGGCGGACGTCGTCGAAGTCATGCGCGACGTTGGTGACGCCGAGCGCGCGCAGCTTCGCTTCGTGGCCGGGGGCACAATGCAGGCCGGCGCACAGGCCGATCACCTTGCCGCCGCTCGCCACCGCGCCGGTCGCGCCGACTTCGGAATCCTCGAGAATGGCGCAGCGATCGATCGGAACGCCGAGCTGGCGGGCGCCGTAGAGGTAGAGATCGGGCGCGGGCTTGCCGTGCGTGACGTGCTCCGCGCCGGAATAGAGATGGTCGCCGAAGACGTCGGTGAGGCCGAGGTGATCGAGATGGGTGCGGATCCAGCGGGTCGAGCTGGAGGAGACCACTGCCTTGGGGAGATCGGCGGGCAGCGAGCGAACGAAGGCGACGGCGCCGGCGACCTCCTCGATCCCTTCGGCGAGGACGCGTTCATTCTCCACGCGGCGCACGGTATCCCAGTCGGACGGCAGCGGGCCACCGATCCAGTCTTCCAGGCGGGACACGAAATCACGCCCCGAATAGCCCATGAAGCGGGCCATCGCCTCTTCGGTGGTGGTGGGATAGCCGCTGGCGGTGAGGAAATCAGCGATATGCTTGTTGCCGAGATATTCGCTCTCGATCAGCACGCCATCGAAATCGAAGAGCAGTGCGTCGATCGTCATTTGGGCTTCCTGAATCCGGTGGGGGTACGGACGGGAGGGCGATCGCCGAACAGTGCCGAGCCGATCCGCACGTGCGTCGCCCCGATCATCACCGCGGTCTCGAAATCGTCCGACATGCCCATGCTGAGGCCGGTGAGGCCGTGGTCGCGGGCGATCTTCGCGAGGAGCGCGAAATAGGGCGCGGCCTCGACGCCAGCGGGCGGGATGCACATCAGCCCAGCGATCGGCAGGTCGGCCGCGCGCGCCTCGGTGAGCAGAGCGGGGAGGGCATCGACGGCGCAGCCGCCCTTCTGCGGCTCGTCGCCGATGTTCACCTGGAGGAAGCAGGTGGGGCGCTTGCCTTGCGCATCCATCGCCTTGGCGAGAGCGGTGACGAGCGAGCTACGATCGACGGCGTGGATCGCATCCGCAAAGGCGACGGCCTCGGCCGCCTTGTTCGATTGCAGCTGGCCGATGAGGTGGAGGCGCGTATCCGGGAATTGCTCGCGCAGGGCGGGCCATTTCGCCAGCGCTTCCTGCACGCGATTTTCGCCGAAATCGCGCTGGCCGGCGTGGAGCAAAGGCTCGATCGCATCGGCCCCGTGAGTCTTTGAGACGGCGATCAGCGTCACGTCTCCGGCGGCGCGGCGGACGAGCTTGGCGGCATGGGCAATGCGGCCGCGGATGGCGGCGAGGCGGTCGTCGGCTTGCATCGCCTGGGCTATAAGCACGGCGATGCGCCGCCGCCACCCAATCCCGACCCTGTGGCTGATGACCGACGAGCGGATGGGGGAGGGGCTGTGGCGCGCGGTCGCCCGGCTGCCGCGCGGCGCAGGCGTGGTGTTCCGGCATCACAAGACGCCGCTGGCGGAGCGGCGGCGGCTGTTCGCGCGGCTGCGGCGGATCGCCGGGCCGCGCAATCTCGTACTGGTACGCGCAGGAACGGCGGTGATGCGGGGCGAAATGGGCGTGCATGGCGCGCGCGCGGGCGGAATTGTCACCTGGCCGGTGCATGATGCGCGCGAGGCTGCGGCGGCGCGCCGGGCGGGGGCGGATGTGGCCTTCGTCTCGCCCGTCTTCGCGACCAGGTCGCATCCCGGTGCGCCGTCGCTTGGCGCGCGGCGGGCGGCGGCGCTGGCGGGCAATCTGCCGATGGTGCGGATCGCGCTTGCGGGCATGGACCGGCGCGCCTTCCGGCGGCTGCACGGATTCCATGGCTGGGCGGCAATCGACGCCTGGCTGGACCCGCGCGACCGGCGCGAGCCCGGTTAAAGATCAGAAGCGGAAGGCGGTGCCCACATAGACCGCCTGGCTGTCGCGGCGATCGTCGGCGAAGCGGGCGAGACGCTCACGCTCCGACTTGTAGCGAACGCCGGCGGTGAGATCGACGTTGCGGGTGAGCGAATAGGAACCGCCGACGTCGAGCGAGTAGCTCGGCGCATCCTCGACCAGCTTGGGCGTGCCCGGCAGCGGGCGATCGGCCTGTGCCTTCACGCGGCCGGTGAAGCGCGGCAGTGAATAGCTGACCGACACGTCCGCGATTTCGCGGCTGCCAGGCTCGCCGGCGAGATCGACCTTGGCGACGTCACCCGAGACGGCGAATCGCTTCCAGCCGACCGAAACGCCGAGGTTGTAGGCGACCGGGACCAGGCCCACCGTCGGCGCGGCGGCGGTGGCGAGACGGCCGGCATCCTCAGCCGTGCGGTTCGAGCGGGCGCGGACGGCGACCGTCACCGGGCGATTGCCCTGCCGCGTTTCCGAAGGCGTGAAGCGGAATCCATCGGCGCCAAGGCCGCTGCGCGCGAAGGCGGCGGCGAGACGCGGATCGGCCGCGGAGGGCGTGAACCCGCCGGCTGCGCGCACCGGAGCGGCGCGCTTCACCATCTGGCGATCGACCTCGGCAGCGCCAAACGCAGGCGCAACGGCGGTCGCCGCGGCAACCGCCACGATCATTCCACCTAGAAGCGCTCGACGTTCGAACACGAATCCCTCCAACCCCTGCGGAACGCGCCTAACACGATTCGTTCACCAACCGCCATGCACACGCACGCGATTTGCCGGAGAGTGTTGCACGGTTTCCACAATCTGGCCGCAATGTGGCGCTGCCCGGCCCCGCGCCGGAGCAACTGCCGATGGGACGCATTGGCCACACGGGCGAACTTGCCGTCATCAGAAGGCCTATGTAGAGCTTGGCTGACTGTTTTCCATCAGGACGATGCCAATGTTCCGCCCGTTGCGTTTCGCGCTGGTCGCCTGCGCCGCTCTTGCCGTCGCCAGCTGCGGCGGCGGTAAGGATAGACCGAAGGCCGATCTGGCCGCATCCCGCATCACGACGATCGGGGTGAACAGCTATCTGTGGCGGGCGACGCTCGACACGCTGAGCTTCATGCCGCTGCTGCAGACCGATTCGAACGGCGGCGTCGTCGTGACCGACTGGTATGTGAATCCGCAGACGCCGACCGAGCGGATGAAGGTGACCGTATCGATCCTGGACCAGGACCTGCGCGCCGATGCGGTGCGCGTCGCTGCGCTGCGCGAGGTGAACCAGGGCGGCCAGTGGGTGAGCGCGCCGGTGGCGGCCGCGACCACGCAGAAGCTGGAGGACATCATCCTGACCCGTGCGCGCGACCTGCGCCGCGCCTCCATGGCGGGTAGCTGAGCCCCATCATGAGCCAGCGCTTCAACGCGCTCTCTGCCGACGCCCGCTGGCAGCGGGTGTGGGACGAGCGCCGTACCTTCGCCGCCGACGATCATTCGAACAAGCCCAAGAGCTACGTGCTCGAGATGTTCCCCTATCCCTCGGGGCGCATCCACATGGGCCATGTGCGCAACTACACCATGGGCGACGTGCTCGCCCGCTTCCGGCGCATGAACGGCATGGAAGTGCTCCACCCGATGGGGTGGGACGCGTTCGGCATGCCGGCCGAAAATGCGGCGATGGAAAAGGGCGTCCACCCGGGCGGCTGGACGCGCGACAATATCGCCACGATGAGGGCGCAGCTGAAGCGGCTTGGCTTCGCGCTGGACTGGACGCGCGAATTCGCCACCTGCGACCCGGAATATTACGGGCACGAGCAGGCGCTGTTCCTGAAATTCTACGAGGCGGGGCTGGTCTATCGCCGCGAGAGCGCGGTGAACTGGGACCCGGTCGACATGACCGTGCTGGCCAACGAGCAGGTGATCGACGGGCGCGGCTGGCGTTCCGGCGCGCTGGTCGAGAAGCGCAAGCTGAACCAGTGGTTCCTGAAGATCACCGCCTTTGCCGAGGACCTGCTGTCGGGCCTCAGCGAGCTGAAGGACTGGCCCGACAAGGTTCGCCTGATGCAGGAGAACTGGATCGGGAAGAGCCAGGGCCTGACGTTCCGCTTCGCGTTGAACGATGCGGCGGGCACGAACGAGGGCGTGGTCGAAGTCTATACGACCCGCCCCGACACGATCTTCGGCGCGAGCTTCGTCGCGGTGGCGGCGGATCACCCGCTGGCGCAGCGCGTGGCAGCGAACGATCCCGCGGCGCAGGCGTTCATCGAGGAATGCCGTCGTGGCGGCACCACGGCGGCCGAGCTGGAGACGCAGGAGAAGCTGGGCTTCGACACCGGGCTGAAGGCGGCGCATCCGTTCGATCCGTCGATCCAGCTGCCGGTCTATATCGCGAACTTCGTGCTGATGGATTACGGCGTCGGCGCGGTGTTCGGCGTACCGGCGCACGACCAGCGCGACTTCGAATTCGCCACCAAGTACAAGCTGCCGATCCGCCGTGTCGTGTCCGAGGGCACGAAGGACGCGCCGGAGTTCAACGAGGCGGAAGCCTACACCGGGCCCGGCACGCTGGTGAATTCGCACTTCCTCGACGGCATGGACGTGGAGGATGCCAAGCGCGAGGTGATCACCCGCGCCGAGGCCGGTGGCTGGGGCGAGGGGACGACCGTGTTCCGCCTGCGCGACTGGGGCGTCAGCCGGCAGCGTTACTGGGGCACGCCGATCCCGATCATCCATTGCGATGGCTGCGGCGCGGTGCCCGTGCCGGCCGATCAGCTGCCGGTGAAGCTGCCCGAGGACGTAAGCTTCGCGACGCCGGGCAACCCGCTCGATCGGCATCCGACGTGGAAACATGTCGATTGCCCGTCATGCGGCAAGCCCGCGGTGCGCGAGACCGACACGCTCGACACGTTCGCGGATTCTTCCTGGTATTTCATACGCTTCGCCAGCCAGCCGGACGACAAACCGTTCGACAAGACGGTGGCCGAGCAATGGCTGCCGGTGGGGCAATATATCGGCGGCGTGGAGCATGCGATCCTTCACCTGCTGTACGCCCGCTTCTGGACGCGGGCGCTGCAGCATATCGGCATGATCGGCGTGGCGGAGCCGTTCGCCGGCCTGTTCACGCAGGGCATGGTGACTCACGAGACGTACAAGTCGAGCGATGGCCGCTGGCTGTCTCCCGGCGAAATCGAGAATGGCATCGAGACGGCGACCGGCCAGCCGGTGACGGTGGGTCGCGTCGAGAAGATGTCCAAATCGAAGAAGAACACGGTCGATCCCGAGCCGATCGTGGATCAGTACGGCGCGGACGCGGTGCGCTGGTTCATGCTGTCCGATTCCCCGCCGGAGCGCGACCTGGAATGGAGCGAGAACGGCATCGAGGGCGCGTGGCGCTTCATCCAGCGGCTGTGGCGCCTGGTCGGCGATCAGGGCGCCAGCGATGCGGGCGAGGACATCGGCTTACGCAAGGTGGCGCATCGCACCGTCAAGGGCGTGGCCGAGGCCATCGAGGGCCTCCAGTTCAACAAGGCGGTGGCGCTGATCTACACGCTGGCGAATGCGGTGGAGAAGGCAAAGCCGTCGGCGGACCGCACGGCAGCGCTCGCCACGCTGCTGCGCATCGTCGCGCCGATGGTACCGCATCTCGCCGAGGAAGCGTGGGCGGCGCAGGGCCACGAGGGGCTGATCGCCGATGCCGCGTGGCCGACGGTGGATCCGGCGATGCTGGTCGACGATGAAGTGACCGTCGCGGTGCAGGTGAACGGTAAGCTGCGTGATACGCTGGTGATGCCCAAGGGGACCGCGAAGGACGCTGCCGAGGTGCAGGCCATGGCATCCGAGAAGGTGATCCGTGCGCTGGAAGGCAAGGCCCCGAAGAAGGTGATCGTCGTGCCCGACCGATTGGTGAACATCGTCGCATGAAGCGGCACCTGGCCCTGATCGCGCTGCTGCCGGCGCTGGCGATCCTCGGCGGCTGTGGCCTGACGCCGCTCTATAGCGGGGGCAGTTCGGGGCAGGTGGCACGCGGCCTCAGCGAGGTCGAGATCGCGCCGATCGAGGGCAAGGCGGGCTGGCTGGTGAACAATGCGCTCCGCGATCGGCTGGGTCCGCCGCCTGCCGCGGGCGCGGCGCGCTATCGGCTGCAGGTGAAGCTGGACGACCAGATTACCGGCCTCGCTATCCGGCGTGACGATTCGGTGGCGCGTGAACGGCGGACGCTGCGTGCGCGCTACCAGCTGGTCGAAGTGGGCAAGGACGAAGTGCTCGTCGACGCCACGGCTGGATCGGACGCGGGGATCGACGTGGTCGGATCGGAATATGCGACGATCGCGGCGGAATCGACCGCGCTGGAGCGGCTGGCGGTGATCGTCGCCGACCAGATCGTGACCCGCGTCGCCGTCGAGATGCGGCAGAACCCGCCGGCACCATGAGCGTCGCGCCGTGAAGGCGACCGAAGCACGCATGAAGGCGGCGCTGGACAAGCCGCCCGCCGATATCCGCTTCTATCTGATGTTCGGGCCCGACGAAGCCGGCGCGATGGCGCTGGCGGAGCGGCTGGCGCGTGCGCTGGGCCCCGAGGCGGAGCGGATCGACCTGGATGGCGCGGCGCTGCGCGGCGATCCGGCGCGGCTGGCGGACGAGGCGGCGGCGATGTCGCTGTTCGGCACCGCCCGGCATGTGCGGGTTACCGGTGCCGGCGAGGAAAGCCTGGCGGCGACCACCGCGCTGCTGGAGGCGGAGCGGGCCGGCAATCCGGTGGTGATGATCGCGCCATCGCTGAAGGCGACGTCGAAGCTGGCGAAGCTGGCACTCGATTCACCGGCTGCCATGGCGCTTGCCTGCTACGTGCCCGATGCGGGGCAGCTGGAGGCGGTGGCGGGGCAGATCGCACGTGACCATGGGCTGCGGCTGGGCGGCGGCGTTGCACGGCGGCTGGCGCAGGCGGGTGGCGGTGACCGCGCGGTGATGATGCGCGAGATCGAGAAGCTGGCGCTGTATCTTGATGCTTCGCCCGAGCGGCCGGTGGCGTGCGAAGACGATGCGCTGGATGCGATCGGCGCGGATCTTGGCGAGACCGAGATGAGCGACGTGATCCAAGGCGTGATCGCGGCGAAGCCTGCCGCGCTTGGCGAGGCATTGCGGCGGATGGACGAGGCGGGCGCTTCCCCGATCCCGTGGCTGCGCGCGCTGGCGCGGCGGCTGGCGTCACTTGCCGAGATGAAGGGCGAGGTGCTGGCGGGCGGTGATGTCGCCGGCGTGATGAAGCGCCACCGCGTGTTCTGGAAGGAAGAGGCCGCCACGGGCGCCGCACTGCGCCGCTGGTCCCCGGAGGCGCTGGCGCGCGCGCTGGGCGAGGTGCGGCGGGCGGAGCGATCGGTGATGGCCAGCGCCACGGCGGGCGACGTGCTGGCGAGCCAGGCGATGCTGTCGCTGGTCGTCCGGCTGCGCAGCTGAGCCGCTAGGCCGCGATCTTCCTGCGGTGGCGCCACCAGAGCGTCGCCGTCACCAAGCCGCTGAGAGTGGCCGGGACTATGAGCCAATAGCCGTCCTGGATCTCCAGCAGCGCGACCGAAAGCGCGGCGACGAGCGCGCCGGTGGCGGCGCCGGCGATACCATAGGACAGGAGGCTCTCCCGTGCGTGGCGGTGGAGCAGGCGCGTGACCGGGAGGCCGACCGAGACGCTGATCGCCAGGACGAGCGGGAAGGTGACCAGCAGCGGCAGGATGGCGAAGGGAAGAAGCAGCAGCGCCTCGGAGACGCTGGTGAAGGCCCGGGGGACGCTTCCCACGGCAAGGACTAGCGTGATCGGGAGGAATGGTGAGGCGGCCACCAGCGAGCCCGCCAATGCCGCTCGGAGCAGGGCGCGGCGGGCTGTCTGGGCGGGCATCAGCGGGCGCGCCATGGCGTTCTTTGCACCCCTTTGGGGTCCGGGTGCCGCGCGATGGTGAGCGATGGCCGCATGAGGCGCGCGAATGGCGCTAGATGGGCTCGCCGCTCAACCGCTGGCAGATCATGTCGAGTTGATCGAGCGTGGAATATTCGAGCGTCAGCGATCCGCCGCTGGCGCCGTAGCTGATGCGGACCTTCAGCCCGAGCAGGTCCCCCAGCTGGCGTTCGAGCGCAGCGACGTCCGCGTCACCTTCCGCGCCGGCGCGTTCCTGGGTGCGGCTGTTATGGCGGCGGGAGGTCGGCTTCGTGCTTTGTGCCAGCTTCTCGGTCTGGCGCACCGACAAGCCCTTGCTGACGACCTGCTCCGCCAGTGCCTCCGGATCGGGCGCGCCGATGATCGCACGGGCATGGCCCATGCTGAGCGTACCGTCGATCACACGGCCCTGGACGGTCTTGGGCAGATCGAGCAGGCGGAGGAGGTTCGCGACATGGCTGCGCGACTTGTGGACCGTCTTCGCCAGTACTTCCTGCGTGTGGCCGAATTCGTCGAGCAGCCGGCTGTACGCTTCGGCCTCTTCGATCGCATTCAGATCCTGGCGCTGAATATTCTCGACCAGCGCGATCTGCAGCGTTTCCGCGTCGGTATATTCACGTACGACGACCGGCACTTCGTGCAACCGCGCACGCTGGGCGGCACGCCAGCGGCGCTCACCGGCGACGATCTGATAATCATGGCCGTGCGGACGGACGACGATCGGCTGGATGATGCCACGCTCGGCGATCGAGGCGGCAAGCTCGTTGAGCGCGTCCTCGTCGAAATGGCGGCGCGGCTGTTCCGGATGCGGCGCGATCGCGCTGACCGGGATCAGCCGGACGCCGGCGGACTGGGCGCGGCTGGAATCGATCGGCGCATCATCACGCGCGATATCGCCGAGAAGGGCGTTCAGACCGCGGCCGAGACCACCGCGGGGGCGCTTGTTGGCATCGCTCATGCGGCAACCTCATTGCTGTGCGGCAGGCGCGCGATAAGCTCGCGGGCGAGCGCGATATAGGCCTGCGAGCCGCTGCAGCGGTGATCGTAGATCAGCGCGGGAAGGCCGTGGCTCGGCGCTTCGGACAGTCGCACGTTGCGCGGGATGACGGTGTCGAACACGACCTTGCCGAGCACGGCGCGGACATCGGCGGAGACCTGTTCGGTCAGGCGATTGCGGCGATCGTACATGGTGAGTGCGACACCGATGATGGCGAGGGACGGATTGAAGCGGGCGCGGATCCGCTCGACCGTGGTGAGGAGCTGGCTCAGGCCTTCCAGCGCGAAGAACTCGCATTGCAGCGGCACGAGCAGCGAATCCGCCGCAACCATCGCGTTGATGGTGAGAAGGCCAAGCGACGGGGGGCAATCGATCAGGGCGATGTCCCACCGGGGCGGTGCAGCATCAAGCGCGCGGTGCAGGCGATGCGTGCGCTGGTCGAGCTCGACCAGCTCGATCTCCGCACCCGACAGATCCGGCGTCGCAGGGAGGACGTCCAGCCGCGGGACACTGGTCGCGACGACGCCGTCCTCGATCGGAACCTGATCGACGAGCACGTGATAGCTGGAAGAGGCGCGCTGGGCGTGGGAAATGCCGAGGCCCGTCGAGGCGTTGCCCTGCGGATCGAGATCGATCAGCAACACGCGCTTGCCAGTGGCGGCCAGCGCAGTCGCGAGGTTGATCGCCGACGTGGTCTTGCCGACTCCGCCCTTCTGATTGGCCACCGCAATCCGAATCATCGCCGCTTTACCCCTGTTGCGACGACGATGCCGGAGGCTGGATCGGTGAGGCTTTGTTCCACGTGGAACAATCCATCAAAGCGTCGGCGCGCGTCGTCAACTTCCGTCGTGGCGGATTGTCCCTTGGGGAGCAAGTAGACTGTGTCGCGATCGGCGATGTTCGCGGTGCCGCCGAGCAGGTCGAAAAGCGCAGCCACGGCCCGCGCGGAGATGATCCTCGCTGTGATTTCGGTGAGCCGCTCGACCTTTGACTGATGGACCGACACCCGATCGGTGATTTGTTCTGCCTCAAGCACGCTGCGCAAAAAGTCTGCCCGCATGCGGCGGGGTTCGACCAGGATCATCGGGTGTTCGGTGGCGAGGGCAACAATGATGCCGGGGAAGCCAGCGCCGGTGCCAACGTCCACCCACAAGCCAGTCGCAGGAGCGAGAGGTATCAGCTGGGCAGAGTCGAGCGCGTGGCGATGCCACAAGGAATCAAGCGTTGGGCGCGAAACCAGATTTTGGCGGCCAGCTTCTTCGCGGACCCGATGGAGAAAGCGCTCAATCCGTTCCAGAGCTGCATCACCGACGATCGCGCGCGTGGCCTCGCGCGCCTGTTCCTCGTTCATCGTTTCGCCTTCGCGTGTAACCAGAGAGCGGTGAGGGCTGCCGGGGTGACACCGCGGACGCGGGACGCCTCGCCCAGTGTGCGCGGCCCTGCGGCGCGCAGGCGCTCGCGCATCTCGTTGGAGAGGCCAGCAATCGAATCGAGGGCAGGGCCCGATGCAATGACGACGCGATCGTCATGCTTCATCCGCGCGATCTCGGCAGCCTGGCGCGCGAGATACGGGGCGTAGCGGACATCCTCTTCGTGTTCGCGGATGAGATCAGCATCCACGCCGGTTGTGGTTCCGCCAGCGCGGAGAGTAGCGCGCTGGGTCATGCGTCGGTCGACATGGTCCCGGCGTTCAGGGGTCAGGAGACCCAGGCTGGCCGCGTGATCCGAAAGCCGCGTTTCGGCATTGTCAGCGCGCAACGCGAGCCGGTACTCGGCGCGGGCGGTGAGCATGCGATAGGGCTCGCTGATCCCCTGCAACACGAGATCGTCGATCATCACGCCGATGTAGCTGGCGCTGCGATCCGGGAGCAGCGGCGCGAGGCCCCGTGCGAAGGCCGCTGCATTGGCGCCGGCAACGAGACCCTGTGCGGCAGCCTCTTCATAGCCGGTGGTGCCGTTGATCTGGCCCGCGAGATACAGGCCGGGAATGGCGCTGAGGCCCAGTGTCGCATCGAGCGCGCGCGGATCGATGTGATCATATTCGACGGCATAGCCATGCATGGTGATGCGGCAGGTCTCGAGGCCCGGCACGGCGCGAATGAATGCCTCCTGCACGTCGGCGGGAACGGAGGTGGAGATGCCGTTCGGGTAGATGGTGGCGTCATCCAATCCTTCCGGTTCGAGGAAGATCTGGTGCCCGTCACGATCGCCGAAGCGGCGGATCTTGTCCTCGATCGACGGGCAGTAGCGCGGGCCGAGCCCTTCGATCGCGCCGGTCTGCAATGGGGAGCGATGGAGGTTGGCGGCGATGATGGCGTGCGCCTCGCTGGTCGTGCGGGTGATCGCGCAGGCGAGTTGCGGCAGCGCGCGCGTCCTCGTCATCGGTGACATGGTCCAGTCATCGGGGTCCGACGGCTGCGGTTCCAGCTGGGCCCAGTCGATCGTTCGGCCGTCGAGCCGGGGAGGGGTACCGGTCTTGAGGCGACCCATGGGGAGCGAAAGGTCGCGGAGCTGGCGCGCGAGGGGGAGGGCAGCGGCTTCATTGACCCGGCCGCCTTCCTCCTGTTCCTCACCGCGGAAGAGGCGGCCGCCCAGGAAGGTGCCGGTGGCGAGAACGACGGCCGGGGCGCCAAGCGTCTCGCCGGAGCGAAGTTCGACACCCGAGAGCCGGCCGCCGTCGAGGCGTAGCGCGATCGCTTCGCCGGCGACGATCGTGATGTTCGGATAGCTAGCGAGCATCTGGCGGATCGCGGCGGCGTAGAGCGTGCGATCAGCCTGGATGCGCGGGCCCTGAACCGCGAGGCCCTTGCTGCGGTTGAGCATACGGTGATGGATCGCGGCCGCATCCGCCGCGCGGCCCATTAGCCCATCATAGGCATCCACCTCGCGCACGAGGTGGCCCTTGCCGAGCCCGCCGATCGACGGGTTGCACGACATGGCCCCGATCTTTTGCGGATCATGGCTGACCAGTGCCACGCGGGCGCCCCGCCTTGCGGCGGCCGCTGCCGCCTCAGTTCCGGCATGTCCGCCGCCGATCACGATAACGTCGAACACCTGTTCCACGTGAAACAATCACTTTCCGACACAGAAGCGGGAGAATAGCGCGTCGAGCATTGCCTCGGTCGCGTCCAAGCCAAGCAGGGAGGCGAGTGCGCCTGACGCGGTACGTAGCTCTTCCGCCCGCAACAACAAGTCTTGCGAGGCCAGTGATGCCTCGAGCGCGGTAGCAGCGATGCGGATCTGGTCCTGCTGGAACCGGTGAAAGGTGGGGGCGCCGTCCAGAACCAGGATGATGTTCGCCCGCCGGTCGATCTCATCCCACAGCCGGTCGATCGAGGCTAGGTCATCACAAGAGGTGATGATCGTCCCGGGGCGGGGCGCATCACTGCGGGCATTCGCGCGAGCATGGACTGCGATCGTGCGATCGTCTCCGACAGCATTCTCGTCGAGGTCAAGAACGATATCGGCGCCGGCGCGGGCCTGACGGGCTCGGTCGATTCCGATCCGCTCGATCGGATCAGCGCTGTCGTCACGGACACCGGCGGTATCGACCAGCGTGTAGGCTTGGCCGCGGCGGGTGACATTGGCCTCGACCCGGTCGCGCGTGGTGCCGGCGATGGGGGAGACGATTGCGGCGTCGCGACCGAGCAGCGCGTTGAACAGCGATGACTTGCCGGCGTTGGTGGGGCCGACGAGGACGACGCGGATGCCCTCGCGATAGCGTTCGACCGAGGGGCGGGCTAGGACCGCGGCGAGTTGCGCCCGTAGGATCTCAGTGTCGCGATCGAGCAGCTCGTTGTCGGCGTCGCTGACATCGTCTTCATCGTCGAAGTCGATCGCCGCCTCGACCAGCGCGGCGAGGCGGGAGAGTTCAGCCATCAAGCCACGGACGAGCTGGCTGACCCTGCCTTCACTGCTCTCGATCGCGAGCCGATGCTGCTGCTCGGTCTCCGCCTCGAGCAAGTCAGCGATGCCCTGTGCCTGGATGAGGTCGATGCGGCCGTTGGCGAGCGCGCGGCGGGTGAACTCGCCGGCGAGCGCGGGGCGTAGGCCGGGCATCGCACCGAGCGCCTTTTCCGCCGCCGCGACGACGGCGCGGCCTCCGTGAAGATGAAGCTCCACCAGATCCTCGCCGGTGGCCGTGGCGGGGGCGGGGAAGGTGAGGACCAATGCCTGGTCGATCAGCGAACCGTCTGCGGCGCGCAGATGGCGACGGCCAGCGCGGCGCGGCGGGGGGAGGGTGGTGGCGAGGGCGGTGGCAGCGGCCATCGCCTGCGGGCCACTGATGCGGAGGACGGCGATCGCGGCGGGTGGGCGCCCGCTCGACACCGCGAAGATCGTGTCCATCAGCCGCCGGGCTTCGTTCCCGCCTCGAACAGGCGGCGCCAGAAGGCAGCGCCCGCCTCACCCATTGGTGCGAAGCTGGTCAGCATGCCCTCCATCATCTCGGGCTTCATGGTGGCGCCCTGCATCGCATCCTGCATCATCGCGACGTAGCGATCATGCAGCGGCGTGAGATCGGGCAAGCCCATCATGCGGCGTGCCTCTTCGGGCGTGCACTCGACCTCGATCGTGACCTTCATCCCTGGCCTCCCTTGAGCCGTGCGGCGGGGGACGATAGCGTCACCCGGCACTGTCTATGCCCGTTGGATGGGTGGCGCCGCAACCTCGCGGCGCCGGCACGGCGGGCAGCTAAGGGGAGATGACATGGGTGAGATGATCGACGTCGCCACGCTGAAGGGCGAGGGCAGCTTCAAGGCCTATTGCGCCGAGCCCGAAGGAAATCCGACCGCGGCGATCATCGTGATCCAGGAGATCTTCGGCGTGAACCCGGGCATCCGCCAGAAGTGCGACCGCCTGGCCGCCGACGGCTATCTGGCGATCGCGCCCGACCTGTTCTGGAAGATCGCGCCGGGCATCGAGCTCAATCCCGATGTGCCGGAAGAGATGCAGAAGGGGCTCAGCCTGTTCGGCGAGTTCGACCAGGATGGCGGCATCCGCGATATCGAAGCGACGATCCACAAGGCGCGCGAGCTGCTGGGCGGATCAGGCAAGGTCGGCGCGGTCGGTTACTGCCTCGGCGGGCGGCTGGCCTTCATGACTGCGTGCCGTACGGATATCGATGCCTCGGTCGGCTATTACGGCGTCGGCATCGACGGTCTGCTGGGCGAGAAGCATGCCATTGCCAAGCCGGTGCTGCTGCATATCGCGGGCGAGGATGGCTTCGTCGACAAGGCAACGCAGCAGAAGATGCACGAGGGACTGGACGATCACCCGAAGGTGACGCTGTACGATTATCCGGGCGAGGACCACGGCTTCGCGACCGAGATGGGCGATCGCCGCTCCCCGGCGGCGGCAGAGCTGGCGGATCAGCGCACCTCGGCGTTCTTCGCCGAGCATCTGGCGTAAGGAAAAGAGGGGCGGCTTCGCGGAGCCGCCCTTTTTTCGGATCAGCTGGCGCGGACCTGGCGGATCAGGGCCAGCACGTCTGCCGCGAGCGCTTTCGGGCAGATCAGCAGATCCGGGAGGTACACGTCCTCCTGATTGTAGACGAGCGGGCTGCCGTCGATGCGTGAGCAGTGGAGGCCGTATGCCGCCGCCACCGCGACCGGGGCGGCGGAATCCCATTCGAACTGACCGCCGGAGTGGAGGTAGATATCCGCCTCCCCGCGCACCACAGCCATCGCCTTGGCGCCGGCCGAGCCCATCGGCACGAGCGTCGCGCCGAGCTTCTCCGCGACCGCGACCGCTTCCTTTGCGGGGCGCGTGCGGCTGACCAGCATGCGCAGGGGGCTGGCGGGTGGGGGCACCGGCTGCGGCTGATCGGAGCGCAGGACGATTCCGGCGCCGGGCAGGGCGACGGCGCCTATCGTGGCAACGCAATCGATCGCGAGGCCGACATGCACCGCCCAGTCGGCGCGCTTCTCGCCATATTCCCGTGTACCGTCGACCGGATCGACGATCCAGACGCGGGACTTGGCGAGCCGCTCGCCGTCGCACTTCATCTCCTCGGACAGCAGGCCGTCATCGGGCCGTGCCTCGCGGATCGCGTGGACGAGGAACTGGTTGGCGGTCTGATCCCCCGCCTTGCCGAGCGCCTTTTCCGAAAAGACGCCGGCCTCGCGCACCTCCAGCAGGATGCGGCCGGCCGTCTCCGCGAGATGCGCGGCGAGTTCCGCGTCGGTCATGCTGGCGGTCATGGGATGATCCTCTTGATGATCAGCTCCGCCGCCTCGTCGGCCGTGATGCTGGTGGTATCGATGCGGATCTCGGGATCCTCGGGCGGCTCGTACGGGCTGTCGATGCCGGTGAAGTTCGCCAGCTGGCCGCTGCGCGCCTTGGCGTAGAGGCCCTTCACGTCGCGCCGCTCCGCTTCCGCGAGCGGCGTATCGATATGCACCTCGATGAACTCGCCCGGCTGCATCATCTGGCGCACCATCTCGCGCTCGGCACGGAAGGGGGAGATGAAGGCGGTGATGACGATAAGCCCAGCGTCCGTCATCAGCCGCGCCACTTCGCCGACGCGGCGGATGTTCTCGACGCGATCGGCATCGGTGAAGCCGAGGTCCTTGTTGAGGCCGTGCCGCACATTGTCGCCATCGAGGAGGAAGGTGTGGCGGTTCATCCGCACCAGCTTCTTCTCGACGATATTGGCGATCGTGGACTTGCCCGCCCCAGACAGGCCGGTGAACCACAGGACGACCGGCTTCTGGTTCTTCAGCGCCGCATGGGTATCGCGACTGACATCGGTCGGCTGCCAGTGGATGTTCTGCGAGCGGCGCAGGCTGAAGTGCAGCATGCCGGCCGCGACCGTGGCATTGGTAAGCTTGTCGATCAGGATGAAGCCGCCAAGCGATCGGTTGTCGGCGTAGGGCTCGAACACCAAGGGCTTGTCGGTCGACAGGTTGGCTACGCCGATTGCGTTCAGATCGAGCGTCTTTGCGGCGAGCTGCTCCAGCGTGTTGACGTTGACCTGATATTTCGGTGCCTGGATCGTCGCGGTCGCCGTCTGCGTGCCGAGCTTCAGCCAATAGGAGCGGCCGGGAAGCATCTCGTCCTCGGCCATCCAGACGATCGTCGCCTCGAACTGGTCGGCGACCTGCGGCGGGGCAGAGGCAGCGGCGATGACGTCGCCGCGCGAGCAATCCACTTCGTCAGCTAGCGTGAGTGTGACCGACTGGCCAGCGTCGGCCTGATCGAGATCGCCGTCGAAACTGACGATCCGGGCAACCGTCGTCGTCTTGCCCGATGGCAGAATGCGTACGGGATCGCCCGGCTTGATCGTGCCGGAGGAGACGAGGCCGGCAAAACCGCGGAAGTCGAGGTTGGGGCGATTCACCCATTGCACCGGCAAGCGGAAGGGCCTGGCCGGATCGGCTTCGGCGTCAATCTTCACGGTTTCGAGATGCTCGACCAACGAGGGGCCGGTGTACCATGGCGTGTGGGTGGAGGGGGCCGTGATGTTGTCGCCCTTGAAGCCCGAGATCGGCAGCGCGGTGAAATCGCTGATCCCGATCGATTCCGCGAAGGCGCGGTAATCGGCGACGATCGTGTCGAACACGCCTTGGTCGTAGCCGACGAGATCCATCTTGTTCACCGCCAGCACCAGATTGCGGATGCCGATGAGGTGGGCGAGATACGAATGGCGCCGCGTCTGCGTGAGCACGCCCTTGCGCGCATCGACGAGGATGACGGCCAAGTCCGCGGTGGACGCGCCGGTGACCATGTTGCGGGTATATTGTTCGTGGCCGGGGGTGTCGGCGACGATGAACTTGCGCTTCTCGGTCGCGAAGAAGCGATAGGCGACGTCGATCGTGATGCCCTGTTCGCGCTCCGCGGCGAGGCCATCGACGAGCAGGGCGAAATCGATCTCCTGCCCCTGCGTACCCACCTTCTTCGAATCGCTCTCCAGCGCGGCGAGCTGATCCTCGAAGATCATCTTCGAATCGTACAGCAGCCGGCCGATCAGCGTGGACTTGCCGTCATCGACCGAGCCGCAGGTGATGAAGCGCAGCAGCGACTTGTGCTGGTGACGCGCGAGATAGGCGTCGATGTCCTCAGCGATCAACGCGTCGACCTGGTAGACGGATTCCTGGGCGGAGCTGGCCATCAATTCACTCCCTCAGGCTGCTGGCAGGGGAGCGCAGGTGCGGCCGGATGCGCGGGTCGCGACGGAGCGTCTTGCCACATCAGAAATACCCCTCCTGCTTCTTCTTCTCCATGCTGGCCGAGCCCGCATCCTTGTCGATCGCGCGGCCCTGCCGCTCGCTGGTGGTGGTTAAAAGCATTTCCTGGATCACGTCCGACAGCGTGCTCGCCTCGCTCTCGACCGCGCCGGTGAGTGGGTAGCAGCCGAGCGTGCGGAAGCGGATCGAGCGTTCGACCGGGACTTCGCCGTCGCGTAGCGGAAAGCGATCGTCATCGACCATCAGGATCAGGCCGTCCCTCTCCACCGTCGGGCGCGGCTGCGAGAAATAGAGCGGGACGATCGGAATGTCGTTGAGCTGGATGTATTGCCAGATGTCGAGCTCGGTCCAGTTGGAGATCGGGAAGACGCGGATGCTTTCGCCCTTGGCCTTCCTGGCGTTGTAGAGGTTCCAGAGTTCGGGGCGCTGGTTCTTCGGATCCCAGCGGTGATTGGCCGAGCGGAAGGAGAAGACGCGCTCCTTGGCGCGGCTCTTCTCCTCGTCGCGGCGCGCGCCGCCAAACGCGACATCGAACCCGTAGAGATCCAGCGCCTGCTTCAAGCCTTCCGTCTTCCACATATCGGTGTGGAGGGGACCGTGATCGAACGGGTTGATCCCGCGCGCTTCGGCCTCCGGGTTCTTGTGGACGATGAGCTCCATGCCGCTTTCGCGTGCCATGCGATCGCGCAGTTCGTACATCGCCTTGAACTTCCACGTCGTGTCGACATGCAGCAGCGGGAAGGGCGGCGGCGCGGGGTAGAAGGCCTTGCGCGCAAGGTGCAGCATCACGGCCGAGTCCTTGCCGACCGAATAGAGCATCACCGGCCGCTCGCTCTCGGCGACGACCTCTCGCATGATGTGGATCGATTCCGCCTCGAGCCGTTCGAGATGCGTGAGTGAGCGCGCGGTCATAATGTCCCCATTGATCGTGGGGAAGATGGCGCGGCAGGGGTGACATGGCACCTCCCATATGGGAGGATATCGCTATGGCGATGGTGCGCTCCGACGAGACCGACCTGCTGATCCCGCTGCATGAAGGTGCGCAGGAGACGCCGCCGTGGCGGGTTTTCCTGTCACGGCTGGAGCAACGTGTGCGGGCGGGATCGGCGGCGATCATTACGCAGATCGGCGACAGGATTGTGCAGCACCGCCCAACTAGCGCCGAGGCGGTGGATGAGCTGGATCCGTGGCTGGCGGGCTTGCGGCGCGGACGGGTCTATGCGGCGGCGGAGCGGGGGGACGAGCAGGCGAGCCTTGGCCGAGTGGTGCGCGCGGAAGAGCCGGAAGGGGCGAGCGCATGGGTGATCGTCGAGCGGAGAGGGCGGGATTTTTCAGCTGCGGACGGCGCGTTGTTGGCGGCGCTGGCCCCGCATCTGGCTGTGGCGCTCCGAACCTATGTCATGCTGGAGCGGGCGCGGCATAAGGAGGTAGCGAGCGGGGCTGCATTGGCGCGCACGGGGCTTGGCTTTGCGACATTGGCGCGTGACGGGCGGGTCATTGCGGCGTCCGACGAGGCCTTGGCGCGCGCCGGGGAGCGGCTGGCACCCGTTCGTAGCGAGGCGGGTGCGTTGATCGCTGCCTTCTGCCAGGCACCTGCTGCGCCAGTGGCAGTGCGGCTCGCGACCGGAGTGGCGCTGTTGGTGGCGGGCCGCGGCGATGCAGCAGCGATGGCGCTGTTCCTGTCGGAGCGCGGCGGCGATGCCGAGACGCAGGCAGGGGTGCTGCGGGACCTATATGGATTGGCGATGAGCGAGGCGCGGCTGGCCGTGGCGGTCGCGCGCGGGGCGAGCCTTGCCGAGGCGGCAGTGGCGCTTGGCCTCACGATCGAGACGGCACGCAATTACTCGAAGCGCGCCTTCGCCAAGATGCGCGCACGGGGACAGGCGGATCTGACGCGGATCGTGCTGGGCAGCGTCGCTGGCCTCGCCTGACGCTTACACGCGCCTCGATCAGGCGTCGGCCGAGCCCATGCGCCAGCCGTCCCAGGCCGTGATGATCGCGCGGCCGCTGGAATAGCCGTCGCTCACATCCTCCAGTTCCTCCAGATCAAGGCGTCGGCGATCGATCATCTCCAGCCACTGGCTGCGCACCGCCGGCACGCGATCGGGCAACAGATAACGGTGCCACAGGCGAGCGACGCGGCGTTCCTGCCACAGCCGCTCAAGCACCGGGCGGACGCGCACTGCGGGCAGCAGCGGCGCACGGCGGCGAAGCTCGCCCACCAGGCTGGACGGGTAGATCTCCGTGCGTTCGGCGAGCACGCCGAGGATCGCCAGTTCTACGAGCATGTCTTCCATGGGATGGGCCTGGGCTGGCATTGCGACGGCTTTCCTGGTCATTGTGCAAGGGCAATCAGCTGGGCGAGGCCGCTCGCGCCGGTCTTGGCGAGAACGGCGGCGCGGTGGTCTTCGACGGTCTTGGGTGAAAGGCCGAGGCGATCGGCCACGACCTTGTTGGGGTGGCCCTGCACGAGAAGGTCAAAGACCTGTCGTTCGCGGGCAGTGAGCGTCGCGGTACGGGCCAGGACCGCCCGGCGCGTGCTGCTCCAGGCGATGCCTTCGGCAACGGCGGCGATCAGTCGATCCTCGTCGAGCGGCTTCTCGAGATAATCGAGCCCTCCGTAGCGGCGCACGGAATCGACCGCATTCGCGGTGGTCGGCCAGGCGGCCATGAACACGATGGCGACGGTGGGGTCGCGTTGCCGGAGCCGATCGGCGAAGGCGAAACCGTCGAGATCGCCCATCATGATGTCCGTCACCACGCAGTGTGCGAAAGTGTTGGGATCGAGTTCGAGCAGTGCGGCGGGATCGAGGAACGCCTGCGCCTCGAAGCCGCGGCGCTGCAGAAGCCGTGCGACGCTGGCGCCGAGATCGCGATCATCGTCGACGACAAACACCCTGGGATTGTCGTTCATCCAGAATCTCCGACGAGGGGGAGGGTGATGGTGGCGCGGACCGTGCCGTCGCGATCGGTGGTGCGCGTAAGCGTGCCGCCGTGTGCCTCCACGATGGTGCGGGCGATCAGCGTGCCGACGCCCATGCCGGCGGGCGGCTGACGGCGGCCGTCGGAAAGGTTGCTGACGATGATCCGTGCACTGGCATCGTTCGATCGCACCGCCAGCGTCACGGTGCCGCCGGTGCCGCAAGCCTGTGCGGCGTTGCGCACGAGGTTCATCACGGCCTGCGCGAGCTCGACCTCCTGACCGATGATGAGCGGCGCGGGATCGACTGGTTCAGCGGCGAGCGTGACGCCGGCGTTGCGCATTTCGGTGCGCGCGAGTTCGGCAACGCTTTCGATCAGCGTGTGCAGCGGGAGCGGCGTCGGTTCGTCCACCGCGCGCCCGCCATAGCGACGCAAGCGGCGGACGAGATCGGAGAGGTTGGTGGCCTTGGCATGGATCAGTGCGGCAGCCTCGGCCACTTCCGGATCGGCGCTGGCGGTGAGATCGCGCAGGTGATGCGCCTCGATCGACAGGGTAGAGAGCGGCTGCGATATCTCGTGGATGACGGCGACCGACATGGCGCGCAGCGTCTTCAGCCGCTCCGCCTGGAACAGCAGTCGGTCCCGGCGCTGCAGATCGGCACGCGCGACGGCCTGCGCATCGGCGAAGCTGCCAGCGAGGTAGCCAGTGACCGCGATGGTTGCGAGACCGAGGTGAAGCTCCAGCCGCTCGGCCGTGCCCGTCGTGGCGGCGGTGAATGGAAGTGCCCCCGCGGCGACGACGAACAAGGCCGCCCACGCCCCGACCCGGCCGAGGCGAAGGCCGATCCAGGCGATCGTGAGCACGACCGGGGCCGGCTGGAGCCCGAGGCCCACCCAGTGAAGCAAGCTGCTGCTGCCAATCCCGAGCGCGAGGACGAGCGCGCCCTCCGCCAGGGTGCTGGTTGCGGGCCAGACGATCGGCGCGGGGCTGCGGCCGGTGAGGTGATCGGCAAGCCACAACAACGGCGGGGCGAGCAGAAGGACGCCGAGAAGATCGCCGATGATGAAGGCGTTCAGCGACAGGACAACGTCGCGGGCGGTGCTGACGCCGGTAAGCTCCGGGTGCCACAGCGCCTGCGGAAGCGCGAGCAGCGCGGCGACGATCGGCGCCAGGACGCTGGCGAGCGCAAAGGGCATGGGGGCGGTGCAGACGGGGGAACCAGACGCCTGGCCGCGCGCGACCAGCCAGCGGATCGCCGCGACGACGAGGCCATAGGCGAGCACGGGCCGAACCACGCCCAGCACGCTGATCGCCCAGTCGTGGCGATCGAGCACCACCGCGCCCGACGTGACATCCACCACCAGTTCGATGATCGCGACCGGGATGGTGTACCGCGCGCCGGCGCGCCACAGGAGCGCCAGGCGGAGACCGGCGGCGGGGAACCACAAGGAATAATAGCCCGCGCCTCCCCACCAGCCCGCGACGGCGTGGGTGAAGGCGAAGCCGAGCGTGTAGAGCGCAAGCAGGGTGACCGCGCCCGACGGCCGATCGGCGAGCAGCGCAGCCAGTGGCGCCGTGCCAGGAGCCGTGCCCCTGTCACTTCGATAACGCGCGCCCCCATCCCCCGATACCGCTGCGGTCATGGCGTTCGTTTGCGCCTGATGGCAGTCCCTCGGCAACCAGGGAAATTCCCGGAAGTGCCGCAGGCGAAACGACTTTTTCGCTGCCGCGCTGCCTTGAAGGGGCGGCGCGGCGGTCACCCGATCAGCCTTGTGCCGGCAGCAAGGCGGGGACTGGCGTCAGAGCGGCTGGCCGTCCGTATCGCGGAGCACTTCGCGGCGGCCGACGTGATCGGGCCGGCCGACGATGCCGTCCTTTTCCATCCGCTCGATGAGGCGGGCGGCGGAATTGTAGCCGATACGCAGCTGGCGCTGGAGCCAGGAGGTGGACGCCTTCTGGCTGCCGCAGACGAGCTGGATCGCGGCGCGATATTGCTGGTCCTCGGCGGAATCGTTGCCGGTCGGCGCGCCTTCCAGCTCGAAGCTCTGCTCGGGCTCCTCGGTGACGGAGGAGATGTAATCGGGCGTGCCCTGCGCGCGCCAGTGATCGGTGACGCGTTGCACTTCCTCGTCGCTGACGAACGGGCCGTGGACACGCACGATGCCCTTGCCGCCGGGCATGTAGAGCATGTCGCCCTTGCCGAGCAGCTGCTCGGCGCCCTGTTCGCCCAGGATGGTGCGCGAATCGATCTTCGACGTGACGTGGAAGCTGATGCGGGTCGGCAGGTTAGCCTTGATGACGCCGGTGATGACGTCGACCGACGGGCGCTGCGTCGCCATGATGAGGTGGATGCCGGCCGCACGCGCCTTCTGCGCGAGGCGCTGGATGAGGAATTCGACTTCCTTGCCCGCGGTCATCATCAGGTCCGCGAGCTCGTCGACGATCACGACGATCTGCGGCAGCACCTGATAATCGAGCTGTTCCTCCTCATAGACCGGACGGCCGTTCTCGTCCCAGCCGGACTGGACCTTGCGGCCGAGGGGCGCGCCCTTGGCCTTGGCCGCGCGGACCTTTTCGTTGAAGCCGCCGAGGCTGCGCACGCCGAGCGAGGACATCTGCCGATAGCGATCCTCCATTTGCTCGACCGCCCATTTCAGCGCGCGGACCGCCTTTGCCGGATCGGTGACGACGGGGGAGAGGAGATGTGGAATGTCGTCATACATCGACAGTTCGAGCATCTTGGGATCGATCATGATCATGCGGCACTGATCGGGCGTGAGCCGATAGAGCAGCGACAGGATCATGGCGTTGAGCCCGACCGACTTGCCCGAGCCGGTGGTGCCCGCAACCAGCAGGTGCGGCATCGGCGCGAGATCGGCGATCACCGGATCACCGGCGATGTTCTTGCCGAGGATGACGGGGAGCGAGGCGTTTTGATCTTCGAACGCCTGGCTGCCGATCAGCTCGTGCAGCGACACCGTCTCGCGCTTCGCATTGGGAAGCTCGATGCCGATGACGGTGCGGCCGGGGATGGTCGCGACACGGGCGGAGATCGCGCTCATGTTGCGCGCGATATCGTCCGCGAGGCTGATCACGCGCGTCGCCTTGATACCGGGCGCGGGATCGAGCTCGTACATCGTCACGACCGGGCCGGGGCGCACCTCGACGATCGAACCCTTCACGTTGAAATCGTCGAGCACCGTTTCGAGCAGGCGCGCGTTGCGTTCCAGTGCGGTCTTGTCGATCGTGCCGGGCGGCGTCGGCGGCGCGGGCGTCAGCATGTCGAGCGTCGGGAGGCGATAATCATCGCGCAGATCAAGGCTGGTCTGGCGTGGCTGCTGCGGCTTGGCGGCGATCGCGGGGGCGGTGGTGCGATCGTTGATCACCGGCGCGGGTCGATTGTCGGGCTGCGCCACGGCGCGGGGCTGCACCTGCTTGCCGCCGAGATCGAGCGGGACCTCGTCCTCGTCGCTTTCGTCGAAGGCACCATCCGTGACGCGGCGCGCGCGGCGGCGGGCGAGCCAGCCGCGGGGGACGTCGAGATCGAGGCTGCGGCCCCAGACGATCGCACCGGCAAGGCCGCTGACCACGCCGAGCGCGACGATGCTCCACCAGGTAACCTGCGGATTGTTGGCGAAAGCGAGCGCCCAGCGCGCCGCGGCGACACCGCCGAGGCCGACCGCGCCGCCCCAGCCGAAGGGGAGCGCGAGCACCGCGCCATCGGACACGCAGCCTAGGGCGACTGCCATCAGCGCGACACCGAAGGTGGCATTGCGCAGCATTCGCTTCCAGGCGCCAGCCGGCTGATCACGCCACAGGCGAAGTGCGATGATCGGTGGAATCGGCAGCAGCAGCGCGACCGCGGGTCCGAAGATGGTGAGCGCGAGATCCGCGAACCACGCACCCGGCGCACCGACGAGATTGGCGGTGCTGGCGGCGGCGGTGTTGAGCGACCCGTCGCCCGGCCGATAGCTGGCGAGCGCGAGCGCCATCAGCAGCGTGGCGATGAACAACGTGATCGCCGTCACAAGCGCGCCGCTGCGCACCGCGCCTGCCTTCACCGTTTCGCGCCACAAGGACGGTTGCGCCCTGCTCGCCATCGTGTCGCCCCCGGTTCAATTTGAAGGAATTAGATCAGGCTGGATAATCCGCCGGGCGGAGTCTGCCGTCAAGCCGGGCCCGGTATGTTCCGGGCCAAGTGTGGTGCGCGAAGCACGGTCTGCCGTGGACGCCCGGCCATCAGCGCTCGCGCGCGGCGCCAAGGGCCGCTAAGGACGGGGCATGAACCACGCGGACGTCCTTATCCTTGGCGGCGGGCTGGTTGGCGCGACGCTTGCGCTGGCGCTCGACAAGCATGGCCTTTCCACGATCGTCGTCGACCCGGCCGATCCTGCGGTAACGCTAGCGGCCGGCTTCGACGGCCGCGCGTCTGCGGTGGCAAGCGCCAGCCACCGGATGCTGGAGGCGATCGGGCTGGCCGACCGGTTGATTGGGCAGGGATGCCACATCCGCCAGATCCGCGTGAGCGACGGGCTGGAACCCGGCGCGCTGGACTTCATCCCGGACGAGAACGACGGTGCCCTCGGCACGATGTACGAGAATCGCGCGATCCGTATCGCGCTTTCGCAGGAGCTGGCGGAGAGCAAGGTGGACTTCCGCCCCGTGACCCGGGCGACCGAGGTGGAACGTTCCGCTAGTGGCGTGCGCGCGGTGCTGAGCGACGGCACGACCGTTAGCGCATCGCTGCTGGTGGCGGCCGAGGGGCGCAACTCGCCGACGCGCGAGGCGGCCGGGATCGTGACGGCGAACTGGCGCTATGATCATGCCGCGATCATCGGCGCGTTCCACCATGAGCGCTCGCACGAGGATACCGCCTACGAGATCTTCTATCCCGCTGGCCCCTTCGCGCTGCTGCCGCTGGTTGACGATGCGATCGGGCATCGCTCGGCAATCGTGTGGACGGTGAAGGGCGATCATGCTGCCGGCATGCTGAAGCTGGGCGACCGCGCATTCCTGGCCGAGGCGGAGAAGCGGATGGGGGGCTTCCTGGGCAAGCTCAGCGAGCCGAGCCGGCGGTCGAGCTACCCGCTTGGCTTCCACCATGCCGCCACGATCACCGCAGAGAGGCTGGCGCTGGTAGGCGACGCGGCGCACGGCATCCACCCGATCGCCGGCCAGGGCCTGAACCTTGGATTCCGCGATGTTGCGGCACTGGTCGAGGTGCTGGTGGAGGGGCGCCGGCTGGGGCTGGAGGCGGGCGACGCGCAGCTTCTGGCGCGCTACCAGGCGTGGCGCAGCCTCGATACGCTGCTGGTGGCCGGTGCGACCGACACGTTGACGCGGCTGTTCGGCATTCCGGGCCGGGCGGCGAGCGCGGTGCGGCGGTTCGGCATCTCCGCGGTGAATGCGATCCCGCCGCTGAAGGACCGGTTCATGGCCGAAGCACGCGGCGAAAGCGGACAATTGCCGCGGTTGTTGCAGGGGATGCTGGTCTAGCATCCCTTGAACGGCGGGGCGACGATCCCACATTTCGGCTACGATCCTATTCATGCGCGTGCTTCCCTTGCCGGCCAGCATCGGCTAAGGGCGCGCGCGTTCATCCGTAGAAAGTGTGGTTGTTTGGCGAAAGAAGAACTCCTCGAGATGCGCGGCCAGGTGGTCGAGCTCCTGCCCAATGCGATGTTCCGCGTAAGGCTGGAGAATGATCACGAGATTCTCGGCCATACCGCTGGCAAGATGCGCAAGAACCGCATCCGCGTGCTGGTCGGCGACGAAGTGCTTGTCGAGCTGACGCCGTACGACCTAACTAAGGGGCGGATCACGTACCGCTTCATGCCCGGCCGCGGCGGCCCCGGCCCGCAATAATCCGGGTAGGGCTGATGCCCGCCCCTCTGATCCTTGCATCCGCATCGCCGCGACGCCTGTCGTTACTGGCGCAGATCGGCGTTACGCCGGCGCGCGTCGTCGCGCCTGACGTCGACGAGACGGCGCTGAAGGGTGAGCGGCCGCGCGACTATGTGATGCGGGTCGCGACCGCCAAGGCGCAGGCCGTGCCACGCGGCGACCGCGAAGTGGTGCTTGCCGCCGATACCACCATTGCTGCGGGCCCGCGCATTCTGAGGAAGCCCGAGGATGAGGCGGACCTTGCGCGCATGCTTGGCTTGCTTTCCGGGCGCCGGCATCGGTGCCTGTCCGCGGTGGTGGTGATCGACGCCGCCGGCAAGATGCGCGCGCGGCTGTCTGACACGATGGTGGCGTTCAAGCCGCTGACCGGCGCCGAGATCGCGGAATATATCGCCAGCGGCGAGGGCATGGGCAAGGCGGGCAGCTATGCCATCCAGGGCCGTGCCGAAGCGTTCGTGCGGCGCATCGACGGATCGTACTCGGGCGTGGTCGGCCTGCCGCTGTTCGAGACCCGGGCGCTGCTGGTGACGGCGGGCGTCCTTGCCTGAATGGCTGTACGAGCACGGCCTCGGCGAGGACCGGGCCGGGTTTGTCGATGATGATGGCCGGATCATCCGCGCGCGAATTGCCGTTCACGACGCGGGCCCGCAGCCGGGGCTTATCGCGACCGGCCGTCTGATCGAGCGGCTGCTGGCGCGGCTCGACGATGGCAGCGAGGTGACGCTGGAGCGCCCGGCACCTGGGGTGACGCTGGGTGCGGCGATCCGCGTGGAGATCACGCGCAGTGCGATACCGGAAGAAGGACGAGCAAAGCCGCCGCGCGGGAGGGTGACCGATGCCCCGCCGCGGCGGGCGCTGACCTTGCGCGAGCAGTTGACCGGCGCGCCGGTGCGCGAGCTGCGCGCGCATGAGGCGGATGCGCTGGAAGCCGCGGGCTGGTCCGAGGTGCTGGAGGAAGCGACCGGCGGCGACATCGGCTTTCCCGGCGGCATGCTGCGGCTGTCGCCGACACCGGCGATGACCTTGTTCGACGTGGATGGAAATCCGCCGCTGGAGGCGCTGGCGGTGCGCGCGGCGACGGCGGTGGCCGAGGCGATCGAGCGGCTGGATATCGGCGGATCGATCGGGATCGACTTTCCGACCCTGAATGGCCGCGAGCCGCGGCAGGCGGTGGCGGCGGCGATCGATGCGGCGCTTGCGCAGCCGTTCGAGCGGACGGCGGTGAACGGCTTTGGCTTCCTCCAGATCGTGCGGCCGCGGCCGCGCGCGTCCCTCCCCGAGATACTGCGCGCCGATCCGGTGGGTGCCGCCGCACGCGCTGCGCTGCGCATGATCGAGCGGACACCGCCGAGCGCGCCGAACGGATTCCGCCTGGCGCCAGCGGTGCGCGAGCGGATTTCCGGCCGGCCGGACTGGTTGGCCGAGATCACGCGGCGCACCGGGCGCACGCCCACCTTCGACGCTTAGGTCCTACTCGGCCGGCAGTGCTTCCATCTCGGCTGCGAGGCGGCGGCCGGTGATGTGCGGCGAGGCGGCGCGGCGGGCGAGCAGGCGGTAGAGCACCGGGATCAGGAACAGCGTGATGGCGGTGGCGATCGACACGCCGGCGACGATCACCACGCCGATTGCGCTACGCGCGCCGGCACCGGCGCCATGGCTGAGCGCGAGCGGCACCGCGCCGAAGACGGTCGCGATCGAGGTCATCAGGATCGGGCGGAGGCGCCGGATCGAGGCTTCGCGGATCGCGGGGCGAAGCGCCTGACCGGTGTCGCGCAGCTGATTGGCATATTCGACGATGAGGATGCCGTTCTTTGCCGCGAGGCCGACGAGCATCACGATGCCGATCTGGCTGAAGAGGTTGAGCGTCATTCCGGCCAGCGCGAGCCCTATCACACCGCCGCCCGCGGCCAGCGGCACGGTGGCGATGATCACGGCCGGGTGGATGAAGCTTTCGAACTGCGCGGCGAGCAGCAGGTAGATGATCAGCACGGTGATGCCGAACACCAGCCAGATGGCATTGCCGGTCTGCTTCAGCGACTGGCTTTCGCCACGATAGCCGATCGCCTGCACTTCGGGTGATTTGGCGGCTTCGGCTTCGAGGAAGGCGAGCGCCTTGCCGAGCGAGTAGCCCGGCGCGAGGCCGCCTTGCAGCGTGATCGCGCGCATCTTGTTGAAGCGGCCGAGCTCGCGGGCTGAGGCGGCCTCGCGCACATGGACGAGGTTCGACAGGGGCACGAGCTCACCTGAGCGGGAGCGGACATAGACGCTGGCGAGGCGGCCTTCGCGATCGCGATCCGCCGCACCGGCCTGCACCATGACGCGATATTCCTCGCCGCGATCGACATAGGTGGAGACGCGGCGCGACCCCATCACGGTCTGCAGCGCCTGACTGACATCATCGACCGACACGCCGAGATCGCCGGCGCGGTTCGCATCCACGTCGATCAGCAGCTGCGGTTTCGATTCGACGTAATCGGCGTCGAGGTTGACGAGGCCGGGATTGTCGCGCGCCGCGGCGAGTATCCGGTCGCGTGCCCTGGCGAGATCGGCATAGGTGGCGCCGGCGATGACGAAGGCGACGGGCTGGCCGCGCCCACGGCCGAGCGAGGAGCGCACGTTCGCATTGCCGCGGATGCCGGGGATCTTCTGCAGCTCCGCCGTGACGCGGCGGGCGACCGATTGCGATTCCTCCTCGCGATCTTCCCACGGTTTCAGGAAGACGCTCATGCTCGACGCGTTGAAATCCTCCGCCATGCCGTAAGCGAGCGGGAGGCGCGTGTTGAAGCCACGGATCGGGCCATCCTCCGTCATCAGCGCGGCGACCTTCTGCTCGACCTGGCCGGCATAGCGATCGAGTTCGGCGAAGCTGGTGCCTTCGGGGGCGTTGACGCGCACCTCGACGACGCCGGTGTCCTCCGGCGGCACGAGTTCGCCGTCGAGCTGCAGGAACAGGAAGGCGCAGCCGGCAAGGAACAGCGCGACGAGCCCAAGCACCGGCAGCGGGTGGGCGAGCGCGCGATCCAGCGCACCGCCGTAGCCGCGCTCGAGCCGGCCGAAGACGCGCTCGATCGCGTGGGTGAGGCGTCCGTCCTGCCCGGGCTTGAGCAGCTTCGACGACAGCATGGGAACGAGGGTGAGCGCGAGCACGCCGGACAGCGCGATCGAGGCGATCATCGCGACGGCGAGTTCCCGAAACAGCAGGCCCGTCTGCCCGGCGATGAACATCACCGGCACGAACACCGCGCAGACGACCGCGGTGGTGGCGACGACCGCGAAGCCCACCTCGCGCGTACCGCGGAAGGCGGCGACGAGCGGCGTTTCGCCGGCCAGGATGCGGTGGTGGATGTTCTCCAGGACGACGATCGCGTCATCGACGACGAGGCCGATCGCGAGGACCAGGGCGAGCAGGGTGAGGAGGTTGATCGAATAGCCGAAGGCCCAGAGCACCGCGAAGGTGCCGAGCAGGCAGATCGGCACGGTGATCGCGGGGATGATCGTGGCGCGCGCGCTGCCGAGAAACAGGAAGATGACGATGACGACGAGGATCACCGCCTCGCCAAGGGTGCGCCATACCTCGCGGATCGCGCGATCGATGAAGAGCGAATTGTCCGAGCCGAGCGTCAGCGAGACGCCGGCGGGAAGCTCGGGCTGGATCGCGGCGACCAGCGCCTTGACGTTGTTGGCCACCTCCAGCGTGTTGGCGCCCGACTGGCGCACGACGCCGAGGCCGAGCGCGGTCTGCTGACGGAAGCGGAAGGCGGTGTAGGGATTTTCAGCGCCACGTTCGATCTTCGCGACGTCACCGAGGCGGACGAGGTAGCCGTCGCCGCCGCGGCCGATCACCAGGCTGCGGAACGTCTCGGGACTGGCGAAGGCGCGGTCGACACGCAGCGACACGTTCTGCGCCGAGGATTCGATGCGGCCGGCGGGCAGCTCGACATTCTGGCGGCGGAGCGCATCCTCGACGTCGCGCGGGGTGAGGCGGAAGGCGGCGAGCCGACCGAGATCGAGCCACACGCGCATCGACGGGCGGGCCTGCCCGACGAACTGGATTTGGGCGACGCCGTCGATGGTGGAGAAGCGATCGACCAGGAAGCGCTCGACATAGTCGGACAGCTCGATCTTGTTCCACGAGGGCGCCTGCACGACGATGTACATGATCGGCTGCGCATCGGCGTCGACCTTGCGGACCTCGGGCGGGAGTGCCTCGTCGGGCAAGTCCGCCAGCGCGCCGGAGACGCGATCGCGCACGTCATTGGCGGCGGCATCGACATCGCGCGTCGGGCGGAACTCGATCGTGATGTCCGAGCGCCCATCGGTGGAGCGGGAGGAGATGGTTTCGATCCCCTCGACGCCGGCGAGCCGCTCCTCCAGCGGCTGCGTGACGCGGCTTTCGACCACCGCGGCTGCCGCCCCGACATAAGTGGTGGAGACCGAGACGACCGGCGGGTCGGTCTCGGGAAACTCGCGGACCGAGAGGTTGAGGAAGGCGACGATGCCGACGATGACGATCAGGATCGCCCCGACCGCCGCGACGACCGGGCGGCGGACCGAAACATCGGAAAGCATCATTCGCGGAAATGATCCCGCGAGGGCCGCGTTGCACTGAGGCGATCGGGTTCGTCGCCGTCGCTGGCGAGCTTCACCTTCACGCCGTCATCGATCTTCACGACACCTTCGGTGACGACGCGCGCGCCGGGAGCAACGCCTCGGATCTCGATGAAGCCGCCGTCGCGCGCGCCGGTCTGCACCTTTGCACGGTGCGCCACCGCATCCTTGCCGACGACATAGACGTAGCGTTCGGTGCCTTCGCCCAGCACGGCGAGTTCCGGGACGGCGGGGGAATCGCGCTCCCCCGTCACCACACGGACGGTGAGCAGCATGCCGGGTTTCAGCCGGTTGCCGGGATTGGGCAGGATCGCGCGGACGCTGGCGGCGCGGGTGGTGGGCTCGATCACCGGATCGATCGAGCTCACGCGCCCGGTGAAGGGGATGTCCGGGTAAGCGGCGGCGCGGGCAGTGACGGGCACGCCGGTGCGCAGGCTGGCGAGCGCGGTTTCCGGCACGGTGAAATCGAGCTTGATGCGCGAGATGTCGCTGATCGTGGCGATCGGCGTGCCGGCCGAGATGATCGCGCCTTGCGACATCAGCCGCTGCGAGGCGAAGCCGGAAAAGGGCGCGCGAACGATGCGATCGGTGATCTGGGCGCGGGCGGTTTCGGCGTCGGCGCGCGCACGCTGGGCGAGGGCGCTTTGCTGGTCGAGCGTCGCCGGGGTGACGAAGCCGCGGGCGTTCAGCGCGCTCATGCGATCGAGTTGCGCTGCTGCCTGGCGCTCGGCGGCGAGGGCGCCGGCAAGCGCCGCGCGCTCCTGTGCCTGGGCGAGGACGGCGATCACCTGGCCGCGGCGCACGAAGCCGCCGTCGGTGAAGCTGATCCGCTCGATCCGCTCCGTCACCGGGGAGGAGAGCGTTACCTGTTCGTTGGCGCGGGCGGTGCCGACGGCCTCGATTTCATCCAAAAAGTGGCGTGAAACCGGCTCTGCGACGCGCACCAATGGTGCCGATTTGGGCTTGGATGGCGCCTTCTGGTTGCATCCGGCCAGCAAGATGGCAGCGATGGCGACGGATTGAGCCGCGCCCTTTCCGATCGACAGAGGTAGCCAGCGAGCGGCCATCGCCTTTTCCAGCATGTTCGGATGCGCGACCCCGGTTGGCACGAAAATCGTAACAAACCACGACGTTATGCCGCGCCGCAACAGCATTTATGCGGGAGGGGTATAAGCTTTGTGCATGGCGCCCCGCCGACCGGCGATAGCTGAGCTTCGGCAGGGGCGTCCGAAAAGGCGGGTTGGCAGGCGGGTGAGACGTGTTATCGTTTCGTCATAATAATAGAACAGTCGCGGAGAGGACGGGACACCGGAACCGGGGGGTTGCCATGAATCTCCGTCACATCGAGGTATTCCACGCGGTCTATACCGTCGGGTCGATCAGCGGCGCATCGCGGCTGCTGAACGTGTCACAGCCGTCGGTGAGCAAGATCGTCAAGCACGCCGAAAGCCGCCTCGGCTTTCCCTTGTTCACGCTGGTGCGCGGGCGCCTGACGCCGACCGAGGAAGCGCATATCCTGTTCCGTGAAGTCGATGACCTGCACAGCCGGATCGACACCTTCCAGCGCGCCGCGCGCAACATGCGATCGACCTCCGAAGGGCATATCCGCGTCGGCGTGCTGCCATCGCTGGCGCTGGCCGCGACGCCGGCCGCGATCGCGCGCTTCCGCCGCAAGCTGCCGCTGGTGACGTTCGAGGTATCCGCGGTGCACCATGACCAGTTCCGCGAGGCGCTGATGTCGCGCGAATGCGACTTCGTGATCGGGCATTCGGGGCCGACGACGCTGGAGATCACCTCCGTTCCGCTCGGTTCCGGCCGCGTCGGGGCCTTGTTCGTCGACGGGATGTTCCCGGAGGAAGCGGCGGCGATCCCGCTCGACCTGCTGCGCCAGCATGAGGTGATCGGCCTCGCGCCCAGCGTCGCGATCGGGGACATGGTGCGCCCCGTGATATCCGCGGCCACGGGCGACGCGCCGGGAATCCAGGTGCGGTCGGTGTACATTGCCGCGGCGCTGGCGCGGAACGGCGCGGGCGTCGCGATCGTGGACGAATTCACGGCGCAGGCATTCGTCGGCGACGGGCTGCACTTCCGGCCGATCGAGCCGCTCGCGGAGTTCGAGCTGGCGGTGCAGTACCTCGCCACCCATCCACCGTCGCGGCTGGCGCGCAGCTTCATCGACCTGAAGCGCGATATGCTGAGCGCGGCGCGGATCGAGGCGCAGCGGGCGAGCGATTGCACAAACGCTATGGGTGCCAACCAACACTGAATAGCCTTTCCATTGTGCCCACCGCCGCATCGTCGCACACTTGGCAGCGAAATCGGGGAGTTGGCATGATCAATCGGATCGGCATGGCCGCAGTCGCCGCGGTGGCACTGAACAGCGTCGCAGCGCAGGCAGGGCCGCTTGACGAGGCAGCGCGGGCCCGCGTGCTGGCCGGTGTCGATGCCAAATCGGTCGAGGCGAACGGCCGCGCGATCTGGGGCTTCGCCGAGACCGGATATCAGGAACAGAAGAGCGCGGCGCTGCTCGCCAAGACGCTGAAGGATGCAGGCTTCGAGGTGACGATGGGCGTTGCCGGGGAGCCGACCGCCTTCATCGCGAGCTTCCGCAATGGCGCGGGGCCAGTCGTTGCCGTGACCGCGGAATATGACGCGTTGCCGGGGCTGGCGCAGAATGTGTCGCCGACCAAGTCGCCGATCGCCGGCCAGGCGCATGGCCATGGCTGCGGCCACAATTTGCTGGGTGCCGCATCCGTCGGCGCTGCGATCGCGGTGAAGAAGTGGATGACCGCTGCCAAGGTGCCGGGCGAGCTTCGCGTCTATGGCACGCCGGCCGAGGAAGGCGGGTCGGGCAAGGTCTATATGGTGCGCGACGGCCTGTTCAAGGACGTGGACGCGGCGGTGCACTGGCATCCTGCGGGCGCCAACTCGGCCGCGCAATCGATCACCATGGCGAACACCAACGGCAAGTTCCGTTTCCGCGGGACATCCGCCCATGCCGCCGCAAACCCGGACGCCGGCCGCTCGGCGCTGGACGCGGTGGAGATCATGAACGTCGCCACCAATTACCTGCGCGAGCATGTGCCCGATCGCACGCGGATTCATTATGTGATCACCAGCGGCGGCGGCGCGCCCAATGTGGTGCCCGATTATGCCGAGGTCTTCTATTACGTGCGTTCGCACGATCCGCAGATCGCCCGTTCGGTGATGGCGCGGGTGAAGAAGGCGGCGGAAGGCGCGGCGATCGCGACCGAGACGAAATTCGAGTTCGAGCAGATCGGCGGCGTCTATTCGATGCTGCCCAACGACACGCTGGGCAAGGTGATGGACCGCAACCTGCGCACGCTCGGCGGGATCGAGTGGACCGCGGAGGAAAAGGCCTTCGCCGCCAAGATGCGCGAAAGCGTGCCCAATGCACGCGGCACGATCGATTCTGTCGCGCAGGTGCAGCCTTACGCCGTGCGCACCGATCCCGATGCGGCCGGCGCCTCGACCGACATGTCCGACGTGTCCTGGGTGGTGCCGACGGTGGGGCTGGGAACCGCGACCTTCGTGCCGGGGATGCCGGGCCACAGCTGGCAGAATGTCGCCGCCGCCGGCATGAGCATCGGCGCCAAGGGATCGGTGCTGGCCGCGCGAACGTTGGCACTGACGGTTGCCGAGATGCTGTCGAGCCCCGATGTTCTGGCGGCTGCCAAGACTGAGTTCGAAGGGCGCCGTGGAGCCAATTTCACTTACGAAGCGATGGTCGGCGATCGGCCGCCAGCGCTTGATTACCGGAACAACGCGCGGGTCGACTGACCGCCCGCGCCGTTCCACCTTCAGGAGTAACCGACGATGAATCTCGCGCGTTTCGCGCGCCGCCGCTACACGGCCGGCGCGACCGCCATCGAGCCCATGCCGCACCTGACGCGCGCGCTGGGCGGGGCCGAGCTGTACATCAAGCGCGACGATCAGCTGGGGCTGACCGCGGGCGGCAACAAGACGCGCAAGCTGGAGTTCCTGGTCGCCGATGCACTGGCGCAGGGCGCGGACACGCTGATCACGGTCGGCGCGGTGCAGAGCAACCATTGCCGCCTGACACTGGCGGCGGCGGTGCGCGAGGGGCTGAAGTGCCGCCTCGTCCTGGAGCAGCGCGTGGCGGGGAGCTACGACCCCGCGGCCTCGGGCAACAATTTCCTGTTCGACCTCCTGGGAGTCGAGGCGGTGACGGTGGTCGACGCCGGCGCCGACCTGCAGGCCGAGATGGAGAAGGTGGCGGCGGAACTCTCCGCGGCCGGCCGCAAGGGCTATATCATTCCGGGCGGCGGATCGAACGCGCTGGGCGCGCTCGGCTATGTCGCCTGCGCCGAGGAGATCCTGGCGCAATCGTTCGGGATGGGAATCGCGTTCGACCGCATCGTGGTGGCGAGCGGCAGTGCCGGCACGCACTCGGGCATCGTCGCCGGGCTGATCGGCAATAGCGCCGGCATTCCGGTGACCGGAATCAACGTGCGCCGGCCGCGCGCGGAGCAGGAAGGCAATGTCCACAAGCTGGCCGTTGCGGCGGCCGAACTGGCGGGATCGTCGGTGGCGGTGCCGCGCGAGGCGATCGAGTGCCGCGACGAATGGATTGGCCCGGGTTACTCGCTCCCGACCGCGGAGATGGTGGAAGCGGTGCGGCTGTTCGCCGCGCACGAAGGCGTGCTGCTCGACCCGGTCTATACCGGCAAGGCGGCGGCGGGGCTGATCGGCCTCGTCCGTTCGGGCGAGATCGGCGCCGACGAGCGCGTGCTGTTCGTCCACACCGGTGGATCGCCCGCGCTCTACGCGTATCAGCCGGTCCTGACCGGGGCCGTGCCGCTCTGATGGGCGCGCCGCTGATCGCCCCGCTGACCGTCGGCGTGCTCGGCGGCATGGGGCCGGCGGCGACGATCGACTTCATGGCCAAGGTGCTGCGCCATTCGCAAGGCGTAGCGGCGCGCGAGCAGGACATCGTTCGCCTGATCGTCGACAGCAATCCGTCACTGCCGGATCGCAATGCTGCCGTTGCCGGCACCGGGCCGTCACCCGCCCCGGGGCTGGCGGCGATGGCGCTCGGGCTGGAGCGTGCGGGCGCGCAGCTGCTGGTGATGCCGTGCAACGCCGCCCATGCCTTCGCCGATGCCGTGATCAACGAGACGCCGCTGCCGTTCCTTCACCTGATCGAGGAAACGGTGGCGGCGGTGGCGCGCGCCTATCCCGAGGCGCGGCGGATCGGCGTGCTGGCGGTGAACGGCGCGGTGCAGGCGCGGCTGTACGAGCGCGCGCTTGAGCCGCGCGGGCTTGAACCGGTGGTGCCGACCAACGCCGAGCGCGCCGCCTTCATGGAGGGCGTGTGGAAGATCAAGGCGGGTGACCTCGCCTTCGGCCGACGCGCGCTGCTGACCACGGCGGAACAGCTGATCGCGCGCGGCGCGGACGTGATCATCGCCGGCTGTACCGAAGTGCCGCTGGTGCTCGGGCCGGGCGACGTGACGGTGCCGCTGATCGATTCCACCGATGTGCTCGCCCGCCGCACCGTCGAGGTCGCAAGCAACAATGTTGCGCATATAGCTTGAAGTTATACTTATACGAACAGTCGCTAGGGGTTTTGCGTAACGAAGGGACTCGTACCGCCTTCAAGTGTCGATAGCATGACACCCCAGGGAGAGGCGGTTCACAACCGACCAGCGGGGCTACGAGCCAGATAAAACCAGCCGATGGCACCTGCACGGTCGGACCAGGGGGGTCCGAATAATGACGCGTACCATCGCTCGTTCCATGCTTATGCTGTCCGTCTCGCTGGCGGCGATGTCGCCAGCCCTGGCGCAGACTGCACCCGATCCGGCAGAGGCCGGCGCTACGGCAGCCTCGCAGGCACCCGGCACCGACGTGCGGCCGGCGCCGGTCGGCCCCAGCGAGGATACCGGCGAGATCGTGGTCACCGCGCTGCGCCGCGAATCGACTGTCCAGTCGACGCCGCTCGCCATCACCGCGCTGGGCGAGGGGGCGCTGGCCAACCTTGGCGCGACGACGATCGCCGACGTGATCCGCCAGGTGCCGGGCCTTCAGCTGACGGAGAGCGATTCGGGCCGCACGCGCGTCTCCATCCGCGGCATCCAGGGGGCGGGCGAAAGCACCGTGGGCCTCTATTATGGCGATACGCCGCTGACCGGCCCGTCCGGCGTCAGCTCCGATCCCGCGGGCGCCACGCCCAACCTCAACCTGTTCGACGTGCAGCGCGTCGAAGTGCTGCGCGGGCCGCAGGGGACGCTTTATGGCTCGGGATCGATGGGCGGCACGATCCGCGTGCTGTTCAACCAGCCGGACGCGACCCGCTACGAAGGGCAGGCCGAGGGGCAGATCGCCAACACGCGTTACGGCACCTACAGCTATTTCGCGAAAGGCGCCGTCAACGCGCCGCTGATCGAGGACAAGCTGGCCGCGCGCCTGGTGCTCTACAAGGAGCGGCAGGGCGGCTTCGTCGACATGACGGTGCTGAACCGCGAGAACGTCAACACCGCGGATCTCGAGGGTGGCCGCTTCCTGCTGTCGTGGAAGCCGGTGGAGGACGTGAAGCTTTCGGGCATGGCGCTGTACCAGACGCAGAACATCGCCGGCACGTCGCAATATTCATCGGTGCTGGGGCCGTATTTCTCGGACATCCAGGTGAACCAGCCGTGGAAGGACAAGCTGCAGCTGTATACCGGCACCGCGGAGGTCGACTTCGGCTTCGCGACGCTGGTGGCGATCACGTCCAAGTACCGCTGGGACGTGGAGAGCACGAACGACAACGTCCGCTCCTACGCCAATGTCATCGCGCGCGGCACCTGGTGCCCGCTCTATACCCGGATCGCGCTCGGCACGCCGACTACCACCTGCACCCCGGCGCAGCAGGCGACGTATCGCGAATACGCCAATTCCAAGCAGCCGATCGGCGCGTTCCAGCCGCGGTTCGTATCCAACTGGACCAACGAGGCGCGGCTTAGCTCGACCGGCAAGGGGCCGATCAGCTGGACGATCGGCATGTTCCTGGAAGATCGCGAGGACCGCGTCGACACGGTCGTGTTCCCGGGCGTGCCGGCGACGGGCAATCCGCGCAGCCCGGTGGAGAACCTGGGCGGGCGCTACATCACGGGCAAGGTGAAGCAGACCGCCTTCTTCGGCGAGGCGGGCTTCCGCGTCCTCGATCCGCTGACGATTACGGTCGGCCTGCGCCACTATGACTACACCAAGACGGTGGGCGGCGAGTATCTCGGCTACAACTTCTTCAACGGGCAGGAGCCGCGCCCGTATCAGGAGACGAGCGCGGACGCGACCGGCTGGGTCGGCAAGTTCAACGTCGACTTCCAGGTGACGGACAATCTGCTGCTGTACGGCACCGCGGCGGAAGGCTTTCGCCCTGGCGGCGCGAACAACATCCCGAACCTGCCGGAAGCCTATCTGGTGTATGGTCCGGACTCGCTGTGGAATTACGAGATCGGTGCGAAGACCAGCTTCTGGGATCGCCGCGGCACGTTCAACGTCGCGCTGTATCGCACCGACTGGAAGAACGTGCAGACGTCCGTCTCGACGCTGCAGAACGGCGGCGGCAACTTCAGCTTCATCTACAACCTTGCCGGCGTGACGGTGGAGGGCGTGGAGGTCGAAGGATCGCTTCGTCTGCCGCAGAACGTGCGCCTGAACGCATCGTACAATTACAACAATGCGCGGCTGCGCGGTGACCAGGTGGACGCGACCGGCTTCATCGTCGCGCCGGGCCTGGACGGCGACAAGCTGGCCTATATCCCGCGCATGACGGCGTCGGCGGGGGCGGAGTGGACGCCGCCGGTGACGGACGAGATCGACGCGCTGTTCCGCTTCGACTGGACCTATACCGGCAAGATGAACACCGAGCTTCGCCCGGTGAACGCCTTCTACCGCGAGATCGGCAATTTCAGCATCTTCAACGCGCGTGTCGGCATCGACACGGATTCGGACCTGGGCGTCGCGATCTTCATCAACAACGTGTTCGACAAGCGCGGGCTGAACCGCGTCAGTTCCGCGACGGGCGTGCCGGACTTCTATGTTTCCAACCGGCCGCGTACGGTTGGCCTCAACATTCGAAAGGGGTTCCGTTGATGGGGGGCGTGCGCATGAAGCGTGGAGTGATGCTGGCCGTGCTGGCGGCAGCGGTGGCGATGCCGGGAATGGCGGCGGCGCAGAACCGTGACGCGGCGGCGAAGGCGCTGCTTGCCAGCCCAAAGTTCGCCGCAGCCAAGGCGAAGCTTGCCGCCGATCATGACCGTATCGTGCAGGACGTGATCACGCTGACCGAGATCGAAGCGCCGCCGTTCAAGGAGGCCAAGCGCGGCGCGGCCTTCCTCGAGATGCTGCGCGCCGAGGGGCTGACGGACCTGACGACCGATGCGGAAGGCAATGTGTATGGCACCCGCAAGGGCACCGGCGGCGGGCCGCTGATCGTCGTCACCGCGCACCTCGACACGGTGTTCCCGGAAGGGACCAACGTGAAGGTGCGGCGCGAGGGCAACATGCTCTACGCGCCGGGCATCGGGGACGACACGTCGAGCCTGCCGGTGCTGCTCGGTTTCATTCGCGCGATGAACGCGGCGAAATACACCACCAAGGCCGACATCATCTTCATGGGCAACGTCGGCGAGGAAGGGCCGGGCGACCTGCGCGGTTCGCGCTATCTGTTCACCAAGGGGCCGCTGAAGGACCGGATCAAATACTTCATCTCGTTCGAGCCGGGCCGCGCCGGGCGGATCACCAACGCGGGCGTCGGATCGCGGCGCTACAAGGTGACGTTCACCGGCCCCGGCGGCCATTCGATGGGCGATTTCGGCATCGTGAACCCGGCCTATGCGATGGCCAACGCGATGGTCGAATTTGGCAAGATGAAGGTGCCGACCGAACCCAAGACCGTCTACAACGTTGGCCTGCTGGAAGGCGGCACGTCGGTCAATTCGATCCCGTTCTCGACCGCGATGACGATCGACATGCGATCGTCCGGCAAGGCGGAGCTCGAGGCGGAAGAGAAGGAATTCCTCGCCATCCTGCCGCGTGCGGTGGAGGCGGAGAATGCCGCACGCTCCACGGCCAAGGGCAAGATCGCCTATGAGGCGAAGCTGGTCGGCGACCGGCCGGTCGGCAAGACGGCGCAGATTGTCGACATCGTCGAGATCGCGACCGCGGTGGCCAAGGCGAGCGGCTTCACGCCGCGTTACGGCGCCGGATCGACGGATTCGAACATCCCGATGAGCCTTGGCATCCCGGCGGTGACGCTGGGTTCCGGCTTCGAGACGATGCGCGCCCATTCGCTGGAAGAAGCGATGGTGGTGGACAAGGAAAAGGATGTCGCCAGCATGGCGGTGGGGCTGGCCACCGTCCTGATGCTGGCCGACGCGAAATAACGGGGGAGAGATTCACATGCGTGCATTGATGCTGGCAGCCACCGGGCTGTCGATCGTTCTGGCGACCAACGTCGCCGCGCAATCGCGGCCGATCACCAATCCCGAGACGGTGCTGAAGGCGAAGCCCGGATCGGACTATTTCCTCGCCAACTACAAGCAGATTTCCGACTGGCTGCAGCGCGTCGCCACCGAAAGCGACCGGATGAAGCTGATCAGCATCGGCAAGACGGCCGAGGGGCGCGAGCAATATGTCGCGATCATCTCGTCGCCTGAGAACATCCGCAATCTCGACAAGTATCGTGCGATCTCGCAGCAGCTGGCGCTGGCCAAGGGGCTGACCGACGATCAGGCCAAGGCGCTGTCGCGCGAGGGCAAGGCGGTGGTGCTGATCGACGCCGGCCTGCATGCGACCGAGGTGGTGAACGCCCAGTCGCACATCCAGCTGATCCACGAGATGCTGACCCGCAACGACGCGGAAACAACGCGGCTGCTGAACGACACGATCGGGCTGTACGTCTTCGCCAATCCGGACGGACTGGACCTTGTCGCCAACTGGTACATGCGTCCGGCCGACAAGCTCAAGCGCGACAGCAACACGATCCCCGTGCTGTACCAGAAGTACGTCGGGCACGATAACAACCGCGACAGCTTCGCCTCTAACCAGCCCGAGACGACCAACATGAACCGACTCGCCTATCGCGACTGGTTCCCGCAGATCCTGTACAACCAGCACCAGACCGGGCCGGTCGGCACGGTGGTGTTCATCCCGCCGTTCCGCGACCCGTATAATTTCAACAACGAGCCGCTGGTCATCAACGGCACCGACGCGGTCGGCACGGCGATGCATGCGCGGCTGATCGCGCAGGGCAAGGCCGGTTCCGTCTCGCGTTCGGGCGCGCCCTATTCCACCTGGTTCAACGGCGGCATCCGCACGGTTGGCTATTTCCACAACCAGATCGGCATCCTGACCGAGATCATCGGCAATCCGACGCCGATGGAGATCCCGCTGGTGCCGGCCAAGCAGCTGGCGGGGCAGGACGCGTACATGCCAATTGCGCCGCAGAAGTGGCATTTCCAGCAGTCGATCGATTACGTGAAGGAAATGTCGCGGGCGATCCTCGACTATGCATCGCGCAACCGCGAGGACGTGCTCTACAACCGCTATGTCATGGGTCGTAACCAGATCCAGAAGGGCAGCGAGGACAGCTGGGTCCTGACGCCGAAGCGGATCGAGGCGGCCAAGGCCGCGGCCGAGAGCATCAAGAAGGACGGCGGCGGCAGCGCGCTGGACGATCTCGCCGGCTACAACACGCGCGATATCGTGCCGAGCACGATCTACAAGACGGTGTTGCAGGATCCGCAGTATCGCGCGCCGCGCGCCTTCGTCATTCCCGCCGACAAGCAGGCGGACATGCCGACCACGGTCGCCTTCCTCAATTCGCTGATCAAGACCGGCGTCGAGGTGGAGCAGGCGCCGCAGGGCTTCAGCTATGGCGGCAAGCGCTATGCCCCCGGATCGTACATCGTGCGAGCCGACCAGGCCTTCCGCCCCCATGTGCTCGACATGTTCGAGCCGCAGGATCACCCGCAGGACTTCGCCTATCCGGGCGGGCCGCCGATCCGGCCGTACGACATCACCGGCTATACGCTGGCGTACCAGATGAACGTGACGTTCGACCGGCTGCTGGACGGCGCGCCGGCGCACTTCACGCCGGTGCCCGACGTGATCGAGACGCCGCCCGCCGGGCGCATCATCGGCACCGGATCTGCCGGCTATGTCGTCGATCACGGCACCAACAACAGCTTCACGCTGACGAACCGCCTGCTGAAGGCAGGGGTGCCGGTGTTTTGGCTGAAGCAGGCGACCAGTGTCAGCGGCGCGCAGCTGGCGCCGGGCGCCTTGTGGATCCCGGCTGGCGGCGCAGCGAAGGGCATCGTGGACACCGCGGTGCGTACGCTTGGGATCGACGCCCATGCGGTGGCGGCGAAGCCTGCGGGCGACACGGTGAAGCTGAAGCCGGTGCGGATCGCGCTGGTCGACCACTATGGCGGCTCGATGGCGTCGGGCTGGAACCGCTGGATCTTCGAGAAGTACGAATTCCCCTATACGGTGGTCTACCCGCAGGAGCTCGACAAGGGCGGGCTGAACGCGAAATATGACGTGATCGTGGTCCAGTCCGACGTGCTGGGCCGACCGGGGCGGCCGCCGCAGAAGCAGCCGGCCGCGGCCGATCTGCCGGCGGAATGGCGCATGGCGCTTGGCCATGTGACGAGCGAGAAGACGGTGCCGCAGCTCGCGTCGTTCGCCAAGGCAGGCGGCACGGTGGTGGCCGTTGGCAATGCGACGCGGCTTGGGCCGGAGCTTGGCCTGCCGGTCTATAATGCGCTGACCAGCGTCGACGCGTCGGGCAAGCGCACGCCGCTGCCGAGCACGAAGTTCTACGTGCCCGGATCGGTGCTGCAGGCGAAGGTCGATCCGACCGATCCGCTCGCCTACGGCGTGCCGGAGACGCTGGACGTCTTCTACAATAACAACCCGACCTATTCGTTCACGCCCGGCCAGGCGGGCGTGCGGCGCGTATCGTGGTTCGCGAGCGACGATCCGCTGCGGTCCGGCTGGGCCTGGGGGCAGAAGGCGCTGAACGGCACCTCGACGGTGATCGACGGGACGCTGGGCAAGGGCCATGTCTATCTGCTGGCGCCGGAAGTGACGCAGCGTGGCCAGGCCTATGCCTCGTTCAAGTTCCTGTTCAATGCGGCGCTCTATGGCCCGACGCAGGTCGGCGCGGTGACGAGCGCGGACGACTGACGAGCATCCCCGCGCGGCGCCGAGCGCGCCGCGCGGGCGCTTCTTTGACCGGCGCGCATCGCGCTGTCGGCACGTGCTTAACGGCGCGTTAGGGACGATTGCGCGGAACGGGCACGCAGCCGGCCGCTTCTATCCAGGCGCATTGGTGGCGCAGCACCAATACAGGATGGAAGAGACATGAACGCCAACCTCGTTTCCGCGATTTTCGATACCCATGCCGAGGCCGAGCGCGCCGTGAGCGACCTTCGCCGCGCCGGCGTCAGCGATACGGCGATCTCGGTCGTCGCGCAGCATGAGGGCAAGACGACCACCACCGATGGCGCAGGCCATGACGGCGGCACCCGCGAGTTCGTCGGCAAGGTGGCGGCGGGCGCCGGGATCGGCACGCTGCTGGGCATTGCCGCGCTGGCCATCCCGGGTGTCGGTCCGCTGGCGGCGGCAGGCGCGATCGCGTCTTCGGCAGTGCCGGGCGCGGCGATCACCGGCGCGGCGCTGGGCGGCGCGGCCGGCGGCCTGGAGAAGGTGATGACCGACCACGGCGTCAGCGAGGATGATGCGCGCTATTATGGCGAGCGGGTGAACAGCGGCGGCGTGTTCGTGTCCGTCAACACCGAGGCGGCCGGGCTGGCGCCCGCAGAGGCGGAAGACATCCTCTACGCTGGCGGTGGGCACAATTCGCGCCGGGCACGCGCCGCTCTTTGAGATTAGCGACACGTCTGATGAGGGCTCGTGCTGCGGCGCGGGCCCTTATTTGCGATAGGCGTCGCGCAGATCGCCGATCCAGCCGGCGCGCGGCGCGATCGCGGGGCTTTCCAGCGGCGGCTTGGCGGCGCGGGAGGGGGCGATCATCGTCTTGGCGCGCGCTTCCTCCGGCTCGATCGGTTCGGCGAACTTCAGCCCGGCAAGCCCGTCCTTCACCCAGACGACCGTCGCGCCGACCGACTGGAGCGCACCGACCGTGACCAGCACCGTCGCGCCGACCCGCAAGGTGGCGGCCTGATCGAGGCGAACCCCGCCGGTTGAGAGATCGCGCACCCGGTGGCGTGTCGGCGCGGTCCCGCCGAAGCGCTCTACCACCGCGCTCAGCAACACGTGATGACGCGGGGCACGCGGCGCCAGCGCCGGTCCTTCCGCCTCGTCCGTGTCGGGTGGGTCGCAGGGCTCTGCCATCGCCCCATAATGGGAAAATCGGGACCGCGGTTCAATCGCCGCTGCGGCGAGACGATGCACTGTGTTGCAGGCGCGCCGGGGCGACCTGCGGCTGGCTAAAGCACGCGATAGGGGACGATGCGGCGCACCGCCGGCTCCACGGCGATCGCGCGGTCGCTGGGCGGAAAGGCGCGCTGGTCGCAATCGATGCGTGGGCAGAGGCGGCAGGAGACGCCGATCGGGGTGGGCGCGCCGGTGCGGTCGATCGCATCGGCATAGACGAAGTCCGCCGCATGGCTCGCCTCGCAGCCGAGCACCACGGCATAGCGGCGGGCCAGCCGATCGAAGCGACCGGAGGATTTGACCAGCCCCTTGGCCATCGAGATGTAGCGCGCGCCGTCCGGCGTCTCGGCATGCTGGACGAGGATGCGGTCCGGAATCGCGACCGCTTCGTGCACGTGCCACAAGGGGCAGGCACCGCCGAAGCGGGCGAATTGAAGCCGCGTCGCCGAATGGCGCTTGGTGATGTTGCCGGCCATGTCGACGCGGCAGAAGTAGAAGGGGACACCCTCCGCCCCGGCGCGCTGCAGCGTCGAGAGCCGATGGCAGGCCTGTTCGAAACTGACGTTGAAGCGGTGCGACAGGCGGTCGATGTCGTGCCGCAAGCGCTGCGCCTCGGCGCGGAAGCGCGCGTACGGCATGACGAGCGCGCCGGCGGCGTAATTGGCGAGGCCCACGCCGAGCAGGCGCCGCGCCTCGCTGCCGGGCAGATCGGCGGCGGCGACGATCCGTTCGATCTCCGACGCGAAGGCCGTGGCGGCGAGGCGGTGAGCGACGAGGAAGCGCTGCGTTTCCGGCGGCAGGGCCGCGTTCAGCGTCAGGCGCACGCCATCGAAGCGCGACAGGGGCGCATCTTCGTCATGATCGGTGGCGAGGACGATATTGTGATCGGCCAGCGCGCGGGTGAGGCTGCGCGCGTGCTCGGCGAGATCCTCCGCCGCACGGTCAAGCGGATCGACGTAATTGCCGGCTTCGTGAAACCAGTCCCGCACCGCTTCCCACGGCAGGCGCGCGCCGCTGCCGGCGACGAGCGATTCCTCGGCCAGCGCAAGCCGGTCCTCCGCCGCGCGCTTGGCAGCGTGGAGCGCGATCAGGCGATCGGCGACTTCGGGCTGAGTCTCCGCAAGCCGGGCGGCATCCATCGTGTCGAACGCGGCGAGCGAGGGATCGGCCAGCGCGGCGCCGAGCGCCGAGAGGCGGCGGGCCGGGGCCTCGCCCTCGATCGCGGCGAGCGCCTGGGGATAGTGGCGGGCAAGCGCCGCGGTGACTGCGCCCGTCAGCGGTCGCTCTCCCGTCTCCAGCTGCGAGAGATAGCTCACCGAAATGCCGAGCCGTTGCGCCATGGCGCGCTGGTTGAGGCCGGCGGCGCTGCGCAGGGTGCGCAGCTGGGTGCCGGCATAGAGCCTGGGTTTCACCTTCGAGCCTTTCGCGGGTGCCGAATTCCTAGTTCGCAATGCGGGTTTTCGCAAATTCGCAAATTCACATTTGCCACGCCGCCGTGGGCAGCGCACACAGCGCCACCGTCAGGAGAGATGCATGTCGTCGACGATCGAGGAACTGGAACGCAAGCGCGCCGCAGCCCGGCTGGGTGGCGGGCAGAAGCGAATCGATGCGCAGCACGCCAAGGGCAAGCTGACCGCGCGGGAGCGGCTCGACGTGCTGCTCGACGAGGGCTCGTTCGAGGAGCTCGACATGTTCGTCGAGCATAATTGCGTCGACTTCGGCATGCCGGACCAGGTGTATCCGGGCGACGGCGTGGTCACCGGTTCGGGCACGATCAACGGCCGCCTCGTCTTCGTCTTCAGCCAGGACTTCACCGTGTTCGGTGGGTCGCTGTCCGAACGCCATGCGCAGAAGATCTGCAAGGTGATGGACATGGCGATGAAGGTCGGCGCGCCGGTCAACGGCCTCAATGATTCGGGCGGCGCCCGCATCCAGGAGGGCGTCGCCTCGCTCGGCGGCTATGCCGAGGTGTTCCAGCGCAACGTGCTCGCATCGGGCGTGGTGCCGCAGCTGAGCCTCATCATGGGCCCCTGCGCGGGCGGCGCGGTCTACTCCCCGGCGATGACCGACTTCATCTTCATGGTGAAGGATTCGAGCTACATGTTCGTCACCGGCCCCGATGTGGTGAAGACCGTGACAAACGAAGTGGTGACGCAGGAGGCGCTGGGCGGCGCCGTCACGCACACCACCAAGACGAGCGTCGCCGACGTTGCGTTCGAGGACGATATCGAGGCGCTGCTCGCCGCGCGGGACTTCATCGATTTCCTGCCCGAATCGAACCGCGCGCCGGTTCCAGAGCGCCCCACCGCCGATCCGTGGGACCGGCTGGAGCCGAGCCTCGACACGCTGATCCCGCCGTCCGCCAACCAGCCGTACGACATGCACGAGCTGATCCGGAAGGTGTGCGACGAGGGCGATTTCTTCGAGATCCAGCCGGCACACGCGGCGAACATCATCTGCGGCTTCGGCCGGATCGAGGGCAAGACGGTGGGCGTCGTCGCCAACCAGCCGATGGTGCTGGCTGGCGTGCTCGACATCAATTCGTCGAAGAAGGCGGCGCGGTTCGTCCGCTTCTGCGACGCGTTCGACATTCCGATCATCACGTTCGTCGACGTGCCGGGCTTCCTGCCGGGGACGAGCCAGGAGCATAACGGCATCATCAAGCACGGCGCGAAGCTGCTGTTCGCTTATGCCGAGGCGACTGTGCCGAAGATCACCGTCATCACGCGCAAGGCCTATGGCGGCGCGTATGACGTGATGGCCTCCAAGCACCTGCGCGGTGACTTGAACTACGCGTGGCCGACCGCCGAGATCGCGGTGATGGGCGCGAAGGGCGCGGTGGAGATCATCTTCCGCGGCCTGAACGAGGAGGGCATCGCCGAGAAGACGCGCGAATATGAGGCCCGCTTCGCCAATCCGTTCGTCGCCGCGTCAAAGGGCTTCATCGACGAGGTGATCCAGCCGCACTCGACCCGCCGCCGCATCGCGCTGGGCCTGCGCAAGCTCAAGAACAAGAGCCTGGAGAACCCCTGGAAGAAGCATGACAACATCCCGCTGTGATCGGCGGTATGTTCACTCCTTGAAGCAATAGAAAAGGACCGACGATGCAGCTTGGCCGCCTGAACCATGTTGGCGTGGCGACGCCGTCGATCGCGAAGTCCATCGAGACGTACCGGACGCTGCTTGGCGCTGATAAGATCGGCGAGCCGTTCGATCTGCCGGCGCAGGGCGTGAAGGTGTGCTTCGTCGACGCTCCGAACACGCAGATCGAGCTGATCGAGCCGTATGACGCGACCTCGCCGATCGCCAATTTCCTGCAGAAGAACCCGGCCGGCGGGCAGCATCACGTGTGCTTCGAGGTGCCCGACATCCACGCAGCGGTGGCGCACATGAAGGACAATGGCGCGACCGTGCTGGGCGAGCCGCGGATCGGCGCGCATGGCACGCCGATCGTCTTCATCCACCCGAAGAATTTCGGCGGGATGCTCGTCGAGCTGATGGAAGAACCAAAGGGCGATCACTGAACGGTCGCGACAGGAGAGGGAAGAACATGGCCGAATATGAAACGATCCTGACCGAGAAGAAGGGCGATGTTCTCGTCCTCACCCTCAATCGGCCGGAGCGGCTGAATGCCGCCTCGATCCAGCTGGCCGAGGACCTGACCGTTGCGCTGTACGACCTGCAGGGCGCGCGCGCGGTGCTGATCACGGGTGCCGGCCGGGCGTTCTGCTCGGGCGCCGACCTCCAGGCGCGCGGCGGCGGCGAGAGCGTGGTGACGGGCGGCGACACCAGCCACCGTGCGCTGATGAACTTCTACAATCCGCTGATGAGCCAGATCATGAACCTGTCGGTCCCGGTCGTCACTGCGGTGAACGGCCCGGCGGCAGGCGTGGGTTGCTCGATGGGCCTGGCCGGCGACTTCGTGTTCGCGGGCAAGAGCGCCTATTTCCTGCAGGCGTTCGTCAACATCGGCCTGGTTCCGGACGGCGGCTCGACCTGGCTGCTGGCCAAGACGATCGGCAAGGCGCGCGCCACGCAGATGATGATGCTGGGCGAGCGGATCAGTGCCGAGCAGGCGGAGAATTGGGGCCTCATCTACAAGGCGGTCGACGATGCCGCGCTGATGGACGAGGCGCTGGCGATGGCGACCCGGCTTGCCGCGGGGCCGACGGTGGCGCTGTCGGCGATGCGCAAGAACATCATGACCGCGCTGGACGGCACGTTCGACCAGGTTTTGCGCGCCGAAGCCGAGGGCCAGCGGCTGGCCGGCGGCTCGCAGGATTCCCGCGAGGGCGGGCTGAGCTTCCTCGAGAAGCGCAAGCCGGTGTTCACGGGCAAGTGATCCAACCCCGTTCGTGCCGGCCGGCGCCGCGCCACCCGGCACGAACGGATCGAGAGTTTGAGCAATGACCGACAAGCCTGAAACCAACCTCGGCGAAGACGCCGGCAGCGTCCCCAAGCCGGCGGCGATGCCGACCGAAGTGGCCGCGCCGCCGCCCGCCCCCACGATCGACACGTGGGCCAAGGCCGCCGAGAAGGAGGTGAAGGGCAAGGACCTGACGTGGCACACGCCCGAGGGCATCGACGTGAAGCCGCTGTACACCGCCGCTGACGTCGAGGGCTGGGAGCCGGGACTGCCGGGCTTCGCGCCGTTCACCCGCGGCGTGCGCGCGTCCATGTACGCCGGTCGACCGTGGACGATCCGGCAATATGCGGGCTTTTCGACGGCCGAGGAATCGAACGCTTTCTACCACCGCAACCTGAAGGCGGGGCAGAAGGGCCTGTCCGTCGCGTTCGATCTCGCCACGCACCGCGGCTATGACAGCGACCATCCGCGCGTGACCGGCGACGTCGGCAAAGCCGGCGTTGCGATCGACAGCGTCGAGGACATGAAGATCCTGTTCGACGGCATCCCGCTCGATCAGATGAGCGTGTCGATGACGATGAACGGCGCGGTGATCCCGATCCTCGCCTTCTTCATCGTTGCCGGCGAGGAACAGGGCGTTGATCGCAAGCTGCTCGACGGGACCATCCAGAACGACATCCTCAAGGAGTTCATGGTCCGCAACACCTACATCTACCCGCCCGAGCCGAGCATGCGGATCATCTCGGACATCTTCGGCTACACCAGCCGCGAGATGCCGAAGTTCAATTCGATCTCGATTTCCGGCTATCACATGCAGGAAGCCGGCGCGACGCAGGTCCAGGAGCTGGCCTTCACCATCGCCGACGGCATGGAATATGTGAAATACGGCGTTGCGTCGGGCCTCGACATCGACAAGTTCGCCGGCCGCCTGTCGTTCTTCTTCGCGATCGGCATGAACTTCTTCATGGAGATCGCCAAGCTGCGCGCCGCGCGCGTGCTGTGGCACCGGGTGATGACGAACCTGGGCGCGAAGGACGAGCGCTCGAAGATGCTGCGCACCCATTGCCAGACAAGCGGCGTCTCGCTGACCGAGCAGGACCCGTACAACAACGTGATGCGCACCACGATCGAGGCGATGGCGGCGATGCTGGGCGGCACCCAGTCGCTGCATACCAACGCGCTCGACGAGGCGATCGCGCTGCCGACCGATTTCTCCGCCCGGATCGCGCGCAATACGCAGCTGGTGATCCAGGAGGAGACCGGCATGTGCAATGTCGTCGATCCGCTGGGCGGCAGCTACTACATCGAGGCGCTTACCAAGGACCTGGTCGACCGTGCGTGGGAGATCATCGAGCGCGTCGAGGCCGAGGGCGGCATGGCCAAGGCGGTCGCCGCGGGCTGGCCCAAGGCGATGATCGAGGAAGCCTCCGCCGCGCGGGCGGCGCGGGTGGATCGCGGCGAGGACGTGATCGTCGGCGTTAACAAGTATCGCAAGGACAATGAGGATCCCATCGAGATCCTCGACGTCGACAACCATGCCGTGCGCGAGGCGCAGATCCGCCGCATCAACAAGATGAAGGCGGAGCGCGACGAGGCGGCCTGCCAGGCGGCGCTCGACGCGCTGCGCGAAGGCGCGCGCGGCAAGGGCAATTTGCTCGAGCTGGCGGTGGAATGCGCGAGGCGGCGGGCGACGCTGGGCGAGATTTCGTCGGCGATGGAGGATGTGTTCGGTCGCTTCGGCACGTTCCCGACGCCGGTGAAGGGCATCTACGGCGGCGCTTACAAGGAAGACGAGCGCTGGGCGCGGTTGCTGCGCGGCGTGGAGGCGGTGGAACGGCGGCTGGGGCGCCGCCCGCGCATGTTCGTCGCCAAGATGGGCCAGGACGGGCACGATCGCGGCGCTAACCTCGTCTCGTCCATGTTCGGTGACCTCGGCTTCGAGGTAGTCGCTGGGCCCTTGTTCCAGACGCCGAAGGAATCTGCCGCGGTCGCGCTGGAGAAGGACGTCGACATCGTTGGCGCATCGAGCCTTGCCGCGGGGCACAAGACGCTGATCCCCGAGCTGATCGGCCATCTGCGCGATGCGGGGCGTTCGGACATCAAGGTGATCGCGGGCGGCGTCATTCCGGCGCAGGATTATCAGGCGCTGTACGACAGCGGCGTGCAGGCGATCTTCGGGCCGGGCACGAACCTGATCAAGGCGGCGGAGGACGTGCTTCGCCTGCTGGGCCACAACATGCCGCCCGAAGCGGAGGCGGCGGAGTGACGGGCGTGCGCAGCCTGTTCGTTGCTGCCGTCGGCGGGGCGTTGCTGCTGGCGGCCCCTGCCGCGGCGCAGACGCAGGCGCAGATGAACGCGAGCGCGGGTGCCGTCTATCAGCGCGCGGACGCGGCGATGAATGCGCAGTGGAAGCGCACTTATGCCTATATGAAGGGCAGGGACGCGCAGGACCGTGGGCGGGTGAAGTTCGGCTATGCCGCGGCGACGCTGGCCAGCCAGCGCGCCTGGATCGCGTTCCGCGACGCGCAGTGCAAGATCGAGAGCGGCGAGGCGGCCGGTGGCTCGCTTCAGCCGCTGGTCCGCGCGCAATGCCTCGCGCGGCTGACGCAGGAGCGCACCACGCAGCTGAGGAACCTGATGTGGAGCCGGTGATCCGCACGGACTGGACGCGCGGCGAGATCGCCGAGCTGTTCGACCTGCCGTTCGACGAGCTGATGTGGCGCGCCCAATCGGTGCACCGCGCGCATCATGCGGCGGGCGAGGTGCAATTGTGCACATTGCTGTCGATCAAGACCGGCGGCTGCCCCGAGGATTGCGGCTATTGCTCGCAATCCGCGCACGCCGACAGCGGCGTCAAGGCGACCAAGCTGATGGACGTGCGCAGCGTGCTGCAGCGCGCGGCCGAGGCGAAGGACGCGGGAAGCCAGCGCTTCTGCATGGGTGCGGCGTGGCGCAATCCCAAGGAGAAGGACATGCCCGCCATCGTCGAGATGGTGAAGGGCGTGCGCGCCATGGGGATGGAAACCTGCATGACACTGGGCATGCTGACGCCCAGCCAGGCCGACATGCTCGCCGACGCCGGGCTCGACTATTACAACCACAATATCGACACCTCGCCGGAGCGTTATGGCGAGGTGATCTCGACCCGCACGTTCGGCGAGCGGCTCGAGACGCTGGAGAATGTGCGTACCGCGGGCATCAACCTGTGCTGCGGCGGCATCGTCGGCATGGGGGAGACCCGCGAGGATCGCGTCGGCTTCGTCCATGCGCTCGCCACCCTGCCGCGCCATCCCGAAAGCGTGCCGGTCAACGCGCTGGTGCCGGTGAAGGGCACGGTGCTGGGCGACATGCTGGCGGATACGCCGCTCGCCAAGATCGACGACATCGAGTTCGTCCGGACCGTGGCGGTGGCGCGGATCACCATGCCGATGAGCATGGTGCGGCTGTCCGCGGGGCGCGAGAGCATGTCGGAGGCGACACAGGCCTTGTGCTTCATGGCTGGCGCGAACTCGATCTTCACCGGCGACAAGCTGCTCACCACCGGCAATCGCGGCGACAGCGCCGACGCGGCGCTGTTCGCGAAACTGGGCGTCCGCCCGATGGCTGGCGAGGAGCCGGCGCGGGCGTGCCGCAGCGCGGCCGTGATGGAGGCTGCCGAGTGAGCGTCATCAGACACCGTCATGCTGAATTCGCTTCAGCATTCATCCATCCACAATCGCCGTCCGTGCCCGTGGCACGGTGGACCCTGAGCCAAGTTCAGGGTGACGGCACATGGGTTCGCGCGATGCGCGAACATGCTGGTTAGGGGCCGTCATGTTCAAGAAAATCCTGGTCGCCAATCGTGGCGAGATCGCGTGCCGGGTGTTCCGCACCGCGAAGAAGATGGGGATCGCGACGGTCGCGGTCTATTCGGATGCCGACGCGCGGGCACCGCACGTGCTGATGGCCGACGAGGCCGTGCGGCTCGGGCCGGCGCCGGCGGCGGAAAGCTATCTCAAGGCGGATCTGATCCTGGCCGCGGCCAAGGCGACCGGCGCGGATTGCATCCACCCGGGCTATGGTTTTCTCTCCGAGCGTGAGAGCTTCGCTAAGGCCTGTGCCGAAGCGGGCATCGCCTTCGTCGGCCCGCCGCCAAACGCCATCGCGGCGATGGGGGACAAGATCGAATCGAAGAAGCTCGCCAAGGAAGCCGGCGTCAATGTCGTCCCCGGCTTCCTGGGCGAGATCGCCGATACCGAGGAAGCGGTGAAGATCGCGACCGACATCGGCTATCCGGTGATGATGAAGGCATCGGCCGGGGGCGGCGGCAAGGGCATGCGGCTTGCCTGGAACGAGCAGGACGTGCGCGAGGGCTTCGAAGCGACCAAGCGCGAGGGCCTGGCGAGCTTCGGCGATGACCGCGTGTTCATCGAGAAGTTCATCGAAAGCCCGCGCCATATCGAGATCCAAGTGCTCGGCGACCAGCACGGCAATGTCGTGTACCTCAACGAGCGCGAATGTTCGGTGCAGCGCCGTCACCAGAAGGTGGTGGAGGAAGCGCCGTCGCCATTCGTCACGCCCAAGATGCGCAAGGCAATGGGCGAGCAGGCGGTCGCGCTCGCCAAGGCGGTGGGATACTATAGCGCCGGTACGGTCGAGCTGATCGTCTCGGGCGCCGACAAGACCGGCGAGAGCTTCTATTTCCTGGAGATGAACACCCGCCTGCAGGTGGAGCACCCCGTCACCGAGGAGATCACCGGGCTCGATCTCGTCGAGCAGATGATCCGCGTCGCGGCTGGTGAGAAGCTGGCGTTCAGCCAGAAGGACGTGAAGATCGACGGCTGGGCGATCGAGAACCGCGTCTATGCCGAGGATCCCTATCGCGGCTTCCTGCCCTCGATCGGCCGGCTGGTGCGCTACAACACGCCGGCCGCCGACAAGCGGCAGGCGCCATTCGGCGAGGATGAAGGCGCGCCGGGCGTGCGCGTCGACGATGGCGTTGCCGAGGGCGGCGAGGTCAGCATGTTCTACGATCCGATGATCGCGAAGCTGATCACCCACGGCAAGACGCGCGAGGAAGCGATCGACAAGCAGATCGCGGCGCTCGACCAGTTCGAGATCGTCGGGCCGGGCACGAACCTCGATTTCGTATCCGCGCTGATGCAGCACCCCCGCTTCCGCTCGGGCAACATCACGACCGGCTTCATCGCGGAGGAATATCCCGACGGCTTCCACGGCGCGCCGGCATCGGAGGAGACGGTGCGTACGCTGGCGGGCATCGCCGGCTTTGCCGCCACCGCCGAGGCGGATCGTGCGCGCCGTGTCGACGGCCAGCTGGGCGATCGCCTGCAACCCCCGGCCGAATGGGTGGTGCGCATCGGCGACAAGGACCATGACGTCACCGTTTCGCGCGACGCGCTGATCGTGGATGGCACGGAACTGCCGGTCGCGATCGAATATACGCCGGGTGACCGCGTGGTCGTTGCAGAGCCGACCGACGGGGACGGGCAGCCGCTGAGCGTGAAGCTAGGCAAGACGCGCACCGGCTTCACCCTCAATGCGCTGGGCGCGACGCACAAGGCGCGTGTGCTGCCGGCGCGAGCGGCGCCTTATGCCAAGCACTTGATCGAGAAGGTGCCGCCGGATCTGTCGAAGTTCCTCATCGCGCCGATGCCGGGCCTGCTGGTGCGCTTGCACGTCGAGGTGGGCGACCGCGTGGAGGCCGGTCAGCCGCTCGCGGTGGTCGAGGCGATGAAGATGGAGAACATCCTTCGCGCCGAGAAGGTCGCGGTGGTGAAGGTGCTGAATGCGGCCGCCGGCGAGAGCCTGCAGGTTGACCAGGTGATCCTCGAACTCGAGTGATCATGTGCGCCTCCCTCGCCCGATGGCGGGCGGGGGAGGCGGCTCGCGACAATTCGCGACACAATTGCGCTGGACCCTTTCGGCCCTTCCAGCCATTTCGCTGGTCTATGTTGCGCAAACGTGCCCACCTCCTGCTTGCCGGCGCGCTGGCAGGGTGCACCGTCGGCCCGGATTATCGCCCGCGCGCTGCGGCGGAACTGGGCGTGCCGGACGCCTTTTCCGTCACCGCGCCGCCGCGCCGCGAGGATCTGACCCGCTGGTGGCGGACGTTCGACGATCCGGTGCTTGGCGATCTGGTCGAACGGGCGGCGGCGGCAAATCTCGACATCGCACAGGCAACCGCGCGGCTGCGCCAAGCGCGTGAGGCGCTGGTGCAAAGCCGCGCGAGCCTGCTTCCGTCGCTGAACGGATCGGGCGGATATAGCAGGTCCGAAACCTTCCGCGGGGGCGGCACCACCATCACACTGCCGGACGGCACGGTGCAGAATGTCGGCGGCGGCGGGGGATCGAATTTCTCGCTCGGCCTCGATGCCCAGTATCAGTTGGGCCTGTTCGGCGAGGTGCGGCGCGCGGTGGAGGCGTCCCGCGCGCAATATGAGGCGAGCGGGTTCGATCAGGCGACGGTGCTGCTGTCGGTTCAGGCGGAAGTCGCGCGCAATTACGTGCTGGCGCGGCTCTACCAGCTGCAACTCGCCAATGCGCGTGACAGCCTGGCGCTTCAGGACGATAATCTGGAGATCGCCGGCTTCCGGGTGCAGGCCGGGCTGGTATCGAGCCTGGACGAGGAACAGGCACGCGTGCAGCGCGCGCAGACTGCCGCTTCGGTGCCGCAGATCGAGCAGCAGTATAATGCCGCGGTGTCGCGGCTGGGTGTGCTGGTGGGCGAGGCGCCCGGCACGCTGAAGCCGATGCTGGCAGCGACCAAGCCAATCCCGCGCGGGCCGAACACGGTGGGCGTCGGCATTCCGGCGGACGTGCTGCGGCAGCGACCGGACGTCCGCTCCGCCGAGCGAAACCTGGCGGCGGCAACGGCGCAGATCGGTGTCGCCAAGGCGCAGCTCTATCCCGCGCTGGCGATCAGCGGCAGCATCGATACGCGGGCCGGCACCGTCGGCAGCCTGTTCGAGACGATCACCGGCGGCCTGTTCGCCGGGCTGACGCAGGCGATCTTCAACGGCGGGCGGCTGCGCAGCCAGGTGCGCGGCGCGGAAGCGGCGACCGATGCCGCGCTGGCGGCGTACAAGCAGACCGTGCTGACCGCGCTGGAGGATGTGGAGAATGCCGTGGTCGCGCTCCGCACGGCCGAGGAACGCGAGCGGCAATTCGCTGTCGCGCTGCAGGCCGCAAATGCGTCGGCCATTCTCAGCCGTAGCCAGTATCGCACCGGCCTCACCGATTTTACGACGTTGAGCCAGCAGGAGGCTGCGCTGCTGTCGGCGCGCAACAGCGCCGCACAGGCGCGTGCCGACCATGCCAATGCGCTGGTCCAGCTCTATACCGCGCTCGGCGGCGGATGGGACGCCAGCGTCACCCCTGAGGCGCCCGCGCCCCAGAGCATCAATCAGGACGGAAACCGCTGATGGCGAGCGAGCAGATCGACGAGTTCCTGGGCGTGAAGCCCCAGCCCGCGTGGCAGCGCTGGCTGAAATGGGTGCTGATCGCAATCGGCGTGCTGTTGCTGCTGCTGCTGGGCTGGCGGTTGTTCGGGCCGAAGGCGGAGACCGGCTATGCCACTGCGCCGGTGCGGCGCGGCGATCTGACCGTGACGGTATCGGCGACCGGCAAGCTCGCGCCGACCAACCAGGTAACGGTTGGTTCGCAGCTGTCCGGCCTCGTCACACGCGTGGTGGTCGACGTGAACGACCGGGTGCGTGCCGGCGAGGCGCTGGCGCTGATCGATCCCGAGCAGATCGACGACCAGATCCGTGCCAGCCAGGCGCAGCTGGCGGCAAACGTGGCGAGCGTGAATCAGGCCAAGGCGACGGTAGCGGAAGCGCAGGCGCAGCTTGCCCGGTTGCAGGAGGTATATCGCCTGTCGAACGGCCGCGTGCCGTCTCGCACCGAGCTTCAGACCGGCCAGGCCAATGCACAGCGCGCGGTCGCTGCGCTCCGCGTCGCGGAAGCGAACGTCACGGCGGCGCGCGCCAACCTGTCGCAGAGCCAGACACAGCGGCAACGCGCGATCATCCGCTCGCCCGTCAACGGCGTGGTGCTGGCGCGGCAGGTGGATCCGGGCCAGACGGTCGCTGCCTCGTTCAACACGCCGACGCTGTTCGTGATTGCCGAGGACCTCAGCAAGATGAAGCTGGAGGTGGCGATCGACGAAGCGGACGTTGGTGCGGTCAAGGAGGGGCAGAAGGCAACCTTCACGGTGGATGCCTTCCCGGGGCGCAGCTTCCCGGCGGCTATCACGCGCGTCGACCTGGGTTCGAACCTGACGGCGAGCACCGCGAGTGCCTCGAGCAGCACCTCGACCGCGGGAAGCACCACCGGACAGGTCGTCTCCTACGCCGCCGACCTTTCGGTGGAGAACCCGACGATGGAGCTGCGGCCGGGCATGACCGCGACCGCCGACATCATCACGAGCGACAAGAAGAACGTGCTGCTGGTGCCCAATGCTGCCTTCCGCTTCCAGCCGACGGCGGGTGCCGGCGGTGACAGCGGCGGCATCGCCGGATCGCTGACCTTCCGGCCCCGGCGCGGCGGCGGTGCCTCGCGCGAGGTGAAGATCGGCCGCGGGGCGCAGCAGACGGTGTATGTGAAGGACGAGGACGGGAAACCGCGCGCGATCCAGGTGACGACCGGCGATACCAACGGCAGCGTGACCGAGGTACTGTCCGGCGGCTTGCGCCCGGGGATGGAAGTGATCACCGGGCAGCTGTCGAGCGGTGACGACGGCGCCCGCGGCGGTGGCGGCGGCGGTGGCCAGCGGCGGCAGCGTCAGGGCGGCGGTGGCTGAGATGAGCCCCGCCTTTACCCCGCGCGCCCGCGGCCGTGATGGCGGGCGGCCATGACGGAGCCGATCATCTCGCTGCGCGGCGTGACGAAGGTCTATGGCTCCGGGCCGACCGCGTTCCAGGCGCTGCGCGGCGTGGACCTCGATATTGCCGGGGGCGATTTCGTTGCCGTCATGGGACCGTCGGGATCGGGCAAATCGACGACGATGAACATCCTCGGCTGTCTCGACGTGCCGAGCGCGGGCACCTTTCTGTTCCGCGGCCATCACGTCGAGACGCTGGACCGGGACCAGCGGGCGCTGTTGCGGCGAAAGTATTTCGGCTTCGTCTTCCAGGGCTTCAACCTGCTCAGCCGGACGAGTGCGCTGGAGAATGTCGAGCTGCCGCTGCTGTACCGCGGCGATGATCGCAAGTCGCGGCGCGACGCGGGCATGGCCGCGCTGGAGAAGGTGGGCCTTGCCGACTGGTGGGACCACACGCCGGCGGAGCTTTCGGGCGGGCAGCAGCAGCGTGTCGCGATTGCCCGCGCCATCGTCACCCGGCCTGACGTGCTGCTGGCGGACGAGCCCACCGGCAACCTCGATTCCGAACGGTCGATCGAGATCATGGAGCTTCTGACGGACCTTAATCGTCAGAGCGGCATCACCGTGCTGATGGTGACTCACGAACCGGAAATGGCAGCGTTCGCGCACACGGTGGTCCATTTCAAGGACGGGCTGGTGGAGCGGATCGAGGCGAACCATCACCAGGGCGCGCCGGTCGAGCCCGAGGGGAGCCTCTGAGATGCTTGGCACCACCGTCATCCTCGCGGTGCGATCCATCCGGCGGCATCTGCTGCGATCGTTCCTCACCATCCTCGGCATCGTCATCGGCGTCGGCGCCGTCGTCACCATGGTGACGTTGGGCAAGGCGACGACGAGCGCGGTGCAGCAGCAGATCGCGGCGCTTGGCACCAACGTGCTGCAGATCCGCCCGGGCCAAGGCTTCGGCCGCGGCGGCGGGGGCCCGCGACCGCCGGACTTCAAGCCGGAGGACGTATCCGCGATCGAGCAGCAGGTGGCGGGCGTCACCGCCGTGGCGCCGCAAGCCTCCGCCACCGCGACCGCGATCTACGAGGGTGCCAACTGGTCGACGACGGTACAGGGGACGACCAACGCGATCTTCGTCGTCCAGCCCTGGCCGCTGGTGGAGGGGCGTTACTGGACCCCGGCCGAAGAGCAGGCCGGCAAGGCGGTGTGCATCATCGGCAATACCATCCGGCAGAACCTGTTCCGCGGCGGCACCGCGGTTGGCCATCGCATGCGCATCGGCGAGATCAGCTGCGACGTGATCGGCGTGCTGTCAACGCGCGGCCAGGCCGGCTTCGGCGGCGATCAGGACGATACGGTCGTGATGCCGATCAAGGCGGTGCAGCGGCGCTTCACCGGAAATCGCGACGTTCGGCTGATGATGGTGGGGGTCGACCAGGGTTATTCGACCGCGGCCGTGCAGGCGGCGATCAGCGATCTGTTGCGTGAGCGTCGCAACATCCGCCCGGGCCAGCCGGACAATTTCAACATCTTCGACACCAAGCAGATCAGCGACACGCTGACCGGGACGACGACATTGCTGACGCGGATCGTGGCGGCGGTGGCGGCGATCAGCCTCGTCGTCGGCGGGATCGGGATCATGAACATCATGCTCGTGTCGGTGACCGAGCGGACGCGCGAGATCGGCATCCGCCTCGCCATCGGCGCGGTGGCGAGCGAAGTGCTGATGCAGTTCCTCGTCGAAGCGGTGGCGCTGTCGATGCTGGGCGGGCTGGTGGGCCTGTTGCTGGCGCAGCTGGTGATTCTGGTGGCGACGCCGCTGATGCAGGTGCCCTGGACGTTCGATCCGACGATCAACCTGGCGGCCTTCGCGATCTCCGCCGCGATCGGCGTGGTGTTCGGTTATTTCCCGGCACGGCGCGCGGCGGGGATGAACCCGATCGACGCGCTGCGGCACGAATAAGCGCGATCAGAGCGCGGCGAGATCATCCGGCGTGTCGACGTCGGCGAGCTCGCCGACACTGGCCTGGACGAGCTTGCCGGAGCGGATCAGATCGCGCGCGCCGTGATCGCCGTAGAGCGCCGACAAGGCACCGAACCACGCCTCCCCGAACAGCGCGGGCGGGCGCGGGGCGCCGCCGTCAGTAGAGGCGACGATCGTTCGCGGGCCGTCCCCTGCCGCAAGCAGCCGCCCGACATGAGCCGCGGTAATATTCGGCGTGTCCGCGAGGAGGACGAGCACCGCCGCGGCCTTTCCTGCTGTTGCCATGCCGAGGCGGAGTGAGGAGGCCATGTCGCCGACCGGGTCATCGTTCGGGATGACGAGAAAGCCTTCCGCCCCATAATCGATCGCGCTGCGCGCGGTGACTGCGATGCGGCGGGCGAAGGGCACGACCTCGACCGCGCGCGCTGCGTGGAGGCCAAGCGGCAGGCCGCGGACGAGTGTGTCGAGCTTGCTCGCGCCGGCGCCGAAGCGCCGTGACTGGCCCGCGGCAAGGAGGATGAGCGCGGTGTCTTCAGCCGCGATCATGGAAGGCCTTCACCATCGCGCTGGCGATGGAGAGGGCGATTTCGGCCGGCCCGATCGCGCCGATGTCGAGCCCGACGGGTCCGTCTATCCGCGCCAGATCCTCGGCAGAGACGCCAGCCTCCGTCAGCCGCTGAAGCCGCGCCGCGTGGCTCTTCCGGCTCCCGAGTGCGCCGACATAGCCAGTGTTGGCAGCAAGCGCGGCAACGAGCGCAGGATCGTCAATCTTGGTGTCGTGGCTGAGCGTGACCACCGCGGTCGACGGGCCGGGCTTGTATGCCTCCACGGCCTCGTCGGGCCAGCGATCGTCGAGCGTCGTATCGGGGAAGCGTTCCTCGGTGAGGAAGCGGCCGCGCGGGTCGACCACCACGGTCTCGATGCCGAGCGTACGCGCGAGACCGACGAGCGACTGGGCGATCTGCACCGCGCCGACGACGATCAGCCGGCGCGGCGGATCGTAGCGGTTGGCGAAGATTTCGCCGGTTGCGACGGGGCGCAGGTCGCTGTGGCCGGTCGAGAGGTCTGTCGCGATCATCAGCGACTGGCCTTCCGCGCGTGCTTCGACAATGCGGTCGAACAATTCAGGGTCGAACCCCTCCGCCGAGACCGGCTGAACCATGACGCTGATCTCGCCGCCGCACGGCAGGCCGACTTCCCAGGCGCTGGCATCGGCCACGCCGTATTTCTTCACCGCGAACGGGCTGCCCGCGATCACGCGTGCGGCGGTGTCGAGGATGTCACCCTCCACGCAGCCGCCGGAGACCGAGCCTTCGAAGCGGCCGTCCTCATGCACCAGCATGTGGCTGCCGCGCGGGCGGGGCGCTGAGCCCCAGGTGGAGACGACCGTGGCGAGCGCCATGCGGGCGCCCTTCCACGATTGGGCCGCGGAGAGGACGCTGTCGTTATCGGCCATGGATCACACCGGTGGGAGATGAGGGAGGAGTTTATCGAGTGTCACGGGCATGTCATAGATGCGTACACCGGTGGCATTGTGGATCGCGTTGACGATCGCGGCGCCCGAGCCGGCGATGCCGAGCTCGCCAACGCCCTTTGCGCCGACCGGATTGGCGGAATCGTCGATCTCCTCGACAAAATAGGCTTCAATCTGGGGCACGTCGGCATTCACGGCGACGTGATACTCGCCGAAATCGGGGTTCACGAAGCGGCCGTTGCGGGTGTCGACCACGCCGTCTTCGCTGAGCGCATAGGCGAGACCCCAGACCATGCCGCCGACGATCTGGTTCTTCGCCGTCTTTTCATTGAGCACGCGGCCGATGTCGAACACGCCGAGCATGCGGCGGACGCGCACCTCGCCGGTGACGGCGTTGACCGCGACTTCGGCGAATTGCGCGCCGTGGCTCGCCTGGCTGGTCGCCTGCGATTCCTTGCCGGGCGAGGTCTTGCCCCTGGCGGCGATCGGCGAACCGCGGACCAGATCCACGAGCGGGCTGGTGCGGGCGCCGGCGGTAACGATGCCGTCCTTGAGGCGCATGTCTTCCGGCGCGGCATTCATGCGGCGGCCTAGCTCGGCAAGGACATCCTCGCAGGCAAGTGCGGCAGCCGCGCAGGCGCTGCCTGCGCCGAACGATCCGCCGGAGCCGGCGCTGGGCGGCAGATCGGTGTCGCCGATCACCACATCGATCGCCTCCACCGGCAAGCCAAGCATGTCGCCGACCGTCTGGGCGAGGATCGTGTAGGTGCCGGTGCCGATGTCGGTCATGTCGGTGCGCACGGTGGCGCGGCCGTCATCGCCGAGGATCACCTCGGCCTCGGCATTGACGGTGAAGTTGCCGCGCAGCGCGGCGGCCATGCCCATGCCGATCAGCCATTCGCCCTCGCGCCGGCTGCCCGGCGTCGCCTCGCGCTGGTCCCAGCCGAAGCGGCGCGCGCCTTCCTCGTAGCAATCGAGAAGGCGGCGGGTGGAGAAGCGCTTGCCGGTGGTGGGATCTCGGGCAGGCTCGTTACGGCGGCGAAGCTCGATCGGATCGAGGCCGAGCTCCTCGGCCAGTTCATCCATCGCGCATTCGACAGCGAAGGTGCCGATCGCCTCACCCGGCGCGCGCACCGCGCCCGTCGCGGGCAGATCGATCCGCGCGAGATCGGTGCGGAAACGGCGCGCCTCGCCGGCGTAGAGCGGCAGCGTGCCGAAGGGCACCGGCTCCAGGAAGGCGCTGTCGTCGTTCTGATAGGCGACGCTCTCGTGCGCGATGGCACTGATCCGGCCTTCATGATCGGCGCCGATGCGCAGTCGCTGGGTCGTCGGCGAGCGATGATGGACCATGTAGGCGGTCTGGCGGCGGCTGAGCGCGACCTTCACCGGGCGCCCGACCTTCTCGGCCGCAATGGCGGCGAAGATCACTTCCGGCCCGACGCCCGTCTTTCCACCGAAGCCGCCGCCGACATAGGGCGCGAGAACGCGCACCCGCTCCTTGTCGATGCCCAACGCGGTGGCAATGGTGTCCCGGGCGGCGCCGATCACTTGGTTGCTGGAGCGGACGACGAGCTTGTCACCTTCCCACCAGGCGGTGGTCGCATGCGGCTCGAGCGCGGCGGGGAAGTGGATCGGCGTCGTGTAAGTGCGGTCGATCACCACCTCGGCAGCGGCAAGCGCGGCGTCCAGATCGCCGCGATTCACCGGGGGAAGGAAGCCGAGCTTGTGGTCCTGCTGGATCTCCACGTCCGCCGCGTCGAAACGGCCGGCGGTTTCCTCATAGTTGACCGTGACGAGGCGCGCGGCGGCGCGCGCCGTCTCCTGCGTTTCCGCCACGACGATCGCGACGCCCTGACCGTAGTGGAATACCTCGTCCTTGCCGATCGCGGACATGGCGCGCGAGTTGCCCTCGCCGGTCGGCATGCGCGGATCGCCGTGGATGACGGCAATCACGCCGGGCGCAGCTTGTGCGGCGGTCGGATCCACGCCGGTGACGCGTCCACGGCCGATGCTGGCCTGCACGACAGCGAGATAGGCGGTATTTTCCGGCGCCTGCTCAAAAGCATAGGGCGCTGCGCCGCTGACCTTTTCGCGTGCCTCGTAGCGGTCGATCGGCTTGCCCAGCAAGCCCTGCTGCGCGCGGTCGAGGGCGGCGGGACGGTATGGCGCGTCCATCGCGAGATCGTTCATGCCGGCTCCCCGGTAAGGTCACGCAGCGCGGCAACGAGCACGCGCCGGGTGAGCGGGATCTTGAAATCATTATGGCCAAAGCCGCGCGCGCCGGTGAGCAGTGCGTCGGCGGCGGCATCGAAGGTGGCCTGTTCGGCCGGCTTGCCGATCAGCGCGGCTTCCACTGCGGGATCGCGCCAAGGCTGGTGAGCAAGACCGCCGAACGCGAGCGCGGCGTGGGTGATTGTGCCGTTCTCCACCGCGACAACGCCGGCGACCGAGACCAGCGCAAAGGCGTAGGAGGCGCGATCACGCACCTTGCGGTAGAGCTGCCGTGCGCCAGGCAGCGGGGCGGGGAGGGCGATGTGGGTGATGAGTTCGCCCGGTTCCAGCACCGTCTCGATGTGCGGCGTATCGCCGGGCAGGCAGTAGAATTCGCCGAGCGGGATGCGGCGGCGATCACCGTCCGGCTTCAGCGTGACGACGGTCGCGTCGAGCGCGCGCATCGCGACGGGCATGTCACCGGGATGGGTAGCAATGCACTGATCGCTGGTGCCGAGGATCGCGTGGATGCGGTTGAACCCGCCGATCGCATCGCAGCCGCTGCCGGGCTCGCGTTTGTTGCAGGCGGCGTGGGTATCATAGAAAAAATAGCAGCGCGTGCGCTGGAGGAGGTTGCCGCCGGTCGTCGCCTTGTTGCGCAGCTGGCCCGAGGCCCCGGCGAGCAGCGCGCGGCTGAGTACGGGGTAGCGCGCGATCACGCGCGGGTCGGCCGCGAGATCGCTGTTGGGGACGAGCGCGCCGATCAGCAGCCCGCCATCCTGTTCCTCGATCGTGTCCAGATCGAGCCGGCTGATGTCGACCAGCTTTTCCGGCGTTTCCACCTGCAGTTTCATGAGGTCGAGCAGATTGGTACCGCCGGCGATGAAGCGGCCGCCGGCGCGCACCGCCTCTTCCGGGCTGTCGGCGCGGGCATAGTCGAAGGTCTTCATGCCCCCTGCACCCCTGCGTGAACCTCCCGAATGGCGTCGACGATGTTGGGATAAGCCGAGCAGCGGCAGATGTTGCCGCTCATCCGCTCGCTGATCTCCGCATCGTCGAGGGCGGGGGCGGAAAGATCATCAGTGACATGGCTGGGCCAGCCCTTCGCCACTTCATCGAGCATTCCGACCGCGGAGCAGATCTGCCCGGGGGTGCAATAGCCGCATTGATAGCCGTCGTGGCGGACGAACGCTTTCTGCATCGGATGAAGTGCATCGGCGCTGCCGAGCCCCTCGATCGTCATAATGTCATCGTCCTGGTGCATCACCGCGAGCGTGAGACACGCATTGATCCGCCGCCCGTTGACCAGCACCGTGCAGGCACCGCACTGACCATGATCGCAGCCCTTCTTGGTGCCTGTAAGGCCAAAATCCTCGCGGAGGACGTCGAGAAGCGAGGCGCGAATGTCGGGATCGGCCTCGCGCTTGCTGCCGTTGATGGTGAAGCGCATGGGGGCAGTATGCGCGACACTTCGTTACGATCCAAGTATTCCGTAATATTTCTTCTCGCGCTGCTGGCGAGCGGATGTACTTCACGGCAAGCAGGACCGATGCAGGCCATACCCTCTCTTTCCGATCCCCTCGTCATTGCTCATCGCGGTGCTTCCGGAGAGCGCCCGGAGCACACGATTGCCGCCTATGAACTGGCAATCGCCCAAGGCGCGGATGTAATCGAGCCAGACCTGGTGCCGACGCGCGACGGCGTGCTGGTGGCCCGGCACGAGAATGAAATCAGCGAGACGACCGATGTGGCCGAGCGGCCCGAGTTCGCCGATCGCCGCACCACCAAGACGATCGACGGGCGTGAGCAGACAGGCTGGTTCACGGAGGACTTCACGCTGGCGGAGTTGAAGACGCTGCGCGCCAAGGAGCGGCTGCCGCTGATGCGGCCGGGCAACACGGAGTATGACGGCAAGGAGACGATCCCGACCTTCGACGAGGTGATCGCGCTGGCCAAGAAGCACCGGGTCGGGATCTATCCCGAGACCAAGCATCCGACCTATTTCGCGACGATCGGCAAGGGGACTGATGCGCCGCTGGTCGAGGCGCTGCGCCGTGCCGGGTGGGACAGCGCGGAGGCGCCGGTCTTCATCCAGTCTTTTGAGGTCGAGAACCTGAAGCGGCTGAAGGGCACGACGAAGGTCCGGCTGATCCAGCTGGTGGACGGCGAAGGCGCCCCGGCGGATGGGGCGGCGGCAAGCTATGCTGCGATGATGACGCCCGCGGGGCTCAGGGCGGTGGCGACCTACGCCTGGGGGATCGGGCCGAACAAGGCGATGCTCTGGAATGGCGAGGCGCCGAGCGCGCTGGTGAGCGACGCCCATGCCGCGGGGCTGCGCGTTCACCCATGGACATACCGTGCGGAAAACTACTTCCTCCCGGCCGGCTATCGCCGGGGGATCGACCCGCGCGGTCATGGTGATGTGGCTGCCGAGATTTCGGCGGCGCTTCGCCTTGGTATCGACGGATTCTTCACCGATTTTCCGGCAATCGGCGTGAAAGCGCGCAATGACGCGCGAGGAGTGAAGTGATGCGTAAGGTAATTCTGGTAGCGTTGCTGCCGCTTCTGGCGGGCGGGTGCGTGCGGACGGTGACGGGTGTTGCCACCGCGCCGTTCAAGGCGGCGGGCAAAGTGGTCGACTGGTCGACCACGAGCCAAGAGGAGGCCGATCGCAACTACGGGCGCAAGATGCGCAAGGCCGAGGCGCGCGAGGGCAAGGAACGGCGCGCGTGGGAGAAGCAGTGCCGCAAGGACCCGGAGAATTGCGGGCCGTACACTGGCTATGTCGCCGGGCGGGATCGCTGACGCGCCTTCAACGAACTGTTTCAGCGCCCCGCTAGCCCTGCGGCGCTGTGCGGGGCGGTGGGCCCTGAAACGAGTTCAGGGTGACCCACGGCGTGATTGCCCTCAGTAAACGACGACGCTGCGGATGCTTTCGCCGGCGTGCATCAGATCGAATCCCTTGTTGATCTCGTCCAGCGTAAGCCGGTGCGTGATCATCGGGTCGATCTCGATCAGGCCGTTCATGTACCAGTCGACGATCTTGGGCACGTCGGTGCGGCCGCGGGCGCCGCCGAACGCCGTGCCCTTCCACACCCGTCCGGTGACGAGCTGGAACGGACGTGTCGCGATCTCCTTGCCGGCTTCGGCGACGCCGATGATGATCGACTCGCCCCAGCCGCGGTGCGCCGCCTCGAGCGCCTGGCGCATCACCACCGTGTTGCCAGTGCAGTCGAACGTATAGTCACCGCCACCATCAGTCATCGCGATCAGGTGCTGAACGACATCGCCAACATCCTTCGGGTTCACGAAGTCGGTCATGCCGAACTTGCGGCCCCATTCCTCACGATCGGGGTTGATGTCGACGCCGACGATGCGCGCCGCACCGGCGAACTTGGCGCCCTGGATCACGTTGAGGCCGATGCCGCCGAGACCGAACACGATGACGGTAGCGCCGGGCTCCACCTTCGCCGTGTTGATCACCGCGCCCACGCCGGTGGTGACACCGCAGCCGATGTAGCAGCTGGTGTCGAACGGCGCGTCGGGGCGGATCTTCGCGACGGCGATCTCGGGCAACACGGTGAAGTTCGAGAAGGTCGAGCAGCCCATGTAATGGAAGATCTGCCGACCCTTGTAGCTGAAGCGGCTGGTGCCATCCGGCATCAGCCCCTTGCCCTGTGTCGCCCGGATTGCGGTGCACAGGTTGGTCTTCTGGCTGAGGCACGACTTACACTGGCGGCATTCCGGCGTGTATAGCGGGATGACGTGATCGTCGGGCGCGACGCTGGTGACGCCGGGGCCGACCTCTCGCACGATGCCGCAGCCTTCGTGGCCGAGGATCGAGGGGAAGATGCCTTCGCTGTCGAGGCCATCGAGCGTATAGGCGTCCGTATGGCAGATGCCGGTCGCCATGATCTCGACCAGCACTTCGCCGGCCTTGGGCCCTTCGAGATCAAGCTCGACGATCTCCAGCGGTTTCTTCGCTTCGAACGCGACGGCGGCACGGGTCTTCATAACGGCTCCTTCGGTGTCGGGCGGTCAGCTGAGCGCGCAGCGCAGGATGGCGCGCGTGCCGCGATGGGCCCGATCATATTCAACGGTGGTGCGCAGGCTCTGTGCCATGGCGCGGATCAATTTGGTGCCCACCCCGGTGCCGCCGGGCGACACACCCTCGATCATGCCGATGCCGTCATCCTCCACGGCGAGCATGAACACGTCCTCGCCCTCGCGATGCAGCGCCACACGGACTTCGCCACTGCCGCTGGGATAGGCATATTTGCAGGCGTTGCTGACCAGTTCGGTGACGATGACGCCGAGCGACACGGCACGATCCGTGGGCAGCAGGATCGGATCGGCGGCGAGGTGGAGCGCGCGCGGCTTTTCCGCGGTCGACCAAGTTTCGGCGAGCTCGTCGACCAGGGTGGTGAGATATTCGCGCATGTCGACATGCTCGACATCGCCGCCGGTGTAGAGGCGGCGATGAACCTGGGCGATGGCGTTGATGCGCCGCTGCGTATCGTCGAGGGCGGCACGTGCCGCGGGATCGCTGAGGGCGCTGGCCTGGAGCCGTACCATCGCGGAGACGATCTGCAGGGAATTGGCGACGCGGTGGTTCACCTCGGCCAGCAGCGCCTCGAGCCGGGCATTCGACACGCGCAACGATTCTTCGGCTGCCGCCTTCTGCTTTTCGAGCTGACTGCGGGCGAGGACAGCGCGGAACGAGGCGTCGAGCAGGTCGAAGAAATCATCCCCGACCGACTTCACGACATAGTCGGACGCACCGGCACGCAGCGCCGCGACGGCGACGCGCTGTTCCTCAGAACCAGTGACGTAGACGACACTCGGCGGATCCGGCAGTGCGCGCAGGCGGGCGAGCGTTTCCAGCCCATCAATCCCCGGCATGTAGTGATCGACGGCAACGAGATGGAAGCTTTGTTCGGCGGCAATCCGCACGCCGATCTCGCCGCCTTCGGCAACCGTCACGTCCCAGCCGCGGCGGGCAAGCGCCCGCGAGGCGAGACGACGGATGCCCGCGTCGTCGTCGATGTAGAGGATGCGGTCCATCAGTCCGCGAGGTCGGGAACCTGGATCACCGACAGGAACAGGCCGAGCTGCCGGATCGCCTGGGCGAAGCTTTCGTAGTTCACCGGCTTCGTGATGTAGACGTTGGCGCCCAGATCGTAGCAGCGCTGGATCTCGCGGCTGTCGTCGGTGGTGGTGAGCACGACGACGGGCGTGCGCTTCACCGGGCCGTCCGAGCCCTTGATCTTGGCGAGGATGTCGGTGCCGCTCATGTCCGGCAGGTTGAGATCGAGGAGCACCAGCGCCGGGCCGTTCAGCATCGGGCCGTCGGGTGCATTGAACAGATAATCGAGCGCGCTCGTCCCGTCCGGGAAATGCTTGATATCGTTCAGGATGCCGGCGCGGCGGATGTTCTTCTCGATGAGCCGGGCATGGCCTTCGTCATCCTCGATCATCACGATGCTGACGGATTGATGTGCGTTCATGATGATCTTTCCTGCAGGCTCAGCGTCGGGGGGAGGGATAGGCGGAAGGTGGCCCCTTCGCCAAGCGCGGAGCGTAGGGTGATGGTGCCGCCGAGACGATAGGCGAGGGCACGGACATGGGCGAGGCCGATGCCTTCGCCGGGCTGATCCTGGGTGCCGGAGCGGCGGAACAGGTCGAACACGCGCTCGTGATCGCGCGGATCGATCCCGCGGCCATTGTCCGCGACCGAGATCCAGACGCGATCGGGCGCGGCGCTGCCGCTGATGCTGACGAAGACGGGGCGATCGGGATGGCGGTACTTCACCGCATTCTCGATCAGGTTGGAGAGGATCTGTTCGATCGCGACCCGATCGCTGACGATGCGCGGCAGCGTGCCTTCGATCTGGATCGTCGCATCCGTCTCCTCGAGGCGGTGCGCCATCGAATCGCGGATATTGTCGACGATCTGGTTGAGATCGAGCAATTCGGGCGCCAGCACGCGGCGGCCCTGGCGCGACAGGGCGAGGATCGCGTTGATCAGCCGGTCCATCTTCTGGGTGGAGGTACGGATGAAGCCGATCGCTTCGGGCAAATCTTCGCGCGCGGCGAGCTTTGCTTCTTCCGTCACCACCTCGGGCGCCGTTTCCTCGGCCCGATCGACGAGATCGCGCAATGCCGCCGTTGCCGATTCCAATTCGGCGGTGAAGCCCATGACGTTGACGAGCGGCGAGCGCAGATCGTGGCTGACGATATAGGCGAAACGCTGGATCTCGTCGTTGGCACGCGTGAGATCGGAGGTGCGCTCCTCGACGATCATCTCCAGGCTCTCGTTCAGTTGCTGCAGTTGTTCGCGCGACTGGGCGAGATCCGACGTGTAGCGCACCACGACCAGTAATGATGCGATCGCGACGACCACCACCAGCACGCCGGCGATGATGAGTACGGTGTAGAACAGGTTGAGGCTGCGCTGCTGCTCGGCATCACGCTCGTTCAGCAGCTTGCGCTCTTCGCGCGACATGGCGTCGAACGTCTGTCGGATTGCGCGGAGCCGCGCGGCGCTTGCCTCCCGCTGGAATTCGGCGACTGCGGCTGCACTGTCGCCACGCTCGACCAGCGCGATCGTCTCGCTGCGCTGGACGATCAGTTCGCGGAGCAAGCGTTCGAGTTGAACGATGTTCTTCTGCTGCGCCGGATTGTCATAGGTCAGCTGGCGAAGCTTCTTGGCAGATTGCGGAAGTGCGCTTTCGACCTCGCGATAGGCCCGCAGGAAGCTTTGCGAGTCCGGTGCCAGCAGATAGCCGCGCCGCGTCGTTTCGCCCTGTTCGATCAGCCGCCGCGTGTCGGCGATGGCAAGCTCGACTTCGTAGGTATGGGCGATCCACCGGCTGTGGCGCGCAAGCTCTCCAGTGATCCACGCAGCGGCGATCCCCGCCACGATCAGCGCGGCGAAGCCGGCCGCCATGAAGGCGATCAGCACCCGGCCAATGCGGCCTTCCTTAACGGTGAACCTTTGCGGAGTGTCGCCGGCCATTGGCGACGCGTCTAGGGGCCGCAGCCGAGAAAGGCCATAGCCGCTGCCGCGACGCTCGCCGTCGCGACCAGACCGGATGTTGACGCGGACGTTAGAGCAGCAATTCCTGGGGCGACATGCGCCCAACGAGGCCACCGCCGCGGCGCCGGGCGAGTTCTGTTCCCGCCGTGAAGCGAACATCCGGATCGCGATCCGTGAGGAACTTGACCAGGCTTTCCTCCTCGATCTCGGTCCACGGCTTGCCGCGGTCCGCGCCGAAGCGAACGCGCGGCAGCAGCGCGGGGATGCTTGACCATTCGATCAGCTGTGCAACGCTCGCCTCGTTCAGCATGTCGCGCAGGTGGAAAGCGGTGACATAGGCGTCCGGGAACGCGCGGTGCGCGGGAAGGCCGCGCTCGTGATCCAGCCCCTCGGGCTTGCGCCAATAGCGCAGCACCTGGTTGGAGAAGCTGGGGCTGTCCGGCCACAGCCGCAGCGCACACTTCCAGGTGCAGATCCAGCTGGCGCCATGCGTCATCGCCGGGGTGCAGAATTGCTGCTCGAAATCGGCGCGATGGGCGGCAAGGGCGATGCGGCGGGGATAGGGATCGAGCACCGCGCGGGCGACATCATGCCACCAGGGCGCGTCGGCCACGTCCTCGTCGCGGATATGGTGGATCGCCTGAGTGATCGGCGGCATGGACCGCCCCGGATTCACCAGCCGGTTGCCGCCTTCGCCATACAATTCCCAGCGGCCATCCTCGCCCAGAGCAACGTCCTGCCAGCCAATCTCGCAGACGCCGTGGGTGGGCGGGGCGTTACCGGTGGTTTCTAGATCGATGACTCGGATGATGCTGGGTTGCTTTCGCATGCCGGCTATGTGGGGCTTCCGTTGCGGCATGTCATCTGCCGTATCGCCACTTGCTCAGGCGCGCGAGACACCGCTGAGCGCCAGTTGTGCGTCGATCGCGGCGACCAGCCGCCCGAGCGCGGCCTCATCCTTCGCCTCCGCGCGGGCGGTGAGCATCGCCTGGGTATTGGAAGCGCGTAGCAGCCACCAACCGTCGGGCGTCGTCACGCGCGCCCCATCGGTGAGGTCGACGCTTGCCCCCTCGTTGGCGAGCCGTTCGAGCACCTCCTCGACCACCGCCCCCTTGCGTGCTTCGTCAACCGCGAAGCGAAGCTCGGGGGTCGCGACCACGGCCGGCATGGCATCGCGCAGCGCGGCGAGCGAGCGGCCGGCGAGGCCGACCGCGCGGATCAGCTGAACCGCGGCGTAGAGAGCATCGTCATGCCCGCCCAGTTCGGCGAAGAAGATATGCCCGCTCATCTCGCCGGCGAGCGGGGCGCCCACCTCATGCATCATCGTCTTGATGTTGCTGTGGCCGCTTTTCCACATAACCGGGCGGCCGCCGAGCGCGGCGATGCGATCGAACAGCGTGGCGCTTGCCTTGACGTCCGCGACGATCGCGGCCCCGGGATTGGCGCGAAGCGCAGGCTCGGCAAGGATCGACAGCAGTTGATCGCCCGCGATCACCCGGCCGAGGCCGTCGACGGCGCCAATACGGTCCCCGTCGCCGTCGAAGGCGACCCCGAAGTCGAGCGACTTTTCCACCACCAGCGCCTTCAGCGCGGCAAGGTTGGCTTCTTCGGTCGGATCGGGGTGATGATTGGGGAAGCTGCCGTCGACCTCGGCGAAGAGCACGTGATGCTCGCCTGGCAACAGCCCAACAAGGCGTTCGACCGCAGGCCCGGCCGCGCCGTTGCCAGCATCCCAGCCGATGCGAAAGGCGGGGATCGGATCGCCGTCGACGAGACGAGCGACATATTCCTCGCACACCTCGGCCGCGCTGACGCTGCCGGCACCGCTCTCGACGTCGCCGGCAGCCGCGAGGCCGGCGAGCCTGACGATGTCCTCGCCGAAGAACGGCCGGTGGCGCAGCACCATCTTGAAGCCGTTGTCGTCAATCGGATTGTGGCTGCCGGTGACCTGGATCGCCCCGTCGACGCCCAGCGTCCGCTCTGCATGGTAGAGCATCGGGGAGGGGCCGAGGCCGATCCGCACGACATGGATACCCGCGGCAGCGAGGCCTTCGACCAGCGCCGCTTCCAGATCAGGGGAGGAGAGGCGTCCGTCCCGCCCGACCGCGACGCGTGTGCCGCCGCTGCGCCGCACGATGCTGCCGAAGGCGTGGCCGACCGCGCGTGCGTCCGCAGTGTCGAGCGTGCGACCGACGGTGCCTCGAATGTCATAATCGCGCAGGATCGAGGGGTGGAAACGGTGTTGCATGACGGTGGACGACCCGTTTCGGTCAACCGGCTCGACGAAGCAGAAGGTCACGCGCCGCGTTGAGTGCGCGGGCGGCGTCGGCCGACCCGCCGCGATCGGGATGCGCCTCCGCCATCAGCCGGCGATGCGCTGCGCGGATCGACGCTTCGTCCGCTCCAGGCGCCAAGCCCAGCAACTGGCGCGCCGCTGCCGCATCAATGGGTTCGGCGACGCGCGCCCCGGCAGGGATACGCTTGCGCGGCGCGCCAAAGCCGTTTTTCCACATGCGCCAGCCGGCATAAGCGACGAGCACTGCGAGAAGCAGCTTGAAGATCATGCAACCAGCGGCACGGCAGGCTCGGGCAGCGCCAGCCCGGCCATCATCTCGCGAAGCTCCTGCCGCGCGGCGACATGGCCCAGTGCCATTCCACCGAATTCCTTCGAATCGAGCATCGTCAGCCCGGAGGGGAACAGCTCGCGGTAGATCACGCGCTCGCCAAGGCCCGGGATGATGCGGAAGCCGACCCGCTTCGCCAGTTGATCGAGCGCGTCCGACACGCGTCGCATGTTGCGTGCCTCGATGTGCTGCAGGCGGTTGCGCAGGACGACCCAGTCGATCGTCGAGCCATCGGCCTTCGCGCGGGCCTTGCGCGCGTCCCAGATGAGTTCGGAATAGAAGCTCGGGCGCGTGACCTTGAAGGTTTCGGGGTGAACCTGGCCGATGAGATCGAAATCGACGAAGCTGTCGTTCATCGGCGTGACGAGCGTATCCGCGCGCACGGCGGCGCTGCGGGCATAAGGATCGTCACGACCGGGCGTGTCGATGACCAGGAAGTCGCTGCCTTCCGTCATTTCGGCGAAGGCTTCCTCGAAATCCTCATGCGCGGTGCGGTGGCGCGGGATCACGAGATCGGACCCGTTACGGCGAACGGTCTCGGCGCGATTGTCGAGATAGCGGCCCATCGTACGCTGGCGATGATCGAGATCGAGGCAGGCGACGCGCGCGCCGCGCACCGCAAGGGCGATCGCGACGTGCACTGCCGTCGTCGACTTGCCCGTTCCGCCCTTCTCGTTGGCGAACACGATGACATGGGTATTGTCGGAACCGGTCGGCAAAACGTCGCATCCCTTGTTGATCGTATGCACCGACCTCCATAGATGCCCGCGGTTTCCGTTACGAGTGGAGTTTCGATCAGCGTGCAGACCGTCCGTGATTTGACCGACCTGCGCGCTGCGATTGCCGCCTTCCGCGCCGATGGTGCCCGCATCGCTCTGGTGCCGACGATGGGCGCGCTTCATGCCGGCCACATCGCCCTGATTGAGGCGGCGAAGCGCGCCGGCACGAAGGTGGTGGCGTCGATCTTCGTCAATCCCAAGCAGTTCGGCCCGAGCGAGGACCTTGCCCGCTATCCGAGGCGCGAAATGGCGGATTCGCGCATGCTGGTTGAGGCCGGGTGCGACCTTCTCTGGTTGCCGACGGTGGACGTCATGTACCCGGCGGGTTTCGCCACAAACATCAGCGTTGCGGGTGTTAGCGAAGGGCTGGATGGCGCTGCGCGACCGGGCCATTTCGATGGTGTCGCGACTGTCGTCGCCAAGCTCTTCAACCAGGTGACGCCCGACGCCGCCTATTTCGGCGAAAAGGATTTCCAGCAACTGTCGGTGATCCGGCGGATGGTGGCGGACCTCGATTTCGGGCTTGAGGTGATCGGCGTACCGACGCAGCGTGATGACGATGGCCTCGCGTTGTCCTCGCGCAACATCTACCTCGACGAAGAGGAGCGCGCGAAGGCGGTGGCACTCCCCCGGGCGCTGGGTATCGCCGCCCGCGCGATCTGCCGCGGGGACGATGCCGCAACGGCGCTGGCAGAAGCCGAGGCAAGCCTGACCTCGGCTGGCTTTGCGGTTGATTATATCGCGCTGGTCGATGCCGAGACGTTGCAGCCGGAGCCCGCCGCTGACCGGCCGCGCCGGCTGCTCGCCGCGGCACGCATGGGCCAGACCCGGCTGATCGACAATATCGCGGTCGACCCCTGTTAACCCATTAACCATTTGGTGAGGCGAATCGCGCCACACGTCCGTCATGGGGACATGAACGTGGGGCGAATCAGATGGGTATCAGTCTCAAGAGTGCGCGTTTTCTGATCGACAGCCGGCTGGCCGATGCGATGCGCGGCGACGGACTTGCCTGTTATGACCTGGGGGTCGCCTTCTCCACCGGGACTGGTGGCGCGGTCTATGACCTCATCGAAGCTCACAAATGGTTCAACCTGGCGGCCGTTGCCGGCAACGAAGCCGCGCAGGCCGCGCGGGCGGAGATCGCGGACGACATGAGCGCGCGCGAGATCGCTGCGGCGCAGCGCGCCGCCCGCGACTGGATCGCCGCGAGCCAGCGCCGGGCGGCCTGATCGCATAATACACCTCGGCTCCTCCCGCGCGTGAGAAGCCGGGCGTGCTCGCCAACGATTATTCGGCTGCTGCCGCCTTTTTTCCCGCAGGTGCCTTCTTGGCGGCCGCGGTCTTCGGGGCGGCGGCTTTCTTGGGTGCGGCCTTTTTGGCGGGCGCCTTCTTCTTGGTCTTGCCCTTGCTCGGCATGGCGGCGCGCGCGTCGATGAGTTGCGCGGCCTCCTCCAGCGTCAGCGCATCGGGGGCGATCGTCTTGGGCAGAGTGGCGTTGGTTTCGCCGTCGGTGACATAGGGACCGTAGCGGCCCTCCATGAGCTTCAGCTCCGCCTCGGTGCGCGGATGCTTGCCCAGCACCTTGAGCGGTTCGCGCGAGCCGCGCTGGGGGCGGCCGCCGCCGGCGGCGGCCTCCGCGAGCTTCACCACGGCAGCGTTCATGCCGGTTTCGAACACGTCGGCGGTGCTCTGCAACCGGGCGTACTTCCCGTCATGCTGCAGATAGGGGCCGTAGCGGCCGATCGAGGCGACGATGTCCTTGCCCGTTTCGGGGTGCTGGCCGATCGTGCGCGGCAGGCTGAGGAGCTTCAGCGCCATTTCCAGATCGAGCTCGCCGACATCCTTGGGAATCGAGGCGCGCTTGGCGTCCTTGCCCTCGCCGAGCTGGATATACGGGCCAAAGCGCCCCGACTTGCGCTCGACAGGAAGGCCGGTTTCCGGATCATGGCCGAGCTGCTCGGGCTCACCGCTGTCGCCGGCCTCGGCGCCCGCCTGCGCGAAGCGGCGGGTGTATTTGCACTCGGGGTAATTGGAGCAGGCGATGAACGCGCCGAAGCGGCCGCCGCGCAGCGCCAGCCGGCCATTGCCGCAATTGGGACACAGCCGCGCGTCGCTGCCGTCCGCCCGCTCGGGGAAGAGATAGGGCGCGAGGAAGGCGTCGAGCTGTTCGGTGACTTCGCTCGGCTTGAACTCCATCACCTCGGCGGTGCGCGGCTTGAAATCGCGCCAGAAGCTTTCGAGCACCGCCTGCCATTGTGCGCGGCCGCCCGAGACGTCGTCCAGCTCCTCCTCAAGCTCGGCGGTATAATCATAGCCGACGTATCGTTCGAAGAAGCGTTCGAGGAACGCCGTCACGAGACGCCCGCTCTCCTCGGCGAAGAAGCGATTCTTCTCGACGCGCACATAGGCGCGGTCCTTCAGCGTCTTGATGATCGAGGCGTAGGTGGAGGGGCGGCCAATGCCGAGTTCCTCCATGCGCTTGACCAGCGAGGCTTCGGAGAAGCGCGGCGGCGGCTGGGTGAAATGCTGTTCGGCGTCGACCGACTTCTTGGCCGGGGAATCGCCGTCACGCATCCGCGGCAGGCGCTTCGCATCCTCGTCCGCGCTATCGTCCTGCCCCTCTTCGTAGAGCGCGAGATAGCCGGGGAAGAGCACGACCTGGCCGGTCGCGCGCAGCACGTTGCGTCCCGTCCCGTCGGCCATGTCGACGGTGGTGCGCTCCATCCGCGCCGAGGCCATCTGGCTGGCGAGCGCGCGCTTCCAGACGAGGTCGTAGAGGCGGGCATGGTCGCCCGAGCCGACGCGATCGCGGCCGAAGTCCGTGGGGCGGATCGCCTCGTGCGCTTCCTGCGCGTTCTTGGCCTTGGTCTGATACTGCCGCGGCTTGTCGGGGACGTAGCTCGCGTCATAGCGATTGGCGATCGCGCCGCGTGCGGCATCAATGGCGCTGCCGTCCATCTGCACGCCGTCGGTACGCATGTAAGTAATCGCGCCATCCTCGTAGAGCTGCTGCGCGATCCGCATCGTGTGATCGGCGGAGAAGCCGAGCTTGCGCGCTGCCTCCTGCTGCAACGTCGAGGTGGTGAAGGGCGGCGGCGGGTTGCGCGTCGCGGGCTTGGTTTCGACCCGCTCGACGGTGAAGCGGCCGGCCTCGACCGCGGCCTTGGCCTTCAGCGCGTCGCCCTCATTGCCGATCGACAGGCGATCGAGCTTCTTGCCGTCCCATTGCACGAGGCGGGCGGTGAAGGGGGTGCCGTCCTGCTCCATGGCGGCAGTGACCGACCAATATTCCTGCGCGCGAAACGCCTCGATCTCACGCTCGCGATCGACGATCAGGCGAAGCGCGACCGACTGGACGCGGCCGGCGGACTTGGCGCCGGGCAGCTTGCGCCACAGCACCGGCGAGAGCGTGAAGCCGACGAGATAGTCGAGCGCGCGGCGGGCACGATAGGCGTCGATGAGGTCGGTATCGAGCTCACGCGGGTTCGCCATCGCCTGAGTCACCGCGGGCTTGGTGATGGCGTTGAAGGTGACGCGGTCGACCTTCTTGGGCAGCGCCTTGCGCTTCGCCAGCACTTCCTGGACGTGCCAGCTGATCGCCTCCCCCTCTCGATCAGGGTCGGTGGCGAGGATCAGGCGGTCGGCATCCTTGGCGAGATCGGCGATCGCCTTCAGCTGCTTGGCCTTGTCGGCGTAATTTTCCCATTCCATCGCAAAGCCGGCGTCGGGATCGACCGAGCCGTCCTTCGCCGGCAGATCGCGGACATGGCCGTAGCTCGCGAGAACGCGAAAATCGGAGCCGAGGTATTTTTCGATGGTCTTCGCCTTTGCGGGCGATTCGACAATTACAAGCTGCATTGGCGCCTAACTAGTGATCCTCACACGTATGCGCGAGGGTGGAGAGCGCCGGCCCCCGCCGTCAAGCCGGCGTTCTCCCTATTTCAGGCGCGGTGGATTGGTATGGCACGCCAGGCGAGGAAGAAGCCGAGGCCGAGGAGAAGGTCGATCGCGCCGAACAGCAGCACGGGCGCCGGCACCTTGCCGTTGGCGAAGAGCAGGAGCGCGGGCACGCCGAACGCGAGCTTTTCCGCCACCGAGGGCAGCATCAGCGGGCGGTAGCGGACGGGATCGCCGGCGATCACCCAGAAGACGAGCTGGAAGGCGGCAGCGGTGCCGATGAAGCCATAGGCCACCAGCTCCGCCCCAGCCGGCTGTGGCAGGAGATATTGCGGCAGCAGCGCGACGAGGCCGAAGATCGCCGCGCCGCGGAACCACCAGGATATCCAGCGCGGTGCGCCCGCCGCCGCGATGCCGCCGGCCATCAGGCGGCCTGCGCGGCGCGTTCGGGGGTGAATTCCACCTCCAGCCGGCGGACGGCGTGGACGAAATTGTTGGGCGCGATGTCCATGTCGCCGGTCCAGCGGATGTCGGGGAAGCGAGCGAAGATCTGGCGGTACGCTTCCTCCAGCTGCAACTGCGCGGTCATGCGGCCGATGCAGATGTGCGGGCCGTGGCCGAAGGCGATGTTCTTTTCCGCATTGGCGCGGCCGATGTCGAAGCGGTCGGGATCGGGGAACATCTTGGGGTCGCGGTTGGCCGCGCCGTAATACATGATGACCTTTTCGCCCTCGGCGATCCTCTGCCCCTCGATCTCGGTATCGCGGGTCGCGGTGCGGCGCATGTAGATGACCGGGGAGACCATGCGGGTGATCTCGTGCACGGCATTGGTCAGCAGGCCGCCGTCGGCCTGAAGCCGCTGTTTCTCCGCCGGATTCTCGGTGAAGAGCTTCATCGCCCCGGAGATCGAGTTGCGCGTCGTGTCATTGCCCGCGAACACGATCAGCAGCCACGCGCCGTCGAGATAGGGATCGGGCAGCGGATCACCCTCCACCACCGCATTGGCGATCGCGCTCATGAGATCGGGCTGCGGATCGGCGCGGCGCTTGGCCAGCATGTGGCGGCCATAGTCGAACATCTCGGCGATGTTCTTGTTGAACATCTCGATGAAGGCGAGGATCTGCGGGCTGAGCTCGCCGCCGGCGGCGACCTGCTGCGCCTGCTCGGTCGCGACCTGCTGCGCCATTTCGAGGAAGTGGATCCAGCCGATGAACTTCTCGCGGTCGGCCTCGGGCACGCCGAGCATCTCGCACAGGGTGAAGATCGGCAGGCGCTGCGAGAATTTCTCGACCAGGTCGCATTTGCCGAGCGGGGCCATCGTGTCGAGCAGGCGGGTGACCTCCGCCGATACGCGCGCGCGCAGCCCCTTCATGTAGGTGGCGGTGAAATAGGGCATGTGCTCGCGGCGCAGCTCGCGATGCGGGCGGCCGTCGAGGTTGATCATCGAGTTGGTCGAGGCGGAGAACAGCACCGGGTGGCGCGTTTCCTGCGGCCCGAGCGCCATCAGGATGCCGCCCTTCTCGCTGCTGAACGTCTCCGGATCGCCGTTGACGCGCTTCACGCCGTCATAGCTGGTCACCGCCCAGAAGCCGACGCCGTTGTTGGGCAGGGGGTGCCACATCACCGGCGCTTCCTCCCGCATGCGGCGGAAATCGTCCCACGGCTGGCCGGCGGTGAACCGCTGGATATCGATGAGGTCGACGCCGGGGAGCGTCGGATAGGCCTGGCCGAACGTCGGGCCCTGCCGGCCCTCGATGATGTGATCGCTGACGAGATGCATGGTCGGTCTTCTCTGGCTGGCGGAGGGAGGGTCAGGTGAGATCGGGGGAGAAGCGGATGTTGCCGCGGGCAAGGCCTTGGGTGACGACCTCCAGCCCGCCGGACTTCACCATCCATTCGAGCCGGTGGTCGCGATATTCGCGCTTGAAGAGGCCCTGTTCGAGGAGCTTCGCGACATCGCCCATGCCGCCGGTGGAGGCGGTCGCGGCGGCATCGGCGACGGTGTCGCGCACTGACGGGCGATCATTGGCGCGGGCCAGCCAGTCGGCGAGCCTCGACCCCGGCGCTGGCGGCACGCCGTGGCCGGCGGAGCCGTTGAGGTAGGGAACGACGCTGAGGTCGCCCCAGCCGAAGCTGCCGCCGTTGAACCAGGGGCGATCGCCGAGCGCGCGTTCGAGCCAGGCGTGATAGCCGCGGATCTGCTCGGCTGCCTTGGTGGCAAGGCTTTCGCCCAGCGGCCCTTCGGCGCGGCGGAACCAGCGCAATTCGCTGAGGCCCCAGTTCACCGCCTCCAGGTGCGTGTCGACCACTTCCTCGATCATCCGCACCCGGGCGCGATCGGCGGGGGTGGCGGGGAGCAACGAAGGGTCGGGCCAGCAATCCTCGATATATTCGAGAATGATGGTCGAATCGAAGATGGCGGTGCCGTCATGGAGCAGCGCGGGCACCTCCGCGCGCGGATTGGCAGCGAGGAAATCCCCCGCCGCGCCGCCGACGCCGATCCCGCCGGGCACCGCCGTGTCGAAGGGCACGCCCTTTTCGCGCAGCGCGATCTTCACCTTCTGCGCGTACGGCGACAGCGGGTGATCCCACAAAGTGACGGTCATGCCGCACCCTCCCCATAACTTTTGTTGTGGAAGAGGCTATGCGGCGACGACGGACAAATCCAGTCCTATTTCGCTACTTTCACTTGTGTCGGCGACGGCGCCTACGGAAGCTGGACCGCGCGATCCAGATGCCGATCGCGAGCAGGGCGATCGGGGTGAGCCAGAGCGGCAGGGTGACCGCGCTTATCGGCGGATCATAGGTTACGTAATCGCCATAGCGGGCAACCAGCCAGTCGCGGACCTGCGTGGCATTGTCGCCGGCGGCGATCCGCTGGCGTACCAGGCTGCGCATGTCGCCGGCCATGTCGGCGTCGCTGTCGGCGATCGACTGACCCTGACAGACGAGGCAGCGCAGGGTTTCCATCAGCGCCTTCGCCTCCGCCTCCTTGGCGGGATCACGCAGCTGGACGTTGGCGTAGTCGGCGGGCGGTCGGGTCTGCGCGGTGGCGGGGCCGGCGAGTGCGAGCAGGCTGGCGGCGAAGGCGGCGAGCATGCGGGGCAGAAGCGCGCTCACCGGGCGTTGCGCCATGCCTCGGCCAGCGCGGCCACGTCATCGTCGCGGATGTCGCCGACATGCTGCTTCACCACCACGCCCTTGCCGTCGATCACGAAGGTTTCCGGCACGCCGGAGGAGCCGAGCGAGAGCTGCACCTGGCTGTCGCGATCGTCGCCGATCCGCTGGTAGGGATCGCCGTGGCGGGCGAGGAAGGTGGCGATGGCGGGGCCGGTGTCGCGGATCGCGACGGCGTCGATCGGAATGCCCATCGCCTTCAGCTTCATCAGCTGCGGCGCCTCCGCGATGCACGGCACGCACCAGCTGGCGAAGATGTTGAGGAGGCGCGGCCGGCCGGTTCGGAGATCCGCGGGCGCGAGGCCGGGCTTGCCCGGCACGATCGGCGGCAGGGTGATGTCGGGCACGGGCTTTCCCACCATTGCCGAATAGACCGTCCGGTCGCTCGGCCGACGCAGCTCACGTACGGCGAAGCCGGCGAGGACGAGGAACACGACGAGCGGGAGCCAGAGGAGCCAGCGCTTCATGCCCAGGCGAGCGCCTCCGCCGCCTCATCCGCGCGCTTCTTCTGCCGGCGATCGCGCAGCCAGTGGCCGAGGATCGACAGCGCGCCGCCCAGCGCGATCAGCCCGCCGCCATACCAGATCAGCGTCACCCACGGTTTCCACCACAGTCGCAGCTGCCAGCGGCCCGCGCCATCGGGCTGGCCGATGACGGTGTAGAGCTGGCCGTCCGCGCTGGTGAGGATTGCGCTTTCGTTGGTGGTGGTCGGCGGGTTGGAGAAATAGCGCGACTGCGGGGCGAGGAAGCTGACCGGGGCGTCGCCGCGCTGCACCTCAAGCCGTGCCTCCAGTGCGGTCCAATTGTCGCCGATCACCGGGCGCATGCCGCGCAAGGTGACGCGATAGGGGCCGACGCGCGCCGGCTCCCCGACGCCGGCGGCGACCAATGTCTCACGCGTATAGGCCGATGATGCGGCCATGCCGACGAGGCTGACCGCGATGCCGAGATGGGCGACGACCATGCCGTAGACGAACAGCGGTGTGCGGCGCAGGTTGCGGCCGAACAGCGGCGCGACGCTGGCGACCGCGAGGCCGGCGGCGAGCGCGATGGCGATGAGCGGCATGATGCCGATCCCGCCGCCGAACACGACCAGCGCGGCGGCGGTGAAGACGGTGGTGGCGATCGGCCAGGTCATCCGCTGCAGCAGCGCCTGCGCGTCATCCTTGCGCCAGCGCAGCAGCGGCCCGACCGCCATGATCGCCACGAGGATCAGCGCGATCGGCCCGGCGGCCTTTTCGAAGAAGGGCGGGCCGACCGACAATTGCGTGCCCATCGCGGCGGCGACGATCGGGTAGAAGGTGCCGATCAGAACGATGCCGAGGATCACCGACAGGAGGAGGTTGTTGGCCACCAGGCTCCCCTCCCGGCTCAGCAGTTCGAAGGTATTGCCCGCGCGCACCACGCCGATGCGCGTCGCGAACAGCGCCAGCGCGCCGCCGATGTAGAGCGACAGGAGGACGAGGATGAACAGGCCACGTTCGGGATCGACGGCGAAGGCATGGACGCTGGTGAGGATGCCCGAGCGGACCAGAAAGGTGCCGAGCATCGACATGGAGAAGGCGACCACCGCCAGCATCACCGTCCAGGCGCGCAGGCCATCGCGCGTGGCAAGCACGCTGACCGAGTGGAGCAGCGCGGTCGCCGCGAGCCACGGCATCAGCGAGGCATTCTCGACCGGGTCCCAGAACCACCAGCCGCCCCAGCCGAGCTCATAATAGGCCCAATAGCTGCCGGCGGTGATGCCGATCGTCAGGAACACCCAGGCAGCGAGCACCCAGGGGCGCATTGCGCGGGCGAAGGTGGGGCCGACATCACGGGTGACGAGCGCGCCGACCGCGAAGGAGAAGGCGACCGACAGGCCGACATAGCCGGCGTAGAGCGTCGGCGGGTGGAAGGCGAGGCCGGGGTCCTGCAGCAGCGGATTGAGCCCCTGGCCGTCCGCGGGCGGGGTGACGTGCCGCGCAAAGGGGTTCGAGGCAAAGAGCAGGAAGGCGTAGAAGCCGAGCGCGATCAGCGCCTGCGCGCCGAGCGTCGCGGTGAGCGTGCGTTCGGCAAGGCGGCGTTCGAGCGCGGCGACGGCGGCGCCGGCCAGCCCGAGGATGGTGACCCACAGGAGCATCGAGCCCTCATGGTTCCCCCAGGCGCCGGCGAACTTGTAGAGCCACGGCTTGGCCGAATGGCTGTTGGCGACGACCAGCGCGACCGACATGTCCGATGCGAGGAACACGCCGATCAGCGCCGCCATGGCGAGCAGCGACAGCCCGCCCTGAACGATCGCGACGGGGCGGACCGCGGCGGCGAGCATGTCGTCGCCGCGCCTCACCGCCAGCGCGGCGAGCAGCAATTGCATCGCGGCGAGCGCGGCGGCGAACCATAGAGCGGCGAGGCCGATTTCCGCCATCATGCGGCAACGTCCCCGGCGCCAGCGGCGATGCGCCTGGCGCCTGCGGTGAGGCCCGCGGCGCGCGGGCGGGGGGCCACGATCATCTCAACCACCGCCGCTCACCTGCTGCTCAGCGCTCATAAGCCTTGGGCAGCGCGCGTTCGGTCGGCACCAGATAGCGATCGCGCAGCTGCGACTGGCGCGAGTGCATCGGCTGGGGCTGACCATCGATCCACACCGCAGTGGGAGCGGAGGAAATCTCCAGCGGATCGCCGTCCCACAGCACGACGTCGGCGCGGCGGCCGGCGCGCAGCGAGCCGAGTTCATTGTCCATGCCGAGCGCCGCGGCGGAACCGGACGTGATCGCGGCCAGCGCCTCACCCCATGTCAGGCCGGTGTGGCCGGGCACGCGGGTGATCGCGACGAGATTGCCGGCGTACTGGCGCAGATTGTGCTCGCCGCCATTGTTGCCGGTCGAGGCGAGCGCCACCTGCACGCCGGCGGCGCGCATTCGGCCGACGTTGGATTCGGTCGCGCCGAGCGATTCGAACTGCGCCGGCAGATCGGCGAGCGCGGCGGCGATCACGGGGACGCGGGCGGCGGCGATCTCTCGCGCGACCATCCAGCCCTCGGTAACGCCGGTCAGCACCAGCTTCAGCTTGGGATATTCACGCGGCAGGGCGAGGACGGTGAGGATGTCGCTTGCGCGTTCGACATGGACGACGAGCGGCACGCTGCCGTCGAGCACGCGGAGCAGCGCCTGGGCGTCGCCACGCTTGACCATCGAATCCTTCTCGCGGCCACCGAAGGCGCCGGGGTTGCGGCGATAATCCTCCGCCTGCGCCAGCGCATCGCGAAGCGCGGCATAGGCCGCCGGGCGGCTGCCGCCGGCAAGACGCCCGCCAGCCTCGCCAAGCTCGACGAACTGGAAGGCACGCGGGCGGGTGACGGCATTGGGATCATTGCCAAGATCGATCACCGCGCCCTGACCGGCGAAGATCGAGTTCGACGCCTCCGGCGCGACAAGCGCGCGGGTCACGCCGCCAAGGCGCTCATTGGCGATCTTCACCTCGGCCGGGTTGATCGAGGTGGAAACGTCGATCGCGGCGTTGAACGGCGCGGTGCGCGCGCCCGTGTCGTTGCTTTCGCGCACGCCGCCAGCATCGCTGATGCCAAGATCGCTGAAGCCGGCGATGAAGCCGGGCGCGACCCATTTGCCACTGCCGTCGATCACCTGTGCGCCGGCAGGCACGGCCACGCCGCTGCCGGCGGCGACGATGCGGCCGTTCTGGAACACGACCGTGCCGTTTTCGACCGGTGCGCTGCCATCACCGACGGCGATCGTCGCATTGGTGATCGCCACGGTCTGCGCGGCGACCGGGCTCGCCAGCATCGTGGCGAGGAGGAGGAAAGCGCGCTTCACTTGACGTCTCCCGAACCGGGCTGGCCAAGCTCGAAGTCGCTTACCGGGCGACGCTTGGGATCATTGGCATCATAAAGGAGCGCGCCGTCGATCCACACCTTCTCCGGCCGGGTGTAGACGCTGTACGGATCACCGTTCCACAGCACGACATCGGCCATCTTGCCGGGGACAAGGCTGCCCGTCTGGTCGGCGATGCCCATCGCCTTGGCGGGATTGAGCGACAGCCACTTCCACGCCACCTCTGGCGCGACGTTGATGCCGACGCGGCGGCCGGAGGCGAGGACCTTGGCCACTTCCTGGTTCAGCCGCTGGATGCCGTTTTCGTCATCCGAGTGGATCATCGCGCAGGTGCCGGCATTTTCGAGGATGGCGAGGTTTTCGCCGATGCCGTCATAGCTTTCCATCTTGAAGCCGTACCAATCGGCCCAGACCGCGGCGCAGGTGCCGTTCGCCTTCAGCAGGTCAGCGATCTTGTACGCCTCAACCGCGTGGTGGAAGGCGGTGACCTTGTAGCCGAACTCCTTCGCCATATCCTCGACGATCGCCATTTCGTCGGCGCGGTAGCAGTGGTTCTGGATCAGGATCTCGCCCGCCAGCACGCCGCGCAGCGTGTCCATCGCGATGTCGCGCGCGGGCGGCTCACCGCCGTCAGCCTCGTACTTGTCCCATTTGCGGCGATAGTCCTGCGCCTTGGCCCAGGTCGCGCGGTCAACCGCGATATTGCCCATGCGGGTGGAGGGCTGGCGGTTCTTCGAGCCATAGACGCGCTTCGGGTTTTCGCCGCACGCCATTTTCAGGCCGTAGGGCGCGCCCGGAAATTTCATGCCCTGCATGGTGCGCGAATAGACGTTCTTCAGCGTGACCGAGCGGCCACCCATGAGGTTCGCCGAACCCGGCAGGATCTGCAGCGTGGTGACGCCGCCATTGGCCAGCGCGCGGCTGAAGCCCGGATCCTGCGGCCAGACGCTGTGTTCGGCCCAGACATCCGCGGTGATCGGGCTGGTTGCCTCGTTGCCGTCGCTGTGCGCCTGGACGCTGGGGGTCGGGTAATCGCCGAGGTGGCTGTGGATATCGATGATCCCGGGGGTCACCCACTTGCCGGTGCCGTCGATCACCTGCGCATCCGCCGGCACATTCACGCTGGCGCCGACCGCGACGATCTTGCCATCCGCGAACAGCACCTGGCCATTGTCGATCCGGCCGCCTTCGCCATCGAAGATCGTGACGTTGCGCACCACCGTCGGCACGCCCGGATAGGCGCGGTAGGTGGAGGGGTAGGGATCGCGCGAATAGGGCTTGGCGGGCGCCTTGGACGACGCGGACTTCGGCCGGGCATCACCTTGCGAACATGCGATCAGCGAGAGCGCCGCCACGCCCGCTGCGACCCAGCGGGGGGCGGTGGAAAAGGAACGGATCATGGGCGCCGTGATTGGACGGACGCGCGGCGGAAGACAAGCGCTTAGCCGCTGCTCCAGCGCAATCCGTCGCAATCACTGGCGGGCCACGATCAGGCCGCGCTGTCGAGCGTCTCCACGACCAACCGATCGTTGGTGTAGACGCAGACCTCCGCCGCGATCGCCATCGCCTTGCGGCAGATCGTCTCCGCATCCTTTTCATAATCGACCAGTGCGCGAGCGGCGGCGAGCGCGAAATTACCGCCCGAGCCGATCGCGGCGATGCCCGCCTCCGGCTCCAGAACGTCGCCATTGCCGGTGAGGATCAGCGTCACGTCCTTGTCGGCGACGATCATCATCGCCTCCAGGTTGCGCAGATATTTGTCGGTGCGCCAGTCCTTGGCCAGTTCCACCGCGGCGCGCATCAAATGGCCCTGATGGCGTTCCAGCTTTGCCTCGAGCCGCTCGAACAGGGTGAAAGCGTCGGCGGTCGCGCCCGCGAAGCCGCCGATCACCTTGCCCTCTGGGCCGAGCGTGCGGACCTTGCGCGCATTCGGCTTCATCACCGTCTGGCCCATCGATACCTGGCCGTCGCCCGCGACGACCACTTTCCCGCCACGCCGCACCGATAGGATCGTGGTGCCGTGCCAGACGGGCATGCTGCTTTGTTCACTCATGGCGCGCGATGTAGGACGTGTGGCGCGGGTTCAACAGCCCCCAGCATCGCGCTCGCCCCAGGCAGGAGCGAAACACCGCCAGGGACTCCCGCTGGCGGCGAGCGCCTTGACGGCGCGCGCCACGGACGGGCGAGCCGATGTTGGAGCGAATGTTGAGGAAGTTGAGGCTCTGGCGCATTTTTCAACGTGCCTTCGCCTTCCCCCATTCGCGCGCCGCGGTGTAGCCGAGATAACCGGTGGCGAAGAGTGCGTAGAGCGGCTCCGGAATGCCGGAGAGATACGCGTTCATGCCGCCCGCAATCACCCGCGCCGTCGCCGGACTGACCGCGGCGATGATCCCCATCGGGATCGACCAGAGCAGCAACACGTACATGACGTAGAGGAAGCTCGGCCGCGCCCGGCTGGTCCAGGGATCGGGGGATTCCGCCTCGGCCAGCACGGCGGCCATCTGCGTCTTGATCCGGTCGAGTTCCTGCGATCCTTCGAGGCGCAACAGTTCGAGCTTCGCCGCCTCGCGCGCCTTGGGATCGGGAATGATCTTGTCGATCAGCCCGGCGACCGGGCCGATGATGGTATCGAGCAATGCCATGTTCCTTCTCCTTCAGGCGAGGCGGTTGGCGAGCCAGCCGTAGAGGAATGCCTCGTTCGCGGGACGGCGCTCGGCCAGCGAGACGTAGCGTTCGCCCTGCAGCGCCTCGAGCGCCTTGAGCAGCACCGTCTCGCCAGCCGGCCCGCGGGTAGCGAGGAAGCCGTCGAGCGCGCCCAAAGTCTGCGGGCCGATGCGGCCATCGAGCAGCACGTCGGGATAATCGCGTGCGCCACGGTTTAGCGCGTTCAGCGCGCGCTGGAGGAAGGCGATTGCCACCGCCGGCCCCATGTTGACGCCGGTATCGAACAGTTCGGCGGCAATCAGCGGCGCGCGCCGCGCCACGTCGTCGATCCGTGGGCGCTGCCAGTAGATGCGGCGATAGATGACGGCGGCTGCCTCGCGCGCGAAATGGCGCATGTCGCCGGTATAGCCGCTGGCGCGCGCCACGGCCTCGGTTATGCCCCAGCGAGTCGCGCCGCCGCGGTCCGCCGGGTGTTTGCTGTAGCCGCCTTCGCGGTCGATGACGGCATCGATGAGATCGTCGATCATGGTCCTCTCCTGCGCAAGAACAAAAAGAGAACAATACGCCTGTCAGGGTGATGTAGGACAGTGCGGGATGGGGCGCAGCCGGGGTCAGCAGATCCCGTGATATCCTTTGAACCAGTCGACGAAGCGGGGGATGCCGACCTCGATCGGCGTGGTGGGGGCAAAGCCGTGATCGCGGCTGATCGCGGTGATGTCCGCATAGGTGGCGGGGACGTCGCCGGGTTGCATCGGTTCGAGACTGCGCACCGCCTTGATGCCGATCGCATCCTCCAGCACGTCGATCATGCGCAGCAGCTGCTCGGGCTTGTTGTTGCCGATGTTGTAGACGCGGTGCGGCGGATTGGTGCCGTCATCAGCGGGCGGGCTGTCGGTGACCGCGATCACGCCTGAGACGATATCGTCGATGAAGGTGAAGTCGCGGCTCATGTCGCCATTGTTGAAGACGCGGATCGGCTTGCCCTTGAGGATCGCGTCGGTGAACAGCCACAGTGCCATGTCTGGCCGGCCCCATGGGCCATAGACGGTGAAGAACCGGAGACCCGTCAGCGGCAGGCGATAGAGATGGGCATAGACATTGCCCATCAGCTCGTCCGCCTTCTTGGTTGCGGCATAGAGCGAGATCGGGCCGTCGACGCGGTCGCTTTCCGCGAACGGCAGCTTGGTGTTGCCACCATAGACGGAACTGGACGAGGCGTAGCTCATCGACGCGAGGCCATCGAGCGAGCGGGCATATTCGAGCAGGTTCACCTGACCAACGAGGTTCGACTGGACATAAGCGTGCGGGTTGGTGAGCGAGTAACGCACGCCCGCCTGCGCGGCGAGATGGATGATGTGGGTGATCCGGTGCGGCGCGAGCGCCGCGGTGAGCGCCGCCTGATCCGCAATGTCGACCTCAGCGAAGGTGAAACTGGGATGCGTCAGCGTCGCGAGGCGGCCGCGCTTCAGCTGGACGGGATAATAATCGTTGAGATTGTCGATCCCCACGACTGTCTCGCCGCGATCAAGCAGCCGACGCGCGACGGCGGCGCCGATGAAGCCGGCCGCTCCGGTGACGAGATAGGTCATGTCTGCTCTCTCCTGCCCTTGGCCCTCGCGTAGCGGGGTGAACGACGCAAGCGAAGGCCTGACGTGATGCCGTTCAGCCGTTGCATGTGTCACCAGGCGGCGCATCGCGCCTTCGCTTGTGCGGCGCTTGCGCCTACAAGCCGGCGGCATGGAGACCCGCGAAACCGATCATGCCGCGCCGCCCGCGAGCGGCCCGAGCTACACCAGCTATCTGAGGCTCGACGAACTGCTCGCCTGCCAGAGCCCATTGTCCGGCACGCATGACGAGATGCTGTTCATCGTCATCCACCAGGCATCGGAACTGTGGATGAAATTATGCCTTCACGAGCTGAATGCAGCGCGCGCGGCGATTGCGGCGGACCAGCTCGACGCGGCATTCAAGATGATGGCGCGGGTGGCGCGGGTGCAGCAGCAGCTGATCAGCAGCTGGGAGATCCTGGCGACGATCACCCCGGCGGATTATTCCGCGATGCGCGGCAAGCTTGGCGGTAGCTCCGGTTTCCAGTCGCACCAGTATCGCGCGATGGAATATTTGATGGGCAACAAGAATGCGGCGCTGATCCGCGTCTTCGCCGATGCGCCGCACCTGCAGGCGGAGCTGACCGCGGAGCTTGCCCGGCCGAGCATCTATGACGAGGCGCTGCGTGCGCTGGCGCGCGCCGGGCTGCCGGTGCCCGCCGACCGGCTGGAGCGGGACTTCACCAAGCCATATGAGGCATCTCCAGCGGTGGAGGCATGCTGGCGCGACGTCTATGCCGCGCCGGAGCGCTACTGGAACCTGTATGAGCTGGCCGAGAAGCTGGTCGACCTGGAATATCGCTTCCAGCTGTGGCGGTTCGGACATCTGAAGACGGTGGAGCGGGTGATCGGCTTCAAGCGCGGGACGGGCGGCACCGCGGGCGTGCCGTACCTCGCCAAGGTGATCGACCAGGTGTTCTTCCCCGAACTGCTCACGGTGAGGGCAGTGCTGTGAGGGGCGATGCGGTGAGCGGGGTCGCTGCGCGTGGCTGGCCGGGCCTTGCCGAGGTGCAGGCGCTGGATGCGGCCGATCCGCTGCGCTCCCACCGCGCGCGCTTCGCGCTGCCCGAGGGGCTGATCTACCTAGATGGCAATTCGCTGGGCGCGTTGCCGCGGGCGACGGCCGCGCGGGTGGGGAATGCGGTGACGCGGGAATGGGGCGCGGACCTCATCGCGAGCTGGAACAAGCATGGCTGGATCGAAGCGCCGGCGCGGCTGGGCGCGCGGATCGCGCCGCTGATCGGGGCGGCGGCGGACGAGGTGATCGTGTCGGATTCCACATCCGCCAACCTCTTCAAGCTGCTGACCGCGGCGTGCCTGGCGCAGACCGGCCGCACCACCATCCTGACCGAGCCGGGCAACTTCCCGACCGACCTTTATATCGCGCAGGGGATCGCGGCGACGCTGCCCGGACGCCAGGTGCGCACCACGCGGGATATTGCGGCGGCGATCGATGGCGACACCGCGGTCGTGCTGCTCACCCATGTCCATTACAAGACCGGGGCGATGCACGACATGGCGGCGATCACCGCCGCGGCGCATGCGGCGGGCGCGCTGATCCTGTGGGATCTCAGCCATAGCGTTGGCGCAGTCGAGGTGGACCTCAACGGCTGCGGCGCGGACCTGGCAGTCGGCTGCGGCTACAAATATCTCAACGGCGGGCCGGGGGCGCCGGCGTTCCTCTATGTGGCGAAGGCGCTGCAGGATCGGCTGCGATCGCCGCTGACGGGGTGGATGGGCCATGCCGCGCCGTTCGACTTCGAGGATGATTATGCGCCGGCGGGGGGCATGAAGCGCTTCCTCTGCGGGACGCCGCCGATCCTCGGCATGGCGGCGCTGGATGCGGGGCTCGACACGTTCGAGGGCGTGACGATGGGTGATCTGGTGCCCAAGAGCCGCGCGCTTGCCGACCTCCTGATCGCGGGGATCGACACGCGCCTGGCCGGACACGGCTTCACGCTGGTTACGCCGCGTGATGCCGCGATGCGCGGCAGCCATGTCAGCATCGCGCACGATCATGCGTGGGAGATCTGCCAGGCGCTGATCGCGCGCGGCGTGGTAGGCGATTTCCGCGCGCCCGAGGTGCTGCGGCTGGGGCTGACGCCGCTCTACACCCGCTACGAGGACGTGTGGCGGGCGGTGGAGAAACTGGCCGAGGTGATGGCGGCGGACGCTTGGCGCGATCCCGCCTATGCGGCGCGCGCCGCCGTCACCTGACGCGCTGGCTCACGGGGCAGGGCGATCCGCTTGTGCTTCAGCGAGATAGACTGCGAACAGCCCTTCGGGATCGGTCCGTTCGGCGACCGGGGTCCAGCCCCCGGCGCGCAGCAGGATCTTTGCGTCCCGGGGCCCGTATTTGTGGCTGTTCTCGGTGTGGATCGTCTCGCCGGCCGCGATCGCGAAGTCCCGCCCGTCAACCGTGAAGGCAAGATCGCGCGTCGCCTCCAGATGCATTTCGATCCGGGCGCGATCGTCGTTCCAGATCGCGTGGTGGCGGAAGGCATCGAGCGGGATCGTGCCGTCAAGCTCGCGGTTGATCCGGCCGAGGAGGTTCATGTTGAACGCCGCGGTGACACCGGCGGCATCGTCATAGGCGCGCGTCAGCACGCCCTCGTCCTTGATCCGGTCCATGCCGATCAGAAGGTGCGCACCGATGCCGAGCGAGCCGCGCATCGCCCTGAGCAGGTCCACCGCGGCGCGCGGGATGAGGTTGCCGATCGTCGAACCCGGGAAGAAGCCGAGCTTGGGCACGGCGGCGATCGTCTTGGGCAAGGTGAGCGTGCGGGTGAAATCGGCCTCGAAGGGAAGCACGAACAGGCCCGGGTAGCGGCCGGACAGGGCGCGCGAGGATTCGCGCAGGAACTCGCCCGAGATGTCGATCGGCACATAGGCGCTGGGGCGGATCGCGTCGATCACCAGCGGCGTCTTGGTCGAGGAGCCGGAGCCGAACTCGACGAGAGCGGCGCCCTGCGGCAGGCGCTGCGCGAGATCGCCGCCAATGCGCGACAGGATGCCGGTTTCGGTGCGAGTGGGATAATATTCGGGAAGTGCGGTGATCTGCTCGAACAGCTCCGACCCGCGATGATCGTAGAACCAGCGCGCGGGGATGGCGCGCGGGCGGCGGGCAAGGCCGTCGAGCACGTCGGCGCGGAACTGCGGATCGGCGAGCGAGGCCTGGCCGTCCTCGATCTCTGGCTTCAGCATGTCGATCCTTTCCGGTGTGTGATGGGGCGGCGCGTGCTCATGCATCCTTCGCGAGGCGGACGCCGGTGAACTGCCAGCGCTGGTGGGGGTAGAAGAAGTTGCGATACGAGGCGCGCAGATGCCCGCGCGGCGTGGCGCAGGATCCGCCGCGCAGCACGAACTGCCCGCTCATGAACTTGCCGTTATATTCGCCCACCGCGCCCTCGGCGGCGACGAACCCGGGGTACGGGCGATAGGCGCTGCCGGTCCATTCCCACACATCGCCGAAGAAGGCGGGGCCGCGCTGGGCCGGGCGCGGCTCTGTGGCGCCGGCGACGTCGAGCTGGTTGCCGCTGGCAGGATCGTGGCCGGCGGCGGCTTCCCATTCGAACTCGGTCGGCAGGCGGGCGCCGGCCCAGCTGGCATAGGCGTCCGCCTCGTAGAAGCTGACATGCGTGACGGGGGCGGCAGGATCGACCGGGCGGCGGCCGTCGAGCCCGAAGCGGGTCCAGGCGCCGTCGCGCTCTTCCCAATAGAGCGGGGCGGTGATCCCTTCGCGCTGCACCCAGGCCCAGCCGTCCGCCAGCCACCATCGCGGAGTGCGATAACCGCCGTCGGCGATGAACGCCTGCCACTCGCCGTTGGTGACGGTGCGATCGGCGATCCGGTGGGGCGACAGAAGCGCACGGTGGCGCGGGCCTTCACAATCGAAGGCGAAGCCGGCGCCGGCGTGGCCGATCTCGACCACCTGTTCGTCCTGCTCGATCCAGTCGATCGGCCGGGGAACTTCGACGGGCACCTTGCGCTCGGGAAGCCAGAGGCTGGGCTCCAGTGGGTTTTCGGAGAAGAGGTGGAGGATATCGGTGACGAGCAGTTCCTGGTGCTGCTGCTCGTGATGGCAGCCGAGCTCCACCAAGGCGCGTGCCTCGCCACCAAGGGCGGGGAAGGCGACGATCATCGCGCGGTCCACCACGGCGCGATATTCCAGCACCTCCGCCAGCGTCGGCCGGGTGATCATGCCGCGACGCGCGCGGGCATGGCGGCGCCCCTCGGCCTCGTAATAGCTGTTGAACAGGAAGGGGAAGCGTTCGTCGTGCAGCCGGTAGCCCGGCGCGTGATCCCGCAGCACGAAGGTTTCGAAGAACCAGCTGGTGTGCGCGAGATGCCATTTGGCGGGGGAGGCATCGTCCATCGACTGGACGGTGGCATCGGCATCGCTGAGCGGGGCGACGAGCGCCTCGGTCAGCGCACGAACGCGGGAATAGCGGACCGCGAGGTCATCGGATTGCAGGGTCGGGCGTAACCGCATTCTGATCTCTCCCCCAGAATTCGGATACGCAGGTCAGGCGCAGTAACGCGCCCCACGGCGCTAGCGTGATCCCCCGGGTATCCAGAGAACGTCTCCGCCCCCCGTTTGGTTCACCGCACGGCACGCGACGAACAGGAAATCCGACAGTCGATTGAGATAGGTGAGCGCGGCCGGATTGACCGGTGCGTCGATCGCCACTGCGGCACGCTCCGCCCGGCGTGCGATCGCACGCGCAAGGTGAAGCGATGCGGCGGCACCGCCCGGCAGGATGAAGCTGCGCAGCGGTTCAAGGCGATCGTTCAGCTTGTCAATCTCGCGCTCCAGCCAGTCGACCTGCGCCGGGATCATCCGCAACACCATATCGGACGGGATGAAATCCTCGCCCGGCGTCGCGAGATCGGCGCCGAGATCGAACAGGTCGTTCTGGATTCGCGACAACGTTGAAATCACGGGGTGATCGCCAAGCGAGGCGATGGCGACGCCGATCGCGCTGTTCGCTTCGTCCACGTCCCCGATCGCGATCATCCGCGGATCGGCCTTGGAGACGCGGCTGCCATCGACCAGCCCGGTCGTGCCGTGGTCCCCCGTGCGTGTGTAGATCTTGTTGAGCTTGACCAACCGTCAGGTCCGCCCGGCGGCGAACAGCAGGACGACGACGACGAGGATCGCAAGCGCCTGGAACAGGATGCGCTGCTGCATCATCCGGTTGGACTTCAGCTGCAGCGCGCTTGGCCCCGAAGAGCCGACGCCGCGTGCTTCGTCACTGGCGCTCTGGAGAAAGCTGATGACGCCGCGTACCAGCGCGACGACTGTGGCGATCAGCGCCGCGATCAAAAGGATTACGAGGAACGTCTGCATCAGACCTATCTAGGATCTTGCGACATGATTTGAAACCCGCCCCGCGCGCAGATCGGCGGCAAGCGCGAGGCCGTCTACGCCGGCGGCACGCAGCGCGGCAAGGGCGGGCGCGCCATTGCGCTTGGCGAGGCGCTTTCCGTCCGGGCCGAGCAGCAGATCATGATGGTGGTAGGCAGGCGTCGGCAGTTCGAGCAACGCCTGGAGCAGGCGGTGAACATGCGTGGCGGCGAACAGATCGCGACCGCGCACCACGTCCGTCACACCCTGCCAAGCGTCGTCGACGGTGACGGCGAGATGGTAGCTGGCCGGTGCGTCCTTTCGCGCGAGCACCACGTCCCCCGCAGCGAGCGGATCGGCGACGACCATCTTGCCGTGGTCTTGCCACTTCAGCGGACCGGCACGCTCGACGGCGGCGGCCATGTCGATCCGCCAGCAATGTGGTTGTGCGGGATCACCCTCCCGACCCCGGCAGGTTCCGGGATAGCGCGGCTCGGCACCGTGCGGGGCGGAAAGGCTGGCGGCGGCAATCTCGGCGCGGGTGCAATAGCAGCGGTAAAGCAGCCCCATGTCGCGCAGCCGATTCAGGGCGGCGGCATAAGCGGGCAGCCGCTGCGACTGGAACACAATTTCGCCGTCCCAGCCAAGGCCGAGCCAGGCGAGATCCTCGATGATCGTCGCAACATGTTCGGGGCGGCTGCGCGTGCCGTCAATATCCTCGATCCGCAGCAGGAAGCGGCCGGCGCCGCCGCGTGCGCGATCGTGCGAGAGGATGGCGGACCATGCGTGGCCGAGGTGGAGCTGGCCGGTGGGAGAGGGGGCGAAGCGGGTAACGATCACGTCTGCCGATGTGCGAGGCGCAGGGCAGTGCGGCAAGCCCCCGCCGACGCCGCCCCGCCTCGCCTTGGACCGATCGTCGCGGGCCTCAGCGGCCGCTGAACACCGGCTCGCGCTTTTCCATGAAGGCGGCGACGCCTTCCTTGTGATCCTGCGTTCCCATCAGGTGCCGGATCGTCTCGATCGCCCAGCCGCCAAGCTCGCGTGGATCCCCATAAGCGGCGCGGCGCAGCCCTTCCTTCATGTAGCGAAGCGCGAGCGGCGGGTTCGACGCGATGCGCCCGGCGAGATCGCGGGCGCGGACCATCAGTTCGGCATGCGGCACCACTTCGCGCACCAACCCGATGCGCGCGGCCTCGGCCGCGTCGATCACGTCGCCGGTGAAAAGCAGTTCCGCGGCCTTGGCGGGGCCGACGATGGCAGGGAGACGGTAGAAGCCGCCGACATCGCAGACGAGGCCGCGCTTGATGAAGAGCTCGGCGAACTTCGCCTTGTCCGATGCGATGCGGATATCGGCGTAAAGCGCGAGTTCCATGCCCCAGCCGACGGCGGCGCCATTGACGGCGGCGATCACCGGCTTGTCGCATTCGAGCGCGGCAATGGCGGCGGGCGTCGGTTGATGACGAACGACCGGCGGCGCCTTGCGCTTCGCAAAGGCATCGGGGCCGGCCATGATCTCGCCCACGTCATCGCCGGAGCAGAAGGCGGGATCGGCGCCGGTGACGATGACGCAGCGTGCATCCTCGTCCGTGACCGCGCGGCGGAACGCGGCCTCGAGCCTGGCATAAGCATCCCAGTTCAAGGCGTTGCGGCGTTCGGGCCGATTGAGCGTGATCGTCGCGATATGGTCGGCGACTTCATAGGTGACGCTGTCGGTCATATATCCTCTCCCCTTGACCCGGTGATTCCCGGCCTGTCATCATGGCGTCATCGCTGGGCGCGATGCGCTGCGGCGACACAGTATCGAAGGGGAGCGCGCTTGTTCCATCCCGATCTGATCCGCCATCCGGACGCTTGTCCGACGCTGGTCCTCAACGCGGATTACACGCCGCTATCTTATTATCCGCTCAGCATCTGGCCGTGGCAGACCGCGGTCAAGGCAGTGTTTCTCGACCGTGTCGATATCGTCGCGCATTACGAGCGCGAGGTGCGCAGCCCGACGCAGACAATGAAGCTGCCATCGGTGATCGCGCTGAAGCAATATGTGCGTCCGTCGCAATTCCCGGCCTTCACCCGCTTCAACCTTTTCCTGCGCGATCGCTTTGCCTGCCAGTATTGCGGCACGCAGCAGCGTGAACTGACATTCGATCATGTCGTGCCGCGGGCGCAGGGCGGGCGGACGACGTGGGAAAACGTCGTCACCGCCTGTTCCCCGTGCAACCTCAAGAAGGGCGGACGCACGCCGAAGGAAGCGTCGATGCCGCTCCATATCGAGCCCATCCGACCGACCAGCTGGCAGCTGCAGGAACACGGCCGAAGCTATCCGCCACACTATCTTCATCAGACGTGGCACGATTGGCTTTATTGGGACGTTGAACTGGAAGCGTAAGGCTGGTTCTGGAGGATAATATATGCGGTCGTTGGTCGTGCTCGCTGGCGTCCTGCCGGTGCTGGCGGGGTGCGGCGGATCGGGGACATCGGCCGACGAGAATATGGCGGTGGATTACCGGCCGCCCACGGTGACTTCCCGGCTGGACTTTGGCGGGATGGTGGAGCGGCGCTTCCACCGCCTGGACGTCAATGCCGACGATCGTCTGACGCCGGACGAACTGCCGCCACGGCTGCGCGGCATCATGGCGCAGGCCGACACGGACGGCGACGGCAGCTTGAGCTCGCAGGAATGGGGCGCGTTCATGCTCGGCCGGTTCGACCAGCTGGATCTCAACAAGGACGGCTCGGTGACGAGTGAGGAGCGCGCCACAGCGATGGAGCGGATCGCGCCGCCGGGCGGAATATCGGTGCTTGGCAACAGCACCGACAATGCCGTCGTTCCCGTGCCCGATGCCGGCGCCGACAACGTCAGCGGCAACTGAGCGTGGGCGTTGACCGCGATCCTGTTGCAGCGCAGCATGACGACATGGCCGAGCTTCCGCCGATCAACAACAACCCCGACATCCGCTATCTGGGGCGCGTCCTCGGCGATGTGATCCGCGAACTTGGCGGCGAGCGGCTGTTCGCCGCGACCGAGGCGATCCGATCGGCATCGGTGGAGCGCCACCGCGACGGCGGCGCGCCGGTGGACCATCATCTCGACGCGCTGTCGCTCGACGAGACGCTCGATTTCGTGCGCGGCTTCATGCTGTTTTCGATGCTGGCGAACCTTGCCGAGGATCGCCAGGGCATCGCGGCGGAGGAAGGGGCGGATCTCGCCTCCGCACTGGAGCGCCTGTCGCGCGAGGGGATCGGCAAGGCGGACGTGCTTGCCCTGCTCGACCATGCGCTGATCGCGCCGGTGCTGACCGCACACCCCACCGAGGTGCGGCGCAAGAGCATGATCGACCACCGCAACCGCATCGCCGACCTGATGGCGCTGCGCGACAGCGGCGCGACCGAGACGCCGGAGGGCGACCTGATCGACGGGGCGATCGTGCGGCAGGTGGCGCTGTTGTGGCAGACGCGGATGCTTCGGCGCGAACGGCTGTATGTCACCGACGAGGTGGAGACGGCGCTGAGCTATTTGCGCGACGTGTTCCTGCCGGTGATCCCCGCGCTCTACCAGCGCTGGGACCGGGCGATGGGCAAGCGCGTGCCGAGCTTCCTGCGGCCGGGCAACTGGATCGGCGGCGACCGCGACGGCAATCCCTATGTGACGGCGGACTCGCTGCGTACCGCGCTCAGCAAGGCATCGGCCGGTGTGATCGGCTATTATCTCGAGCAGCTGCATGCGCTTGGCGCCGAACTGTCGATCTCGACCGATCATGCGCCGGTGGACGAGGCGGTGCTGGCGCTGGCCGCACGGAGCGGCGACGAGGCGGAGAGCCGGCGCGACGAGCCATACCGCCGCGCGCTGACCGGCATCTATGCGCGCACGGCAGCCACCTACAGCAAGCTGACCGGTGCGACGCCGCCACGGCCGAGCCGGCCGGCCGAGCCCTATGCCTCGCCCGATGAGCTGCGCGATGATCTTGCCACGATCGCGCATCCGTTGACCGACGGGCTGCGGGCGAGCGGCGGGGCGATCGAGCGGCTGATCCGCGCGGTTGAGGTATTCGGTTTTCACCTCGCGACGCTCGACCTTCGGCAGAACAGCGCGGTGCATGAGCGGGTGGTGGCCGAACTGCTCGCCACCGCCGGCGTGTGCGACGATTATGCGGCGCTGGACGAGGAGGAGCGGGTGGCGCTGCTCACCCGCGAATTGGCGACGGCACGCCCGCTGACCAGCCGATTCATCCATTATTCCGACGAGACGACATCCGAGCTGGCGATCGTCGCGGCGGCGGCCGATGCTCATGCGACATACGGGCCGGCGTGTATCCGGCAATATATCGTCTCGATGTGCAAATCGGTCAGCGACCTTCTCGAAGTGCATCTGCTGTTGAAGGAGGTTGGGCTGTACCGGCCGGGAGAGCCCGCCACCGCGGCCGTGATGGCAGTGCCGCTGTTCGAGACGATCGAGGATCTGGAAGCGGCGCCGGCGATCATGAAGGCGTGGTTCGCGCTGCCAGAAGTGGCGGCGATCGCCAAGGCGCGCGGCCACCAGGAAGTGATGATCGGCTATTCCGATTCGAACAAGGACGGCGGCTATCTCACCTCCACCTGGCAGCTGTCGAAGGCGTCGACCGCCTTGAAATCGGTGTTCGAGGCGGCCGGCGTCGGCATGCAGCTGTTCCACGGCCGCGGCGGCGCGGTGGGACGCGGCGGCGGATCATCCTTCGCGGCGATCCGCGCGCAGCCGCCCGGGACGGTGCAAGGGCGCATCCGGATCACGGAACAGGGCGAAGTGATCGCCGGCAAATACGGCACGCGGGAAACGGCGATCACGAACCTCGAGGCGATGACCTCGGCGACCCTGCTCGCCAGCCTTTCGCCGGCGCCGCTGTCGAATGCGGAAAGCGAGACCTTCTCGGCCGCGATCGATCGCCTCTCGGAAACGGCGTTCCACGCCTATCGCGATCTCGTGTACGGCACGGAGGGTTTTCGGACCTTCTTCCGCCAGATGACGCCGATCGCCGAAATCTCCGGCCTGAAGATCGGCAGCCGGCCGGCCAGTCGCACCAAATCGACGCGGATCGAGGATCTGCGCGCCATCCCTTGGGTGTTCAGCTGGGCCCAGTCCCGCGTGATGCTGCCGGGCTGGTATGGCGTCGGCCAGGCGATCGCGGGCTTCGAGGACAAGGGCCTGCTTGCCGAGATGGCCGAGGGGTGGCCCTTGTTCGCCGCGACGCTCGCCAACATGGAAATGGTGCTGGCGAAATCGGACATGGGGATCGCCGAGCGCTACGCGGGCCTTGTCGAGGACGAGAAGCTGGGCGCTCGCATCTTCGGGAGGATCCGCGACGACTGGCAGACGACGCATGACTGCCTGTTGCAGGTGACGGGCCAATCGCGGCTGCTGGAGAAACATCCGACGCTCGACGCCTCGATCCGGCTGCGCCTGCCTTATATCGAGCCGCTTAACCTGCTGCAGATCGAGCTGATGCGCCGCCACCGTGCGGGCGACGAAGATCCGCGGATCGGCGAGGGGATCCTCTTGTCGATCAACGCGATCGCGACGGGGCTGCGCAACTCCGGCTGAGCGGCGCTGCCGGTCAGTCCGCGCTGACCAGCAGCTTGTCGATGCGGCGGCCGTCAAGATCGACCACCTCGAACTTCCATCCCTGTTCGACGAAGCTCTCGCCTTCGTTGGGCAGATGCCGGAATACCGCAAGTGCAAGGCCCGCAACGGTGGCGTAGTCGCGATCCTCGGGCAGATCGATGCCTAGCCGTTCGGCCAGCGCATCGGCTGCCATCGTGCCGGCGACCAGCATCGAGCCGTCTTCCCGCTCGACCAGATTGGGTCCTTCACCCGGCTCCGCGTCCGAGGCGAACTCGCCGGCGATCGCCGCGAGCAGATCCGCCGGCGTGACGATGCCTTCGAAATGACCGTATTCGTCATGGATCAGCGCCATCGGCACGTCGGCGCGGCGAAGCGCGTCGAGCGCGTCCATTGCGTCGATCTGGTCCACCACGACGGGAGCCTTGCGGACGAGCTGCTTCAGATCGAGCGAATCGCCCTGAGCCAGCGTACGAGCGATGTCGCGCGCCTGCACGACGCCGATCACCGCATCGATCGATCCTTCGGCGACTGGCAGGCGGCTGTGCGCCGAGGCGAGGATCTTGGTGCGGATCATCGCATCGTCGAGCGAGGAATCGAGCCATTCCACCTCGGTCCGCGGCGTCATGACCTCGCGTACCGGGCGGTCCGCCAATCGCACCACGCCGGAGATGATCGAGCGCTCATGCTCCTCGATGATCCCCGAGCGTGAGGCTTCGGCGACGATGTGATGAATCTCCTCGGCCGTGACATGCTCTTCCGATTCGCGGTTGAGGCGCAGGAGGCGGAAGACGAGCGCGCTGGTCGCGTCGAGCAGCCACACTAGCGGCTTCGTGGCGACCGCCAGCCACGTCATCGGCAAGGCGATCCAAATCGCCACCGCCTCCGGCTTGCGCAACGCGAACTGCTTGGGAACGAGCTCGCCGATGATCAGCGAGGCATAGGTCGTGAGGCCAATGACGATCGCGAAGCCGAGGTTGGCCGCGATGTGCGCGGGCACGCCCAGCGCTTCCAGCCTTGCTGCGGTTGGCGTGCCGAGGCTAGCGCCCGAATAGGCGCCGGCTATGATGCCGATCAGCGTGATGCCGATCTGAACGGTGGAAAGGAACTTGCCGGGATCGGCGGCAAGGGCAAGAGCGGCACGGGCGCCGCGGTTGCCGCCACGGGCGATCGCCTCCAGACGAGCCTTGCGGGCGGAGACGATGGCGAGCTCACTCATCGCGAAAACACCATTCAGGGCGACAAGCGCCAGAATGATGAGGACGTCGATCCAGGGGAACGGCGGTAGCATGATGTGGCGCCCTCTTGGCGTGAATCGCCGGGTTCGACAACTGTCCGCGTCAGTTCCGGTTCAGGACGGGGGCGGAACAACCGGCACAATGCCCGGGTTCTTCGGGCGAGCCACGTGAAAGGGGACAATTCGAATGCGTATCAAAACTGCTCTGGTTTCGGCGATTGCCGGTGGCGCGCTGCTGGCGACGGCGGCCTGCACCACCGACCCGGAGACCGGACAGCAGCGGATTTCCAAGGCGGCGATCGGCGGCATCGGCGGCGCGCTGGGCGGCTATCTGCTGGGTGACCTCGTCGGCGGGCGGCGCGATCGGACCGAGAAGATCGTTGGCGCCGGCATCGGCGGCATCGCCGGCGCCGGTATCGGCGCCTACATGGACAAGCAGGAGCGCGACCTTCGCGCCCGCACCGCCGGCACCGACGTAGAAGTGATCCGCCAGGGTGACGACCTGCTGCTGAACATCCCGAGCGGGATCAACTTCGCCTATAATTCGGCAGCAGTGCAGCCGCAGTTCCAGCGCACGCTGGATCAGGTGGCGAGTGTGCTGAGCGAATATAACCGCACCTATGTCGACGTGTACGGCCATACCGATTCGACCGGCAGCGATTCGTACAACCAGGGCCTGTCGGAGCGTCGCGCGGCGGCGGTCGCCGATTATCTCTCCACCCGCGGTGTGCAAAGCGCCCGGATCGGCACCCGCGGCTTCGGCGAAACCCAGCCGATCGCGACGAACGAGACGGAGGAAGGCCGAGCAGCGAATCGCAGGGTCGAGATCAAGATCGTCCCGATCTCGCAGAACGAGGTCGGCTGAACGGCAGCGCGGGTTCAGCGCCGGTCGGCGAAGAACCCGCGCAGCAGGGCGGCCGATTCGCCATCACCGATCCCGGGATAGATTTCCGGCCGATGATGGCAGGTCGGTTGCGTGAAGAAGCGGGGCCCGTGCTCCACCGCGCCGCCCTTCGGATCGGCGGCGCCGTAATAGAGCCGGGCGATCCGCGCATGCGCGATCGCGCCGGCACACATTGCGCACGGCTCGAGGGTGACCCACAGATCGCAGTCCTCCAGCCGGTCCCGGCCGAGCGCCTGGGCTGCGGCGCGAATCGCCAGCATCTCGGCATGCGCCGTGGGGTCAGCGAGGCGGCGCGGCGCATTCGCCGCCGTGGCAACGACTTCTCCCCGGAACAGCACGAGCGCGCCAACCGGCACCTCGCCCGCGGCGGCAGCCTCGCGCGCGGCGTCCAGCGCAAGGCGCATGGGGGCGGGGAGCGGGAACATGGCTGCGCGCCGTAGCGCCGTCGGCGCCGCCTGGTCCAGCGGCGGCCTCAGCCGGTTACTGGGCCGGGACAGGGGTGGGCGCGTCGCCTGGCTTCTGCACCTGGATCTTGGGCACTTCGACAGTCTTCGTCTCCGTACCCACATCGATTCGGCCGACATCCGCCTTGAACTCCGGCGCCTGGCCGCCTTCCAGCCGCGGCAGCTGCGCCGTTTGCGTCTGATCAATATTGATAAAGCCGGTCGCCATGCCCGCCAGGATCACGAGAGCGGCAATACCGAGCAGGACGAGCAAGGCGCGCATGAAGTATCTCCAACCGATTCGCTGCCGGAACAACGCGCCTTGATCCAGCTAGGTTGCATCGCCTGTGCTTGACGCGCGACGCCCCGGGGGTTATCGGCGCCCACTTTCCGGGCCAACCCGAAACTCAGGATCTGAACCATGTCGCGCATCTGCGAGCTGACCGGCAAGGGCCGGCAGGTGGGGAACAATGTTTCCCACGCCAACAACAAGACCAAGCGTACGTTCCTGCCGAACCTGCAGAACGTGACGCTGATCTCCGATTCGCTCGAGAAGAGCGTGCGGCTGCGCGTGTCGACCCATGGTCTGCGCTCGGTGGAGCACAACGGCGGTCTCGACAACTGGCTGGTCAAGACCAGCGACGAGAAGCTGTCGCTGCGCGCCCGTCGCCTGAAGCGCGACGTTGTCAAGAAGCGCTCGGCGACCGCAACCGCCGCCTGATCCGCTTTTAAGGATCGCACGACATGAAGGCCTGCTGTCCTACGGGGTGGCGGGCTTTTCGTGTTGGTGGCGGTGAACTCGTCGCGTGCCTCGCCGGAGCTCAATCGCGCAGCCTGAACTTCATCAGATATGTGGGGCGCAGCGGCATCAAATCATTGTCGGTCACGATCCACACCATGGCCTGCCCGCCTTCCCTCGTGACGGCGATGCCTTCGCAATTCTCGCCCATGATCGGCGGTGCTAGGGTGGCGATCACGGTCCCCTTCGCGACGGCGCCCGGCCGGATCGCGGCGCGCGGGATTCGCAGCAGCTTGGCGGTGAAGGTGAACGGGTAGCGAAAGCGCCGGGTGAGGACGAGAAGATCGCCATTGGGCAATTCCGCGGCATCGCTGGGATCGTAACGCGCGGGCGGCTGGATCCGGAAGGCCTCGGCGTGAGTGCCCCTGGCGGTCGGGTCGCCGGAGAAGAGCAAAGCGTAGCGGGACGCCCGGTCCGGCTTGCGTTCCGCAATGGCGATGAACCGGCCATCGCGAAGCCGGACAAGTGATTCTGCACCTTGGTTTGCCACCCACCGCCGCATCCCCTTCGGCCAGGCGCGCGCTTCGGCACCACTGAAGCCTGGGGCGTAGCGCCAGATCTCGTTCTGGTTCTCGTAGCCGACCCACGCGCGACCGGTTGCCGGATCCAGCGTCAGCGATTCGCTGTCGCGATCCTTGCGCAGCCAGCCAGTCGCGGGGCCGGCCTTCAGGATATGACCGCTCGGAGATTCGATCATGCCGCGGCGGATGGCGAAGGCGGCGACGTTGCCGCCATCGGACAGCAGCATCGCGCGCCCATCGTGCAAGGCGATAGCGGAGAAGCCGCCGAAGGCCGGATCGCGGCTTGAAAGCGTGACCGCGCCGACCGGCTCCAGCGCGCCGATCCGCTTCGGCCAGCCGCCGGCGGGTACGTAAGGCGCCGCTGTTATCGCTGGTGCCTCACTGATCAGCGGCAGGCGTTCCTCCCCGCTGTAACGCGGCACGACGAGAAGGACGGCAAGGATAGAGAGGGGCCAGCGCACGAGGTGCCTTAGCCGCTTCAAGCCTGAACGAACGATAACGGGCGCATTCAGGGTTGGCTCAACGCGAATCGGACAAAAGGGCTTCAACGAGGCGGAATCGGGCCTCGAACGAGATACGAAACGGGAGACAGTCCATGTTCAAGAAGCTTTCCCTCGCTGGTGCCGCCCTAGCCATGAGCACTGTCGCGATGATCCCCGCCGAGGCTTCGGCGCAGCGTTATGGCGACCGCTATGAGCGCCAGTATCGCGGCTATGACAATCACCGCGGCTACCGTGGTTACAACAACTACCGCGGCAACGACCGTCGCTACTACCGCAACCAGCGCTGCAACAGCGGCACGACCGGCACCATCGTCGGCGCGATCGCGGGCGGCCTGCTGGGCCGCACGATCGACAACCGCGGTGACCGCACGCTCGGCACGGTGCTCGGCGGCGTCGGCGGCGCAGTTGCCGGCAACGCGATCGAGAAGTCGAACAACCCGCGTTACTGCCGCTGAGGCGGCGCGGGGCCCGGGGCTGGCTGCTGAAGCGGCCGCCCAGGCACCGCCGCGGACGAGATGGCCCCATCGGCCTGAGTATCCCTCGCGTAGTGTATGAGGGCGCGGGCCCGCTTTCGAAAGAAGGCGGGCCCGTTGTTTTTTGGCAGGTACTGCCCCGAGTTGTCGGGCTGGCGCGCCCACGCTATATTGCGCTCATGCCGCGCGACCGTGCCAGCACCACTACCACGACCCCGGGGTTCCGGGGGCGGCCCGCCACGCGCTGAGCGCGCGGCCGGCTAGCTCGCCCGGGAACGGGTGGGCCGGCGTCCTCCACTTCGTTCCTGCCACGTCGGACGCCCTTTTCGCGCGGGGCCGCCTCGCCTAAGCGCAATGGCATTGCAGGAAACCGACCATGAACATGCTTTCGATCACGCTTCCGGACGGCTCGGTACGCGAGGTGCCGCCGGGTTCGACGCCCGCGGACATTGCCGCCGCCATCGGCCCGGGCCTCGCCAAGGCCGCGATCGCCGCGCGTGTCGACGGCGAGTTGCGCGACATCAACCGCCCCTTCGAACGTGACGCCCAGCTCGCGCTGGTGACGAACCGCGACGAGGCGGACGCGCTGGAACTGGCGCGGCATGATTACGCGCACGTGCTGGCGGAGGCGGTGCAGGAGCTGTTCCCCGGCACGCAGATCACCTTTGGCCCCTCGACCGACGACGGCTTCTATTACGACTTCGCCGCGCCGGCCGACCACGGCCCGTTCACGGAGGAGGACCTTCCGCTGATCGAGGAGCGGATGCGCAAGATCATAGCCGCGGACAAGCCGCTGCGCCGCGAGGTGTGGACGCGCGAGCAACTGATCGAGCGGTGGACGCAGCAGGGCGAGACGTTCAAGGCCGAATGGGCGGCCGAGCTTCCCGATGACGAAGAACTGACGGTCTATTGGTCGGGTGGCGACTGGCTCGACATGTGCCGCGGCCCGCACCTTGCCTCCACCGGCAAGCTCGATCCGCAGGCGTTCAAGCTGACGCGCGTATCGGGCGCCTATTGGCGCGGCGACCAGAAGAACGCGATGCTGAGCCGCATCTACGGCACGGGCTGGCTGAACAAGAAGCAGCTCGATGCGCATCTGCACATGCTGGAGGAGGCGGCGAAGCGCGATCATCGCAAGATCGGGCAGGAGATGGACCTGTTCCACCTCCAGTCCGAGGCGCATGGCAGCGTCTTCTGGCATCCCAAGGGCTATATGATCTGGCGGCAGCTGGAGGCGTATATGCGCCGCCGGCTGGATGCCGGCGGCTATGAGGAAGTAAAGACGCCGCAGGTGATGGACGCGCGGCAGTGGGAGCGCTCCGGCCACTGGGGCAAGTATCGCGAGAACATGTTCGTCATCCCGGACGAAGTGCCGAATGTGTCCGACGAGGGCGCTTTGGTTTCGCCGGATGCGGACTGGATGGCGCTGAAGCCGATGAATTGCCCGGCACACGTGCTGATCTTCCGCCAGGGCATCAAATCGTACCGCGACTTGCCGATCCGCATGGCCGAGTTCGGCTGCTGCCACCGCAACGAGCCGCATGGCGCGCTGCATGGCATCATGCGCGTGCGCCAGTTCACGCAGGACGACGCGCATATCTTCGTGCGCGAGGACCAGCTGGTCGACGAGGTCGCCAAGTTCATCGACCTGCTCGACAGCGTGTACCATGACCTGGGCTTCACGGATTATGCGGTGAAGCTGGCGCTGCGCCCCGAGAAGCGCTTCGGCGACGATGCGATGTGGGACAAGTCCGAGGACGAGCTGCGCCGCGCCGTCATGGCGTCGAACCTGCCGCAGACGATCAAGGACGGGTTCGAGGAGCTGGAGGGCGAGGGCGCCTTCTACGCGCCCAAGCTGGAATTCCACCTGACTGACGCGATCGGGCGGACCTGGCAGGTCGGCACGATCCAGTCGGACCGCGTGCTGCCGGAGCGGCTCGACGCCAGCTACATCGGTGAGGATGGCGAACGTCATCGTCCCGTGATGCTGCACCGCGCGATCCTGGGGACGTTCGAGCGGTTCCTGGGCATCCTGATCGAGCATCACGCAGGCCGCTTCCCGCTGTGGCTGTCGCCGGTGCAGGCGGTGGTGGCGACGATCGTGTCCGAAGCCGACGATTATGCCCACGTGGTACGTGATCGGCTGGCGGCAGCCGGGCTGCGCGTCGAGACGGATCTTCGCAACGAGAAGATCAACTACAAGGTGCGCGAGCACAGCCTGGCGAAGGTGCCGGCTTTGCTGGTCGTCGGCAAGCGCGAGGCGGAGGAAGGCACCGTTGCCGTTCGCCGGCTGGGCAGCCAGGGGCAGGAGATCGTCTCGCTCGATGAGATCGTGGCGCGGCTGGTGAAGGAAGCGACGCCGCCTGATCTTGCCTGAGGCAAGGGCGCAAGTAGACGTGGGGCGGCAGGCAATTGTCGTTCCGCGACTGCTCTCGGCATTCTCGGCGCGAATACTGTGGCGCGAATGACGCACTTCGTTACGAACACGAAACCTGACGTGGCTGTCAGCTAGAGCTGGCGCGCGATTATCCCTAGGGGCGCATCTAATGCGGCCGAAAAGGCCGTTTCCTGGGGAGGATTCTTGATGCGCGCCACGTTTCTGATTTCTTGTCTTGTCTCGACTGCATCGATCGCGCTGGCGGCGCCTGCGCTTGCGCAGGACGGTGCCACGCCCGTCACCGACCAGTCGCAGGCTGAGACGGCAAGCAACGCCGGCGACATCGTCGTGACCGCGACCCGTCGTTCCGAGGCGCTGTCGGATGTGCCGATCGCGATCTCGGCCGTCTCGGGGGAGACGCTGCAGAATACCGGCGCGACCGACGTGCGTGCGCTGAACCAGGTGGCGCCTTCGCTGCTCGTCTCGGGCGCGACAAGCGAGGTGAACTTCACCGCGCGTATTCGCGGCATCGGCACGGTGGGTGAGAATGCCGGCCTCGAAAGCTCGGTCGGCCTGTTCATCGACGGCGTGTATCGCAGCCGTACGGGCGTTGGTCTGTCGGAGCTCGGCGATATCGAGCGCGTCGAGGTGCTGCGCGGCCCGCAGGGAACGCTGTTCGGACGCAACTCCACCGCAGGCCTTATCAATATCGTGACCAAGGGGCCGGAGCTCGGCCGCTTCATGGCCAAGGGTGCGCTGACCTACGGCAATTACGATTTCTGGCGCGTGGACGGCGCGGTCAACGCCCCGATCGGCCAGGACGCCGCGTTCCGGCTGGACGGCGTGTGGCAGCAGCGCGACGGCTATATCAAGGCGCTGACACCGGGCGAGCCGGACATGAACGACCGCGATCGCTGGCTGCTGCGCGGGCAGTTCGCCTATGAGCCGACGGATGCGCTGTCGGTCCGGCTGATCGGTGATTATTCCAAGCGCGACGAGAATTGCTGCGCCGGCGTGCTGCTCGGCCCGGTGCGCGGTCTGACGCGCCAGCCGGACGGTTCAGTCGCTTACGGGCCGAACTCGCTGTTCGGCCTCGTCCAGGCATTGGGTGCCAATTACCCGACTCTCTCGGGCGACCAGCGTTTCGTGCTCGGCACGCCGACGTCGCCGGGCGTACGCTACACCTCGGATAGTGAGGACTGGGGCGTGTCGGGCGAGGTCAATTACGACTTCGGCGGCGCCACGCTGACGTCGATCACCGCGTATCGCGACTATAAGAACAAGCAGGGGCAGGACGGCGACTTCAGCGCGCTCGACATTCTTGATCGCCAGAATCTCGACCGTCGTTTCCGCCTGTTCAGCCAGGAGCTGCGCTTGCAGGGCGAGGCGCTGGACGGCAGGCTCGACTGGCTCGTCGGTGCTTACTACTCGACCGAGAAGCTCGATGTCGTCGACGACATCCGCTACGGCCGTGACTATACCCGATTTGCCAATTGTCTTGCCGCAGCCTCGCTCGCCGGCGCAGGCGTCGGGGCGGTCAATCCGGCGCTGCCGACCTGCACCACCGCGCCGGCTGCGGCCTTCCCCGGGTTCAACGCGATTGCTGCCGCGCTCGGTGCTTCGCCGCTCAACGGCACTGGCGCGAACGGTAATGCTTTTCGCCAGGACGCGGAGAATTACGCCTTCTTCACGCACAACACGCTCGACATCGTCGAGGACGTGCTGAAGCTGACCGTCGGTGTGCGTTACACCCACGAGGCGAAGGACCTGTCCGGCGACACGCGTGCCAACAACACCTTGTGCCCGGCGATCGTCAATTCGCCGCTGCAGAGCTTCGCGTCGCTCGCCTGCGTCATCAACGGCGCCGCGATCGACATTCCCAAGGGCTCGCCCGGCTCCAAGTTCCGTGACGGCGAGTGGACCGGCACGGCGGTGCTGTCGTTCAAGCCGATCGATTCGCTGCTGATCTACGGCTCGGCGTCGAAGGGCTACAAGGCGGGTGGCTTCAATCTTGACTTCTCAGCGCTTGACCGCGCCTGTTCGGCCACTGCGGGAAGCGCGGCGCAGAATGCGGCCTGCGTTGGCCTGCGCGCTCTGCCGGCCAACACGCAGGGCAACGGCCGGCCGGAAGTGTCCGACCTCGCGTTCCAGAGCGAGAAGGTGTGGGCGTATGAAGTCGGCGCCAAGTGGAACGGGCCGGGCGTCGATATCAACCTCGCCGCCTTCTACCAGGAATACACCGACTACCAGCTCAACACCTATAACGGTGTGAACTTCGAGGTGACCAACATCCAGGCGTGCAAGGACGAACTGGGCGGGACCGATCGCGACAATTCCGCGACGAGCGGCCGCTGCGCGCCCGACCGCCTGCGCCCCGGTGTCGTTTCGAAAGGCTTCGAGCTCGAGACGTTCCTGCGGCCGCACCGCGACGTCTCGGTCAACATGGCGCTGACCTACACCGATTCCTACTATCGACGGAACCTGGTCGGCACCGGCGGACGTCCGCTGTCGCCCGTGCTGTTCCAGCTGCCGGGCGACCGCGTGTCGAACTCCTCGCAATATTCGGCGACCGCGGGTGTCAGCTGGACACCGGATATCGGCAACAGCGGCATGTCCGCGCTGTTCTATCTCGATACGCGCCTGCAGAGCGACACCAACACGGGCTCCGACCTTGATCCGGAAAAGGTGCAGGACGGCTTCGTCGTGGTGAACGGCCGCGTCGGCATCTATGGCGAGGGCAAGCGCTGGGGCTTGGAATTCTGGGCGCAGAACATCTTCAACGAGCGCTATTTCCAGATCGGGGCAGACATGCCGCTGCAGGGCAGCGGGAACCTTGGCACAGTGACGGCACCAGTGGCGGCGGGCTTCCCGGCGACCGCGAACCAGCTGTTCGTCGGCTTCCCCGGCGAGCCGCGGATGTACGGGGTGACGCTGCGCGGCAGCTTCTGAGAACCGTCACTCTTGGGCAACGGCCGTCGCTCCATTGGAGCGGCGGCCGTTTCGCATCTTTCGGAATGCGAACCGAAGCCCTATATTGGGCCTGATATATCAACAGGAGAATCAACTATACGTCCGCCAATGATGCGCCGGCCGATGCAGGCGCCGCCGATGAACGGGCCGCGATTCAACGAATGGATCCAGAGCCCCAAGGTCCGCGTGATCGATCACGAGGGCGAGAATCTCGGCGTGATGTACACCCGCGAAGCGATGGAGCAGGCCAAGGAGCTTGGGCTCGATCTCGTCGAGGTGTCGCCGAACGCCGATCCGCCGGTGGCCAAGTTCCTCGATGTCGGCAAGTTCAAGTACGAGGCGCAGAAGAAGGCGAACCTCGCCCGCAAGAGCCAGAAGACGCAGGAGATCAAAGAGATCAAGATGCGTCCCAACATCGACGATCACGACTACGACACCAAGATGAAGAAGGTGGAGGAGTTCATCGGCGACGGCGACAAGGTGAAGGTGACGATGCGCTTCCGCGGCCGTGAGCTGAGCCATGGCCAGCTTGGCATGGCGGTGCTCCAGCGCGTTGCCGAGCAGGTGGCAGAAGTGGCGAAGGTGGAAGCCTACCCGCGCATGGAAGGCCGCCAGATGCTGATGGTGCTCGCGCCGAAATAATTTCCGTAGCTTCAAGCGAAATCGAGGCCGCTCCTGGCTCAGGGGCGGTCTTTTTCGTGTCTGCCGTAGCGTCAACTGACATAGCGGATAGGGACCATTGCGGACCAATCGTGGCATCCGGGCGACAGCCACATTCGAAAAGTAACTTTTGGAACAAAAAAATCTATGTGCGGCTCTCGGTGGCGCTAAAGGCACGGCTCCAAACCCAATCTTCAAAAAAGAAAATCGGAGAGCCCGATGCGTCGCGTAGCCTCGCTTTTGTCCAGTGCTGTTTTCTTCGCCGCCCTGCCCGCGCTTGCCCAGGAGCAGCCGAGCCAGGACCCCGCCGCAGCAGGCTCGGTCGCACAGCCGCAGCAGGCACCCGCCAGCGACACCGACCTTGGCGCCAATGAGCTTGGTGCCGGCGACATCGTCGTCACCGCAACCCGTCGCGCCGAGCGCCTTGCCGACGTGCCGATCGCGGTTTCCGCCGTCAGCCAGGCCGCGCTGCAGAACTCAGGCGCGAACGACATTCGCGGCCTGACGCAGCTTGCCCCGTCGCTTCAGGTGTCCTCCACCGGCAGCGAGGCGAACGCCACGGCCCGCGTTCGCGGCATCGGCACCGTGGGCGACAACCCCGGCCTCGAAAGCTCGGTCGCGGTGTTCATCGATGGCGTCTATCGCAGCCGTACCGGTTCGGGCCTGAACGATATCGGCGAGATCGACCGGATCGAAGTGCTGCGCGGGCCGCAGGGCACGCTGTCAGGCCGCAATGCCTCGGCCGGCGCGATCAACATCTACACCAAGATGCCGTCCAACGACTTCGGGGGCTATCTCGAGGGCACGTACGGCAATTACGACAATATCCGCCTTGCGGGTGCGGTGACCGGCCCGATCGTGAAGGACGTGCTGTCATTCCGCGTCGACGGCGTGTTCAACAAGCGTGACGGCTTCCTCGACGATGTCGTCAACAACACGGATTACAACGATCGCAATCGCTGGTTCGTGCGGGGCCAGCTGCTGTTCGAACCGACCAGCGACCTGACCGTCCGCCTGCTGGGTGACTACACCTGGCGCGACGAGAAGTGCTGCGGCGCCGTGTACGTCGACACCAGCGAGAAGCTGGATCCGACGCCGGGCTTCCCGGGCGACTATACGACCAACCCGAACGGCAACCGTATCGTCGACATCCTGCGCAGCCTGGGCGGCGTGCTGCCGAGCGCAGGTGATCCGTACAACCGCAAGATCGCCAACACGCTTGGCCGCGCCTATTCCAACGTGACGAAGGATTACGGCGGGTCGATGCAGATCGACTATAACTTCGGCAATGTCGCGCTGACGTCGATCACCGCCTACCGCGAATACAAGTCGGGCAATGCGTCCGATATCGACTATGGCAATGTCGACATCGGCTATCGCGCCGACGACGGCCGTGCGTTCCGCCAGTTCCACACCTTCACCCAGGAAGTGCGCCTGCAGGGCTCGCTGTTCGAGGATCGCCTCGACTGGCTCGTCGGCGGCTACTACTCGAACGAGGATCTGGTGGTTGGCGACAACCTGCAGTTCGGTTCGCAGTATGGCGCGTTCGCATCGTGCCGCATCGTTGCTTCAGTCAGCCCGGCGGCAGCGCTGCGCGATCCGACCGCGCCGGGCTGCCTCAGCCCGCTCGGCACGGCGACGATTAACGGTGCCTTCGCTGCAGCCCCTGGCGTTGGCCCGGCGCTGATCAATGGCCTGCGCACGCTGTCGACGCTGAACAACCTGGGCGATCGTAACGCGCGTTACTACCAAGACAGCGAGAATTATGCGTTCTTCACGCATAACATCTTCAAGCTGACCGACACGCTGTCGATCACCGCCGGCCTGCGCTGGACGCATGAGGCGAAGGACTTCCACGCCAATTTCGACAACACCAACACGGTCTGCCCGCAGCTGCAGCAGAGCCTTGGCCCGCTCCTCGCCAGCCCGGCGACCGCAGCGCTTGCCGGTGGCATCATCACGCTGGGCTGCACCGGCAACTCGTCGGTGGCGCTGAATGGCCTCGACCTGCGTGACGGGTTCAGCGAGAGCGAGTTCACGGGCACGGGCGTGGTGTCGTGGAAGCCGACGCGCGACCTGATGGTCTATGCGAGCTACTCGCGCGGCTACAAGGCGGGCGGCTACAACCTCGATCGTTCGGACCTGGGCAGCGCGCTGACCCCGCGCCGCTCGAGCGATGTGACCAACCTGCGCTTCGATCCGGAGCTGGTGAACAGCTACGAAGCGGGTATCAAGTATTCGACCCGCAAGTTCACCGCCAACCTGACGGTCTTCCGTTCGGACTTCGAGAACTTCCAGCTGAACACGTTCAACGGCACCAACTATGTCGTGCAGAACATCGGTTCGTGCGCCAACAGCCTGAACGGTGCGGACCAGGACGGTTCGGCACTGACCGGCGTCTGCAACGGCGACGTGAAGCCGGGCGTGCGCAGCCAGGGCGTCGAGCTGGAACTGGGCTTCTACCCGGCACGCAACTTCGCGGTGAACCTTGGCTACACGCTGGCCGACACCAAGTTCCGACGCGACCTCGTCGGCTCGGCATCGGGTGAGGCGCTGGATCCGGCGCTCTTCCTGCTCGCCGGCAGCCAGATGTCGAACGCGCCGCGTAACGTCGTGACGGGCTCGGTCAGCTGGACGCCGGACATCGGCAGCTCGGGCCTGACCGCGCTGTTCTATGTCGATGGCCGCATGACCAGTGACTACAACACCGGTTCGGACCTGTTCTACGAGAAGCGCCAGGATGGCTTCTTCCTCGCCAACGCACGCGTCGGCCTGCGCGGGCCGGACCAGAACTGGGCGATCGAAGGCTGGGTGCAGAACCTGTTCGACGTGAACTACCAGCAGGTCGCGTTCAACTCGCCGTTCCAGGGTGCTGGCAGCGTCGCGCAGACGATCCGCCTGGGCACCTCGCCGTCGAACCAGCTGTTCGAGGCGTTCCTCGGCGATCCGCGTACTTACGGCATCACGCTGCGCAAGCGCTTCTGATCGGCAGCGCAAGGGGGTGCCGCGCGGCGCCCCCGGTGGCACAGCAATAGGGACACGACTTCGCCACCCCGAAGCTGCTTCGGGGTGGCGTTTTCTTGTCAGTCCTTGGTCAACTCAGCGGGGCTGGCGAGGCCGTTCAGAGGAGGCCGATGATGGCGATCTGTCGGCCGTATCCCGGCTCGCCGCGGTGGGTCGCGCGGCGGTAGCTGTAGAAGCGAGCTTCGTCGGCATAGGTGTCGAAGCCGAGCGCCTCGATCCGGCGCACCCCGGCGAGCGCCAGGCGCTGCATCACGTATCCTTCGAGATCGAACTGAGCGTGGCCATCGCGCGCATCGGCGAAGAACCGCTCGTTGGAAGGATCGTCTTCCTCGAAACGCCGGCGAAAGGCGGCGTCCACTTCGTAGCTGGTGCGCGCGATGCATGGGCCGATTGCGGCCGCGATCCGGTCGCGCCGCGCCCCCAGCGCCTCCATTGCGGCGATCGTCGCGTCGGTGACCCCGCCGATCGCGCCCTTCCATCCGGCATGGGCGGCGCCGACCACGCCTGCCTCCGCATCCGCCAGAAGCACCGGCGCACAATCGGCCGTGAGCACGCCGAGCGCCAGGCCGGGACGGTTGGTGACCAGCGCGTCGGCGCGTGGGCGCTCCGCCAGCGGGGCGGACACGGTGACACAATCCGCAGAGTGGATCTGATAGCAGGTGACGAGTGCGCCGCCCGGCAAGACGGCCTCAGTCGCGCGGCGCCGGTTTTCTTCGACGGCGGCGGGATCATCTTCCGAGCCGATGCCGACGTTGAGGCCAGCCATCGCGCCCTGTGACACGCCGCCCTGCCGCCCCAGGAAGCCATGCGGCACGCCCGACAGCGCCGCCGCGCGGATCGGTTGAACCGCGCCGCTCACAGCGCAAGCCGCATGATCATGTCGCGATCGATCTGGCTGCCGGTCTTGAAGGCATAGTCGCCGACATGGATGAAGCCATGCTTCTCGTAGAAGGCGCGGGCGCGCAGATTCTCCTCCCACACCGTCAGGACCAGTGCCGTGGCACCTCGGCGGCGGGCCGTATCAGCGGCCCATCCGAGCAGCGTGGCGGCCACGCCGCTGCCATGCTCCGCCGGATCGACATAGAGCTGGTGGAGATGGACCGTCTCGTCCGTCGGGATCTCTCCATCGAAGAAGGTCGGGCCAAGCTTGCAATAGCCAACCACTGCCCCCTGTTTCAACGCGATCTGAAAGTCATAGGCGGGATCGGCGAGGTGGCGGCGGAGCAGGCCTTTTTCGCCATAAGCGTTCGCAACATAAGCATCGATGTCCGCCTTGGGTGCGGAATGGGCGAAGGTTGCCAGCCATACGCGGCGCGCCATGGCGTCAAGGGCGGCGCCGTCCGTGCTGACCGCATTGCGATAGTCGATCATGCGAATCCTGCTGGTTCGGGCCATTCCGGGTGGCGCGTCGCCAGAACCTTGAATAGCGTGCCCATGTCATTGACCAGCCGGTCGCGATCGGGCGCCACCTTCGGCCCGAGTGCGGCGGCGCGGGCGTCGATCCCAAGCGCGGTGAGGAACGCGCCCTGACCGACAGGGCCGGACACCTTCGCCCCGCTTGCGGTGCCAACCAGGCCAAGCGTTGCGAAATCGACGTGCGCCGTGAGATCCCGCTCCCCCGGTTCCTCGAACGGATTGGCAAAGCCATGATGGCGCACTGCCTGCAACGTCTCTCCGAGCGCTGGACCCTCGTAGCCATAATCGATCGCGAGCAAGGCGCCGCCCTGCGCCACGATCCGGGCCGCGAGGACACGCGTGATCCCGACGCTGGCGGGCGACGTCTCGATGATCGCGCCGATCGGCGCCTCGACGAGATGGGGAGGGATGATGCTGTCTGGTACTTGCGCGCCCGCGATCGGCAGGAACAGCGTGTCCTGGCAGGCGACGATCCGTTCGTGCCAGCCCGCGCGGCCGCGGATGAGCTGGCGGATAGGGAGTGCGTCAAAGAATTCGTTTGCGATGACGATCAGCGGGCGATCTGTCGGGAGATCCTCGACATCGTCGTGCCATGTGGCGTCCGCCACCCGCTTGGCCTGTTCGCCGCGCAGCACCGGGCTCGTCTCGACAAAATGGACCGGCGGACGCAACCCCGCCTTGGCGGCGGCACGGAGCGCGTCGGCAGTCAGTGTCCCCCGGCCGGGTCCGAGTTCCACCCAATGGATCTCGGGGCGGCCGGTGCGATCCCACAGGTCCGCCGCCCACAGGCCGATCAGCTCGCCAAACATCTGGCTGATCTCCGGGGCGGTGGTGAAGTCGCCGCCGGCGCCCAGCGGGTCGCGGGTCGCGTAATAATGCGCGTTCGCGGCGGCCATATACTGGCTGACCGGGATCGGCCCGCCAAGCGTGATCGCGCGCGCCAAGCGATCGGGAAGGCTGCCCTCAGTGCTGTCGGCGGGGGGGTGTGATGGCTGCTCTGTCATCACGCGCGGCATGCCCCTGCCGCGCGCGCGCCGCAAGCGGGGCGCCGCTCAGGCGACGCTTTCAGGCCCAGCGATCGGCTCCACCCGCTGCCGCCGCGCCTTCGCCGTCGCGATGAGGTACAGTCCGCCAGCGATCATCGGCAGACACAGGATCTGCCCCATGTGAATCGTGGTGGCGAAGAAGGTGCCGGCGAATTGCGAATCCGGTTCGCGGAAGAATTCGACGAAGAAGCGCGCCAGGCCATAGCCGACGAGGAAGATGCCGACGAGCTTGCCCGGCTCGTACCGCGCCTTGGTGCGCCAGAAGAAATACCAGAGGATCGCGAACAGCACGATGCCTTCCAGCCCCGCTTCGTACAGCTGACTGGGATGGCGAGCAGGCTCGGCAAAGCCCGCGGGCACGGTGCGCTCGAACACGATGCCCCATGCCACGTCCGTTGGCTTCCCCCACAATTCGCCGTTCACGAAGTTCGCCAGTCGGCCGAAGAACAGGCCGAAAGGCACGACACAGGCGACGTAATCGTGGATTCGCAGCCAGTTCAGCCCATTCTTGCGTGCGAACAGGATGATCGCGAGGCTGGTGCCGATCACCCCGCCGTGGAAGCTCATGCCGCCATCCCACAAACGCAGGATGCGCAGCGGATGGAGGATCATTTCCGGGGCGTAGAACAGCACATAGCCGATTCGTCCGCCAAGGATGATGCCGAGCGTCGCGTAGAATACGAGATCGTCGGCATGGCGCCGGGCCATCGGTGCGCCGGGCTGATCGAGCAGCTTCAGCAGATACCACCAGCCGACGACGATGCCCGCGATATAGGCAAGGCTGTACCAGCGAAGCGTGAAGAAGCCGATCGAGAAGACATCTGGGTGGAGCCCCAGGTCCGCGAACCGGATGTGGCCACCGGCGGCGGCAAGCAATGGCAGGATCAAGGCTTTCCCCTCTGGCGTCCTGCCTCCATAAAGGGGCGGGCGATCAACACCAAGCCCAGACGAAAGCGTAGCGGAGAGACTGAATGAAGACCGAGCTCGATCTCAAGATGGACGCAATCATGGCCGCGATGACGGCGGAAGGCGGCCCGCTTGCGCTCGGATCAGTCGAACGGTTCGGGCAGAAGCTGCCGATCATCGCTGCCGCTCCGCCGACGCTGAACGCCTATTTCGCGCATTATTGCGCGCAGTTTAAGGACACCGAGTTCCTGGTTGCGGGCGACGAGCGGCTGACGTTCGGCGACGTGCATGCCAAGGCGACCCAGGTCGCGATGGCGCTGGTGAGCGGGTTCGGCGTGAAGAAGGGTGACCGCGTCGGCATCGCGGCACGCAACTCGCCGTCGTGGATCGTCATCTACATGGGCGTGCTGATGGCAGGCGGCGTGGCGACGCTGCTGAACGGCTGGTGGCAGGCGGAAGAGCTGCAGGCTGGCGTCGAGGACGTCGGCTGCACCCTGGTCTTCGCCGATCCGCCGCGCTGCAAGCGGCTGGCCGCGATCGACGGCCTGCGCGCCAAGGTGGTGGAGTTCGACGATCTTCAGCCGCTGGACACCGCGCTGGAGACGATCCTGCGTTCCGGCGGTGAGGCCGAACTGCCGGAAGTGGGCCCTGACGACAACGCGACGATCCTGTTCACCTCGGGCTCGACCGGCCAGTCGAAGGGCGCGCTTTCGACCCATCGGCAGGTGATGCAGGGCGTATTCAACTATCTCGCGTCGGCGATGATGATGCTCGCGATCGCGGCGCAGGAAGGGCAGGCAAGCGGGCTCCAACCGTCGACGCTGCTCAACGTGCCGCTGTTCCACGTCACTGCCGAAGTGCCTGTGATGCTCCAGTCCTTCGCCATCGGCCGCAAGCTGGTGCTGATGCCGAAGTGGGACGCCGAGGAGGCGATGCGCCTCATCGAGAAGGAGAAGATCACCTATTTCGTCGGCGTGCCGCTGATGAGCTTCGAGATGCTGACGCATCCGAACCGCTCCAAGTACGACCTCTCCACCATGGCGGACATCGCCGCGGGCGGCGCACCGCGCCCGGTGGAGCACGTCAAGCGCATCGACCAGGAAATGGAGGGTGCGCCGCTGATCGGCTATGGCCTGACCGAGACGAACGGCATCGGCACGGGTAACTGGCGGACGAACTATATCGCCAAGCCGAACTCGGCCGGTCGCGCATCGATGCCGCTGGTCGATCTCGCGATCCTCGACGATGCGGGCAAGCCGGTGCCCCGGGGCGAGCGCGGCGAAGTCGCGATCCGCTCGGTCGCGAACTTCCAGGAATATTGGGGCAAGCCGGAAGCGACGGCCGACTGCTTCACGGCCGACGGTTACTTCCGCACCGGTGACATCGGCTATCTCGATGAGGACGGCTATCTCTTCATCGTCGATCGCAAGAAGGACATCATCATCCGTGGCGGCGAGAATATCAGCTGCCAGGAAGTGGAAGCCGCTTTCTACCATCATCCCGATGTTGCCGAGGCGGCCGTGTTCGGCCTGCCGGACGAGAAATATGGCGAGGTGCCGGGCGCGGTGGTCTATCTGCGCCAGCGCGGCGCCGTCGCCGAGGATGATCTGATCGCCTTCCTTCACCAGCACATCGCCGCCTTCAAGGTGCCGGCGAAGATCTGGCTGTCGGACGATCCGCTGCCGCGCCTTGGCACCGAGAAGATCGACAAGGTATCGCTGCGCAAGAAGTACCGCGCCCTCGCCGCAGCGATCTGATCGCAGCCTTTCAGTTCCCGTCGGCGCCAATCGGCGAGCGACGGGGGCGATTGGTGTAATCGATACCAATAAAGTGACGGCGGCCTGATCCATGGCTAAGCCCGCGGCGATGGTTTCACGCCGCTCATTTCTGGTGGCCGGGGGTGCCGGGCTGGGATTGGCCGTGGCCTGGGCGGCATGGCCACGGCACTACGTGGTCGACCTGGCCCCTGGGCTGCATGAGACGCCGCTGGGCGGTTGGCTCAAGATCGCGGACAGCGGACAGATCACGGTCGCCGTGCCGCAGACAGAGCATGGCCAGGGCGTCTATACCACCTTGCCGCAGATCCTGGCGGATGAGCTCGGCGCCGACTGGCGCACCATTGGCGTCGAGGCGGCGCTGCCGAGCCCGATCTACGCCAACCCGCTGGCGGCGCAGGCGCTGTTCGGCCTCGGCCGGGTGCCCGGCGCGATGCGCCGCGAGCATTGGGTGCGATCGGCAATGATGCTGACCGCGGGATCCACCGCCATCCGCATGTTCGAGGCGAGCCTGCGGGAAGCTGGCGCCGCAGCGCGGGTGCTGCTCGCGAAGGCAGCGGCGGCGCGCTGGGGAATCGATTGGGAAGAGTGCGAAACGCGCGACGGCTTCGTTGTTGCGGGCGAGCGCCGCTTGCGCTTCGGTGAGCTGGCGTCGGAAGCCGCAGCGGGCGACTTGCCGACGGACCTGCCGCTACGTGTTGGCGACGAGGGGCGGCTGAGTGGGCGCGATCTGCCGCGTCTCGACGCGCCGGCCAAGGTCGACGGCTCGGCCAATTTCGCGGCCGACGTGCGGCTGCCCGACATGGTCTTCGCCAGCATCGCGCAGGGACCGGCTGGCGGCGCGAGCCGGTTGGTGCGTGCTGACAAGGCGGCAGCCGATCGTGTTCGCGGCGTGGTGGCAGTGATCGAGAACCCTCGCTGGATCGCGGCGGTGGCCAACAATTGGTGGGCAGCGAACCAGGCGATCGCGGCGCTAGCACCGCGCTTCGAGACGCGCGGCGCGCTGACCGATGATCGTACCATCACAAGCGCGCTGGACGCAGCCTTGAACGCCGAAGGATTGAGGCACGCCGCATCGGGGAACGTCGAGGAAGCACTCCGCGGCAGTCTGGGGCAGGCGGATTATGCCGTTGGGCTTGGGGTTCATGCCGCGCTTGAGCCACCGACGGCGACCGCCTGGTGGCATGGCGACCGACTGGAATTGTGGATCCCGACGCAGGCGCCGACCGCGGCGCGCGCGGCCGCCGCGCGCGCGATCGGCGTGCGGGAGCGCGACGTGACGATCCACCCGATGCTGGCAGGAGGGTCGTTTGGCCAGGCGCTGGAGGTCGACGCGGGGGAGCAAGCGGCTATCCTAGCCGTGACCCTGAAGCGCCCGGTGCAGCTGACCTGGTCCCGGCGGGAGGCGATCGTGCACGATCGATTCGGCGCGCCAGCCAAGGCACGTATGATCGCGCGGCTATCCGGAGACGGGCGGATCCTTGGTTGGCAGGCGAAAGTCGCGACGCCAGCGACCGGGGCGGCCCTGGCAGCAAGACTGGTGCCCGCGGACCCGCTGATGAGCGCGGCCTCGCTGCTGCCAACCGCGGCTGATCACTATGCCATGTCCGGCGCGGTGCCGCCGTATCGGTTGCCCGCAATGGCGGTGGATCATCACCCCGCCACGATTGGTCTTCCGGTTGGTCACCTTCGGGGCGGCGCAGACCGGGCTAACGTCTTCTTCACCGAAAGCTTCATCGACGAACTCGCGCGGCGCGCAGGCGCGGAGCCGATGTCGTTCCGGATTGGTATGCTCGGCCATGATGCGAGGCTTGTCCGCTGCCTTACCACTGCAGCGTCGCTGGGGGGGTGGGACGGCGGCCGAGCGGGAAGCGCGCAGGGGCTGGCCTGCCATGCCATGGCGGGAAGCGTGATCGCGCTGCTTGCCGAGGCGCAGTTCGACGGTGCCGGACGGCCGCGGGTCGACCGGATCGTCGCCGCTGTCGATTGCGGGCGAGCGATCAATCCTGACATCGTTCGCCAGCAGATCGAGGGCGGGATCGTCTTCGGCGTTGCCCTTGCGACTGGTGCGGCGCCCGAGTTCACCGCCGGAATCGCTGCGCAGCGGCGATTGGGCGACCTGCGGCTGCCGCGCCTCGTCGACACGCCGGAGATCAGCGTGGAGCTTATCCCCAGCACGGCGGACCCTGGCGGCGTCAGCGATCTTGCCGTGCCCGTCGTTGCGCCCGCCATCGCCAACGCCTTGTTCGCTGCGACGGGCAACCGGCTTCGCCACCTTCCGTTTGGGACGTCATGACCAAGCCTGCCGATCATCCCGTTATCCCGAAGCCCCGTATCGGCGTGCTGCTGATCAATCTCGGCACACCTGACGCGCCTGATCCGCCGGCGGTGCGGCGGTACCTGGCGGAGTTCTTGTCCGACCCGCGGGTGGTGGAGATCCCGAAGTTCATCTGGCAGCCGATCCTGCGCGGCGCGGTGCTGACGACGCGGCCGAAGAAATCCGCCCACGCCTATTCGCAGGTGTGGCGCGAGGACGGCTCCCCGCTGGCGGCGATTACGCGTGCACAGGCAAAGGCGCTGGAGGGGGCGTTCGGGCCGAACGTCATGGTGGATTACGCCATGCGCTATGGACGCCCGGCGATCGGCGACCGGGTGCAGGCGCTAAAGGACGCAGGCTGCGAGCGCATCCTGTTGGCGCCGCTCTATCCGCAATATTCCGCTGCCACGACGGCAACCGCGAACGACCGAGCATTCGCGAAGCTGGCGATGATGCGCTGGCAGCCGGCGATCCGCACGCTGCCACCCTATCACGACGATCCCGCTTACATCAACGCACTGAAGACGTCGGTGGAGGGAGGCATCGCGACGCTCGACTTCGTCCCCGACGCGCTGATCGCAAGCTTTCACGGCATGCCACTGCGCACACTGCAGCTTGGCGATCCCTATCACTGCCAGTGCCAGAAGACTGCGCGGTTGCTCGGCGAAGCGCTGGGTCGCGAGGTGGCGATCACCTTCCAGTCCCGCTTTGGCCGCGCCAAATGGCTGGAGCCGGCGACGGACACGGTTCTTGCCGCCCTGCCGGGGAAGGGCCTGCGCAAGGTCGCCATCGTCGCGCCTGGTTTTTCCGCCGACTGCCTCGAGACGCTGGAGGAGCTCGCCATTCGCGGCCGCGAGACGTTCCTCGAGGCGGGCGGTACCGACTTTGCCTATCTGCCGTGTCTCAACGACAGCCCGGAAGGCATCACTTTGTTGCGCACGGTAATCGCACGGGAACTTGAAGGCTGGGTGCGTCTTCCGTAGCCTCGCCGGGTTCATCGAGGGAGGGCGACAATGGCACGGGTGGCGATCGTCACAGGCGGCACGCGCGGAATCGGCGAGGCCGTCAGCCTTGCGCTTGAGGACATGGGCATGGTCGTCGCCGCCAATTATTGCGGCAACGATGAGCGCGCAGCGGATTTCACCAGCCGCACCGGAATCAAGGCCTATAAATGGGATGTCGCCGATTTCGACGCCTGCCAGGCGGGGGTCGCCCGGGTCGTGGCCGAGCTTGGCCCCGTCGACGTGCTGGTGAACAATGCGGGCATCACCCGTGACGGCACGATCATGAAGATGACGTACCAGATGTGGAAGGACGTGATCGACACGAACCTTGGCGGCTGTTTCAACATGGCGAAGGCAGTGTTCCCCGGCATGCGCGAGCGTGGCTGGGGCCGGATCGTCAACATCGGTTCGATCAACGGCCAGGCGGGCCAATACGGCCAGGTGAACTACGCGGCAGCCAAGAGCGGCATCCACGGCTTCACCAAGGCCCTGTCACAGGAAGGCGCGCGCGCCGGCGTGACGGTGAATGCGATCGCGCCGGGCTACGTCGATACCGACATGGTCGCCGCAGTGCCGCCGGAGGTGCTCGACAAGATCGTCGCCAAGATCCCCGTCGGACGCCTCGGCCAGGCACACGAGATCGCGCGGGGCGTAGCCTTCCTATGCTCCGAAGAGGGCGGGTTCATCACGGGCTCGACGCTCTCGATCAACGGTGGGCAGCACATGTACTGACGAGGTCTGCCGGCGGTGCCCAGTCAGGCCGCAGCGTGCCGGTTGATCGCGTCTTCCACAGCCAGCATGCCGTCGGCGCTTTGCGTTGCAATGTCTAGCGGTCGGCCGCCAAGCGTATCGTGCGGCTCGTTGAGAAAAGCGCGCGCCGCATCCCGGCCGAGCACTTCGAAGGCGAGGCGGACGGCGCGACCCTGGCGATCCGCTTCATCGGCGGACAGTTTCGACTTAACGGCGGCGGGGCGGAATTGCCGGCGCCGCAGCATCGGCTTCCGGTCTTCTGTCGGCTCGATCGGTGCTGCTTCGGCAGACGTAGCGATGTCGGTCGTTTCGGCGCTCAAAACGCAATCTCCCGCAGCGGGTTGGTAGCACCAGACGAAGCCTGCAGCCCTGCGATCTGTGCGGCGTAGCCGCGTGTCAGCCCGGCGTTGACACGCCGCGCCTCAGGAGTAGCGGCGTGCGCCGTTCGGATCAGCGACACTTGGTGCCGCGCGAGAAGTTGATTGAGATCGATGATCGTGGCTCCCGTGGCGTAAGCGGGAGCACGCAAGTCTCTCAGCCGCCAGCGCCTACGGAGCGGAACTGCTGACGATCGTTCCGATATAGGAACGAAACCGCGCATTCCAAGTGACTGCGCTTTGCCGTACCGCAAGGCCATGAGCTCGCGTTTCGAAAACCTGCCGAACCGCCGCGCGATCGTCGATCGGCGCGCTCTTGCCGAGGCCATCGCCGCGCTGGAGATCGACGATCCGGCACTGCTCCGCCGCACCGCGACCGCGATGCTGAAGGACGCGCTGGATGCAGGCCGCAATGAGATCGCGCGGCGACTTGCGGAGCGGCCGTCGCGCGGGTTGGAGGCAGCGAATGCGCAGGCCTTCCTGGTCGATCAGCTGCTGCACATCCTGCTCGATCTGGTGACCCGGCGGCTTTACCCGCTCAGCAACCCGACCGGCGGCGAGCGGCTCGTGCTGGTCGCGGTGGGCGGATACGGACGGGGCGAGATGGCGCCGTTCTCGGACGTCGACATCGGGTTCCTGACTCCCTGGAAGCAGACGCCCTGGGCCGAGCAGGTCATCGAATCGACGCTTTACGCCTTGTGGGACCTCGGCCTGAAGGTCGGCCATTCATCGCGCTCGCTTGACGAGATGGTGCGCCAGGCGAAGGCAGACGTGACGATCCGCACCGCGCTTCTGGAAGGCCGGCTCGTCTGGGGAGATGCGGCGCTGTACGAAGAGGCGATGGCCCGCTTCAAGGCGGAGGTGACGCAAGGGACCGAGCGCCAGTTCATCGCCGACAAATTGGCTGAGCGGAATGCACGGCACCTGAAGATGGGCGACACGCGCTATGTCGTCGAGCCCAACGTGAAGGAAGGGAAGGGCGGTCTGCGCGATCTCCACGCGCTCTTCTGGATCGGGAAGTACGTTTATGACGTGGAGCGCGCCGGGCAACTCGTCACCGTGGGGCTGTTCACCGCGTCCGAGTATCGGCTGTTCCACCGCGCCGACAACTTTCTTTGGGCGGTCCGCTGCCACCTGCATCTCGCCGCAGGGCGGGCGGAGGACCGGCTGACCTTCGACATGCAGCGCGAGATCGCGGAGCGGATGCGCTTTTCCGACCGTCCCGGGAAGGCGGCGGTTGAGCGATTCATGCAATATTACTTCCTGCAGGCGAAGACGGTCGGCGCGCTGACCGGCGTCTTCCTGGCGCATCTCGACGAACAATTTGCAGCCCGCGGGCGCCGCTTCGGCCTGCCGCGACTGCGGCGGCGGCCGACCAAGCTCAACGGCTTCGTGCTCGATCGCGGCCGCCTAGCGCTGCCGCACGACAATTTCTTCGCGGAAGATCCCGTGCGGCTGATCGAGATCTTCCAGCTGGCGGACCTTCACTGTGTCGAGATCCATCCGCTCGCCGCGCGCGCGGCAACGCGTGATGCCAAGCTGGTCGACGAGGTGCGCACCGACCCGCGCGCCAACGCGCTGTTCCTCGACGTGCTCACCAGCCCGCGCGATCCGGAGCTGGTGCTGCGCTGGATGAACGAGACGGGCGTTTTCGGTCGCTTCGTGCCCGATTTCGGCCGCGTCGTCGCGCAGATGCAGTTCGACATGTACCACCATTATACGGTCGATGAGCACACGATCCGGGCGATCGGCCTGTTGTCGCGTATCGAGCGCGGCGAATTGATGGCGGACCATCCGCTCGCCACCGCGATCCTGGGCCAGATCCTGTCGCGCCGGGTGCTGTATGTCGCGGTGCTGCTGCACGACATCGCCAAGGGGCGCGGCGGCGATCATTCGGTGCTCGGTGCGGCGGTAGCGGAGCGGCTTTGCCCGCGGTTCGGCCTGACCCCGGCAGAGACGGAGACGGTGGCCTGGCTTATCCGGTACCACCTGCTGATGTCGGCGACGGCGTTCAAGCGCGACCTTTCCGACTTCAAGACGGTCCTCGATTTCACCGCCATCGTGCAATCGCCCGAGCGGCTCCGCCTGCTGCTGGTGCTGACGATCGTCGATATTCGCGCGGTGGGGCCGGGCACATGGAACGGGTGGAAGCGGCAGCTGCTCGGCGATCTGTTCGAAGCGGCGGAGGAAGTGCTTCGCCTTGGCCACAAGCAGAAGGGGAGGAGCGAGCGGATCGCGGCCAAGCAGGCGAACCTCGCCGCTGCGATGGAATGGGATGAGGAGACGCTCGCCCGCTATGTCCGCCGTTTCCCGGAAGCCTATTGGATCGCCGAACCGGATGATGTGCTGGCGCACAACGCCCGCTTCATCACGCGCGCTGGCGATGCGCAGCTGCGGATCGATGCGCAGGTCTATGCGCAGCGCGGCGCGACGCTGGTAACCGTCTATGCCGCCGACCATCCCGGCATCTTCTATCGCATCGCCGGCGCCATCCATGTTGCCGGCGGCAACATCATCGATGCGCGGATCCACACCACGCGGGACGGCATGGCGTTGGACAACTTCCTCGTGCAGGATCCCTATGGGCGCCCGTTCGACGAGGAGGAGCAGCTCGGCCGGCTGCGTGCCGCGATCGAGGATGCACTCGCCAATCGCGGCCAGCTGGTCGAGCGGCTGAAGGCGAAACCGCTGCCGCGCACCCGCGCCGACGCCTTCCGGATCGAGCCCAACGTACTGGTCGACAACAAGGCGTCCAACCGGTTCACCGTGGTGGAGGTGAATGCGCGCGATCGCCCGGCGCTGCTCAACCAGCTGGCCCATGCGCTGTTCCAGTCGAAGGTGACGATCCATTCGGCGCATGTCGCGACCTACGGTGAGCGCGCGGTCGATACCTTCTACATCACCGACCTGACGGGTGATAAGATCGCCGCCGGGCCGCGGCTGAAGGCGCTGGAAAAGCGGCTGCTGGATGCGGCGGCCGGGCGCGCGCTGGAGTTGGCTGCCTGACGCCAGAAGGAGGACCGGATGCCGGTGATGGGAATGGGCGGGTTGTTCTTCCGCGCGCAGGATCCCGATGCGCTATCAGAATGGTACCGCCAGCATCTGGGCGTCGGTGCGGGCTGTGACGCGACCGGGGAAGGCGCGGCTGACGAATGGTATTGGCAGGTGCAGGGCGGCCCGATGGTGTTCGCGCCGTTCAAAGCGAGCACCGATTACTTCCCCGCCGACAAGGCCTTCATGATCAACCTTCGGGTGCGGGATCTGGCCGGGATGATCGCGCAGCTTGAGGCAAGCGCGATCGGCGTGGAGACGCGGCCGGAGTGGGATTCGGTGGAGACCGGCCGCTTCGCGCGGATCCACGATCCCGAAGGCAATGCGATCGAATTGTGGGAGCCGCCCGCCGCCTGAGCGGCTGCGTTATTCGAGTGCGGCGGAAACCATGGGTTCGACCTTGGCCACGACTGTCTTCACACCCTGCGGATTGGGGTGGATGCCGTCTCCCAGCAGCAACGACTGGTTGGTGATCACGCCATCGAGGAAGAAGGGATAAAGCGGCGCGCCATATTTCTTCGCCAGATCAGGATAGATGCCGTTGAAGCTCGCCGCATAGTCCGCGCCCATGTTGGGCGCCGCGACCATGCCGGTCAGCATCACGGGTATTCCGCGCTTCTTCAACTCCGCGAGGATCGCCTCGAGGTTCTCGCGCGTGCGCGAAGGCTCGAGGCCGCGCAGCATGTCGTTCGCGCCGAGGCCGACGATCACGAGGTCCGGTTTGCGCGACAGACCGTCGAGCACGAAGGCCAAGCGCCCACGCCCGCCTGCGCTGGTGTCGCCGGAGACGCCGGCGTTAACGACCTGCGCTGCAATGCCGCGGCCCTTCAATGCGCGTTCCAGCACCGGTGCAAAGCCTTCACCGGGCGCCAGATTGTAGCCGGCGTAGAGGCTGTCGCCGAATGCCACGACCAGCTTGGTCTCGCCCGTTTCCGCAGCCCGCGTGGCGGGCGCGCTTGCTGTCGCATTGGCGCTGTTAAGCGTGACGGACGCGTCGTCTGTGGGTTGGCTGCAACCCGCCCCTAGGTGGACAAGCGCGAGCGCTGCTACCACATGTTGCGTCGCCATCTTCAAGGAGCGTCCCCTCTCATGTCTTCACCGGACGCTTCTATCGCGGTCCGCGCGCGCGATGTCACGCTGATGCTGGGGAGCCGCTCGGCGCCAGTCTCCGTGCTGAAAGGCGTCGATCTCGACATTGTTGCGGGCGAGAGCCTCGCGATCCTGGGCGCATCGGGATCGGGCAAATCGTCGCTGATGGCGGTGCTTTCCGGGTTGGAGCGGGCGAGCGGCGGGAGCGTGAGCGTCGGCGGGGTGGATTTCGGCAGCCTCGACGAGGACGGGCTGGCGAAGGCCCGACGGGGGCGGATCGGCATCGTGCTGCAGGCTTTTCACCTGCTGCCGACGATGACGGCGCTGGAGAATGTCGCCGTTCCGCTGGAGCTGGACGGCGCCGACGACCCGTTTACCCGTGCTGCAGCCGAGCTGGAAGCGGTAGGCCTTGGCCACCGAATGGATCATTATCCGGCACAACTGTCCGGCGGTGAGCAGCAACGGGTGGCGATTGCACGCGCCGTAGCACCCCGTCCCGCGATCCTGTTCGCCGACGAGCCGACCGGCAATCTCGACGCAAGCACCGGCGCGTCGGTGATCAAGCTGTTGTTCGATCGCCAGCGCGCGGCCGGGGCGACGCTGCTGATCATCACGCACGACCCGGCGCTCGCCGAGCGATGCGAGCGGGTGATCGAGATGCGTGACGGGCGGATCATCGGGGAGCGGCGCGCTTGAACGCGCTACGCTGGGGCGCGGCATGGCGTATCGCGCGGCGCGATCTTCATGCCGGGTTCCGTGGGCTAAGGCTGCTGTTCGTCTGCCTGTTCCTGGGCGTGGCGACGTTGGCCGCCATCGGCAGCCTGACGGCGTCTATCACGCAGGAGCTGGCGGCGCGCGGCCGCACCTTGCTGGGTGGTGACATCGAGATCGCGATGATGCAGCGCGAGATCGGGCCGCGCATCGCTGAGCTGCGCCGGCTGGGCATCGTGAGCGAGACGATCCGGCTGCGGGCCATGGCGCGCGCGCTGGGCGGGCAGCGCGGCAATGCGCGCGAGGCGGTGCTGACCGAGTTGAAGGGCGTTGATCGCGCCTATCCCTTGTACGGCACGCTGACGCTGAAGCAGGGCCGTTATGCGCCGCTAGATCCCGACAAGGTGGTGATCGGAGAAGCGCTGGCGGATCGGCTCGCGATCGGGCCGGGCGCGCGCCTGCGTTATGGCGAGGCGGATTTCACGGTCTCCGGCATCATCGGCGACGAGCCCGATCGCGTGGGTGAAGGCTTCACGCTCGGGCCAGTCGCGATCGTTTCGATGGAAGGGTTGCGGCGCACCGGACTGATCCAGCCCGGCAGTCTCTACGACAGCAAGTATCGCGTACGGCTGCCCGCCGGGAGCGATGCGCCTGCGCTCCGGGAGCAACTGGAGAAAGCCAATGCGCCGCTTGGCTGGTCGTTGAAGGATCACACGCGTGCGGCGCCCGGCGCCAATCGCTTCTTCGAGCGGATGGGGCAGTTCCTGTCGCTGATCGGGCTTGCCGCGCTGGTAATTGCGGGGATCGGCGTCAGCAACGGCGTCTCCTCCTATATAGCGCAGAAGCGCAGTGCGATCGCGACGCTGAAGGTGCTTGGCGCCAGCGGTGGCGATATTGCGCGGATCTACCTGCTGCAGATCGCGGCGGTCGGCGCGCTGGCAATCACGCTCGGGTTGATCGTCGGTGCGCTGGTGCCGCCGGGGATCGTCGCGGCGCTGGGGGACGTGCTGCCGGTGCGCCCCGGCTTCGCGATCCATCCCCTGCCGCTGGCGACGAGCGCGATCTACGGCGTGCTGATCGCGCTGGCCTTCACGCTGCCGCCGCTGGCGCGTGCGCGGACCCAGCCAGCGGCAGCGATCTTCAGGGCGCTGGTCGATCCGCGGCTGACGATCGACCGGCGGACGGCCCTGTGGGTGGCAGGGGCGGCAGCCGCTCTGATCGCGGTGGCATTGGGCACGTCGCGCGAGCCGTTGTTCTCGGCGGCCGTGCTCGGCGCAGTCGCCGGGGTGCTTCTGCTGCTGCTCGCGCTCGGCTGGGGTGTCTCGCGGCTCGCGCGGCGCTTGCCGCGCCCGCGTCGCCCGCTGTTCCGCCTTGCGCTCGGCAATCTCCATCGCCCGGGGGCGCAGACGAGCGCGCTGGTGGTGGCGCTTGGGCTGGCGCTGACCCTGTTCGTAACGCTGGCGGGCATCCAGACCAGCCTTGCGGCTGAGATCGAGCGGACGGTGCCGAAGAAGGCGCCGAACCTGTTCGTCCTCGACGTGCCCTCTGCGGATGCGCAGCGCTTCCGCGCTTTGGTGGACGAAACCGCGCCTGGCGCCGCGCTGAATGTCGTGCCCGCATTGCGCGCAACGATCGTCGCCTATGGCAAGCAGCGGGTGGCCGATCTGAAGGAAGTGCCCGAAGGCGCGTGGTTCCTCGGCCGTGAGCGCGGGGCGACCTATAGCGACGTGCTGCCAGAGGGGAGCGATCTGGTCGCCGGCCAATGGTGGCCGAAGGATTATGCCGGCCCGCCGCTCGTCTCGCTGGATGCTGAGGCGGCGAAGGTGCTGAACATCGGTGTCGGAGACACGCTGACAGTGAGCGTGCTGGGGCGCGAGATCGAGGCGCGGATCGCTTCGCTGCGCAAGATCAACTGGGACACGATGGGCTTCAACTACATCATGGTGTTCTCCCCCAACACGCTGGCCGCGGCGCCGCACAGCGTGACGGCGACGATCACCATGGACAAGGCGAGCGAGGGGCCGGTCACGCGGGCGCTGCTTGGCGCCTTTCCGGGCGCATCGGTGATCGCGGTGAGTGAGGTGATCGGGCAGGTGAGCTCGATCCTCGACCAGATGGCGCAAGCGATCGTGGCTGCAGCCTCGATCGCGATCCTGGCGGGGATCGCGGTGCTGGTGGGCGCGATCGCCGCGTCGCGCCAGTCACGCGCTTATGACAGCGTGATCCTGAAGACGCTCGGGGCGACGCGCTGGCAGGTGCTCGGCACGCAGGCGCTGGAATATGGTCTGCTGGCCGCGATCCTTGCGCTGGTTTCGTTGCTGCTGGGGATGACGGCGGCGTGGTTCGTGATCGTGCAGGTGTTCGATTTCGGTTGGGCGCCCGATTGGACCCGGGTGCTGGCGACATTGAGCGGCGGGGCGTTGCTGACGCTGGGGATCGGGCTTGCCGGTTCGCTGCCGTTGATGGCGCTGCGGCCTGCGCGGGCGCTCAGGACATTGTGAGGGGCGCTGAAGGCTCGATTGGAGGGCAGGCTTCACCCGAACCCCTCTCCTGACGGAGAGGGGCTTTATCGTGGATGTCAGCGGGTCGGGAAGGGCGTGTCGCCGCTATAGTCGTAGAAGCCGCGCTTGGTTTTCTTCCCGTACCAACCGGCCTCGACGTATTTCACCAGCAGCGGGGCGGGGCGGAACTTGGGATCGCCCGTGGTCTCGAATAATACGCGGGTGATTTCGAGGCAGGTGTCGAGCCCGATGAAGTCGGCCAGCGTCAGCGGCCCCATCGGGTGGTTGAGGCCCAATTGGCAGGCAAGGTCGATGTCGCGGACCGTCGCGACGCCCTCGCCCAGTGCGAAGCAGGCCTCGTTCAGCATCGGCATCAGGATGCGATTGACGATGAAACCCGGCGCGTCATTGGCGTGGACCACCGCCTTGCCGAGGGCGGTGGCATAGGTCTCGACCGTCTTCACCGTCTCGTCGGCGGTAGCGAGGCCGCGGATCACCTCGATCAGGCCCATGACGGGCACCGGATTGAAGAAATGCACGCCGATGAAGCGCGCCGGATCGGGCGAGGCCTGCGCCAGCCGGGTGATCGGGATCGACGAGGTGTTGGAGGCGAGGATCGCCTGATGGCCGAGCACCGTGCCGGCCTGCGCGAAGATCGCGCGCTTCACCTCCTCGCGCTCGGTCGCCGCTTCGATGACGAGGCTGCAGGATGACATGCCCTGGACGCCCTCGATCGGTTCGATCCGCGCCAGCGCCTGATCACGTGCCTGCGGATCGATCTTGCCCTTCTCGACCGCTCGATCGAGCTGCCGGGCGATGCCGGCCTTGCCCGCTTCCGCGCGTGCCTTGTCGACGTCGGTCAAAAGCACGCGATAGCCGGCCTGGGCGGAAACCTGTGCGATCCCCGCACCCATCTGCCCTGCGCCGATGATGCCGACTGCCTGCATGATTGTCTTCCCTTGTTCGAACTCACGAGCGGAGCGCTCTAGCCGGTTCGAGTTCGGATTGTCGAAGCGGAATGGCGCTCGGCGCCTCCCCTTTCGTCATGCTGAACTCGTTTCAGCATCCATGGTTGGGCTTGACCCGCGGCGGCTGAGTGCGCGGCACGGTGGATGCTGGGAGTATGGGGGAGCGCCGCGCTCTCCGCACGCGGAAAAGCGCTTACGCGGCCTTGCGCAGCTCCAGGCGATCCCAGATCTCGACCAGGGCGTCGGTCAGTTCCTGCATCATCGCTTCGCTGTGCGCCGGGCCGGGCGTGAAGCGCAGCCGTTCAGTGCCGCGCGGCACGGTCGGGTAATTGATCGGCTGAACGTAGATGCCGTATTCGGCGAGCAGCACGTCGCTGATCTTCTTCGCCTTCACCGGATCGCCGACCATCACCGGCACGATGTGCGTGTCCCCCACCATCACCGGCAGCCCGGCCTCGGTCATCATCGCCTTCAGCCGGCGGGCAGCAGCCTGCTGGCCCTCGCGCTCGACCGAGGAGCTCTTGAGGTGGCGCACGCTTGCTAGCACGCCGGCGACCAACACGGGCGAGAGCGAGGTGGTGAAGATGAAGCCGGGGGCATAGCTGCGGATGACGTCGATGATCGTCTTGTCCGCGGCGATATAGCCGCCCATCACGCCGAAGGCCTTGCCCAGCGTGCCTTCGATGATGGTCAGCCGGTGCGCGACCTCGTCACGCTCCGAGATGCCGCCGCCGCGCGCGCCGTACATGCCGACCGCGTGAACCTCGTCGAGATAGGTCAGCGCATTGTACTTGTCGGCAAGGTCGCAGATCGCCGCGATCGGGGCGACGTCGCCCTCCATCGAATAGACGCTCTCAAACGCGATCAGCTTGGGCGTCGCAGGATCGTCCGCGGCGAGCAGTTCCTCGAGATGCGCCAGATCATTGTGGCGGAACACGCGCTTCTCGCAGCCCGCGTTGCGGATGCCAGCGATCATCGAGGCGTGATTCAGTTCGTCCGAATAGATGATGCATCCCGGCAGCACCTTGGCGAGCGTCGCCAGCGTCGCCTCGTTCGAGACATAGCCCGACGTGAACAGCAGTGCGCCTTCCTTGCCGTGCAGGTCGGCGAGTTCAGCCTCCAGGTCGACATGGTAATGCGTGTTGCCGCCGATGTTGCGCGTGCCGCCGGAGCCGGCGCCGACGTCGTGCAGCGCCTCTTCCATCGCCGCGATCACCTTGGGGTGCTGGCCCATCGCGAGATAATCGTTCGAGCACCAGACGGTGATCGGCTTCGGGCCATTGTGGCCGGCGAAGCAGCGCGCGCTGGGGTAATGACCCTTGTTGCGCAGGATATCGATGAAGACGCGGTAGCGGCCTTCGGCGTGGAGACGGTCGATCGCCTGCGAAAAGGCGCGGGTGTAATCGACCGGCTTGGCCGAAAGAGCGTCGATGGACATGGGGCGCGCTTACTCTTCCCGACCCGCGGTTTCCAGCGGATTCGGGCTTTTTGAGTGATCGGCCGGGGCGCTAACTCAGATCCGCGGCTGCGGTTCCCGCTGCGCGGGCGGGTGATCAGAGCCGTTCGAGCCGGTCGAAGCCATAGCTGGCGAGCGCGCGTTCGAGGCCGGGGGCGATGTCTCCGGTAAACACCGCGAGGTCCGGCTGGGAGCGTGCGAATGTCTGCCCGCGCGTCAGATAGGCGATGCGCCGCGCAATGCCGGGGCCGCCGTCCACGAAGGTGATCGGGCGGTCGACGGCCCGGGCAAGCTCGTCGGTGAGGAGCGGGAAGTGAGTGCAGGCGAGCACCATCGTATCGATCTCGTCGGCGCCCGGTGCCGCCAGCATCGGCGCGATCGCGGTACGAACCTCGCCCGGCGAAATGGCGTCACCGCGAAGCTTCGCCTCGGCAAGGGTGACGAGTTCCGCCGAGCCGTAACGAATGACGCGGCAATCGGCGGCGAAGCGACTCGCGAGATCGTCGACATAGGCCTGGCGGACGGTGGCGGCAGTGCCGAGCACGCCGATGGTGCGGCTGCGGCTTGCTTCCGCCGCGGGCTTGATCGCAGGCACGGTGCCGACAATCGGCAGGTCGAGCGCCGCCCGCACCGCCCCGAGCGCGATGGTGGAGGCGGTGTTGCACGCGATCACGATCAGCCGCGGATCATAACGCTCGGCGAGCCGGCCGAGGAGCGCGGGCACCCGGCCGGCGATTTCCATTTCGCTGCGGATGCCATAAGGAAAGCCGGCGCTGTCAGCGACATAGACGAACCGCGCATCGGGCACGGCCGAACGGGCCGGGGCGGCGATCGACAGGCCGCCGACGCCCGAATCGAAGAACAGGATGGGGCGCGGATCGGACATGAAGCGCGCATTAGCCGCCGCATCCGGTTTGATACAGGTCAGTAGAAACGTGATGATCGTTGAGCTATCGTCATGAGCATCGGGAGGGATCGTACCTGAACACCGAGATCGTCTGGATGCCGCCCGTTGCGGCCGTTCTGCTTGGCTATCTGCTCGGCTCCATCCCGTTCGGCGTGCTGTTAACCAGATTCGGCGGCGCGGGAGACCTGCGCCAGATCGGTTCCGGCAACATCGGCGCGACCAACGTGCTGCGGACCGGTCGGAAGGGGCTGGCGGCGGCGACGCTGCTGCTCGATCTGGCCAAGGGCTGGGCGGCGGTGGTGATCGCATCGGCCATATTGCCGGACAACGAGCAGCTGGCGGCGGCTGGCGCGTTCATCGGCCACTGCTATCCGATCTGGCTGCGCTTCCGCGGCGGAAAGGGCGTGGCGACCTTCATGGGCATCGTGCTGGCGCTGCATCCGCCGCTGGGCCTGGTGTTCGCCGTGGTGTGGATCGGGATGCTTGCGCTGCTGCGTATCTCCTCGGTCGCCGGGATGACGGCGGCGGCGAGCGCGCCCGTGGGCGCCGCGGTGCTGGGGCGGTTCGATCTCGTGCCGCTGCTGTTCGCGCTGGCGCTGCTCGTGATCTGGAACCATCGCGCCAATATCGGGCGGCTGATCGAAGGGGCTGAGCCGCGCATTGGCGCGAAGCGTGGCTGATGCGGATCGCGCCGAGGATGGCCTCGATCGGCTTCGGCTGATCCGAACGCCGGGCATTGGCCCGGTCACCTATCGACAATTGCTGCGCCGCTTCGGCGATGCACGCCGTGCCATCGCGGCGGTTCCGGATCTGGCGCGGCGCGGCGGCGGACGGATGATTGCACTGGCCGATCCGGCGGTGATCAGCCGGGAGGTCGAGACCGTCGCGCGGCTGGGTGCCCGCCACCTGTTTCTTGACGATGCGGCATATCCGAGGTTGCTGGCCGAGCTCGATGACGCCCCGGCAGTGTTGACGGTGAGGGGCACCCTGCCGCCGGCCGAGCGCCCGCCGGTCGCAATCGTCGGCGCGCGAAATGCCTCGGCCGCGGCGTGCCGCTTTGCGCGCGGCATCGCCTATGACCTGGCGGCGGAAGGCGTGACGGTCGTCTCGGGCCTCGCGCGCGGGATCGATACGGCCGCGCATGTCGGTGCCGGCAGCGCGACCGTGGCGGTGATCGCAGGCGGCATCGACGTCATCTATCCGCCCGAGAACGCCGAGCTGCAGCGGCGGATTGGCGAGGAGGCGCTGCTCGTGGCGGAGATGGCGCCGGGGACGGAACCGCGCGCGCGGCACTTCCCGTATCGCAACCGGATCATCGCCGGATGGGCGCAGGGAACGCTGGTGGTGGAGGCGGCGCCCAAGTCCGGCTCGCTGATCACGGCGCGGCTGGCGAACGAGGCGGGGCGCGAGGTGATGGCGGTGCCCGGCAGCCCGCTCGATCCGCGCGCGCAAGGATGCAATCTGCTGATCCGGGAGGGCGCCACCCTGATCCAGAAGGCGGCAGACGTGATCGAACAGATCCGCCCGTTGGATGCGCGGCTGGTGCGATCGCCGCCCACTTTCTTCGAGGCTGAGCCGGCGGCCGATGCGGACGACAGCGCCCGGCGCCTGGTCACCAACCTCTTAGGCCCGGTGGCGGTCTCGATCGACGAGGTCATCCGCCAATCCGGCGTGTCGGCACCGATCGCGCAGATGGTGCTTCTGGAACTGGAGCTAGGCGGTCGGCTGGAACGCCACGCCGGCGGCCGCGTCAGCCTGCAGGGTTAACCATGATCTCGGCTGCAACGCGTTAGGCGCTCAACAGATTTTGTGTCATGGCTCCCCGGGGAGAGTGACGGCAGGAGCGCGCAATCGCTGATCAGCCGTCATTGTCGGGGAACCTCGATGAGTGCGATGAGCTCTTTCACCGCACCCCGATAGGACGGAAGCTCGTTTTGGATACGACACGCGAACTCATTGCCTATGGTTTGATCGGGCTGACGATCGTCACCCTGGTTCCCTGGATCGGCGTCACGCTGGTCCGGCGGAAGCGCCGCAAGCTGCGGCTGCAGGGCATCAAACGCTACGGCCATTAAGCGCCGCGCCGTTATGGCGGCGCTTTCCTGATCCTCATCGGACGGATTGATCGTCGCCGCGCGCGCTGATTCTGCGCGCGTGTGCACTCGCCGACAAAAAAAGGCCCGGTACGAGTACCGGGCCCAAGTGGCGTCCGCAGGAGGAACATCGTTTGGGGAACCGGCCGCAGCTGGCCCCCAATCTCGTCAATAATTGTAGGCGCGCTCGCCATGCTCGCCGAGGTCGAGGCCTTCGCGCTCCACCTCTTCGCTGACGCGCAGCCCGGTCACTGCCTTGGCAACGGTAAAGGCGATCCCCGAGCCAACACCTGCCCAGGCAACCGAGATTGCGACCGCGACCACCTGGGTCACCAGCTGCGGGCCGAGGGCATAGTCAGCAGCGCCCGGGCCGCCGAGGCCCGGCAGCATGGTGAAGGCGGTGCCGATCGACCCGACGATGCCGCCGATGCCGTGGATGCCGAAAGCGTCAAGAGAATCGTCGAGGTTGAGCTTGGGCTTCACCGCGACGACGAAATAGGCGCAGATGATCGCGGCGATCGCGCCGAGCAGGATCGCGCCGAACGGGCCGGAATTGCCGGCCGCCGGTGTCACCGCCACCAGGCCCGCGATGGCACCAGAGCAGGCGCCGAGCAGCGAGGCCTTGTGGCCCAGCATCCGCTCGGTCAGCATCCAGAACAGGACGCCAGCAGCAGTCGCGACGAAGGTGTTGATCATGGCAAGAGCGGCCGAGCCATTGGCTTCCAGCGCGGAGCCCGCATTAAAGCCGAACCAGCCCACCCAGAGGAGGCCCGTGCCGATCAGCGTCATGACCAGCGAGTGCGGGGCCATGATGTCCTTCTTGTACCCGAGGCGCGGCCCGATGATGATCGCGCCCACCAGAGCCGAGATGCCGGCGTTGATGTGGACGACCGTGCCACCGGCGAAATCGAGCGCGGCCGGCTCCCAGTTGAAGAGCAGGCCGTTGCCCGCCCACACCATATGGGCGATCGGGAAATAGACGATCGTCAGCCACACGAGGGCGAAGACCATGAGGCCGGAGAACTTCATGCGTTCGACAAGACCGCCGATGACCAGGCTGACGGTGATCGCCGCGAACGTCATCTGGAACGCGATAAAGACATATTCGGGAATGACGACGCCATCGGTGAAGGTGGCGGCAGTCGAATCCGGCGTGACGCCGGCGAGGAACAGCTTGTTGAACCCGGCGATAAAGGCGTTGCCGCCGTCACCAAAGGCCATGGTGTAGCCGTAGATCACCCAGATGATCATGGCGAAGCTGGCTACCGCGATGACCTGAGTGAGCACCGACAGCATGTTCTTGGTGCGAACGAGGCCGCCGTAGAACAGCGCGAGACCCGGCACGATCATCGTCATGACGAGGACGGTCGCCACCATCATCCAGGCAGTGTCGCCCTTGTTCGGAACGGGCGCGGCGGCGGGCGCCTGAGCCCAGGCGGGCAGCGCGGCCAACGCCGCGGCGCCGAGGCCCAGGGCGCCGGCAATCTTCAATGCTTGCTTCATGCTCATCCCCCCTCAGAGCGCCGTGTCGTCGGTTTCACCGGTGCGGATGCGCACCGCCTGACCGACATCGAGGACGAAGATCTTGCCGTCGCCGATCGCGCCGGTATTCGCCGATGACTGGATCGCCTCCACGACCCGGTCCGCCAGGTTGGCGGCGCAAACGACCTCGATCTTGATCTTGGGCACCATGTTGGTGCTGTATTCGGCCCCGCGGTAGATTTCGGTCTGGCCCTTCTGCCGGCCGAACCCCTTGACCTCGGTGACCGTCATCCCCGCCACCCCGATCGTGGTGAGCGCTTCCCTCACCTCGTCGAGCTTGAACGGCTTGATGATGGCTATGACCAGTTTCATCGCGCCCCCTTTCCCGTTACCCGGGGGCACCCCTCGCAACCGTCGTGCCAAGTGCAACCAGACGGTAACAGAGCCGAAACGTTGATGAAGGCGCGTTAGTTTTTGTGCAGATGCGGTGTTCTGCTCAAGAATCAGGCAGCATTGATCACCGTCTGCGCACGAGCGACATCGTCTTCGTCGACCATCACCCGCACGGGAATGAGCAGCCAGCTGCCATCGGCAATCGACGCGCCGCCATCGAAGGCAAGTGCGGCTATGCCTTCGCTTTCCAGGCGGCCAACGATGATATTGGCAAGGTTACGATCGTAGCGGCCGACTTCGACGAGGCTCATGGTTGTTGAACGAATTGCTTGCTCGATTGGTCCGGCCGGGAGCGAAGACTAGACCGCAGCACCCGGCAGCGCGTCCGGCAGGCGGGTCGGCAGGCCGTCGATGCTCTTGCCCTCGGCCGAGCGCCAGTAATCCAGCCGCTCCTCGTCGCTGTACTTCGCATTATACTTGTTGAGCGTGTCCCGCGGGCGATCGAGCGTCATCTGCGGCACGCCCCAGCCACACGACGTTTGCACCTGATCGATGGCGACGACGAAGATCTGGCGCGTGCCGGGCAAGGCGGTGAAATGCGCGTGAAGTGCGCCCCACTCGGGGTCCTGCGGCAGTACGGCCCGCCCGCGGCCATAGATGCGGAAGATCAACGCCGGCTGATCAAAGGCGCAGAACATGATGGTGATACGCCCGTCCGCGAGCAGGTGCGCATTGGTCTCGTTCCCCGAACCGACCACGTCGAGGTACGCGACGGTGCGATCGTCGAGCACGCGGAAGCTGTCCATGCCCTTGGGGCTGAGGTTGATCCGCGTTCCTTCCGCCGCAGTGGCGACGAAGAACACCGGCTGACGCTCAACGAACGTACGATGCGCTTCAGTGAGGGCGGGGAAGAACTCGGCCATGGGGAACGCTCCGTTCGTTGACGCGCTGTCGCAGTGCGCATAAACTTTGCGCATGAAGCATGATCCCCTCGTCACCGGCAAGCGCAAATCGGTGAACTTGTCGGTGGACGAGGGCGTCGTTGCTGCAGCGCGCGCCGCTGGCATCAATCTCTCGCGTGTTACCGAGGCTGCGTTGCGCGCCGAGATCCAAGCCGAGCGGGAACGCCGCTGGAAGGAGGAGAATGAGACGGCGATCGCCGAGTTCGCCGAATGGTATGCGCGTGAGGGAGATCCCCTGACCGAGCTTCGTATTCGCTGATGGCGCAGTTCGATGTCTATCGCGTACGCGGCGGCGGGCTTGTGGTGGATTGTCAGTCGAATTTGCTCAGTGCGCTGCCGACTCGTTTCGTAGCGCCATTGAGGCATACGGACGCACAGCCAATCGATCGGTTGAACCCGACCTTCCGGATCAATGGACGCGACTATGCGATGATCACGCAGCTAGCTGGCGCGATCGATCGGCTGGCAATTGTTGAAACCATCGCCTCGGTTTCCGAGCGTGAATTCGACGTCAAGGGCGCGCTAGACCTCTTGATCATCGGCTTCTGACGTCAGGCGGCGGTGCCGCCCACCGTCAGTCCGCCGACCAGCAGCGTGGGCTGGCCAACGCCGGCGGGCACGCTCTGCCCGCCCTTGCCACACATGCCGACGCCCTCGTCGAGCGCGAAGTCGTTGCCGACGCCAAGCACCTTGGTGAGCACGGTCGGGCCGTCGCCGATCAGCGTCGCGCCCTTGATCGGCGCGCCGATCTTGCCGTTCTCCACCTTGTACGCCTCGGTGCAGGAGAAGACGAACTTGCCCGACACGATATCGACCTGGCCGCCGCCGAAGGATTTGGCAAAAATGCCGTTCTTGACGCGGCTGAGCAATTCGGCGGGATCGTCGTTGCCGGCCTTCATGAAGGTGTTGGTCATGCGCGGCATGGGCGCGTGGGCGAACGACTCGCGGCGCCCGTTGCCGGTCGGCTCGACGCCCATCAGGCGGGCGTTGAGACGATCCTGCATGTAGCCTTTGAGGAAGCCATCCTCGATGAGGATCGTTTCGCGCGTCGGCGTGCCCTCGTCGTCGATCGTCAGCGAACCGCGGCGATCGCGGATCGAGCCATCGTCCACCACCGTCACGCCGCGCGCGGCGACCTGCTCGCCGATGCGGCCGGAGAAGGCGCTGGTGCCCTTGCGGTTGAAATCGCCTTCCAGGCCGTGGCCGATCGCCTCGTGCAGCAACACGCCCGGCCAGCCCGGCCCGAGCAGCACGGTGAACTCGCCGGCGGGTGCCGCCACGGAATCGAGGTTGACCAGCGCCTGTGCCAAGGCCTCGTCGATCGCGCGATTCCACGTCGCCTCGTCAAACAGCGATTCGTAGAGGTAGCGGCCACCGATGCCGAAGGTGCCCGTTTCGCGGCGGCCGTTCTGCTCCACCACGATCGAAACGTTAAGGCGCACCAGCGGGCGAACGTCGGTCGCGACGAAGCCGTCGGGGCGGACGACCTCGACCACGCTCCACGAGCCCGAGAGGCTGACCGAAACCTGCGCCACGCGCGGATCGCGTGCACGGGCGGCGGCGTCGATCGTCTGGCACAGGTTTACCTTGTCGGCGAAAGGCACGAGATCGAGCGGATCGCCGTCGGTATAGAGCCGCTGATTAGTGCCGGTCGGCGGGCCAGCCTTGGGGCCGCTCGAAGGATCGATCAGCTGCATCGTCTCTGCCGCGCGCTTGATCGCGGCTTCCGACAATTCGCTGGCGTGGGCGAAGGCAGTCATCTCGCCCGACACGGCACGCAGGCCGAAGCCGGAATGCGTGTCGTAGCTCGCGGTCTTCAGCCGGCCATCGTCGAAGCCGAATGCTTCGGACTTGCGGTACTGGAGGTACAGTTCGCCATCATCGGCCTTGCCGAGCGCGCTGGCGGTGAGCGCCTTGGCAGCTTCAGGGTCCAGCGTGTCGCGGTAAAGAAACGAGCGGGGATCGGTCGCGGTCATCCCCGGAATGTAGGGCGTCGCGCGGCGATGGCAAATGTTCGCTGCACGCTGGCTTCGCCGCGCGCTGCGGTCTTAGCGGCCTGCGCCGTCGCCGTGATCGGGAAGCTGGGACTGGTCCGCGCCGTCGGCCGGGCCGCCGATCAGCACGAAGCGGCGATCGCAGTAACCGCAATCGACATAGCCGGTCTCGTCGATCTCCAGCCATACGCGCGGGTGGCCGAGCGCGGCGGGCAAGCCGGCATGAGCGCCGTCGCAAGCAACGCGGTGGTGCGAGACGCGGGTGACTTCGGGCGGCGGCAACATGGGCCCGCGTTAGCAAGGCCGCGGATCACGATCAATCGCCCCATGGATTTCACGCGCCGGCAGGCCTAACCCAGCCGGCATGACCGACGCCGCGATCGCCATCCGTGACTTGTGCAAGACCTATGAGGGCGGCAAGCGCGCGCTCGACGGCGTCAGCTTCGATGTGCCGCAGGGGACGATATTCGGCCTGCTGGGGCCGAACGGCGCCGGTAAGTCGACGCTGATCAACATCCTGGCGGGGCTGGTGAACAAGACCAGCGGATCGGCCTCGATCTGGGGCTTCGACATCGATGCCCATCCGCGCAATGCCAAGGCGTCGATCGGCATCGTCAATCAGGAGATCCTGTTCGATCCCTTCTTCACGCCCGTCGAAACGCTGGAGATCCAGGCGGGGCTCTACGGGATTCCCAAGGCGCAGCGCCGATCGATGGAGTTGCTGCGTGCCGTGCATCTGGAGGACAAGGCGAAAGCTTATGCCCGGACGCTCTCGGGCGGCATGAAACGGCGGCTGATGGTGGCGAAGGCGATGGTTCATTCGCCGCCGGTGCTGGTGCTCGACGAACCGACCGCGGGCGTCGACATCGAGCTTCGCCAGCAATTGTGGGCCTATGTCCGCGAATTGAACGCGGGCGGCGTCACGGTGGTGCTGACGACGCACTATCTCGAGGAAGCCGAGGAACTGTGCGACCGGATCGCGATCATCAATCACGGCACGGTCGTCGCCAACGAGCCGACGCGCCAGCTGCTGAGCAGGGCGCAGGAAAAGGTGGTGGACGTGACCGTCGAGCGTGACGTGACGGCGCTACCGGAGGCGGCGTGCTTCCAGAAGATCGCGCTGAAGGGCGATCGCACGCTGTCGATCACCTATTCCAAGGATCAGGTGAACGCCGGCGAGGTGCTGGCAGCGGTGCAGGGCGCCGGCTTTGGGATCGTCGACGTTTCGACTCGCGAGGCGGACTTGGAGGACGTGTTCCTTAGTCTGACCCGCAGCGCGGCGTAACGACAGCGCACGGCTGCCGCGCCGCCGGCGCTCAATGCTTCTTCGGCTTGAGGTGCATCAGCCCGGCGATGATGCCGCCGACGATAATGCCGAGGACCGCGGACAGGCCGGCATTCACTATCCAGGAAGCAATGCCGCCGATCGAGGGCAGGGCGTGCGACGCCAATTCGCTGGCGTGCTCGATCCACGTGGGCACCGGCGTCAGGTGAAATTCGTGCAGGCCGTGGACGATGATCTGCCCGCCCACCCATAGCATGGCGGCGGTGCCGATGATGCCGAGCGCGCTCAGCACCTTGGGCATGGCGGCGACCAGCCCGCGGCCGACCGCCTGCGTTCCTGCATTGTCACGCTTGGCCAGCGCCAAGCCGATGTCGTCCATCTTCACGATCAGCGCGACGACGCCATAGACACCAACGGTGATGGCGATGCCGACGAGCGCCAGCGCAATTGCCTGGTTGAGGATCGATTGGTCGGAAAGCTCCGCAAGCGCGATCGCCATGATCTCGCCGGAGAGAATGAGATCAGTACGGATTGCGCCGGCGACCTGGCGATCCTCAAGCAGCTTGGGATCGCTGATCTCGCACGCTTCCTCGCCATGGTGCTCGCCCGACACCGCTTCGATGATCTTTTCTGCGCCTTCGAAACAGAGGAACGCGCCGCCTGCCATCAGGATCGGGGTAATCGCCCAGGGCGCAAATGCGGAGAGGACGAGGGCCGCAGGCAGCAGGAAGATGAGCTTGTTGCGCAGCGAGCCGAGCGCGATCTTCCAGATAATCGGCAGTTCGCGTGCCGGCGACAGGCCGGTGACGTAGCGCGGCGTGACCGCGGTATCGTCGATCACCACGCCAACTGCTTTGGACCCGGCCTTGGCGGAAGCGCCAGCGACGTCATCGAGACTGGCAGTCGCCAGCTTCGCGAGCGCCGCAATGTCATCAAGCAACGCGACCAAGCCACCGGCCATGCGCTTATTTCCCCCTGAAGATGGTCAGACTCGCCATCGCCGACGTTGAGCGCACGGGCAAGCGACTCGTTCCGGCCGGCCGAGCGCAAAAAAAGGGCCGACCCCGTGAGGGATCGGCCATGAAAGTTTTTAGGAGAGGATGCCTGAAAGGCCCGATCCTTGTGCATCGCAGCATGATGTTCCGCAAGTGCAAAACGATTCCGCCAAATTGCAATTCCTGCAATCGTCGCCGGTCGACATCGCTGCTCGTCATCGCCACAAAGGGGAAATGACGCTTCCGCCCGCACCGATCGCCGCTACCCGCCCGCACGAGTTCACCACCCATGGCACGACTATCGCCGATCCGTGGGCTTGGCTGAAGGATCCAAATTACCCCGACGTTAGTGACAAGGACGTGCTCGCCTATCTCGAGGCGGAGAACGCTTATTTCGAGGCCGCGATGGCGCCGCACCGGCCGCTGGTCGACCGGCTGTACGAAGAGATGAAGGCGCGCATCAAGGAGGACGAATCCTCGGTGCCGCAGAAGGACGGCGACTGGCTGTACTGGACAGCGTACGAAACCGGCGGCCAGTATCGCAAATGGTGGCGCAAGCCCGTCGCGGGCGGCCCGGACGAGCTGTTGCTCGACGAGCCGGCGCTGGCCGAGGGCAAGGAATATTTCCGGCTGGGCGCTTTCGCCGTGTCGAACGACGGCATGAAGCTTGCCTATGCGATCGACGACAATGGATCGGAACGCTTCACCATCCATGTCAAGGATCTGGGGACCGGCGAGTTGCTTCCCGACACGATCCCCGGGATGCTGTCCGACATCGTGTGGACCGCGGATGACAGCGGCTTCCTTTATGGCCTCGCCAACAAGGAGTGGCGGACGGACAATGCGCGGCTGCACCGGCTGGGCACTGACCCGTCCGAGGATGTCGAGCTCTACCATGAGGATGACGAGGGCTACCGCGTCGCGGTGGCGGAGACGAGCGACCGGCGCTGGATCGTGATCGCGACCGGCGATCACGTGACGAGCGAGGTGCGGCTGCTGCCCGCCGCCGATCCGCTGGCGGCGCCGATCCTGGTTGCGCCGCGCAAGCCCGGCCGGGAATATGACGTCGACACCCATGGCGACACGCTGTTCATCCACACCAATGACGTGGATCCGATGTGGCGGCTCGTCACCGCGCCGATCAGCGCGCCGGGCGAGTGGCGCGAGCTGATCGCACCGTCGAAGCATTTCTACATGACGGGCGTCGAGTGCTACCGTGACTTCTTCGTCGTGGAAGGGCGCGAGGACGGGCTCGATCAGGTGGCGGTCCACCGCTACGACGCGCCGACCGAGGGAAAGCGGATCACCTTCCCGGAGGCGAGCTATGCCGCCGGCCTCGGCGACAATCCCGAGCATGACCAGACGGTGCTTCGTCTCGGCTATGAGTCGATGGTCACGCCCGGCACCGTCTATGACTATGACACCGCGACGGGCACGCTGACGACGCTGAAGGTGCAGGAGATCCCGTCGGGCTATGATGCGGACAAGTATCGCACCGAGCGGCTGCATATCACCGCGCGCGACGGCACCGACGTGCCGGTTTCGATCGTCTATCCGGCGGACTTTCCGAAGGACGGCAGCCGGCCGCTGTTCCTTTATGCCTATGGCGCCTACGGCCATGCCATCCCCCCTGGCTTCTCGACGGGGCGGCTGTCGCTGCTCGATCGCGGCTTCGCCTATGCCATCGCGCATATCCGCGGCGGCGACGATCTCGGCCAGCAATGGTATCATGACGGCAAGCTCGAGAAGCGCACCAACACGTTCAACGACTTCGTCGACGTGGCGCGCGGCCTGATTGCCGGCGGCTGGACGAGCGAGGGGAAGATCGCGATCGCCGGCCGTTCCGCTGGCGGCGAGCTGATGGGGGCGGTGGTGAATTCCGATCCCGAATTGTGGGGCGCGGTGATCGCGGACGTGCCGTTCGTCGACGTGCTCAACACGATGATGGACGAAAGCCTGCCGCTGACGCCGGGTGAATGGCCCGAATGGGGCAATCCGATCACCGATCCCGCCGCGTTCGAGCTGATCCGCAGCTACAGCCCCTATGACAATGTGCGCCCGCAGGCGTACCCGCCTTTGTTCATCTCCGGCGGCCTCAACGACCCCCGCGTCACTTATTGGGAGCCGGCAAAATGGGCGGCGAAGCTGCGCGCGACCAAGACCGACGATAATATCCTGTTGCTCAAGACCAACATGGGCGCTGGCCATGGCGGCAAATCGGGCCGGTTCGAGAGCCTGCGCGAGGCCGCAGAGGAACATGCGTTCGTGCTGTGGCAGCTGGGCGTGGAGGAGTGAGCAGCGGCCAGCCCCGGACGCCTGATGGTACCGTTGCCGTCGTTCGCGCCCGACTGTCGATGCGGGCGGCGAGCGCATGACGATCGAGGCGATCGTCGCGCGCTGGGGGGTGGCAGCGGTGTTCGCCGGGGTTGTGCTGGAAGGGGAAACCGCGGTGATCGCGGGCGGGCTGATCGCGCATCAGGGGCTTGCCTCCTGGCCGGCGGTGTTCCTGGCCGCCGCCATCGGCTCCTTCCTCGCCGATCAGTTCTTCTTCGCCGCGGGCCGCCGGTATCGCGATCGGCCGATGGTGCAGCGCTGGATGAAGCAGCGCGCCTTTGCCAAGGCGTTGCAGCTGCTGGAGCGCTATCCGGTCGGCTTCATCTTCGCCTTCCGCTTCCTCTATGGTTTTCGCACCGTCAGCCCGATCGCGATCGGCACCAGCAAGGTGCCGACGGCTACCTTCGTCGCCGTGAATGCCGCGGCGGCGGCACTTTGGGCTGGGGTCTTCACCGCGCTGGGCTATTGGTTCGGCGAGGCGGTGACCGAGATGGCGGGACGGCTCCAACCCAGCCGCCAGACGTTGTTGGCCGGCGTGGCGGTGCTCGCGGGCGGCTTCGCGATCTTCCAGCTCGTGCGTTGGTGGAAGGGACGATGAGCTTCACCAAGACCTTCACGGCGGCGCCCGACGACATCGACGAGCTCGGCCACGTCAACAACGCCGTCTGGGTGCGCTGGGTGCAGGAACTGGCGGTGGCGCATTGGGAGACGGTGGCGCCGGCGGAGCATCGCGCCGAATACATCTGGGTCGTGACGCGGCACGAGATCGACTATCGCGGCAACCTGCCAGCCGGGGCCACCGCCCTGGGCGAGACCTGGGTGCCTGAGCCGCCGCGCGGCGCGCGCTTCGACCGGCATTTCTGCTTCACCGCTGACGACGGACGCGTGCTAGTGGAGGGCATTACGACCTGGGCGCTGATCGATCGCGCAACGGGACGCCTGCTGCGCGTACGGCCCGGGATAGCGGCGCCTTTTCTCAATTCCTGAAGCTTGTCGCGGCGAGCCGGCTGCCCCAGAAAGCGCGCGGCCGGGCAACGCCCGGTAATTCGCTCTAGGGGAGAGGATCAATGTTCAGTCACATGATGGTCGGGTCGAACGACATCGGCCGATCGAAGAAATTCTATGACGCGCTGTTCGCGTCGGTCGGTGGGCGCCCGGCGATCGAGGACGATCGCGGCAGGTTGATCTACATGCACAATGGCGGCCTGTTCCTGGTCACCAAGCCGATCGACGGCCAGCCTGCGACCCATGCCAACGGCGGCACGATCGGTTTCGCGATGGACGGACCGGAGCAGGCTGATGCGTGGCACAAGGCTGGTGTCGAGGCTGGCGGCACCGCGATCGAGGATGCGCCGGGCGTGCGCTCGGGCGCGGCAGGCAATCTGTACCTCGCCTATCTGCGCGATCCGGACGGCAACAAGCTTTGTGCCATGCACCGCATGCCGGCCTGACGGCCACGCCTTACCGCCACGTCCGCCCAAGGGCGTGGCGGCAGGGTGCTATAGCGCGATCCGGCGCGTCAGCCCGATTGCGTCCAGAAACGCCTCGTCATGGCTCACCACGAGCAGCGCGCCGTCATACGCGTTGAGCCCGCCTTCCACGGCGGCGATCGATTCCATGTCGAGGTGGTTGGTTGGCTCGTCGAGCAGCAGCAGCGGGGGCAGCGTCGGCCCGCCAAGGACGCAGGAGAGGCCCGCACGCAGGCGCTGCCCGCCGCTCAACGAGCCCACCTCCTGGTCCGCAGCCTCGGCGCGAAAGCCGAAGCGTGCGAGGGAGGCGCGGCAGGCGTTGTTGCCGATGCCCGGATTGAGCCGCGCGAAGTTCGCCGCGATCGTTGCCTGAGGATCGAGCAGGCTCACCTGTTGGTCGAACATCGCGAACGGCACATGCCGGGTCACTTCGCCGGCGGTCGGCAGCAATCGGCCAGCGATGAGCGCCAGCAGGGTCGACTTGCCGGTGCCGTTTGCGCCCGTGAGCGCGATGCGCTCCGGCCCGACGATCGAAAACGATATACCGCTCAGCACCGGTGAGCCGGGCTCATAGCTGAAGGCAAGGTCGCTCGCATCGAGTACGCGCTGGGAAGGGGCAAGGCCCGTCGGGGCCAGCGAGACGGCCAGCGGCACCACGCGCTCCAGGCGGCTGGCAGCATCTGCCGCGTCGCGCTGCGCCGCGGTGATCTGGCGCTCGGCGAGGCGCGCAGTGTCGCCGCCGCTTTTCTCCGCGCGATCACGACGCTTGCCGAGCAGGATTAGCGGCATGCCGCCGCGCGCCGCCTGGCGGCTGCCTGCTGAATCGCGGCGTTGCTGGCGCTCGGCGCTGTGCTGTGCCTGGCGTTTCACCGCGGCGAGGTGTCGCTCGGCGACGAGCGCGTCATGCTCTGCTGCTTCCTGCTCGAGCGCCTTGCGCGCGCGATAGGCGCTCCAGTTGCCGCCGTAGCGGCTGGCGCCAAGCGAGGTGAGTTCGACGATCGCGTCCATCTCCTCCAGCAGCGCACGGTCGTGGCTGACAACGATCGCACCACCGCGCCACTTGTGGAGCAGGGTGCGGACGGCCGCGCGGCCATCGGCGTCGAGATCGTTGGTCGGCTCGTCGAGCAGCAGGAAATCGGGCGCGGCAAATATCGCGCCTGCCAAAGCGGCGCGCGTCCGCTGCCCGCCGGAGAGGCTTGCGAGGCGGGTTTCGAGCGGTGCCTCTAGGCCGCACTCCGCGAGTGCTTCGGCCGCACGAGCCTCGATCGTCCAGTCGATCTCGGCAAGCTCGTCCGCGCTCGCCGCGCCACTGAGGCCGCGGTTCATCGCGGCGAGGCTGTCGCGGATGCCCATGAGGTCGGCGATCGTCTCGCCGCCGCCGATGTCGTTCGACTGTCGCAGGCGGGCGATGGTGCCATTCGCGATTACCCGGCCGGCGGCCGGCGCGATCTCGCCGGCAAGCAGCTTCAGCAGCGTGCTCTTGCCGGTGCCGTTTCGCCCGACGATGCCGGTGCGTTCGGGGACGAAGCTTAGATCGAGGTCACGGAGGACTGGTCGCCCGTCAGGCGTGGACCAGCAGAGTGCGGCAGTAGAGAGGGAGATCGGCACGGGCATGAACTTTCCTGGCGGCAAGGCGGGGCGTTGCGGTCAGGAGGAGGTTCATGGCTGGTCGTTCCCTTCGTTGAGCGGGGATTGTACGTGTTACGCGCGGGTCAGGCAAACGCGCGAAAAGAGCCGGCTGCGAGGAGGCTAGCGCTTCACCCCACGTCGCGCGCGAAGCTCGGCACGTCGGCCGGGATCTCCACCCACGGCAGCTTCGAATCCGTCCAGACGTGGATCGTCGGGGTGAAGGCACCGGCATTGTCGGCGGTGCCAGCCTTGATCGCGACGATCGCCGGGTTGGCCGTGATGACCGAGCGGATCGGGGAGCCGCAGTCTGCGCAGAACTCGCGCAGCACCGGCTTGCCGCTGGTCGTTGCCTTGTCCTCGTAAGCCTTGATCGGGCCCTCGATCGCCACTGCGGGTGCCGCAGCGACGATATTGACGGAAAAGGCGGCGCCCGATTGTGCGCGGCAATTGGTGCAGTGGCAGGCCGCGACGGCGAGCGGCGCGCCGTCGATCCGCCACGTGACCGCGCCGCAATTGCACCGGCCGGTTGCGCCTTGTTCCGCCATGTTTCTCTCCAGGCTTATGCTGCGGTTTCGCCATGCCATAGCGTTGCGGCTCCGGCCGGACATTGAACCGGAGGATGATCCGGTCAAGCTGTCAGTTGACGCGGCGGCCAATGAAGGTGACGCTACGGCATGGATCTTTCCCTCTCGCCCGCCGAGGAGGCTTTCGCCGCCGACGTCCGCCGTTTCTTCGCCGAAGAATATCCGCAGGACATCCTCGCCCTGCTGCGCGCCGGGCGGAAGCTTGGTCGCGACGATCATATTCGCTCGCAACAGGCGCTGAACGCCAAGGGCTGGCTGGGTGTCGGCTGGCCGGCGGAACATGGGGGCCCTGGCTGGACGCCGGTGCAGCGCTATCTGTTCGAGCAGGAGCTGGAGCTGGCCGGCGCGCCGTCGATCATCCCGATGGCGGTGATCTACATTGGCCCGATCATCTGCGCCTTCGGCACGCCCGAGCAGCAGAAGCACTGGCTGCCTGACATCCTGGAATCGCGCGCGATGTGGGCGCAGGGCTATTCCGAGCCGGAATCGGGATCGGACCTCGCCTCACTGCGGATGAGCGCGGTGCGTGATGGTGACGATTACATCCTCGACGGCACGAAGATCTGGACGTCGGGCGCACATTGGGCGGACTGGATCTTCTGTCTGGTGCGCACCGAGAAATGCGAGCGCAAGCAGGACGGGATCTCGATGATCTGCGCCGATATGCGCACGCCGGGGATCACCGTGCATCCGATCATCACGATTGACGGCTCGCACGAGCTGAACCGGGTGGAGTTCGATCAGGTGCGCGTGCCCGCCCGCAACATGATCGGCGAGGCGGGGAAGGGGTGGCATTATGCCAATGTGCTGCTTGCGGCGGAGCGTGTTTCCTACGCGCATATCGGGCGAAAGCGCGCCGATCTGGCCGAACTGCGCCGTGTCGCGGCGACCCTGCCGGGGGCGTTCGCAGCCACCATGGCAGAGGAGCCGCTGTTCGCCCGGCGGATGGCGCTCGCCGAGATGAAGCTTGGCGCAGTGGAAATCTCGGTGCTGCGCGTGCTGTGCGGTGACGCGGCGCCAGCGGCCGTATCGGCGCTGAAGATCGCCTGTACGGAGCTGGCGCAGGAGATCACCGAATTGTGGGTGGAGCTTGCCGGCAGGGACCGGGCAGTGGTGGCGGATCGGAGCCTTGCGGGCTGGCAGGACGTGGCGCCGGAGGCTCTGCCCTTCGCCGTGCCGCGCACCGCATCCTATCTCTTCGAGCGCGCGCAGACGATCTACGGCGGCGCGACCGAGATCCAGAAGACGATCGTGTGGCGCGCGCTGGACCGCGCCAATGCAGCGCTGTCGTGAGAGGTCTGTGATGATCAAGCTGATCTTCTGCCTGCGCCGCCGCCCTGAGATGTCGCGAGAGGACTTCCAGGCTTATTGGCGTGGTCATCATGCGCCGTTGGTAGCCGGGTTCGCGGAGGTGCTGCGTATCCGCAAATACGTGCAGAGCCACAGCATCGATGATCCGCGCCTCGCCAGTCCGGTCAATGCCCGCGGCACGGTAGTGCCGCCCTACGACGGGGTGGCGGAGCTCCACTTCGACAGCGTCGAGGACGTGATCGCGGCGGGCGAGACGAAGGAGGGGCGGGACGCGGGGCGAGCGCTTCTGGAGGATGAGGGCAAGTTCATCGACCTCCCCAATTCTCCGCTGTTCTGGGTCGAGGAACATCAGATCGTCTGACCGGCTGCGCTGCGCCGATAACGCCTTCACGGGATCACGCCACGATGGATTTTTCCTTCACGCCGGAACAGGAACAGCTGCGCGCGTCGCTCGGCAACTACCTGCGCGACCATCATGATTTCGCGGCGCGCCAGGCGGCGGTGGCGTCGGAAAGTGGCCGGAATGCAGGACTTTGGGCGGATTTTGGCGAGCGGCTGGGGCTGTTTGCACTGGCCGAGGCGCCGGACCCGTTCGACCTGCTCGTGGTGATGGAGGAGCTGGGCGCGGCGCTGGTGACGGAGCCGTTCCTGGAGACGGTGGTGACCGCCGCGGCGCTGCTGCGGCAGGTTGGAGGTGAGCGGGCAGGGGCGCTGCTGAAGGCAATTCAGGGCGGCGGGGAGACGGTGGTTTTCGCCGGAAGCGAGCCGAAAACCCGGTTTTTCTCGTACGCAGACGGTACGCGCGCGGTGCGTGATGGTGATGATTGGCGCATCGATGGTGCGAAATCGACCGTGATGGCGGCGCAATGGGCATCGATGTTCCTGGTCAGCGCGGCGACACCGTCCGGCACGTCATTGTTCGCGGTTTCGCCAGACGCACCGGGCGTGATGTTGCATCCCTATCGCACCATCGACGGCCGGCGCGCGGGCGACGTTCGGCTGACGAACGTGCGCGTTGGCGCGGCGGACCTGCTGGGCGAGGAGGGCGGCGCGCTGCCGGCGATCGAGGCGGCGGCGGATGCGACGATCGCGGCGCTGTGCGCGGAGGCGCTTGGCGTGATGCGCCGGATCCTGAGCGACACGATCGCCTATACCCGCGAGCGGCGGCAGTTCGGCCAGTCGATCGCCGGCTTCCAGGCGCTGCAGCACCGCATGGTCGACATGTTCATGAAGATCGAGATGGCGACATCCGCGACCTATCTGGCGACGATGAAGCTTAATGCGCCGGCGGACGAGCGCGCGCGGGCGGCATCGGGGGCGAAGGCGCTGGTGGGCGAGGCGTGCCGCTTCGTCGGGCAGAACGGGGTGCAGCTGCACGGCGGCATGGGCATGACCGACGAACTCGCGGTGGGGCACTATTTCAAGCGCGCCACGGTGATCGAGGGGCTGTTCGGCACCAGCGACGATCATGTCGTGCGCTACATGGCGCTCGCCGCGGCGGTTAAGGCGGCCTGAGCTTTCCGGCCCGGCCAGCGCCCCCTATGGTTGGGCAAAGAACAGATCAGGAGCGGATGATGGGTGAGCTTGTACTGCGCGAGGATCGCGATGGCTGGGTGCTGCTGACGATCAACCGGCCGGACAAGCTCAACGCGCTGACGGTGGGGGTTTTCCGCGAGCTTCGTGCGCACGTCATGGACCTGCGGCGCGAGAAGGACGTGGGCTGCGTGGTGCTGCGCGGCGCGGGAAAGTGCTTTTCGGCAGGGCATGACCTGGCCGACATCGCGAGCGGCGAGGAAGTGCCGTCGCGCGGATGGCACAGCGAGACGCTGCGGATGCTGGAGAAGCTGCCGATGCCGGTGATCGCGGCGGTGCACGGCCATTGCTACACCGGCGCGCTGGAAGTGGCGCTGGCGTGCGACTTCATCATTGCGGCGGACAGCGCGCGTTTCGGCGACACGCACGCCAAATGGGCGCTGACGCCGATCTGGGGCATGAGCCAGCGGCTGCCGCGCCGCGTGGGCGTCGCCACCGCAAAGCGGCTGATGTTCACCGCGGACATGATCGACGCGGCCGAGGCGCTGCGCATTGGCCTCACCGAGACGGTGGTGCCGCTTGCCCAGTTCGATGCCGAGATCGCGTCGCTCGCGGGCCGGATCGCTGCCAATTCGACATTCAGCCATGCCGCCAACAAGCGCCTGCTGGACGTGAGCGACGGCTGGTCGCTGGATGCGGGGCTGCAGTGGGAAGTGCTGGAGAATGAAGGCGTCGGCCCCGACATGCAGAGCCGGATCGCTGCCTTCACCAACAAGGGCCGCAGTTGACCGTTCCGGCCGCCCGGGGGAGCCCAGGGGGTTTGCCCGGGCGACTTTAATGCTTATGCCAGTACCAACTTATAATAAAAGATTGGTAGAGGCATGCATTACGCGCAGCTTGTTGCGGCACGCGCCGAATTGACGGGCCCCGGCGGCGCCTTCGAAGTGGTCGAGGCGGAGGTTCTGGGCAATCGCATCCGGACCTACAAGAACGCGCCCGGCAGCGTGCGCGACGTGTGGCTGTCCACCGTCGTCTTCGCCGAGCGGCCGTATCTGGTCTATGAGAATGAGCGGCTGAGCTATGCCGAGGCGCATCAGCAGGTGAATGCCGTCGCCGCCTGGCTGGCGGCACAGGGCGTGGCGCCGGGCGACCGCGTCGCCGTGTCGATGCGCAACTATCCCGAATGGATGCTGATCTATTGGGCGTGCGTGTCGTCCGGCATCGCGCTGGTCGGCATGAACGCGTGGTGGACCAGCGAGGAAATGGCCTACGCGCTGGACGATTCGCGGCCCAAGGCGCTGTTCGTCGACGGCGAGCGGCTGGAGCGGCTGTGCGAACGGCCCGAGATGGCGGCGGGCATGAAGGTGATCGGCGTGCGCACGCCGGCGGGTGCGGCGGACGTCATCCCCTGGGCCGAGGTGATCGCCCATGGCGGAGCGATGCCGGACGTTTCGATCGATCCCGATGCGGATGCGTGCATCTTCTACACATCGGGGACGACCGGGCATCCGAAGGGCGCGCAGCTGACGCACCGCGGCTGCGTCTCCAACCTGTTCAACCTGATGTATGCCGGGGCATCGACCGCGCTTGCCGTGCAGCAGGCGACGGGCGTGGCGCCGCCTGAGACGCCGCCGGTGCCGGTGACGCTGATCACGACGCCGCTGTTCCACGTCACCGCCAACAATTGCGGTGCCTATGCCACCACCGCGGCGGGCGGCACGCTGGTGCTGATGTACCGCTGGGACGCAGGCGAGGCGCTGCGGCTGATCGCGCAGGAGCGCGTGACATCGATGAGCGGCGTGCCGGTGATGGCACGCGAACTGATCAGCCATCCGGATTTCGAGCGGACCGACACATCGAGCCTGCTGGCGCTGGCCGGCGGCGGCGCGCAATTGCCGCCCGACCTCGTCGACAAGATCGAGAACCAGGTGAGCACGGCGCGGCCAAGCACCGGCTATGGCATGACCGAGACGTGCGGGATCATCACGTCGATCAGCGGCGACTTCTTCGTCGACAAGCCGGCAAGCGCCGGGCCGCCGATGCCGAACTTCGAGGCGAAATGCGTCGACGATGACGGCAACACCGTGGCGCCGGGCGAAGTGGGCGAGCTGTGGGTGCGCGGATCGTGCGTCATCAAGGGCTACATCAACCGGCCCGAGGCGACCGCCGCGACGATCACCGACGGCTGGCTGCACACCGGCGACGTGGCGCGGATCGACGAGGACGGGTTCATCTTCATCGTCGATCGCAAGAAGGACATGGTGCTGCGCGGCGGCGAGAACGTCTATTGCGCCGAAGTGGAGGCGACCATCTATCGCCACGCCGCGGTGGCGGAATGCTGCGTGTTCGGCGTGGCCGACGACCGGCTGGGCGAGGAAGTGGGCGTCGCCATCGTGCTGAAGGCGGGCGAGCGGCTGGACGAGGAAGCGCTGCGATCGCACTGCGCCGTCAGCATGGCGAAGCACAAGGTGCCGCGGTACATCTGGTTCCTGGACCAGCCGTTGCCGCGCAATGCGAGCGGCAAGTTCCTGCGGCGCGAGCTGCGCGAACAGTTCGGCGCGACGCTGGTGGCGGCGGCGTGATCCGCATCTGACCGACCGGGGCGGGGCGCCGGCCGTGGCCGGTTGCGCCTGCCCCTTTTGCTTCCCTACAAGAGCCCCGCACCCCAGCAGCGGAATTCTTGTTTGGAATCAGTATCGATCATCCTCATCCTGCTGCTGGCGGTGGTCGTCAGCGGCGCGATTTCGCGAATGCTGCCGTTCGCGCTGCCCACTCCGCTGGTGCAGATCATGCTGGGCGCGATCATCGGGCTTTCGACATCCTACCGGGTGGAGCTGATCCCCGAACTGTTCCTGCTGCTGTTCCTGCCGCCGCTGTTGTTCCTAGATGGCTGGCGCATCCCGAAGGACGAGCTGCTCAAGGACCTGTCGACGGTGGTCGAGCTGGCGCTCGGCCTCGTGCTGCTCACCGTCGTGGGCATGGGCTTCTTCATCAACTGGATGATCCCGGCGATGCCGCTGGCAGTGGCCTTCGCGCTGGCGGCGGTTGTTTCCCCGACCGATCCGATCGCGGTGTCCGCGATCGCGGCGCGCGTGCCGATCCCGCGCCGGATGATGCACATCCTCGAAGGGGAATCGCTGCTGAACGATGCGTCGGGCCTCGTCTGCCTGCGCTTCGCGGTCGCCGCGGCGCTGACCGGCGCCTTCTCGCTGACTGGCGCAGCGATCAACTTCCTGTGGGTGGCGGGCGCGGGCCTTGCCGTGGGCGTGGCGCTGACGCTGGCGGTGACGCGGGCCAAGGCCTGGGTATCGCGGCGGTTCGGTGAGGAAGCCGGCTCGCAGATCCTCGTCAGCCTGCTGATCCCGTTCGGATCGTATTTGCTGGCCGAGCATCTCCACGCCTCCGGCATCCTGGCGGCGGTGGCGGCGGGCGTGACGATGACCTACGCCGAGATCTCGCGGCAGGCGATGGCGAGCACGCGGGTGCGGCGCAATTCGGTGTGGGACACGATCCAGTTCGCGCTGAACGGCATCATCTTCGTGCTGCTGGGCGAGCAGCTGCCGGCGATCGCCGGGCGGGCGCACGAGACGGTGAAGGTGACCGGCCATTCCGATCCGCTGTGGCTGGGCGCCTATGTGCTGGCGATCGTCGCCGGGCTGGCGGCGCTTCGCTTCGCCTGGGTGTGGCTGTCGTTTCGCCTGACGCTGCTGCGCAAGCGGCGGAGCGAGGAAGGCGCTCCGGGACCGATCGCGAAATCGACCGACTGGCGGCTGATCGCGGCGATGTCCTTCGCGGGGGTGCGCGGGGCGATCACGCTGGCGGGTGTGCTGACGCTGCCGCTGGCGATGGCGGACGGATCACCCTTTCCGGCGCGGGACCTCGCGATCTTCTTGGCGGCCGGGGTGATCATCGTATCGCTGCTGATCGCCAGCATCGCGTTGCCGCTGCTGCTGAACGGGCTGACCATGCCGGCCGAGCCTTCGTTCCAGGCGGAGGAGGATGTGGCGCGGGTCGCCGCCGCCAATGCCGCGATCCGGGAGATCGAGCGGGCGCAGCACGAGCTGGCGGAGCAGCGCGGCGACGCCGACTTCTACGCCAATGCCGGCAGCCGGGTGATGGACCTTTACCGCGACCGGATCGAGAGCCGCAGCCAGGGCGCGAAGGCATCGGCCGAGGCGCGGCTGCAGGACCGGCTGGAGCGCGAGTTCCGCCTCGTCGGGCTGAAGGCGGAGCGGGACGCGATCTTCGCCATGGCGCGCGCGCGGCAGATCGGCAGCAGCGTTTCGCAGAAGATCATCCGCGAGCTTGACCTGCTGGAGGCGCGCTACCGCATGTGAGGCGGCGCGGGCCTCCGTTCCGGGCGGCTCGTCAGGGCTTCATGGTGCGGGGCGCCAGCTGCGTCGTGAAGGTGAGGCTGCGGTCCGTGGCGTCACGGGCGATCGCGACGCGATAGGTGCCGCCGGCGATGCGCCAGCCGGGGAGCTTCACGTCATAATCGGCGACGACGCGCGGCTCCGCGACCAGCGTGACGCGGCGCGTTTCGCCCGGCTTCAGCTCGACGCGCTGGAAGGCGGCGAGGCGCATCGGGGCGCCGCTGCCTTCGCGCGTGACATAGAGCTGCGGCACGTCCGCCCCGGCGCGGCGGCCGACATTGGCGACCTCGACCGTCACGCTCAGCCGGTCGCCGCCGGTGACGACCGGGTTGCGATAGGCGAAGCTGGTGTAGCTGAGCCCGTGGCCGAACGGGAACAGCGGCTTCAGCCCCTTCTTCTCGTACCAGCGATAGCCGACGTCGGCGCCCTCCTGGTAATCGACCGGGAAGCTGACCGGCGGCGGCGTGCCGGCCGCGGTGTTGGCGGCGGCGGCGAGCTCGGCCGCGTTGAAGAGGTCAAGGCCGACGGGCGCGATGCGCGGCGGCTGTCCGGCGGAGGCGGGGAAGGTGATCGGCAGGCGACCCGAGGGGTTGACCGCGCCGGTCAGGATCGCGGCGATCGCCTCGCCGCCGCGCTGGCCGGGATACCAGGCCTCGAGCACGGCGGGCACCTTGTCGAGCCACGGCATCAGCACCGGGCCGCCGGTTTCGAGCACCGCCACGGTCTTCGGCTGCGCGGCGGCGACGGCCGCGATCAGCGCGTCCTGGTGGTTGGGCAGCTTGATGTTGGGCACGTCCTCCGCCTCGGTCGTCCATTGCGTGGCGAAGACGATGGCGAGGTCCGCAGCCTTGGCGGCTTCGGTGGTGGCGTTGAGGTTGCGCCCGTCGAGGAAGGTGATCTGCGCGTTCGGCAGCGCCTTGCGCAGCGCGGCGAGCGGCGAGGAGGCGTGATAGGTGATGCGCACGAACGAGGCCGCCGGGCCGTCCGCCAGCGGGATCTCGATCGGCGCGCCGCCGACCGAGCGCACCTGGCTGGAGCCGCCGCCCGACAGGACGCCGAGATCCGCCGCGCCGCCGATGACGACGATCTTGCGCGCGGTCTTGGCGATCGGGAGCAGATTGCCCTCGTTCTTCAGGAGGACGATGCCGGCCTCCGCGGTGCGCTGCGCCACCTCGGCGTTGCGGGCGTAGGGCGGGGTCTGCGCGGCGGCGGGCATGGGCGTGTCGAACGTGCCGGTCGCGATGAGGCCGGTGAGATAGCGCGCGACCATGTCGTCAATGCGCTTCTCCGAAACCTGGCCCTTCTCCACCGCTTCCTTCAGCGGGGCGCCGAAATAGATCGCGCGGTCAAGCTCCTGGCCCGATTGCTGGTCGAGCCCGGCATTGGCCGCCTTGACGGTGGAATGGACGCCGCCCCAGTCGCTCATCACCCAGCCGGGATAGGCCCAGTCCTGCTTCAGCACCTTGTTGAGCAGGAAATCATTTTCGCACGCCCAGTCGCCGTTCACCTTGTTGTAGGCGCACATGACGGAGCCGGGCCGGCCCTTCTCGATCGCGATCTGGAAGGCGAGGAGATCGCTCATCCGCAGGCTCGCCTCGTCGATCCGCGCATCGAGGATGTTGCGGCCGGTTTCCTGCGCATTGAGCGCATAATGCTTCACCGTCGAGACGATGCGGTTCGACTGGACGCCGGCGATGTGCGCGCCGCCGAGCTCGCCGGAGAGGAGCGGATCCTCGCCGAGATATTCGAAGTTGCGGCCGTTCCAGGGATCGCGCGTCAAGTTCACGCCGCCGGCGAGGAGGACGTTGAAGCGCTTGGCGCGCGCTTCCGAGCCGATCATCGCGCCGCCCGCGCGGGCGATCTGGGGCGAGAAGCTGGCGGCGGTGGCGAGGCTGGAAGGAAGCGCGGTGGCGACGTCGCCCTTGCGCTGCTCGACCTGGTTGGCGACGCCGAGCGACGCGTCGCTTTCGCGCACCAGCGGCACGCCGAGGCGGGGAATGCCGTCGACATGGCCGGCGGAGGGAATGAGCTCGTTCGTGGTCTTGCCCGCGGCCATCGGCGGGAAGAGGGTGTGGAGGAGGGCGATCTTCTCATCGAGCGTCATGCGCGCGACGATCGCATCCGCACGCGCCCGTGCGGCGGCGGCCGAAGTTGCGGCAGCGGCGGAGACAGACGGCGCCGGTGCGGCTGCGTTCTGCGCGGCGAGCGGCGCAGTTGCGCCCAGGATCAGTGCCGACGCCCCCAGTAAAGCGTGCTTGTTGCCGACCATCGAACCCCTCCCCTGCTGCCACCACGGCCACATGTTGCGCGCCCACAACATAAACTGGGAACGTTCACAAGTTTTTTGACAAGCGCTTGACAGTGAGCCGGACGCGGGAGCAGTGAACGTTCACATCCTGCTTTCGAGCGGGCTCATTGGCGTACGTACAGGGACGTACAGGGGAGGGTTTTCATGGGGAGCTTCAAGGCTCGCTCGTTTTCGCGATTCGTGATCGGTGCTTCTGCAGTCGCTCTGGCGACCGCACCGGGGATCGCGCTGGCACAGGATGCAGCAGCCACCGTCGGCAACCCGGGCCCGTCCGAAACCCCGCAGGCAGCCCCTGCCGCGCCGGGTGAGGGTGAAGAAGACATCGTCGTCACCGGTATCCGCGCCTCGCTGCGCGCGACGATCGACATCAAGCGCGACGCGCAGGGCGTCGTCGACGCGATCTCGGCCGAGGATATCGGCAAGTTCCCGGACACGAACCTCGCCGAATCGCTGCAGCGTATCACCGGCGTGTCGATCGACCGGTCGAACGGCGAGGGCCAGTTCGTCACCGTCCGCGGCTTTGGCCCGGAATATAACCTCGTCACGCTGAACGGCCGCCAGATGCCGACGTCGTCGCTGGGCGACGGCGCCAGCGCGCCCGCGTCGCGCTCGTTCGACTTCGCCAACCTCGCCTCCGAAGGCATCGCGGGCGTCGAGGTGTACAAGACCGGCCGCGCGGCCGTGCCGTCGGGCGGCATCGGTTCTACGATCAATATCCGCACCCCGCGCCCGCTGGACAGGCCGGGCATGCGCGGCAGCATCTCCGCGCGCGGCGTGCTCGACACCTCGCAGAACGGCAAGAACCAGATCACGCCGGAAGTGTCCGGCATCTTCTCGACCACCTTTGCCGACGACCGCGTCGGCATCATGGTCAACGGCATCTACCAGCGCCGCAAGGCGAGCGCGAACGAAGCGCTGGTCGGCTTCCGCGACGGCTTCATCGGTTCCGAGAACAACTGGGGCACGCTGCCTACCAACGGCCAGCAGATCAACCGCCCCGAGGGCAACGACGTCTACGAGATCCCGCAGGACGCCTCGTACAACGTGCGCGACATCGATCGCGAGCGAATCAACGGCCAGGCGGTGCTGCAGATCCGGCCGACCGACACGCTGACCGCGACCGCCGACTTCACCTATTCGCGCAACAAGGTGGAAGTGCGCAACAACAGCGTCGGCGTGTGGTTCAACTTCGGCGACGTATCGAGCGAGTGGACCGACGGCCCGGTCGCCGGCCCGGTGTTCTACAGCGAGGCGTTCGGCCCGGGTAAGGACCTGTCGTACAGCGCGTCGCTGGCGGCGAACGTTTCCGAGAACAAGTCGCTCGGCTTCAACCTGAACTGGGAAGCGCCGGGCGGCGTGACCGTGTCGTTCGACGCGCATCACTCGACCGCGGAATCCAAGCCGACCAACGATTACGGCACCAGCACGAGCATCGGCAGCGCGGTGTTCGGCGTCGGCCGGCAGACGATCGACTTCCGCAACGACCTGCCGATCATCTCCTACGAGATGCTGCCGGGCATCAACCCGCTCGATCGTTCGATCGTGACGCCGACCGGCAATGCGTTCCGCAACGCGTATTTCCGTGACGAGATCAACCAGTTCCAGATCAAGGGCCGGTACGACCACGACGGCGCGTTCCTGGACAGCATCGACTTCGGCTTCTCCTATGTCGATAACCAGGTGCGGTCGGCGTACGGCTTCATCCAGAACGAGACCTGGGGCGGCATCGATCCGGCCGGCCCGGCAGCGGGCGCGGCAGCGACGCCGGACGATTTGTTCGAGCTGATCAGCCTGCCGGACAAGTTCAAGGGCGTGCCGGGCGCGAAGGATCCGGCGATCCCGCAGCAGATCCTTGGCTTCAACTTCGAGCAGATGGCCGATCTGCTGCGTTCGCGGTACAACATCTGCGGCAATCCGCAGGTGGGCACGGCGCAGCAGGGCACGTGCCTGGCGAACTTCACGACCGATCGCCGCCTGCGCGAGAAGACGATCTCGCCCTACCTCCAGGTCAACACGCGGTTCGACCTCCTGGCCGGTCCGGCGCACCTCGTCGCTGGCGTTCGCTACGACCACACGGACGTCAGCTCGCAGGCGCTGGTGCAGGTGCCGATCGGCACGCGCTGGACCGCGGCCAACGAGTTCGCGCTGACCTATGCGCCCGATCCGGCGTTCCTCACCTCCAAGGGCAATTACCAGAACTGGCTGCCCTCGATCGACTTCGACATGGAGCCGATCGACAATGTGAAGCTGCGCGCATCGTACAGCCACACCATCACCCGCGCCGATTACGCCAGCCTTCAGGGCGGGCTGGAGCTGGCGTCCAACCCGCGCATCGGCGGCGGCACCGGCACCAACGGCAATCCCAACCTGCTGCCGTACAAGTCGAAGAACATCGATCTGTCGGCTGAATGGTATTACCAGCCGGAAAGCTATTTCTCGGTCGGCTATTTCCACAAGAACGTGGAGAACTTCATCAGCCGCACGCAGATCGACCGTTCGTTCGCCGACCTGCGCAATCCGGCATCGGGCCCGCGTGCCCGCGCGGCGGCAGCGGCGCTCGGCACGAGCGACCTGATCCAGATCCGCGACTATATCCTGCGCAACTTCCCCGGCTCCTCACAGGTGACCGGCGTGACGGAAGCGGGCGGCGTGACGTATCTGACCGGCAACATCTTCGGCCTGCCCGAGGACGATCTGTTCAACTTCCAGATCGACCAGCCGTTCAACAACGATCGCACGGCAAAGATCGACGGCTGGGAGTTCGCGCTCCAGCATCGCTTCTGGGACACCGGCTTCGGCACGATCCTGAACTATACGATCGTCAACGGCGACGCGAAGTTCAACAACGCGCTGAACCCGATCACCGAGCAGTTCGCGCTGGTCGGCCTGAGCGACAGCGCCAACGCCGTGCTGTTCTTCGACAAATACGGCCTGCAGGCACGCGTCGCGTACAACTGGCGCGACGGGTTCCAGAACACCAGCAACGGCTTCGACCCGACGTACATCGAAGCTTATGGTCAGGTGGACGCGAGCGTGAGCTACGAGTTTCGCAAGGGCCTGGCGGTGTTCGGCGAAGCGATCAACCTGACCGGATCGTCGCGGCGCGGGCATCGCCGTTCCGAGCGGATGGTGACCTTCTCGCAGCCGGGCTTCGCCCGCTACTCGGCAGGCGTTCGCTTCACCTTCTGACGTTCCCCCGACTGGCCGCCCTTCCCCCCGGGGAAGGGTGGCTATTTTCGGCCAGCGGCGGCAAGTTGCGGCGGCTGGGAAATGGACAGGCAAGTGGACAGGCAGGTCGCCAATATCGTGATCGTGGGCGGGGGCACCGCCGGGTGGCTGGCCGCTGCCACGATCGCGGCCCGCGCCGATCCCGACGCCGCCGTGCCATTGTCGGTGACGCTGATCGAATCCCCCGACGTGCCGACGATCGGGGTGGGCGAAGGCACCTGGCCGACGATCCGGCGGACGCTGTCGCGCATCGGCATTCCGGAAGCCGAATTCCTCATCGCCTGCGATGCCTCGTTCAAGCAAGGCTCGCGCTTCATCGGCTGGCGCACGGGAGCGCCGGACGACGCGTATCTCCATCCCTTTTCGATGCCCGCCGAGGGTGATCCACGCGCGCTGGTGGCGGCGTGGCGGGCGGGGGCGGAGCCGCGCTTCGCCGATGCGGTGACGCCGCAGGCGCGGGTCTGCGCGCTCGATCTCGCGCCGCGGCAGCGCGCGATGCCGGATTACGCCGGCGCGCTGAACTACGCCTATCACCTCGATGCGGTGAAGCTCGCCGCGCTGCTGCAGCGCCATGCGACCCAGCGGCTGGGCGTGCGCCATGTGCGCGACCATGTCGTATCGGTGGCGCAGCATGAGGATGGCGACATTGCCAGCGTGCGGCTGCGCGAGAGCGGCGAGGTGGCGGGCGACCTGTTCATCGACTGCACCGGCCATGCCGCGCTGCTGATCGGCGGTACCTATCGCGCGGCCTTTCTCGATCGGGGGCATGAACTATTCAACGATCGTGCACTCGCGATCCAGGTGCCGGTGGCGCCGGACAGCGCGATCGCCTCGACCACCAATGCGACGGCGCACGAGGCGGGCTGGATCTGGGACATCGGGCTGCCGACACGGCGAGGCGTCGGCTGCGTCTATTCGTCCGCGCATTTGAGCGACGATGCCGCGGCCGAAACGCTGCGCGCCTATCTGCAGCGCACGGCGCCCGGCGTCGACATCGCGGCACTGAGCCCGCGGCGGCTGACGTTCCGATCCGGGCACCGGGCGCGTTTCTGGGAACGCAATTGCCTGGCGATCGGGCTGTCCGCCGGTTTCCTCGAGCCGCTGGAAGCATCGGCGATCGTGACGATCGAGCTTGGGCTGGAAGCGCTGCTCGATAATTTCCCGCGGACGCGCGGCGCGATGGAGCGACATGCGCGGCGCTTCAACGAACTGTTCCGCTATCGCTGGGACCGGATCGTCGATTTCCTCAAGCTGCATTACGTGCTGAGCGAGCGGACCGAGGAATATTGGCGCGCGAACCGCGATTCCCTGACGGTGCCGCAGCATCTCAGCGACCTGCTGGCGATCTGGCGCGACCAGCCGCCGAGCGCGCGCGATTTCGCGATGGTGGACGAGATCTTCCCGGCGGCGAGCTATCAGTACGTGCTCTACGGCATGGGCGGCGCGGCGCCGGCGGCGGGGCCAGTGCGCATCGACGGGCGCGATGCAGCGGCGGCGTCGCTGCGGCAGAACGCGCAGCGCGCCCGCGCGCTCACCGCCAGCCTTCCCACCAACCGCGCCTATCTAGACCAGCTGCGCGCACCATCAGGCCATAAGGCGACCGCATGACCACCAGCCACGCCATCCTCACCGTCGAGGCGCACCGCGAGCTGCGCGTGCGCACCGACCGCGGGCCGGAGCTGGGCGACGCGGTGATGAACAGCCTCGCCATGCCGCGCGAGTTTCGCGACGTGCAGCAGCATTACCCGATCCTGTTCCGCCTGAACGCGGAGCGCGACGGCTTCACCGCGCTCGCCATGTTCGGCTTCGAGGCGGGGGAGAATCTGTTTCTCAACGGGGATCGGTGGGACGCGGGGTATCTGCCGCTGGCGATCGAGGTGCAGCCGTTCCTGATCGGCGGCGCGGATGGCGAGGGGCAGCGGCAGGTGCATGTCGACCTCGCCAGCCCGCGCCTGTCGAACGACGAGGGCGTGCGGCTGTTCGAGCCGGAGGGGCGGCCGACGCTGTTCCTTGAAGCGATGGCCGAGAAGCTCGGCGCGCTGGATGCGGGCTACCGCGAATCCGCTGACTTCTTCGCCGCGCTGCGCCGCCACGACCTGCTCGAGCCGCTGACGCTGGAGATCACGCTGGCCGACGGCTCGACCAACCGGCTGGTCGGCTTCCATGTGATCGACGAGGAGAAGCTGCGCGCGCTGGATGGCGAGGCGGTGGCGGCGCTTCACCGCGACGGGCATCTGATGCCGATCTTCATGGCGCTCGCCTCGCTCGGCAACCTGCATGATCTCGTCGCGCGCAAGAACCGGCAGCGGGCGCATGGCTGAAGGCGACGCGGGGATCTTCGCGGACCTGCGGCTGGTCGACGAGCGCAGCGTCGCCGGCACGACGCTGGACGCCGCGCTAACCGGCGCGGAGACTCCGTTCGTGGTGCGCGGGCTGGTGCGGGACTGGCCGCTGGTGCAGGCAGGGCTCGAATCCGGCCTGGCGGCGCGCGACTATCTGCTGCGGCGGCGGCGCGATGCGCCCTTCACCGTCTCGGTCGGCGCGCCGGGCAGCGACGGGCGGCTGTTCTACGACGAGGCGATGCGGATGAACTTCCGCGTCGCCAAGGCGAAGCTGCCCGACATCTTCCGCCAGATCGACGCGGTCGAAGCGCAGCCGGACGCGCCGCCGATCTACCTCGCCTCGATCGACATGCACGATTATTTCACGGGGCTGGCCGAGGCGAATACCGTCGACCTTGGCGCGCGCGAACCGCTCGCCAGCATCTGGATCGGCACGCGCACGCGGATCGCGGCGCATAACGATTTCCCGCGCAACCTGGCGTGTGTGGCGGTGGGCCGGCGGCGCTTCACGCTGTTCCCGCGCGAGCAGTTCCGCAACCTGTACCTTGGGCCGATCGACAATACGCCAGCGGGGCGCGCCGTCAGCATGGTCGACTTCCATGCGCCCGACTTTGCCCGCTATCCCGGGTTCCGCGAGGCGCTGCGCCATGCGCAGGTCGTTGAGCTGGAGCCGGGCGACGCGCTCTACATCCCGTCGATGTGGTGGCACCATGTGGAGGGGCTGGCGCCGTTCAACGTGCTGGTGAACTATTGGTGGCGCGACACGCCGCGCTGGCTGGGGCAGCCGCAGGATGCGCTGAACCACGCGCTGATGGCGATCCGCGACTTGCCGGCAGACGAGCGCGCGCACTGGCGCGACATGTTCGATCATTATGTGTTCGGCGATCCCGACGCGGCGCGGGCGCATATCCCGGAAGGGGCGCGCAGCGTGCTCGATCCCCTGACCCCCGACAGCGCGGCGCGGATCCGCGCGTTCCTCCTGCGACAGCTGAGCCGATGACCGACATGCCCCCGCGCCGAATCGTGATCGCCGGTGGCGGCACCGCCGGCTGGATGGCCGCCGCCGCGATCTCGCGCACGCTCGGCCGGGCGGCCGAGGTCACCCTGGTCGAATCGGAGGCGATCGGCACGGTGGGCGTCGGCGAAAGCACGATCCCGCCGCTCGTCGGCTACAACCGGCTGCTCGGGATCAACGAGGCCGAGTTCATGGCGGCGACCAACGCCACCTTCAAGCTGGGCATCCTGTTCGACGGCTGGCGCGACGGGACGGACCGCTATTTCCATTCCTTCGGCTTGACCGGCAAGGATCACTGGTCCGCCGGCTTCCAGCATTTCTGGCTGCACGGGCGCGAGAAGGGGCACGAGCAGCCGTACGACGATTATTGCCTGGAGCTGATCGCGGCGATGCAGGGCAAGTTCGCGCATCTGCCCGATGATCGGATCAACTATGCCTATCAGCTCGATTCCGGCCTCTATGCGCGCTTCCTGCGCACGATGGCGGAGCAGCATGGCACGACGCGGATCGAGGGGCGGATCGCATCGGTCGAGCTTGACGGCGAAAGCGGTGACATCGCAGCGCTGACATTGGACGGCGGCACGCGCGTGACGGGGGACCTGTTCCTCGACTGCACCGGTTTTCGCGCGCTGCTGATCGAGGGCGCGCTGCACGCCGGGTTCGACGACTGGACACACTGGTTGCCGTGCGATTCCGCAATTGCGCTGCAGACCGCGAGCGTGGCGCCGGCGGTGCCCTATACGCGCGCGATGGCGCATGATGCGGGGTGGCAATGGCGCATCCCGCTGCAGCATCGGGTGGGCAACGGCATCGTGTGGTGCAGCCGGTACCTTTCGCGCGAGGCGGCGCTGGAGCGGCTGCTGGGCAATGTCGAGGGCGAGGTGCTGAGCGAGCCCAATCACCTGCGCTTCGTCACCGGCGCGCGGCGCAAGCAATGGCATCGCAACTGCATCGCGATCGGCCTGTCGGGCGGGTTCATGGAGCCGCTGGAATCGACCAGCATCCACCTGATCCAGCGCGCCGTGATCCGGCTGATCCGGATGCTGCCCGCGGGGCCGATCAGCCCGCGCGACATCGCCGAGTTCAACGATCAGCAGCTGACCGACATGGTGCAGATCCGCGACTTCCTGATCCTGCACTACAAGGCCACCGATCGCCGCGACAGCGCCTTCTGGCGGCAATGCGCGGCGATGCCGATCCCCGACAGCCTGGAGCAGAAGATCGAGCTGTTCCGCGATACGGGCCGCGTCTTCCGCCGCAACGAGGAACTGTTCGCGGAGAACAGCTGGGTGCAGGTGATGATGGGGCAGGGGATCATGCCGCGCAGCTGGCACCCGATCGCCGCCAAGCTGACCGACGAGGAACTCGCCCGGCTGCTCGCGACATTGCGCGACCAGGTGACACGCACCGTGGCGACGCTGCCGCCGCATGCCGATTATGTCGCGCGCTATTGCGCCGGCGCACGCCAGCAAGCCGCCTGAGCGTCACAGATGGGGCGGCGACGGCAGGCAGTCACGATCAAGCATGTTGCCGCGGATGCGGGCGTCTCGTTGCAGACGGTGAGCCGCGTCATCAACAAGGAGCCGAACGTCCGGCCCGAGATGATGCAGCGCGTGCAGGCGTCGATCGCGAAGCTCGGCTACGTACCGTCGATCGCGGCGCAGCGGATGGGCGGCTCGCGATCATATCTGATCCTGGCGCTGAACGACCGCGAGCGCACCATCGCGGACTGGCGCAAGCGCGAGGGATCCGACTGGGTCGACCAGATGCTGCTGGGCGGCATGCTGAAATGCGCCGAGCACGGCTATCGCCTGATCTTCGAGCTGGTCGACACGCATAGCGACCATATCGAGCGCGAGCTTTCCGCCGCGATCGCCGCGCTTCAGCCGGACGGCGTGATCCTGACCCCGCCGCATTCGCACAATCCGCTGATCACCGGGCTGCTGGAGCGATCGGGCATCGCCTTTGCGCGGATCGGATCGCTGAAGGACGGGGCGGGCTTTCGCTTCACCATGGGCGACGAGATCGCGGCGCGCGACGCCACGATGCACCTCGTCGGGCTTGGTCATCGGCGGATCGGCTTCATCGCCGGGCCGGCGGATTATGAGCTGAGCGGCTGGCGCATCGAGGGATGGCGCTGGGCGATGCAGGCGGCGGGCCTCTCCAGCAACGGGCTGATGGCGACGGGTGACTTCAGCTACGCCTCCGGGGGGACCGCAGCGGCTGGGCTGCTCGACCTTGCCGACCCTGTAACTGCGATTGTCGCGAGCAGCGACCAGATGGCGCTGGCGACCATTGCCGAGGTGCGGCGGCGCGGCCTCGAGGTGCCGGGTGACGTTTCGGTGGTGAGCTTCGACGATACGCCGGTGGTGCGGTTCCATCAGCCGCAGCTGACCGCGATCGCGCAGCCGATCGCCGAGGTTACGGCACTGGCAGTCGAGGCGCTGATCGCGGCGCGCGACGGCGATGTGGACGACGGCCCGGTGGAAGTGCCGGCGCGGCTGATCGCGCGCGGGTCGACAGGGCCGGTTCGAGCGGGGTGAGGTAAGTCGCGGCACCTCAGCGCCGTTACTAGATGCCCCTCCATTCCAGCGGCAGAGGGAGATCGGTGCCGGCGAAATCAACTTGAAGCACGCGCCGGCGGCCAGCACCTGAGGATGCATCAGAGGCGTGGAGGATCGGGGTGGCGTACACCCAAATATCGCCGGCTTCGGCTTCGCACGTGCGACGTCCGTGAGCTTCAACGGCCGCTATGATCTGATCTTCCGGCACCCTTCCGACCCGGTGTGAGCCAGGAGCGATAATCAAAGGGGCGTTGGTGGCAGGCACGTCATCCAAATGGATCCGCAACGTCACCATCTGTTCGATGATGGTGAAGGGAGGCTCTACGTGCTGCAAGCCATGTTTGCGGCTCCACGGGCCGAAGCCCGCCATCTCGTGCCGCTCACGGACAACGATGGTGCGATCCTGGTGCCACCCGAGAGACCAGTTGGTCACGGGGCTCTTGTCGAACAGAATGGCGCGGACCGGAATGACGGAGCGGGCCGATGGCGGAAGATGCCGCGCCGCCACCGTCCGGATGCCGTCGGCATCGACGACGGCGCGGAGAGCCGGATCGTCTCTGAGGCGAAGTCCCGCTTGGCCGCGAACTTGTTCATCTGCCCAGCGGCAAAGCTGGCTTAGAATAGAAAGGGCGGCGCCCCGGTAGAGCGCCGCCCCATCTGATTCGAACGTCAAATCCTGCGCGCCGCCGTGCCGCGCCATCCCCTCGCTTCGCTCGGAGATGGCAGCAGACGGCTGCGGCATGGATCAGAGCTTCTCGGTGAGCTCCGGCACGACCTTGAACAGGTCGCCGACGAGGCCGATGTCCGCGACCTGGAAGATCGGGGCGTCTTCGTCCTTGTTGATGGCGATGATGGTCTTGGAGTCCTTCATGCCCGCAAGATGCTGGATCGCGCCGGAGATGCCGACCGCGATATAGACTTCCGGGGCGACGATCTTGCCGGTCTGGCCGACCTGATAGTCGTTCGGCACGAAGCCGGCATCGACCGCGGCGCGGCTGGCGCCGACGCCGGCGCCGAGCTTGTCGGCCAGCGGCTCGATCAGCGAGCGGAAGTTCTCGCCGTTCTGCAGCGCGCGGCCGCCCGAGACGATGATCTTCGCGCTGGCAAGCTCCGGACGCGCGCTCTTGGCGATTTCCGAGCTTTCGTAGGTCGAGAGGCCCTTGTCCCCGGTCGAGGCAACGGCCTCGACTGCCGCCGAGCCGCCTTCTGCCGCCGCCTTGTCGAAGGCGGTGGTGCGGACGGTGATCACCTTCTTCGCATCCGAGCTCTGCACGGTCGCGATCGCGTTGCCGGCGTAGATCGGACGGGTGAAGGTGTCCTCGCTCTCGACCGACAGGATCTCGGAGATCTGCATCACGTCGAGCAGCGCGGCAACGCGCGGCGCGATGTTCTTCGCCGAGGTGGTGGCCGGCGCGACGAACGCGTCGTGATGGCCCATCAGCTCGACGACCAACGGCGCGACGTTTTCGGCCAGCGCGTGCGCGAAGGCATCGTCGTCAGCCACGTGGACCTTGCCGACGCCGGCGATCTTTGCGGCTTCCTGCGCCACGCCGTCAACGCCCTTGCCGGCGACCAGCAGGTGTACTTCGCCCAGCTTCGACGCGGCGGTCACCGCGGCGAGCGTGGCATCCTTGACGGTCGAACCGTCGTGCTCGACCCAAACCAGAGTCTTCATCTTGAACCTCTTTCCTCTCCCCGTCGGGGCCGCGTCCGCGCGGCGCCCGGGACGGGATCAGTGACCGGCGGTGCGCTTACTTCGCGACGCCCATCGCCTTGAGCTTCATCACCAGCTCGTCGACATCGGCGACCTTGACGCCAGCCTGGCGCTTGCCCGGCTCGACGACCTTGAGCGTCTTGACGCGCGGCGTGGTGTCGACGCCGTAATCGGCGGCGGTCTTGGTCGCGAGCGGCTTCGACTTAGCCTTCATGATGTTCGGCAGCGAGGCGTAGCGCGGCTCGTTCAGGCGAAGATCGGTGGTGACGATCGCCGGCAACTTGAAGTTGTCGGTTTCGAGACCGCCATCGACTTCGCGCGTGACCTTGACGGTCTCGCCCGCCACTTCGACCTTCGAGGCGAACGTGCCCTGGCCCCAGCCGAGCAGGCCGGCGAGCATCTGGCCGGTCTGGTTGTTGTCGTCGTCGATCGCCTGCTTGCCCAGGATGATGAGCTGCGGCTGTTCCTCGTCGGCGATCGCCTTCAGGATCTTCGCGACGGCGAGCGGCTCGACCTTGTCGTCCGAGGTGACGAGGATCGCGCGATCCGCACCCATGGCGAGCGCAGTACGCAGCGTTTCCTGCGCCTTCGCCTCACCGATCGACACGACCACGATCTCGGTCGCCACGCCCTTTTCCTTCAGGCGGATGGCTTCCTCGACCGCGATCTCGTCGAACGGGTTCATGCTCATCTTGACGTTGGCCAGATCGACCCCCGTCCCGTCCGCCTTCACGCGGGGCTTCACGTTATAGTCAAGCACGCGCTTGACCGGCACCAGAACCTTCATTCCACTCTCCAATCGTCACCCCGGTCGACGCCGGGGTCTCCCGGTTAGGTCGCGCTCCATGTCGGGGAGATGCCGGCCGAAACCGGCATGACGATGGAGGCGCGGGTTCGACTTCGTTACGCCGCCTTCTTTACCTCGGCGACGATCTTCTTGGCGGCATCGCCGAGGTCGTTCGCAGGAACGATGGCGAGGCCGGAATTGGCGAGGATTTCCTTGCCCTTGTCGACGTTCGTGCCCTCGAGGCGCACGACCAGCGGCACCGAGAGGTTCACTTCCTTCGCCGCGGCAACGATGCCCTCGGCGATGATGTCGCACTTCATGATCCCGCCGAAGATGTTGACGAGAATGCCCTTCACGTTCGGATCGGCGAGGATGATCTTGAACGCCGCGGTGACCTTCTCCTTCGAGGCGCCGCCGCCGACGTCGAGGAAGTTCGCCGGGAACATGCCGTTCAGCTTGATGATGTCCATCGTCGCCATGGCGAGGCCGGCGCCGTTCACCATGCAGCCGATGTCGCCATCGAGCTTGATGTAGGCGAGGTCGTACTTCGACGCTTCGAGCTCGGCGGGATCTTCCTCCGTCTCGTCGCGCAGTTCCATCAGGTCCTTGTGACGGAACATGGCGTTGCCGTCGAAGCCGACCTTGGCGTCGAGCACCATCAGCTTGTTGTCGTCCGTGACGGCAAGCGGGTTGATCTCGATCTGCGAGGCATCGGTGCCGAGGAAGGCGTCGTACACCTTGCCCGCGAGGCTCTGCGCCTGCTTGGCGAGATCGCCCGTGAGGCCGAGCGCATGCGCCACGGCGCGGCCGTGATGGGGCTGGAAACCGGTGGCCGGATCGACCGAGAAGGTGTGGATCTTCTCGGGCGTGTCGTGCGCGACGGTTTCGATGTCCATGCCGCCTTCGGTCGAGACGACGAACGCGACGCGGCCGGTGGCGCGATCGACGAGCAGTGCGAGGTAGAATTCCTTCGCGATGTCGACGCCGTCCGTCACGTACAGGCGGTTGACCTGCTTGCCGGCCTCACCGGTCTGGATCGTCACCAGCGTGTTGCCGAGCATCTCGGTCGCGGCGGTGCGGACCTCGTCTTCGGTCTTGGCCAGGCGGACGCCGCCCTTTGCCTCGGGCGGAAGTTCCTTGAACTTGCCCTTGCCGCGGCCGCCGGCGTGAATCTGCGCCTTGACGACGTAGAGCGGCCCGGGAAGCTTCTTGGAAGCCTCCACCGCTTCTTCGACGCTGAGCGCCGCATAGCCTGCGGGAACGGGGACCCCGAACTTCGCGAGCAGTTCCTTGGCCTGATATTCGTGGATGTTCATGGACCGGCGCGCCTCACCATAACAGAAGTCACGGCGGCCTTAAGCACAGGGGGCCGGGGGAATCCAGCCTTCGCGTTCGGTTTGTCCATGGCGGAGGAGGAAGACGGGGCGGATCGCGGCGGCGCGCAGGGGCATGGCGATGGCGCGAAGCGGGTGGCGCGCGTTGCTGGTATGTTCTACGAGTCGCGGGGTGAGCGCGTTTCCCTATCCGGCCCTTCATGCCAGCCACACCGGCATCTGGATCGCGCAAGGCGGCGAGGTGCGTGCCGTGTCGCGCGGCGAGGCGATCCGCGCGGCGGCCGATACGCCGATGATCGTGATGAACGCGCCGCTCGTCGGGCAGCGGCTGGGCTATGCCGATCTGTCGGGGCTGGACCTCCTGGAGCTGTTCGCGTTCCTGCGGCCCGCGCGCTTCATGGTGCCGACGCCAAAGGGGCTGGCGGCGGTGACGGGGCTTGACCTGCCGTCGGACGATGCGGGCATCGCGCCCTTCCTGATCGAGGCGGCGGAGCGGCTGCTGGCGATCCCGCAAGGCGACTGGCCGGAGCGGGAAGGGGCATGGACCGCGGCGCAATCGCTGTTCCGGCTGCGCTGGGCGTGGGCGCCGCTGCTGGCAGACCGGATCCGCAAGCCGGCGACGAACGAGCGCTGGCTGTTCTCGCGCCTGCCGGAATGGGAGGAAGGCGCACCGCGCCCGGCGCCGCGTACGGTGGCGATCGATGCGGATGCGACGCAGCAGGCGCTCGCAAGGCTGGTGGGCGAGGGGGCGGAGACGCGGCCGGGGCAGCGGGCTTATGCGGCGGCGGTGGCGGGTGCCTTCGCGCCGCGCACGACGCGCGAGACGCCGAACGTGGTGCTGGCCGAGGCGGGAACCGGGATCGGCAAGACGCTGGGTTATCTGGCGCCCGCGAGCCTCTGGTCCCATGCCGCCGGGGGCGCGGTGTGGGTGTCGACCTATACCAAGGCGCTGCAGCGGCAGCTGGGGCACGAGACGCGGCGGGTTTATCCCGACGAAACGGTGCGGCGCGCCAAGGTGGTCACCCGCAAGGGGCGGGAGAACTACCTGTGCCTCCTCAACCTGGAGGATGCGCTGCAGGGCGGCTTTGCGGGCCGGGCCGCGGTGCTGGCGCAGCTCGTCGCGCGCTGGGCGGCCTATAGCGCGGACGGCGACATGGTGGGCGGGGACCTGCCGGGGTGGCTGACCACGCTGTTCCGGCGCAACGGATCGACCGCGCTGACCGATCGGCGCGGCGAATGCGTCTATGCCGGCTGCCCGCATTACCGGAAATGCTTCATCGAACGCGCGGCCCGGGCATCGGCGGAGGCGGATATCGTGATCGCCAACCACGCGCTGGTGATGGTGAATGCTGCGCGTGGGCGCGAAACCGCGACCCGGCCGACCCGCTACGTGTTCGACGAGGGGCATCACCTGTTCGATGCGGCGGATTCGATGTTCGCCACCGCGCTGACCGGACAGGAGACGATCGAGCTCCGCCGCTGGATCATCGGCCCGGAGGCGGGGAGCCGCGGGCGGCGGCGCGGGCTGGCGGCGCGATTGTCGGACGTCGCGAGCTATGACGAGGCCGGCGCGCAGGCGATCGCGGATGCGGTGAAGGCGGCGCAGGCGCTGGCGGCGGACGGATGGCTGCAGCGGCTGGGCGAAGGCGCACCGTTCGGGCCGATCGAGACGCTGCTGGCGAGCGTGCGCGGCCTTACCTATGCGCGCGCCGAGGGGGCGGAGGATGCCGGCTATGCGCTGGAGACCGAGCTGGCCGAACCGTCGGCGGAGCTGATCGAGGCCGCCGCGCCGGCGGCGGTAGCACTGGATTCGCTGTACCGGCCGCTGGTGGCACTCGGCAAAAGGCTGGAGGCGGTGTTGACCGATGCGCCGGACTGGCTCGACGGGCAGGCGCGGGCGCGGGTGGAAGGCGCGATCGCTTCGCTCGGCTGGCGCGCGGAAACGGTGGCATCGTGGCTGTCGCTGATCGCGCGCGTCGGCGGGCCGGCGAACCCGGACTTCGTCGACTGGCTGGCGGTGGACCGGGTGGAGGGGCGCGAGTTCGACATCGGGCTGCATCGCCACTGGCTGGACCCGACACGGCCTTTCGCCGAGATCGTGCTGAAGCCGGCGCATGGCGCGCTCGTCACCTCGGCGACGCTGACTGCCGGGGGCGACTGGGAGACGGCCGAGACGCGGGTGGGCGCGGCGCATCTGATGCGCGCGCCGGCACGGTTCGAGGCGAAGAGCCCGTTTGATTATGCGAGCCGAGCCGAAGTGCTGGTGGTGACCGACGTGAAGCGCGGCGACGTGCCGGCGCTGAGCAATGCCTATGCGCGGCTGATCGAGGCGGCGGGCGGCGGCACGCTGGGGCTGTTCACCGCGATCCGGCGGCTGCGCGGGGTGCATGCGCGAATCGCGGACCGGCTGGCGCGTGGCGGGCTGCCGCTGATGGCGCAGCATGTCGACCCGATCGACACGGGCACATTGGTGGATATCTTCCGCGATGATCCGCACACTTCGCTGCTGGGCACGGATGCGCTGCGCGACGGGGTGGACGTGCCGGGCCATTCGCTGCGGCTGGTGGTGATGGAGGGCGTGCCCTGGCCGAAGCCGACCGTGCTTCACGCGGCGCGGCGGCTGGCGGGCGGCGGCAGCGCCTATGATGATCGGATCGTGCGCGCGCGGATGGCGCAGGCGTTCGGGCGCCTGATCCGATCGGCCGAGGATCGCGGCGTCTTCGTGCTGCTGTCCGCCGCCACGCCCTCGCGGCTGCTGGATGCCTTCCCCGCAGGCGTGCCGATCGCGCGCGTGCCGCTGGACGAGGCGATCGCGCGAGTCGCTTCCCGGCTTTCTTCCGGCGCTGCGTTAAGGCATGAGGCGGCTCCCGCCACATGACGGAGTGCTTCCTTGAAGACGGTGACGCTGCTGCGCCACGCCAAATCGGGCTGGGACGACGCTGTCGCCCGTGACTTCGATCGCCCGCTGAATGCCAAGGGCCGCAAGGCCGCGCAGGCGATGGGCCGTCACCTCAAGCGCCTGGGGCTGGGGTTCGACCATATCGTTGCCTCCCCCGCGCAGCGGGTGATGGAGACGGTGGCGGATCTTGCCGCCGGCTATGGCGCGGCGATCGAGCCCGCCTGGGACAAACGGCTCTACCTTGCCTCCGCAGCGACGCTGCTGGACGTGGCGCGCGAGACGCCGGCGGATGCCGGGCGGCTGCTGATGATCGGCCACAATCCGGGGCTCGAGGATTTCGTGCTGATGCTGACGCAGGGCGGCGAGCCCGACATGATCGCAGCGGCGGAGGAGAAATACCCCACCGCCACCCTCGCCGAACTGAGTTTCGATATCGACGACTGGGCGTCGCTGGCGCCGAACCACGGCACGCTGACCCGCTTCGTGCGCCCGCGCGATCTCGACCCGGCGCTGGGGCCAAGCGGCGACTAAGCCGGAACCGAACGGGGCCCCGGCGCGAGGCCGGGGCATCCCTTGATCGCCGACGCCGGGCCTTAGCGGCCGAGCAGCATCCGCGCCTGGCTGGCAAGCTGGGCCAGCATCGCGGCGGTCGGCGCGGCGGACTGGCGGGCGCGGCCGACAACGGCGGTGAACTGCGCCACGCGCGCGGCATTGTCGCCAAGCCACGCGTCCACGGCCGCATCGGGATCGCGCGCCCCTTCGCGGGCGAGGAAATCGAGCCGCATCTGCTCGAAATCGCGCACCAGCCCGGCGATCAGCAGCCGCTCCCACGGATCGGACGGGGCGAGGCGCGCTGCGGCTGCCTGTGCCCAGTCGAGCCCGAGCGCTTCGCCGAGCCGGGTGTAGGCGCGGGTGAGATGAGTCTCGTCGCTCTTCAGCCGGGCGCTGAGATCGACCAGGCCGATCGCGCCGTCGATCTCGTGGAGGCGGACCACGCGCGCGACCAACGATTCGGGCGCGCCGGCGCGGGTGAGGCGGGTGGCCATCCGGGCGCTGGCATCGCGCGCTTCCTGCAGCAGCAAGTCGCTGGCCTGCGTCTCGAGCTTGCCGACCCCCTTGCCGAGCCGTTCGAGCACCGCGCTCGGCATCGTGCCGGAGGGAACGACGCGCAGCAGATCCGACACCTGCGAGCGGACGGCACGCGCGACGCCTTCGAACAGCGCGAGGCGGCCCTCCTCCGACATGGCGGTGGTCTCGATGTCGCGCCACAAGGCGTCGAGGCGGAACATTTTTTCCGCGACCACGAACATCGCCGCGACGTCGCCAAGCGCGGCGCCTTCCTCCTCCGCCAGTTCGAACGGATCGAGCAGGCCGGTGCGGTTGACGATGCGGTTGGCGAGCTTCGTCGCGACGATCTCGCTACGCAGCTGATGGTGCTCGATCGCACCGGCGTAGCCTTCACGCATCGCCGGCGGGAAGGCGGCGAGCAGATCGGGCTCAAGCAGCGGATCGGCGCCGAGGCCGGCCTGCTCGATCGCATCCTGCAGCGCGAGCTTCGCGGTGGAGAGCAGCACGGCGAGCTCCGGCCGGGTAAGGCCACGCCCTTCGCCGGCGCGCCGCAGCAAATCCTCGTTCGAGGCAAGCCCCTCGACCTGGCGATCGAGCCGACCGGTCGCCTCGAAGATCTCGATCGCCCGCACATAGCTCGGCACGCCGCGGGCGCCGGCTCGCTCCGCGATGGACAGCGCCAGCGTCTGGAGGCGGTTATCCTCCAGCACCAGATGCGCGACATCGTCCGTCATCGCGCCGAGCAGCGCATTGCGATCGTCGAACGCCAGCCGGCCTTCGGCCATTTCGCGGTTGAGCGCGATCTTGATGTTCACTTCATTGTCCGAACAATCGACGCCGGCCGAATTGTCGATGAAGTCCGTATTGATGCGTCCACCCTTGGCAGCGAAGGCGATGCGGCCGGCCTGCGTGACGCCGAGGTTGGCGCCTTCCCCGATCGCGATGGCGCGCACGTCCTCGCCATTGACGCGCAGGCGATCGTTGGCGGGATCGCCGACGGCAGCGTTGTTCTCGCTCGCGGCCTTCACATAGGTGCCGATGCCGCCGAACCAGACGAGATCGACCGGCGCCCTCAGGATCGCGGAAATGAGAGCGGTCGGCTCCATCTCGTCGAGCGTGATGCCGAGCGCGGCCTTTACCTCGGGCGTCAGGCGGATCGTCTTGGCGCTGCGCGGGAAGACGCCGCCGCCGGCCGAGATCAGCGCCTTGTCATAATCGTCCCAGCTCGACCGCGGGAGGCTGAACAGCCGTGCGCGCTCCGTCCAGCTCGCCGCGGGATCGGGATCGGGATCGAGGAAGATGTGCCGGTGATCGAAGGCGGCGACGATCTTCAGCGTCTTCGAAAGAAGCATGCCGTTGCCGAACACGTCGCCCGACATGTCGCCGCAACCGACGACGCGGATCACGTCCTGCTGCACGTCGATGCCGCGTTCGGCGAAGTGGCGCTGCACCGAGATCCAGGCGCCGCGCGCCGTGATGCCCATCGCCTTGTGATCATAGCCCTGGCTGCCGCCGCTGGCGAAGGCATCACCCAGCCAGAAGCCGCGTTCGAGCGCGATCGCATTGGCGACGTCACTGAACGTAGCGGTGCCCTTGTCCGCAGCGACGACGAAATAGGGATCCTCGCCGTCGTGGACGCGCACGCCCTCGGGATGGACGACCGTGCCGGCAACGATGTTGTCGGTGATCGACAAGAGCGTGCGGATGAAGATGCGGTAGCTTTCCGTCCCTTCCGCGAACCAGGCCTCGCGATCCGTGGCGGGATTGGGCAGCTGCTTGGGGTAGAAGCCGCCCTTCGCGCCGGTCGGCACGATGACCGCGTTCTTCACCCGCTGCGCCTTCATCAGGCCGAGGATCTCGGTGCGGAAGTCGTCGCGCCGGTCAGACCAGCGCAGGCCGCCGCGCGCGACCGGGCCGGCGCGCAGGTGGATGCCCTCGACGCGCGGGCTGTACACCCACACCTCGCGCCATGGCAGCGGGGCGGGAAGGCCGGGGATGCGGCTGGAATCGAGCTTGAACGCCAGCGCTTCCTGGCCGGCGGGGGCGAAGGCATTGGTGCGCAAGGTAGCGTTGATGACGGCCTTGAAGGCGCGCAGGATCCGATCGTCATCGATTGCGACGATCGCATCGAGCCCGGCGGCGATGGCGGCATCGACCGCATCGGTATCGCCGCTGGCCTTGGGATCATGCGCAAAGGTGAAGCGATCGATCAGTGCCTTGGCGAGCATCGGTGCGCGGCTCAGCGCATCGACCACGGTGCCAAGGCCGTATGAAAGCCCCGCCTGGCGCAGGTAGCGGAACCAGGCGCGATAGAGGAGCACGGCGGCCGGCGCGAGGCCGGCGGTGATCATCAGCCGGTTGAAGGCGTCATTCTCCGCCTCGCCGCGCAGCACGGCGGCGATCGCGCCTTCGAGCACGTGGCGATCGATCTGCGACACATCGCCCTGCGGCTGGACGATGAAATCGTGGACGAAAGCGTCACTGTCCTCGCGCAGGCGGGTGGGCAGTTCGCCGATCACGCGGTAGCCGAAATTCTCCAGCACCGGCACCGCTTCGGACAGCGCAAGCGCGCCGTTCGACTTGTAGATCTTGAGCCGCTGATCATCGCCCTCCGCGGGCGGATAGAGGTGGACCGCGCGATCCTCCGGCCCGGAGAGGTCGGCGATGCGCAGCACGTCTTCGGCCGCTTCCTCGGCGGTGCTGACGTTGCGGTAATTGGGCGGGAAGGCCGCGGCCCAGCGCAGCGCGAGGCGGGCGGCGCGGGCCGGCGCGATGCGATCGGCCAGTGCCGCCTCTACGTCGCGTTCCCAGCCGCGCACCATCTTTTCCAGCCGCGCGTCGAGCGCCGCGGTATCGGGCATGACCCCCGACTGGCGAAGATCGATCGTGAAGCGGATCATCGCGACGGTGCCGTCTTCGAGCGCGATCGACCAGTTGAGGACGCCGCCGTTCGCCGCCTCGGCCAGCATCTCGCCGATCGCCACGCGGCGCGCGGTGGTGAGATCGTCGCGCGGGAGCCAGACGAAGGCGAAGAGGTGCCGCCCGAGCGCCGAGCGCAGCAGGACGAGCTTGGGCCGCGGGCGATCGGCAAGGCTCATCGCGGTGAGCGCGAGCGTTTCCACCGATGCGGCATCGACCGCGGTGACGAGGTCGTGCGGCAGCGCGGCCATCGCATGGGTCAGCGCCTTGCCGGTGTGGCCGGCCGGGTCGAAGCCGAACTTGGCCTCCATGTCGGCCAGCCGCTGGCGCAGCACGGGGACGCTGCGCGGCGGGGCGTTCAACGCGGCGGAGGTCCACAGGCCCGCATGGATCGACAGGCCGGCGATCGTGCTGCCCTGCCGGATCGGCACCACGACGAGATCGATCGGCACGCGGCGATGGACCGGCGAGATCAGGCTCGACTTGAGGAGCAGCGGCGCAGCCTTGCCGGCGGCGAAATAATTGATCGCGAGGTGGCGTGAGCGGTCGGCCAACAGCGGCGGCTCGTGCGCGTTGCGGGCGATGCCGAGCTGCTCGCCGACGATCCGGCCGGTCTCGCCGCCGGCATCCGCCATCCAGCGTTCGTGGCCGAGCAGGGTGAAGTGCCGGTCGAGGAACCAGCGCATCAGCGAGGCGCCTTCCGGGTCCCCGCCGGTATCCTCGATCATGCCGGCGTCCGCGGCCAGCGTCGCCTGCATGCGCCGCCAGTCCTCGACGGCGACGCGAACGTCGGCGAGGCACGAGGCGAGATCGTCAAGCAGGTCGCGCCGGTCACGCGCATCGGCGCGCTCGGTTTCGATGTAGATCATCGATTCGCGCACGCCAGCGTCGCCGACACCTTGCAGCACGCCATCGGCATCGCGGGTGACGGGCAACACGGGATGGATGATCCGATCGATCGCAATGTCGTGCGCGCCGATCACCCCTGCGATCGAATCGACGAGGAAGGGCATGTCGTCGTTGACGATCGCCAGCCGCATGCGCCGCGACGGGCCGTCACCCGGCAGCGGATCGAGCGCAATGGCGACGGTGCCGGCAGCACGCCGCTCCGCCGCCGCGGCCAGGAAGGCAGCGGCTTCAGCCTGCTCCGCAGGGCCGAAGCCGTCCAGTTCGCCCGGCAGAGCCCCTTTGGTGAGCCGGTCGGCAAGCGCCTTGGTCAGCGCCGTCATCGATGCTTTCGACATGGCGGCAGGCTATGCGCCGCCCCGCCGCCGGGCTCAAGCCTTGTAACGAATGTAACGACTGGTGTGTCAGCCGATACGGGCAGCGGCCCGATCGATCAGGGCAGGATCATCGGTAACGGCACCGAGCACGTCGAAGCGGCCATTCTCGCCGGCCCGGGCGACGAGCACCACGATGTCCCCCGGCGCTGCCGCGACGTCGAGCGACAGGGTGGCGAGCGGCGCGCGGTCGTCGCCCTCCGCGTCGGTGGCGAACGACGTTTCGTCCTCACCGCCGAACGCGGCGCTGGGGCCATCGGCCCAGACCGCAGCTGGCGGCTCGATCTTCGGCGCGCTGCGCACGGCGGCGGCAAGTTCCTCGGCGAGCTGCGCCTGCTCCGCCTCGCCCACGATCTCCTTCCAGTTGATGACGCCGTAGATGAAGTCGATCGTCGCACCGTCGGACGAGAAGGGCAGCAGGATGCCGCGGTACATGGTGTTGTGGCCGCGGGTGCCGACGAATTCCGCCTCGAAGCCGATCGGCGCGCGATTGGCGATGATCTGGTGGCAATGATCCGTCAGCCGCGACAGGAGCGAGCGGGCCGGCACTTCGGAGATATGCGAGATGGCGTGGTCGAGCGCGCATTCCTCGCGCAGTGCCTCGCCAAGGAAGCTGATCGCGGGATCCTCGGCATTGCCGGTGAAATCGAGCAGCACGCTGTGCGGGCCGAAATCGGCGATCCGCGCCGGATCGAGCGCCTCGATCGGCGGGAACGCGCGCCCGCCCAGCAGCGACACCCAATGGTTATAGGCGCGCACGTGCATGCGCCGCTCGTCCGCGCCGACCGGCACCGTCGCCTCTCCGACGCCGCCCTCGGTCGGATCACTCTCGCGTTCGCCATGCGCTCGATCGAAGCCGCGGATATCCATGCGTACTGCCCCTTGGACGATTGTGTCCCACGCCTAATGTGGGCCTTATGTGGTAAAGGCGACGTAAAGGCACAGCGGGCTTGCGTCGAGCGCAACCCCCTGCTAGGCGCCGCGCCTCGACGAGCCCTTCCGGGGCACGCACGGGCCGCTTTAGCTCAGCTGGTAGAGCATCGCATTCGTAATGCGGGGGTCACAGGTTCGAGTCCTGTAAGCGGCACCACTCCCCGATCGAGATCAGGCGTAGCGCGATGCGCGGAGCCCTCGCTCTGCGGGTGAGGTCTTCGAGGCTGGTCTTCAAGCCGGCGAGAACAATCTCATCGTTGAGCCGGTGCCGAAGACCATCTGCCGCACGCAGGTGCGGCGCTTCTCACCTTTTTGGCTATGTGACGGTCGTGTAGCATCTGTCCACGCGATGGATCGTCTCGACAGAGACGCACGGTCGGCTCAGATCGCGACCGAGTAAAGCGCGTGGTGGGCCAGGATGAAAAGGGTGCGCCCCCCGGGGCCGCCGATCAACAATTGTAATGGCCGCTCGGGCACGTCGATGCGGCGCACTTCGCGACCATTTTTGTCGTAGACCCAAACCTGCCCGTTCGCGACGTAAAGGTTGCCGGCGGGATCACGCGCCACGCTCTCGCCGCCGCGCGGGGCGACGACGCGCAGGTCGGTGAGTGCGCCACTTGCCGCCACCTTGCCGCTGTAGGTCAGGTTCTCCGACGCGTTGGTCAGGTACACGCGCTCGCCCGGGCGGGCTGTGACCAGCCCGTAACTGTCGAGCGTGTCTGACCAGCGCCAGCCCTGATGGTCGTCCGGCCCCTGGTTCCAGACGCGGAACGCCGGAATGGCGGTCGATCCGTCGGGCGAAACATAGGCCTCGCGCTTTGCCTCGCCCATCTTGCTGGTGAAGAAGTGGGAGAGGGGCGGGTATTCGTAGGTCGTCTGATCGATGCGATCGGCAAACTCGCCGTTCGCCCAGACGTTGACAGGAAGCGCGATCGCGCTGCCAGGGCGTGGACCGGTGGCGGGGATAGTGCGAATATCATCGGGCGCCTTCGGGTCGACACTATAGACCGTGCCATCACGACCGGCGGCGGAGAGCACCAGCAGGCGGCCCGATCGGTCCACCGTCAGGTTTACCGGATCGAGCGTCGCCTGGCTGACGGTGGTGAGCCCTTCCGATGGCGACCAGCCGTGAATCCGCTGATGAAACCGGTCGATGAAGTAGAGCTTGCCTTGTGCGTCGACCGCACCCCCCGCGACTGAGTAGAACCCGTCGGCGAGCTTCGTCACGCCCGGTGTGTCCGGCACTTCGGGCAGAGCCGCGGGCCGCGATGTAGCCGGCGGCACATCCAGCTTCGCAAACTCGCGCTCGCGCACCTCCTGCCCAGTGGTCACGTCCGTTATGGCGTTCTCAAACGGGTATTTGCTTGCCCGCACGAAGGTGCCGCAGCCTTTCGCGTCGCAGTGCGCATAGGCGCTTTCGGCGTTCACATGGACGTTGCGGAAGCGGATCTCGCCCGAATTCACCAGCCGCACGGCCGTGTCCATCGGCTTGGCGGTGCGGGTGACGCGGTAGCCGTGATAGTTGGCGAAGAGGATGTTGCGGCTGTTGTGGAATTCGGTGGACACCGCATACAGGCCGTCGCGCACCTCCTGCTCGGTCTGCGGCGCGAGAAACTCCCAATTCTCGACGTTGCGCAGCACGATCTCGTTCTTGAAATGGTGCTCGGCTGACAATTCGTAGACATGGCCGGGCGTCTTGGTGTCGGTGACGTAGAAGCCGGTGGAGGCGAGGCCGTTTGGCGTCCAGATCGCGTTGAACGTGCCGCCGCCGCCGTCTGTTACCCAGATGCTCGCCTGCTGCCCATCCCAGCGCGCCGCGGGGTCGATTCCGCCACCGCTCGCCTTGCCGTTGTTGTAGACGACGGGGCCGTGAATCCGCACGTCGTTGATCATCGAGCGTTCGCCTGCGCGCCAGATGACGTTCGACGCGCGCGGATTGACCCCGCCGGCGTAGAGCCCGACGCCGTAGAGAACCGCGGCCCCGCCTTTGCCGCTCTCGATCATCGCCTTGGCATTGCCCACGCCCGCGAAGCGCGGCGCATTGTCGGGCAGGTAGATCTGGGTGCGGTTGGGGTGGAGCGAGATCAGCACGCTGTCGGGCCTGAGCCTCAGCGTGTCCGTGATCCGATACCGACCCATCGGCAAATAGACGACGCGGTTGGCGTCGATCGCGCGCTGCAACGCGGCGGTGTCATCCGTCTGGTCATCGCCTTTCGCGCCGAGCGCCCGCACGTTCGCCCACTCGCTGACTGGCGGCAGCAGCGGAAGCGCCGCTGCGGGACGAAGAGGTGCATCACCAAGCGGGGCCATGGTGATGTCGGTGGCGGTGGTGCCCATCGCGCCAAGTGCGGCGAGCTTCAGCCCGTGCGAGAAATCGCTTACGCGCCACGCTCTGCCTTGCCCGGGGATCGTGCGGCCGCTTTCGCGGAATTGCGCAAACACCGGCGTGTTCACACCCACCGCGTTGTCGAACCCGATCTGCGTGAAGACGCTAGTCTCGCTTGAGATGATCACGCCGGCACGGCTGACGTTCTCGAAACGAACGTTCTTGCCCCACAGCGAGTCCGAATAGCCGCGATCGATCTCGATCCCGACGGGGGTGTCGCGGATAGCGACGTTGACCAGCGTCAGGAGGACCTCATGCTCGCGGATCGCCGCCTCTCGCTGACCGGAGAATTCGGAGTCGATCAGCGTAAACTGCCACGCGGGTGAGGTCTTCTCGGTGACGATGCCGTAGCGCCCGCCGAAGAAGCGCAGATTGTCGGCCTCGTTGCCTGCCTGGTAGATGCCGGCGAAGCCCGAATCGATGTGGAAATCGATGTGGCGCAGATAGCCGTGCTGCGCGACGCGGGAGCGCACGGCTACCGCCCCGCCATTCCCAGCCCCGATACGAAAGTCGACGTTCGCCAGCGCTGAGTAGAAAGTGGTGGAGGTCGCGTCGAATACGGAGTCGTTCGGAGGCACGCTGGTGGGCGGGGCCACGGGCGGCTTGCCCGCGCTATACTGGTCCTCACCGGTGAAGCTGAGCATGGCACCGATGCCACGGGCGAACCCCGGCGTATTGTCACCGAGCATGATGACCGGGCGGGTCGGGCCGACCCCGAACATCCGCACGCCCGACCGCAAGAAGATCGTGCGCGAGATGCGATAGCGCCCCGACGGCAGGAACACGATGCCCCCGCCGCCACGCTGTCGGTCGGCGGCGACCGCGTCGATCGCCTGCTGGATAGCGGCGCTATCGTCAGCCCGTCCGTCGCCCACACCTTTGACGGTGACCGCTCGTGGATCGTCAGGAGCGGAGAGAAAGACCGACGTCGACTGCGCACGGGCAGGAGCGGGCGCCACCAGCAGCGCAAGGGTCAGCAGGACGAACGCCTTCATGGGATACTCCGCGACGGAGATGTCGACGCGCTCGTCAAAGCGACGCGCGGTCAAGGTCAGGCGACAGGCAGCGCCAGTGTTTGCGCGGCAATCGCCACCTGCGTGCGATTGCGCACGTTCAGCTTTCGCATCAGCGCTGTCATGTGCGACTTCACCGTCGCTTCAGCGATACCGAGATCATAGGCGATCTGCTTGTTCAGTCGTCCCGAATGAACACCGCGCAGGACCTTGATCTGCGTCGGCGTTAGCCGGACCGCCGTTCGGCTGTCGCACGCCGTCGACATGTTTGCTTCAGACGGATCCACCGTCACCTGAGCAGACGTCACCATCGCATCCCTCCCTTGGCTTTAGCCATCGGCGCTCCGCCACCTCATTTGGGCGAGCGGCCCATCATTGTTCTGGTTTTCCAGAATCGGTTGGACAGATCGCACTATGTCTGAGTAATACTGACGGGCGCAAGCGGTTTATTCACAGATCGTTCGAAATCTGTCGGACTACTTGCTCGTACTTGGGAGGGGTCAGGATGGTGCGCACGAAGGCGGCAGCCTCGGAACTTGCGGCGGGCAATCTTTTCGGCAGCCACGCATGACCGGCGCCAGTGACCTGCAACTGGTCGCCGCGGCGCTCACCGGAATTGCGCTTGCGATCCTGCTGATCGTTCGCGCGCGGCTTCATCCATTCATCGGCCTCCTCTGCGGAGCCTTTGCCGTAGGCCTGCTCGCGGGACTTCCGCTGGCCGATACTGCGAAGGCGGTACAGAAGGGCGTCGGTGACATCATCGGGGGCACCGGCCTGGTAGTGTCGCTTGGCTTGTCGCTCGGCGCGATGTTGCACCTGTCGGGCGCCGCCGCATCGCTCGCGAACGGTGCATTGCGGCTGACCGGTCCACGTGCCGCGCCCTGGGCGACCCTCGGCATCGCGATCGTCATCGGCCTGCCCCTGTTCTTCGAGACGGGGCTGGTGCTGTTGCTCCCCATCGTTGTCGCTGCTGCGAAGGAGATGACAAGCGGCGACGATCCTGCGACGCGCGATGCTGCCAAGCTGCGGCTGATCATGCCAGCGCTCGCCGGGCTGGGCGTCGTCCATGCACTTGTGCCGCCGCATCCCGGCCCGTTGCTCGCGGTGGAGACGCTGGGCGCGAACCTCGGGCTTACGATGCTCTACGGCGTGATGATCGCGGTTCCGATCGCGGTGCTTGCCGGCCCGGTGCTGGCACGCATCGTGACGCCGGGCATCAGGCTGATCGAGCCGGTGCTGAGCGACCCCGTGATTGACCTTGTCACGCCGTCGCGCGGACGTGCACTTTTCATCGTGCTGCTGCCGATCGTGCTGATCGCGTCGGGCGAACTCGGCAAGCTGGTGCCAGGCCTTGGCGATTCAGCGTTCCTCGCTGCCGCGGCCAATCCGGTGCTGGCGCTGCTGATCGCCAATCTGATCGCCTTGCCGCTGCTGTTCGGACGCCGGCTGAGCGAGGCGAAGATCCAGGATTCGATCTGGCATGAGACGATGGGGGCTGCGGGCGCTATCCTGCTGGCGATCGGCGCTGGCGGCGCGCTGAAGCAGGTGCTGGTGAGTGCTGGCTTGTCCGACCTGCTGGCGCGCATAGTAATGATGTACGCCATCTCCCCGCTGTTGCTCGGCTGGCTCGTCGCGGTCGGCATCCGTCTTGCGGCTGGATCGGCAACGGTCGCGACGATCACTGCAGTCGGCATCATGCCCGGGGTGGTCGCCGCTTCCGGCGCGTCGCCCGAACTGGTGGTGCTGGCGATCGGTGCCGGATCGGTGTTCTTCAGCCACGTCAATGATCCCGGCTTCTGGCTGGTCAAAGGGTATATGGGCACCAGCACCGCCGACACCTTCCGCACCTGGTCCTTGCTGGAGACGGTGATTTCGGTCGCCGGACTCGTCATGGTGGTGGGGCTCAGCTACCTCGTCTGAGGTGTCGACGCGTACAGGCAACGATGAGGGCAAGCGTCCGTGCAAGAAGGTAGACTGGCGGACCGCGCCTACACGGCGATCGTCGGCATCATCAACAACGAGAACCTGACGCCCGGCGACCGCCTGCCGTCGGAAGCGCGCCTGGCGGAGATGTTCGGCATGTCGCGCACCATTGTGCGAGAGGCACTCGTACGGCTGGCCGCTGATGGCATCACCGAAGCGCGGCGCGGCGCCGGTTCCTATGTCAAGCGGCGGCCGTCGGAGCGCCTCGGCACGCACGTGCCGCTGGAAGGCCTGGCTGCGACGCTCGGCACCTATGAGGTGCGCTTCGTCGTGGAGGCGGAGGGGGCGCGGCTCGCCGCGCATCGCCGCTCGCAGCGGGATCTGGAGCAGATCGAGCAACGATTGGCGCAACTGCGGGTCGCGCTCCTGTCCAGCGCGCCCGCGCATGACGAGGACTGGCTGCTCCACCGCTCGATCCTGGAGGCGACGGGTAATCTCGCGTTCGTCGCGATCTTCGATCAGCTGCAGGAGGAAGTCATGCGCATCCTGCGGGCGGGCGTGGACATCTCGCGCGCGCGTCCGCCGCAGGTGATCGAGGCGATGATGGACGAGCATGATGCGATCGTCGACGCGATCCGCGCCCAGGACGGCGATGGGGCAGCGCTCGCCATGCGCTGGCACCTGTCGCAAGGGCGCAAGCGGCTGATGCCCTAGGCGGCAGCGCCAGTAAGTCTCCACCCTCCTCGAGTGATATGCAGGACCGCGACCGGCCGGCCGCGCGGGAAGGTCAGCGCACGCTCTACATTCCTGTCCATCACGCCTTGTCTTTGGCTCGTCTGTGAACCAGCGCGCCGGCCCTGCGACTATGGTCGTAGATGTTTGCTCCAAACCGATCCGGTACATTGATCTGAGCGGTCCGGCCTGTGTGGGTCAGGTACCGAACAGCAAATGAACATGGGGAGGGATGGATGCACTGCTTCACGCCTGATCGCCGCCGATTGTGCGGTGCTTCCAGCCTGGTCGCGTTGACCGCCGCGCTCGTCGCAATGCCCGCCGTGGCTCAGACAACGCCAAACGCCCCCACCGGGGCAGAGACGCCGGCGAATGCTCCCACCGCCGCGCAGACAACGCCGAATCTCCTCACCGCTGCGCCGCAGGAAATGCCGAGCGCCGCGCTGCCCGATGCCTCCCGGGAGCGGCCGCAAGACACATCCGACATCATCGTCACTGGCAGCCGCATTATCGCGGACGGCTTCAACGCGCCGACGCCGACCACCGTTATCGGCGAGGAGCAGATCGCCAACAACGCGCAGCCGAACATCTTCAACACCATCCAGCAGCTCCCCTCGCTGCAGGGTTCGACGGGGGCCTCGACCGGCACGTTCAGCACGTCCAGCGGCACGCAGGGCCTCAGCTCCTTCTCGTTGCGGGGCCTTCAGCCGATCCGCACGCTTACCCTGCTCGATGGCCAGCGCGTGGTCGGCGCCAATGTGACCGGCGTGCCGGACATCAGCATGTTCCCGCAGCTGCTCGTGAAACGCGTCGATATCGTCAACGGCGGTGCATCCGCCTCCTACGGCTCGGACGCGGTCGGCGGCGTGGTCAATTTCATCACCGACACGCGGTTCGAGGGCTTCAGGGCAAATGTGCTTGGCAGCATCACCACCTACGGTGACGACGAGACGGCGCTGGTCCAGGCGGCCTATGGCACGTCGCTGCTGGAGGACCGCCTGCACCTGATCGTCAGCGGCGAATACGACCATGAGGGCGGGGTCGGCCCGGGCAATTACGGCATCGACCTTGCCGGCAGTCGCGACTGGCACCGCGCGTCCACCCTGCTCAACACCGGCATCACCACCGGACCCGGGCCGCAGTTCGTCTATTCCGACTTCGCTCAGCCGTACCAGTACGCCAAGTACGGCCTCATCAACAACGGCCCGCTGCAAGGCATCGCTTTTGATGCGAACGGCACGCCCGTGAACTTCAACTACGGATCGGGCGGGCAGCCGCTCGGCAACGGTCGCGTGTCGAACTGCTTCCCGGGCAATTCCTTCTGCGTGGGCGGTGACCTGTCGGGTGCGCCGGGATCGAGCGCATCGCTCAAGTCCAAGCTCGAACGCATCAACGGCTATGCCCGGATCGGCTATGACTTCGCTCCGAACAACGAGATCTACGGCACGGTCAACATTGCGCAGGTCCGGACCAGCAATCAGCCGAGCCCGGGGTACAACCGGCCGAACCTCACGGTTCAATGCGCGAACCCGTTCCTGCCGCAGCTGATCCGCGATCGCTGCGCCGCGGCCAACATCACCTCCTTCAACTTCGGATCGAGCAACGGCCAGCTTCCGAACCAGCTCGTCCAGACGGACCGTGACCAGTATCGTTTCGTAGTTGGTGCAAGGGGCCGTTTCGGCCTCGGTGGATCAGACTGGAATTACGACGCTTATTATCAGCACGGCACCACCAAGGTTGCAATCGACGTCGATCGCATCGTGCTCCAGCCGCGCTACGTGGCCGCCACCAACGCAGTGGTACTGAACGGCGCGATCGTCTGCGCAGATCCGGCGGCGCGGGCGCTCGGATGCCAGCCGATCAATATTTTCGGCAACTTCACCCCCAGCCAGGCGGCGTTGGACTACATTATGCCGCAGGCCGGGCCCCTGCAGCGCACGACTTTGAAGCAGGATGTCGTGAGCCTCAACTTTTCCGGCCAGCCAGTCAGCCTTTGGGCCGGTCCAGTGTCCGTCGCGTTCGGTGGTGAGTACCGCCGGGAGTATTACCGGGTGCGGGGTGATGCCTACGGCGCCGGGGTCAGCCCCGTCAGCCCTAACAACGCCCTCTATCCGGCCGATCCGCTGCTGAATTCTGCGCAGGGCAGCAACTGGGCAGCCGGCAACTACAAGAACGGCCGCGGCAAATATGACGTCATTGAAGGCTTCCTCGAAGTCGACCTGCCGCTATGGGACAGCGACGCGGCGGGGCGCGCGAACCTGAACGGCGCCGCCCGGGTCACCGACTACAGCACGTCCGGCACAGTGTGGGCGTGGAAGATCGGCGGTACGTGGAACTCGCCGATCGATGGGCTGACGCTCCGCGCCGTCACGTCACGCGACGTCCGCGCGCCGAACCTGTCGGAACTTTTCGCCGCCCCAACGGTGACCACGCTGCCAAGCTTCAACGATCCGTTCCGCAACATCGCCGTGCAGGTGTTCCAGAACACCGTCGGCAATACCGACCTGCGTCCGGAAACCGCGCGCGATACCGAGCTTGGCATCGTCTATGCGCGGCCTTCGTGGTTGCCCGGGCTCAGCCTGTCGGTGGACTATTACCAGATCAAGCTCAGCGGGGTCGTATCCACGCTGACGCCCGACCAGATCGTCCGCTTCTGCTTCGAGGGGAACCAGGCGTTTTGCGGAGGCTTCCAGCTCGACGGGCCGCAGGGCACCAATTTCGTCAACGTCCAGCCGTTCAACCTGGCGTCCTGGAAAACGAGCGGCTTCAATCTGGAGGCGAGCTACCAGTGGAAGGAGCCGCTCGGCCTGCCGGGCTCCTTCACCGTCCGGGCGCTGGGTACACACGTGCGCAAATTCATTGTCGATGCGGGAATCGCCGGCGTCGCGCGGCGAGACGATGCCGGCGCCAACACCGGCGCGATACCCCACTGGAAGTGGCTTGCCACGCAGACTTATGACACCGGCCGCCTGACGCTGACGGTGCAGGAGCGTTGGTTCTCTGACGGCGTGTTCAACAACAGCTACGTCGTCTGTCAGACGAACTGCCCCGTTTCGACCGGGAACAACAACACGGTAAACTTCAACAAGATGAAGGGCGAATTCTACCTGGATCTGGGCGCCGCTTTCAAGATCACGGAGGGGATCAGTATCTACGGAAAGGTCGACAACGTGTTCGACAACGATCCGACACCCTCGCCGCAGACCAACACCGGTCTCGACGTCAACCCGGCGCTGTATGACACCCTTGGTCGTATCTATCGGGCAGGTGTTCGCTTCAACTTTTGACGTTTCCTCCGGGGCACTTGGGCAGGTCGAGCACCGCGTCGACCTGCCCATTCTTCATCAGGGCGATATAGGCCGCGGTTTGGCAGATGGGGCGCTCTGATCGTCTGCTTGTGCCCGCACTGAGCGATCTGGAGGTGACCCGTGAGGCGCCGACCCTCTGCTGGTCGCCAATAGCAGTTTCATGTCGCGTGGGTTCGATCACGCGACCCACCCGTCCATTCCGCACCAGCGTCAAGGGGCCAACTAGGCGCCAGGCGGCGCGTATACGTGTGATGCCCGCTGCTCCCGAGTGAGGGCGGCGTTAACCCGCTGAAACCGCTAAAGAAGAGCAATAACGTCCTGGTTGCTTCACCGGAGTTGTGGGGAGAGCCAATTTAGGCAGTGTTTTAATACAAACCGGCCGTTAAGATTCGCCGGCCTAACAACCTTGCAGGAACTGCGCCCCGGGGGGGTGCAAGCGCGGCGGACGGAAACATGCAAGCACGATCGGGTGCCGGGGGTGAACTGCCCCGGTGGTCATTGACACGTTGGCTGGTCGAGCCCGGCAAGGACATCCCCGATGGTATGCGCCGCACGCTGCTGCACAGCCTGTATTCGACGTTGCCGATCTTTGCCGGCGGGGTGCTCAACACCATCGCGGTGTCCGCAGTGGTCGCAGCCCGGATGCAGACGTTCGAGGCTTATCTGTGGCTTGCGCTGGAACTGCTGCTCGGTGCGGTTCGCCTGCCGGTGCTGCTGCTGGGGCGCCGCGCCGTCGCGGAAGGGCGGCGCGGGCCGACCGATCTCTACATCCTGCTGGCGGTGCTGTGGGCGGCGAGCGTTGGATATGGCACCTTCATGTGCGTGGCGAGCGGCGACTGGGTGGCCGCTTCCCTGGCGTGCCTGTCGGCCGCAGCGATGGTAGGCGGGATCTGTTTCCGCAATTTCGGGGCGCCGCGGCTAGTTGGCCTGATGATCGGGCTGAGCCTGGGACCGTGCGCCGTCGCGGCGGGCCTGTCGGGCGAGCCGATCCTGCTGCTCGTGATGTTCCAGATCCCCTTCTACCTCATCAGCATGAGTTCGGCGGCGTTCCACCTCAACCAGCAGCTGGTGCGCACGATGCGGGCAGAAATGGCGAACGATCATCAGGCGCGGCATGATCCGCTGACGGGGCTCCTCAACCGTGCCGGCCTTGCCCGCTGGGCGGAGGAGCAGCCGGGACGCAGCGGCGCCGGACTGGCCGTGTTCTACGTCGATCTCGACTGGTTCAAGAGCATCAACGACACGCTGGGACACCGGGCCGGGGATGACGTGCTGATCGGCGTCGCCGAGCGCCTGCGCGGCGTAGCACCGGCGGATGCGCAGGCGGCGCGGCTGGGCGGCGACGAGTTCGTGCTGGTGGTGCCGGATGCCAGTCCGGAACTGGCCGCTGCGTTGAAGGAGGGGATCCGCGCCGCGATCACGCGGGAACTGACGGTCGCGGGGCAGACGGTGCGCGTCGGCGGCAGCATCGGGATAGCGCTTTCACGCGACGGCGGCCGGGACCTGACCGAGCTGCTGGACGTCGCCGACCTGGATCTGCGGCGCGCAAAATCTCAGCGCGGGCTGAGTGGCAAGCGCGGCGGCCCGGGCGCGGGAGTGGAGCCGCTGCCACGCCCGATGCTGGTGATCGATCGCGACACTCGTCGCGGCGACGAGGCGGAAGACGGGTTGGCTGGCTGCGAGACGACCGCAGCGCCCCGCGGATCGCAGGATGATCGCGCGAGACGCCAGAACGGATAGCGCGAGATCGCCGCAGATGCTGGCGATCACGACACAAGCCCCCTAGACGGACCCTCGCTACGGGGATCGATGGGAGGTCAGCAACAATGTGGCGGACAATCTTGGCGGTGAGTGGGGCGGTAATCGCCGCCGCGCCAGCGATCGCGCAGAGCATTCCGGCGGGTACCTATTCCATTCCGGAATCGGGCTATTCGATCGTGATCCAGCCGCAGGGTGATGATCTGCGCGTCGACGAGGCGGGCCAGGAACGCGTATATGTGAAGGCGGGGTCTGGCACGTACGAATATCAAAGCCCGATCACCGGCTCGACCTATCAGCTGGTCTATCGCGATCGCGCATCGGTCTCCGCGATCAAGAAGGGCAGCGGCGATGAACCGACACTGCTTGTTCGCCGCGGCGGCGCGGCGCCAATCGTGCCCCTCGGCGCAGCGAAGCCGATGGCAACCATCGATCCGAACGTGGCGCTGGGGGGCGAAGCGGATACGGTGGACGCGGGCGCGCCTGCCGCTCCGGCGAACCCGGCCGTCAGCCCGCATTTGAAGGTGGCGGAGCGCTATCAGGCGCTGACGCTGAGCGACAAGAAGGACACCCAGACCTGGGCGTTCTGCAGCGCCGCCGCGCTCAAGAGGAGCATGGCGGCGAAGGAGGAGGCAGACGCTTACGGCCGGGAGGCGGCGGAACGGCTGGCGCTGATCTCGACCGATCCGGCGCGCAACCCCTGCCCAGATGCAATTCCCGACGCGCTGTGGCCGGGTGCCACCGACCCTGAGGCGGAGGCGCTGAGCCAGGCGAATGCGGCGCAGCTTGCGACGGCCGCGCAGCAATCGCTCGAGATCGCGGCGATGCGCGAGAAGCAGGCCGCCGATCAGCGGGCGTACGAACAGGCGCAGGCCGCGCATCAGGAAGCGCTGGCAAAGGCGCGCCGGGACCAGGAGATCTTCGCCCAGCAACGCGCGGCCTATGAAGCGGCGCTGGCCGAGCACGAGCGCCTGACGAAGGGTGGCCAGCGCCGCTGAGACGCGCCACGTGCGACCGGCGCGGGCATCACGCCAGCGCGAGCTCCTTTCGTGCCGCCGCGCCGGTCAGGTCATGGTTTGACATGCTGTCGGCGATAAAGCGGTCGAGGCTCGCCAGCAGGCGGGGGCTTAGGCCGATCGTGCGGCGGGACGGATCGACCGTGACGAGGCCTTGTTCGCTGGCCGTGCCGAGGAGCTGGCGCACGTGGGTTCGCGAGACGCCGAAGCGCGTGCCCAGCGTGGAGAGTGACAGCGGCACCTCCGTCGTCCCGCGCTCGAGACTGTCCTGCACGAGCGAGACCAGCACGAAGACGCCTGCATCACGGGCCAGGAACAGCATCATGTCCGGGTTGCGCAGGAGCACCGCGGCGGACTGCGGGAAGAAATCGGTCGCCACCCGGCGCTGTACCTGCTGGAAGCGCAAGTCACCCGACAGTGGCAATGCGAAATCGTCGGGCCCGAACATCTCGGCGAGCGGCGCATAATGCGCCATCAGCCATTGGCAATCGTGATCGATCATTCGGGCGGTCGGGACAAGTAACCGCGCCCGTCGATCGATCGGGGACACCCGACTTTCCAGGAATCCGGTCTGCACCAGCCGCGCCGTCACCTGCTCGATCCGGCGTGGGCTGGCGAGGCCGAACATCGCCAAAGCCTTCTTTAGATTGGCGACGGTCGGCCAGGTCCCGCGATCTTCTTCGCGATAGGCAGCATCGAGGCAGATCGCGACCGAGAAGATGACGATCCGAACGGCTTCCATCAGCAGCTTGTTGAGGAAGGCATCCTCTCCATACAATGTCATGACGCGGTCGACATAGGTAGCGCGAGCCTGCGGAAAGCGCGGATGGCGCAGGATCGCTTCCGCAGGCCTGTATTTAACGCCAAACTGCTGATCGTAAGCCGTGTCGTCGCCGCTCATCTGCACCACATATCTAGTTTCTGCCGACCGCCATGCGGTGAGCGCGCGCGATCATCAAGAAATTACACGTAAAAACTTCCAGCGCACTGGCCGGTGATTGGCGCTACGGGGGCGTCTTCCGGGGGGAGGGTGATCGCGGATGCCGGGGGCTGCTGGGGGCAGCAACCGCCCGCGATCATTCCCGGATCATCTCGGCCGGGGGCCAAACGGCGCAACCGGTCCAAGAGAATCAGGGGGGAATGCCATCATGTCCATCGTGCGATTGCGCGCGCTTGCGTTGCTGCTCGCCGGCAGCGCCGCGCCGATCCTGGCGCAGGCACCAGCTGCCAGCGTAGCGTCCGCAAGCGCCGTCAGCGCCGACGCGGCGATTGGCCCGCTGCTCCTGGCGCCGGCAAGCCCGGCCGAGGTTAAGGCGCAGTGCGACCGCCGGCTCAGCGCGATGGCGGCATTGCGTGCGCGGCTCGAGGGCATGCCGCTGGACAGCGAGCCAATCGCGCTACTGCGCGCCTATGACGACCTGTACCTGGTCGGCATGACCGCGGGCAATACCGATGCGATGATCCTGATGAACGTCCATCCGGATGCCGCCATCCGGCAAGCGGGACAGGACTGTGTCCAGCGATCCGGCGCGGCCATGGTGGACATCAGCATGTCTCGCCCGATCTACGAGCGGCTGCAGCAAGTGGAGAAGCGGGGCGTGCCCGCAGAACTGCAGCCGATGCTGGCGCGCCAGCTCGCCAATTATCGCCGCGCCGGGGTGGACAAGGACGAGGCGACGCGCGCCGAGGTAACGAAACTCCAGAACCGGATCATCGCCGACTCCGCGACTTTCGAGAAGAATATCGCGGAGGATAATCGCACCGTGACCGCCCGGCCGGAGGAACTCGACGGCCTTCCCGCGGCTTGGCTTGCGGCGCACCCCGTCGGCGCGGATGGGATGGTGCGGATCGGGATGACCTATCCCGAGGTGTTCCCGCTGCTGAGCAACGCGCGCAGCGCCGAACTGCGTAAGCGAGTGATGACGGCCTTCCAGACCCGCGCTTATCCCGCCAACGCGGCTGTTCTGGGCCGGGTGGTCGAAAATCGCGCGAAACTGGCAACGCTGCTTGGCTATCCAAGCTTTGCCGCACTTGACCTGTCGTCGCGCATGGCGGGGAGTCCGGCGCGGGTAGAGCGCTTCATGGCGGACATCGACGCGGTCGCGCGCCCGGTCGCCGAGGCCGAGATCGCGCGAATGCTTGCGCGGCTGCAACGTGACGACCCCGGCCTCAAGCAGCTCGATGCGTCGAGCGTCAACTACGCGCGCCAGCTGGTGAAGCAGGAGGATTACGCCGTCGATCCAGCGGAGATCCGCCCCTACTTTGCTTTTGACAAGGTGCAGGCCGGCATCTTCGCGCTGACCAGCGACCTGTTCGGCGTCGACATCCGCCCTTGGAAGACGGCGACGTGGCATGCCGACGTCGAGGCGTTCGAGATGGTGCAGGACGGCAAGGTGATCGGCCGCTTCTTCCTCGACATGCATCCGCGGCCGGGCAAGTACACTCACGCGGCGCTGGGCTTTGCCCGCTTCGGCGTCGCTGATCGGCAGCTGCCCGTCGCGGTGCTGATGACCCCGTTCACCAAGGGACAGATGGAACATCAGGAGGTCGTCACTTTCCTCCACGAGTTCGGTCATCTCATTCACTGGATCTTTTCCGGTGCGCAGCGTTTCGCCGCGCAAAACGCAGTCGAGCTTGAAGGCGACGTGGTCGAGGCGCCGTCCGCCCTGCTCGAGGAATGGGTGCGGGATTACGAGACGCTTCGCCGCTTCGCCACCAATGACAAGGGCGAGCCGATCCCGGCGACGCTGGTCGCGAACATGAACGCCGGCCGGCGCTTCGGAGAGGGCGCCACCTGGACCCGCCAGCTCGGCTATTCAAATGCGGCGCTGGAGCTCTATTCGGGTGGGCAGCAGGGGGGCGACCTGTCGCGGGTCTTCACGACGGCCTACGACCGCTATGGGCCTGTGCCCAACCCGCCGGGGACGCATGAATATGCGTCGTTCGGCCACGTCATCGGCTATGGCGCGTCCTATTACACCTATGTCTGGTCAAAGGCGCTGGCGAGCGACCTGTTCGGCGAGTTCCGTCGCAACGGGCTCCGCGACCGGGCGACGGCGCTGCGTTACCGGGAGCGTGTGCTGGCGCCGGGCGGCAGTGCATCGATGAACGTCCTGGCGCGCGATTTCCTCGGCCGCGACTGGTCGGTGGATGCGTTCCGACGGGAGCTGCAGGGCACCGAATGACGGGTGATCGGCGCGTGGGCTGATGCGCCAAGGGCTTGAGCTTCAGGGCTTCAGCCACAGGCGGATCACCATGGCGACCGCGCCGACGGCGGCGACGCTGGCGGCCCAGATCAGGGCCATCCAGCCGAGCCGCCGCCAGAGCGGCGCCTCCTGCATCAATGATATCCTTCCGTCCCCACCTTGCCGCGGAATACCCAATAGGCCCAGGCGGTGTAGGCGAGGATGATCGGCACCAGTACGCCTGCCCCGATCAGCATGAAGACCTGGCTGCGCTCCGGCGCCGCGGCGTCCCAGATGGTGAGCGCTTCCGGCACCACATAGGGATACATGCTGATCCCGAGCCCGATATAGCTCATCAGGAAAAGCGCGAGCGCCAGGAAGAAGGGCCGCACCTCTCGCCGCTTCTTCAGCGAGCGGTGAAAGGCAAAGGCGACAATCGCGCTCAGCAGCGGCACCTGCGATGTCACGTAAATGGCCGGCGTGCCGAGCCACTTCTCGCGGTAATCCGCATCGAGCCCCAGCGTCGACAGGCTGACGAGGACGATCGCGACCAGCGTCGCGCCGAAGGCGAGCCCGGCGAGGCGGCAGGCATGCGCCTGGGTGCGCCCATCCGTCTTCCAGATCAGCCATGTGGCGCCGAGCAACGCATAGCCGCAGACGACGCTGATGCCGGTGACGAGACTGAACGGGCTGAGCCAGTCGAGCCACTCGCCGGCATAGGCGCGGTTCGACACCGTCACCCCCTGCAGCAATGCGCCGAGGATCACGCCCTGCGAGAAGGCCGCCACGAACGATCCGGCGGTGAAGGCGAAATCCCACCCCGCGCGATGCGCCGGATCGCGCCAGCGTGCCTCGAACGCGACGCCGCGGAAGACGAGCCCCAGCAACATCGCGATGATCGGCGGGTAAAGCGCCGTCATCACCACGCCATAGGCAAGCGGGAAGGCCGCGAAGAGGCCGCCGCCGCCAAGCACCAGCCACGTTTCGTTGCCGTCCCACACCGGAGCGATCGCGTTCATCGCCTGATCGCGTTCCTCGCCCACGGAGAAGGTCGGGAACAGGATGCCGATGCCCAGATCGAACCCGTCCATCACCACATAGGCGAAGACGGCGAAGGCGATGATGAACGCCCAGACGATCGTCAGGTCGACGTTGACGCCCATCGCTCAGGCCCCCGCCAGCTGGGTCGGACCCGGGGTGATCCCCGCCGTGCGGATCGGGCCGGATGCCTCGGTGGGCCGGGGCTCGTGAACCTCGACGCCCTTGTTCATCAGGCGCAGGATGTACCAGGTGCCGAAACCGAACACCGCGAAATAGACGATGATGAAGGCGATCAGCGATGACGCCACCGCGGGCGCCGCGAGCGGGGACACGCTTTGGGCCGTCGTGAGCAGGCCGTAGATGGTATAGGGCTGCCGCCCCACCTCGGTCGTCACCCAGCCGGCGATGACCGCGACGAAGCCGGACGGCCCCATGATCACTGCCGCCCGGTGAAGCAATGGCCAGTCGTACAGGCGGCGGCGCCACCGCGCGTATAGGCTCCACAGGCCGAGCCCGAGCATCCCGACGCCGATCGTCACCATGATGCGGAATGCCCAGAAGACGACGCCGACGGGCGGCTGCCGATCGAGCGGCACCGTATCGAGCCCCGCAAGCGGTGCATCGGGATCATGCTTCAGGATCAGCGACGAGCCCCTGGGTATCTCGACAGCATAGTCGACCCGCTGCTCGGCCGAGTTGGGAATGCCGAAGAGGATCAGGGGCGCGCCATCAGGGTAGCTTTTGAAGTGGCCTTCCATCGCCATCACCTTGGCGGGCTGGTGTTGGAGTGTGTTGAGGCCGTGCATGTCGCCGGCGATGATCTGGATCGGCGCGACGATCGTCGCCATCCACATCGCCATCGACAGCATCTTGCGCGCGGCCGCTTCCGACCGCGGCGACACGGCGATCAATTCCGAGGGATCGGTGCGCACATGCAGCGCGATCAGCCGGCCGCCGCGTTGCTTGAGCAATTGCCACGCGCCGACGCCGCCGACCACGAAGGCGGTGGTGAGATAGGCGGCGAGCGTGGTGTGAAACAGGCGATAGGGGAAGCTGGGATTGAAGATGATCGTGAACCAGTCGGGCCCGGGCACGAACTGCCCGACCGCATTCATCTCGTAGCCCACCGGGGTCTGCATCCAGCTGTTCACGCTGAGGATCCAGATCGCGGAGATCAGCGTACCCAGCGCCACCATCAGCGTGGCGAAGAAATGCAGCGTGCGGCCGACCTTCTGCATCCCGAACAGCATGACGCCGAGGAACCCTGCCTCGAGAAAGAAGGCGGTAAGCACCTCATAGGCCATCAGCGGCCCGATGACGGGGCCGGCCTTGTCCGAGAAGACCGCCCAATTGGTGCCGAACTGATAGGACATCACGATGCCGGAGACGACACCCATCGCAAAGGCGATGGCGAAGATCTTCACCCAGAAGCGGAACAGATCGAGGTACACCTCCCGCCTGGTCCGCAACCACAATCCTTCCAGCACCGCCAAGTAACTCGCGAGGCCGATGGAGAAGGCAGGGAAGATAAAGTGAAAGCTGACAGTGAAGGCAAACTGGATCCGCGCGAGCATGACGGCATCAAGCGAGTCGAACATCGACCTTTACCCCTCGCACGTTAAAGAAGCCCGTTTAGCGGACCGATCCACGATCTGGATTTATCACGGCGGCAGGGGCTGTGCTTCGGGGAAAGTACCTAGCGCTGCCGGCGAAGGTGTGCCGCGGCGCCCGGTCAATGCCGTAGCGGGGAATTGTGCCGCTCAAACTCCATGACGAGCGACAAGGATGTCGTACAGGCTGCGGCCGGCCCGCTCCCAAGTGAACGTCTCGGCGCGCGCCTTGCCAAGCGCAACATGGCGTGCGCGAAGTTCTTCGTTGCGGGCAAGTTCGGCAATCGCGTCCCGCCAAGCGGTAGCATCGGTCGGGTCGCACATCATCGCGGCACCTCCGCCGCATATCTCCGGGATGGCGCCGCGGTCACTGACGACCGCCGGAGTTCCAGCCATCATAGCCTCCAGGGGCGGCAGCCCGAATCCTTCCGTCAGAGATGGGAAGGCGAGGCAGAGTGCGTTGCGGAGAAGGTCTGCAAGGGCGCTGTCTCCGATTAGCCCGGCAAACACGACGTTCGAGGGAATGGAGTGGCCTGCCGCCGCAAAGGCTGCGCGATCATCCCCGCCGAACAAAACGAGCGTCAGATCAGCGAGAGCTGGATCAGCGAAGGCCTGAAGCAGAATGCCGATGTTCTTGTGCGGTTTCACGCTGGCTTGGGCAAGAACGTAGCCACGTGGCGGCAGCGGCGGATCGATGGCGGCCTTGGCTGTACCGCCTGAACGAACCTCGCAATGATCGATGCCATTGTAGACGACATCGATCTTGTCGCGCTTCGCAACGCCGAGGGCGGCGATCTCGTCCGCCGAAAAACGCGAAACGGTGAGGATCGTGCGGTGCAGACGCCCGATGATCGGCAGCAGTAACCGGCCTTCCCACCGCGCACGCAGGGAATAGGAGGAGGGCTGGGTGAGGACCTGCAGCCCGTGGATCATCGTGGCGCAATTGCGCTTGAACAGCGGATTGCGATTCTGAAAGCCGACGATCGGGTGCCCTTTTGTGCGCAGCGCCAGAGCAACATTCTCCCACAGATATAGACTGGGCGCGCGGATACGCTCGTAGCGGATCGCCTTGAGAGACGGGATCGGAGAGGTGGGCGTGCGGCCAAGCAACACAACGTCATCAAACGGGTTCATCTTGCCCGGTTCGGCGAAGATTCGGTCAAGCGAGCGAACCAGTTCGAAGGCCACCCGCGAGACACCCCAGAACGGGTTGTTCAAGTTATTCCCGTTGATGAACAGCGTCATGCGGTGGGCCTCACGCGGTGGAAATCGGCATTGTCGGCGCTGGGCGGCTCTGCACGGCCGACAGACGGTGGAGGCGTGGCGCGCTCGTCCCGCAGAACGTGCATGATCGGGGAGAGGCGCCCCTTCAAAAGCGCAACCGAAACAGACCAGGCGATCACAGCTGATGCGATCGACAAGGCGCCCAAGGTTGCCGCATCGCTGACGATCGAGGAGCGCGAGACAATCACTGCAGTCGCGGTGGAAACGACGCCAGGCACGGCGGAGAGCAGAAGAAGCCGGACGGCAGGGTAGCGAGCGCCTTGCGCAGCGCGATAGGCCATCAGAATGTAGATGATCGCTGCGATCATCGTGGTACCGCTTGCCACGACCGCCACGGCGACGATCCCGTGATCTGCGCTCGCCAGCAAGCCACCGAGAAGGCAGGCGGAAGCCGAGAGCTGGACGGGCAGCAGCCGACGATGCAGGCCGACCGCCGCAAGGAATGGCGTGGCCACGCCGGACAGCGTGGTCACGACCCGGCCCAGACTGAGAATCGCAACGATCGTCGCGAGGCCGGCCCATGATGGCCCGAGCAACGTAGGCAGGAGCAAATCGCAAACTGCAGCGAGACCACCCAGCGCCGGCACCGCGACGAACAGGCAAAGTGCAGCGATCTTTGGCCAAACGTCAGACGCAGGCCGACCCGCGGCGATCCGCCGCGCGAAACTTGAGATCGCCACGAGCCGTATTGGCTGGGCGCAGAGATCAGAGACGGCCGCGGTGATGCGGCTGGCCGCGCGGTACATGCCGGTGGCGGCTGGGCTGAGCAGGGCGCCGATGATGAAGTCCGCGCCATAATTGGAGAAGAGCCCGGTAAGGGACGACGCATATTGCGGCATCGTCCAGCGCGTCACTTCCGCAAGGCGAGGCGCGCTGAAGCCGGTGGACAAGGCAGGACGAGCGAGCGCGCTGAATGCGACGAACAGCAAGACCGCGCGAAGATAGACCATAGGGACGAGCGCGATGACACCATAGCTGGCGGCGAACATCGCGACTGCTACCGCGCCGCCGAACATCTCGACCAGCGCGAGGGAGGTGTAATATCCCATACTCGTCCCGCGGCGCAGCAGTTGCGCTTCCGACCAGGCGGCGAACGCACCCAACACGTTCGACGGCGCCATCAGCAGGAACAACCAGAGGACGTCACGGCTGCCGAACAGCTCCGGCCAGATAGACAAGATCGCAATCGGCACCAGGGAGCAGGCCGCCGCCGTCAGCACCTTCAGCACGAGGGTTTCGCTCGAGTAGCGATGCAGTTCCGGCGTCTGCATCACATATTGGTAGGTCGGGCCGTACAGCATCGTGCGGATGATGGTGACCATCGCCGCGGCGAGCGCGTAGACGCCGAATTGTTCGGGCGAGAGGTAGCTCGCCGCCGCCAGAGTGACGATCAACGCCACGCCCTGCCCGGATACCCGCGCAAGCATGCCCACGCCGAGCCCGAACGCCGGTGCCAACGGCGCGAGCTTGCGATGGACAGTGACGATCATCAGCACAATGGCCGCTTCATGCGGCGGCGCGGCGGGGGCCGGGGCAGGGCAGCCTCACCCAGACGGTGCTTGCGCCACCGGTATCCAACATTCGTAGCATCCACCTGCCCGCGTCGTTCAAGAATTCGAGGCATGGAACTGCAGGCTCAGGCCCTGACGATCATGCCGATGGACGTGGCTTTACGATGATCTTGGCGTAGCCGCCGCCGGATCACGTCCGTTATGGAGGAAGCGTTTGGCCGATGCTCGCGGAGCGCAGGACGTTAGGCGGTTCCGTGGTTCCAGCAAGCGCTGGAAAATCGCCGAGGTTCAACACCTCGGCGAGTAGACGGCGACGCATCAGGCTGACGCGCTAGACTTGTGCCTCAAAGCGAGGGGCCAAGGATGAAACCGCAGGGATCACCGCCGCGCAACATCTGCCAGACGACCGTCGCCAACCACACGAGGAAAGTGCGATCAGGACAAGCGGATCAAGAACGCAGTTGTACCTCTGCCATACCTCTGAGGCTAAGGCTTGGCGTAGGCCTCGCTGCTGCGTGCTGCGACACCGGCGCGCCAGATCTCCACCCTCCGGCCTTCAAGGGAAGGAGCGCTCATGAGCGATCAGGTGACCGGAAAACGCTCGGCGGGCGTTAGTGGGGAAGGCCGCCGAGCAGTAGCCCGTACAGCTACAGGCCCGGGTCGCGGCTTGTTCGTTGCTCGAGACAGGTTTGGCTGCACGTCGTGATCGGCTCAATATGGAAAAAGCTGGGTCACGTTAGTGGCGCGAATGCGGCATTCGTTTGGAAAAAGAATAAGTTAGTGCAACGCAAAGGATGCCGTCGCAGTCAGGCACCGGCTTCAAAGCACTACGGCGCCGGTAAGTGTGACCAGCGACACTGCGAAGAGCAGCCCGAGGTTCAGCCACATCAGCCGTTCGGCATTGTCTCTTTCACGCATGGCCTCAATTCCTGTGATGAGCCGCCTTTTTGCACCTTTCGCGCAGAGTCGAGCGAGCGGGGCGCGACGAAGCGGCGACAAAATGACTGCGGCGCATGCGCGGTGTCTTGGCGCTTCATAACCCAGTTGAGTGAGCGGCGGCGGAATTTCTGCTGTGAACTTTGTCAGCCTTATGAGTCGGTTGACGGGAGCGGTGCCGTGATGAGCGACCAGCATTATTATTACGATCGGGCCGAGCAGGAGCTGGAGATGGCGCAGAAAGCGTCCTGCCCGGAGGCGGTGAAGGCGCATTACACGCTGGCCGGGTTTTACCTCGATCGCGTGCACGGCGGGCCGCAGGAGCCGGCGAAAGACGGTCAATCGCGGTCGGAAATGGGTGAATACCGGTGACGATTGGCAGGTGATGCGCACCGACGGCACGAACATGCGCGCCGATGGTTGGTGATGGGTGCAACAATCACGGGAGCGCGACATGTCTGAGAAAGAGCCGATGCAGGCCGATGGCGCAGCGGGCGCCGGGAAGACCAGCGCCAGCGATGCCGAGCCGCCGAACAAGCAGGGCGAATCGCAGGGCGGCGCCTATCCCAACCCGCATACCGGCAAGAAGCCCGGCGACTTCACCGGCGGCCAATCCGTGCAGGGTTACCACGGCACGGGCCAATTGGGCGACGAGAAGGTCGGCGAGCAGCCTAACGCAGGGTCGCGGCGCGACTAACCGGCCGGCGGTGCTTGCGGAGCGCCGCTTGCTCGGCGATGACTGGCCGGGCAGCGGCCATCCGTGCCGCACGCGGGAGGGAAGGCCATGCTCGTCGTTCACCACCTTGGCCTGTCCCAATCGGAACGAATCGTCTGGCTGTGCGAGGAACTGGGCCTCGATTACGAGCTGAAGCGATACGATCGGCGTGCCGACAACCGGCTGGCGCCGGACGATTACAAGGCGCTTCACCCGATGGGCATCGCGCCGATTATAGAGGCGGACGGCGTGGTGCTGGGCGAGAGCGCCGCGATCTGCGAGTTCATCAACACGCGCTATGGCGACGGGCGGCTCGCGCCGGCTCCGGATGATCCCGACTATCCCGATCACCTGTTCTGGTTTCACTGGTCGAACGCGACCTACATGACGACCAAGATGATGGGGGCCGCGATCGCGCTTGGCGGCGGCGATCCGGCGAAGGTGGGCTTCGTCGGGCAGCGCGCCGAGCGCAGCCGCGAGCTGATGGAGTGGCGGCTGGGGCAGGTGCCGTTCTTCGGTGGCCGCAACCTGACCCTGGCGGACATCATGATGGTCTATACGCTGACGACGTCCCGCGCCTTTGGCGGTGCGGCGCCGACGGGACTCCCCAATGTGCGGGCGTATCTCCAGCGGATTGCCGAGCGGCCGGCATATCAGCGCGCGATGGCGAAGGCCGAGCCGGGGATGGCGCCGATGATCGACTGAGCGTTCGCGCTCGTCACGCAGAAGAAGCGGGACCCCGGGTCTGGGCCCGGGGGACCGCCTACGGGCAGGGATTAGCCGCGCTGGATGCGGGTGACGTGGCCCATCTTGCGGCCGGGGCGGACCTCGCGCTTGCCGTAGAGGTGCAGATGCGCGCCCGGCTCGGCGAGGATGTCGGCCCAGCGATCGGCCTGTTCGCCGATGAGATTCTCCATCACCACGCCGGTGCCGGTAAGCGCCGTATCGCCGAGCGGCAGGCCGCAAATGGCGCGTACATGGTTCTCGAACTGCGAGGTAACGGAACCTTCGATCGTCCAATGGCCGGAATTGTGCACCCGCGGCGCCATTTCGTTGAAGATCGGGCCGTTCGGCGTGGCGAAATATTCGCAGGTCAACACGCCGACATGGCCGAGCGCATCGGCGATGCGGCCGGTGAGCGCGGCAGCCTCGGTCCACAGCGAAGCGATCTGCGGCGGGGCGGGCACGGTGGAGCGGGCGAGGATCGCGTCCTCATGCTCGTTCCACGGCGGCGGATAGCTGACCATCCGCCCATCGCAATCGCGCACCAGCACGATCGAGAATTCATGGGTGAAGTCGACGAACGCCTCGAGCACGGCGGGCCCGTTGATCGCGCTCCAGGCGGCATCGGCATCGGCCGGCGAATGCAGCCGCACCTGGCCCTTGCCGTCATAGCCCATGCGCGTCGTCTTGAGCACAGCGGGCGTGCCGATTTCAGCAATGGCGGCGTCGAGCGCCTCGCGCGATTCGACCGCCGCCCACCGCGCCGGCGTGCCGCCGACATCGGCAACGAACTGCTTTTCGGCGAGGCGATCCTGCGCCACGCGCAGGCTGGCGGGAGAGGGATGGACGGGCACGCGATCAGCGAGCCATTCGACCGGCCCGGCCGAGATATTCTCGAACTCGTAGGTGACGACATCGCATTGCGCGGCGAAATCGGCGAGCACGATGCGGTTGTGGTAATCGGCGCGGGTGAGCGAGGAGGCGGTCTGCGCCGCAACGCTTTCCCGGTCCGGCGCCAGCACATGGGTGCGATAGCCGAGCTGGGCGGCGGCAGTCGCGATCATCCGGCCCAGCTGGCCGCCACCGAGGATGCCGATCGTCGAGCCGGGGGGCAGCGGCGTCATTCGGGCGACTCCGCCACGCTGTCGGTTTGCGCCTTGCGCCAGGCGACGAGCCGCTCCGCCAGCGCAGCATCGCCGGTTGCCAGGATCGACGCGGCGAAGAGGCCGGCGTTGATCGCGCCGGGCTTGCCGATGGCGAGCGTGCCGACCGGGATGCCGCCAGGCATCTGAACGATCGAGAGCAGGCTATCCATGCCCTGCAGCGCCTTGGATTCGACCGGTACGCCGAGCACCGGCAGATGCGTCATCGAGGCAGCCATGCCCGGCAGATGCGCGGCGCCGCCGGCGCCGGCGATGATCACCTTCAGGCCGCGATCCGCCGCGCCGGTGGCATAATCATACAGCCGTTGCGGGGTGCGATGCGCCGATACGACGCGGGTTTCGTAAGCGACGTCGAGGGCGGCCAGCGTCTCCGCTGCATGCCGCATGGTTTCCCAATCGGACGTCGAGCCCATGATAATGCCGACCAGCGCCATTTCCGGCGGTTAGCGAGGGGCGCTGGGCAGGGCAACAGGAAGGTGCGGTCTCGATCGTTTCGCGTGCGTCCATTTCCCGCAGAAGAGAGCGGACGCCAGCGATGTCAGTCCCGCGCGGCCGGGTTAAGCGCGAGCACGCGCTGGACGTCGCGCTCGATCACCCGCGCGGTGACTCGTTCGATCAGGCGCTGCGCGCTGCGCCACGGGCGAAGATCCCCCTCGCGCTGACGATGGCCGTCGATCAGCCGGCTGCCCCAGCTGTCGATCGCGCCTTCGGGCAGCGTGGCGCGCTCCCCGGCCAGGACCAGCGAGGGGAAGGGCAGGGCCACGGCGGGCGAGGCGAAAGCCTCGCGATCGCGCGCGCCTTCCGCCGGGGGATCGAACATCAGCGCGCCGGCCACGCGCGAGACATAGCTGCGCGGGGTGAGGCGTGCCCACCAGGAAGCGGCGTGACAGCCGATCCCTTCCGCCACCAGCACCACGGCGCGATCGGCCCGCATCACCGCCGCATCGAGCTGCGCGGCCCAGATCGACCGGCGGCCTTCATGATCGAGCGCGACATGATCGTCGCCGAAGCTGGGCCAGCGCAGCCGCGCGTTCCAGGCGGGCGCTTCCACCCCGGGAGCAGCGATGGTGATGATCGAGAATCGACTCGGCATCGGCAGGACGGCGGTGGACATGGCGATCTTCCCCGGTTCTTGCGTAACGACTGTTATGCCACGCAGCGGGCATCGGCCGCAATCGGGAAGCGGCCTTATGCTACAGCAGTGTTGCCTGATCCGCGATCACACGGCACGGTCCGCCGCCGTCAAAGGGGGAAATGAATGTTCGGTCCGCGTAAGTCGTTGGAGTCTGTCACACAGCATCAAGCGGGACAGACACTCGCCAAGACCTTGTCCTGGCCGCACCTGATCGCGCTGGGGGTAGGCGCGATCGTGGGTACCGGCATCTACACGCTGATCGGCGTCGGCGCGGAGCGCGCCGGGCCGGCGGTGATCCTGGCCTTCGTGATCGCCGGCGCCGTCTGCGCCTGCGCCGCGCTTGCCTATGCCGAACTGGCGACGATGATCCCGGCGGCGGGAAGCGCCTATACGTTCAGCTATGCCGCGCTTGGCGAGGCGCTGGCGTGGATCGTCGGCTGGAGCCTGATCCTGGAATATTCGCTGGCCTGCGCGACCGTGGCGGTCGGCTGGTCGGGCTATCTCGTCGGGTGGATCCAGTCTGCCGGCGTTGTCTTGCCCGCCGCCTTGCTGAGCGGACCGCACGCTGGCGGGATCGTGAACCTGCCCGCGGTGCTGGTGGCACTGAGCGTCATGGGCCTGCTGATCGCCGGTACGCGGGAAAGCGCCACGCTCAACATCGTGCTGGTGGTGATCAAGCTGACCGCGCTGGCGGTGTTCATCGCCTTCGCGCTGCCGGCGTTCAACGCCGACAACCTCTCGCCGTTCATGCCCTATGGCTTCGGTTCGGTGGAAACCGGCGGCGAGAAGCGCGGCGTGATGGCGGCGGCGGCGATCGTGTTCTTCGCCTTCTATGGCTTTGACGCGGTGGCGACGTCCGCCGAGGAAGCGAAGAACCCGGGGCGCGACCTGACGATCGGCATCGTCGGATCGATGCTGGTCTGCACGCTGATCTACATGCTGGTGGCGGTGGCGGCGATCGGCGCGCTGCCGTTCCTCAGCCTCGCCAATTCGCCCGAGCCGCTGGCGCTGGTGCTGCGTGCGCTGGACAAGCCAATGGCGGCTTATCTGATCGCGCTGGCCGCGGTCATCGCGCTGCCGTCAGTGATCCTTGTGATGATGTACGGCCAGAGCCGCGTGTTCTTCACCATGGCGCGTGACGGCCTGCTGCCGCGTCGGCTGGCGAGCGTCAGCCCGCGGACCGGCGCGCCGACGCTGATCACGCTGGTGACGGGTGCGTCGATCGCGATCGTCGCCGGCCTGTTCCGGCTCGATGAAATCGCCGAGCTGGCCAACGCCGGCACGCTGCTGGCGTTCATCGCGGTTGGCGCGTGCCTGATGGTGCTGCGCAAGCGGGCGCCGGATGCGCCGCGCCTGTTCCGCTGTCCGCAGCCTTATCTGGTAGGCACGCTGGCGATCGTCGGCTGCCTCTATCTGCTGTTCAGCCTGCCCTCGTCGACGATGGTTCGCTTCGTGATCTGGAACCTCGTCGGCCTGTCGATCTACTTCCTTTATGGCCGCCGCCACAGCCTGGAAGGGAAGGCTACGGCCAGCGGAAGCTGAGGCTGGTTTCCCCCTCCGGCACGCCGGAGGGGCCGAAGCGGCGCTCGATGATGATGCCGGCGCCGGCGGCATCCACGGCCACGACCGTGCTGCAGCGGGTGCCATAGACGCTGTCACGGATGAACACGGGGCGCTCGCCGGGGACGGCGGGCGCCTCGTCCGCGAGGAGAGCGAGCAGCGCCTCCACGGGGCGGGCGTGGTCCAGCCATTCGCCGAGCGCGGCGGTGAGCGTGCGGGTGCGCGGCGAGGGCGGATCGAGCGGGCCGTTCGAGATGCCGTGCAGCCCGGGCTCGAGCGCGCGGTGCAGCGGGGCCGGCTGGTTGGTGCGGAACTGGGCGCCATGCCGGTCGCTGGTGATCAGGCTGAACCCGCCGAATGCGGCGAGGCTGTCGTCGGCGGGCAGGCTGCCGTCGCCCAGGTAATCGGCCACCAATGCGCCGCGGGTGGGCGCATTGGGCCCACGCGGATGGCCGGCGACGTTGGTCAGCACGGCGAAGCGGCCTTCCTCGGACACCCCGATCCAGCCGCCGCCGGACATGAGATCGCGCCCGGCGAGGATGTGCGGCGCGTCATCCCATCGCGCCAGCGGGGCGGCGGGGCGGGCGTGGAACTCATCGCGGTTGCCCACCACCACCAGCGGCCAGCGCGGATCGGCGGCGAGCGCAAGGGCGACGACGCACATCAGCCGCGCACCGGGCGAAGGGCGGTCATCCCACGAACGCCCGGTCGCGCAGCCCGCGCCACACGCGCAGCGCCTGCACCGTTTCCCTGACGTCATGGACGCGCAAGAGCTGGACGCCGGCTTCCGCCCCCTTCAGCGCCAGCGCGACCGAGCCGCCGAGCCGCTCGCCGACCGGCGCCTCGTTCGACAGCGCGCCGATCAGGCGCTTGCGACTGGCGCCGAGCATGATCGGGCAGCCGAGGCCGTGGAAGATGGCGAGGTCGTTGATCAGCGCGAGATTGTCCTGCAGCGACTTGCCGAACCCGATGCCCGGATCGACGATGATGTGCGACCGATCGACCCCGGCCGCGACCACCGCCTCGACGCGTGCCTCGAGCCAGTCGAACACCTCGGTGACGACGTTGCGATAGCCGGTGCCGCCGTGCGGACCCTTGGCGGGATCGGGCGAGTGCATCAGGATCACCGGGCAGCCGGCGCGCACGACTACCTGGACCGCACGCTCGTCCCACAGCAATGCGGACACGTCGTTCACGATCTGCGCGCCGGCGGCGAGCGCCCGATCCATGACCAGCGCCTTGCGCGTGTCGATCGAGACGAGCGCGCCGGCGGCGATCAGCCGCTCGATGACAGGGGTGACGCGCTTCGCCTCATCCTCTTCCCACACGAGCGCAGCCCCGGGGCGGGTCGATTCGCCGCCGACGTCGATCATCGCGGCGCCGTTTTCGGCCATGATCATGCCGGCGGTGGCGGCGGCGGCGGGATCGTCGCGCGTGGCGCCGCCGTCGGAGAAGCTGTCCGGCGTCATGTTGAGGATGCCGGCGACGAGCGGCTGGTCGAAGCGCAAGGTACGCTCGCCGAGCGCGAGGGCGGGGCGCGGGGCGGTGATGCGGGCGTGGAGCAGCGCGGCGCGCTCGCCGAGCGCGGCTACCTCGGCGACCGGCACGACGCGCCTGGCGCCGTGCTCGATCACCTCATAGGCGGCGAACCACTGCATGCCGCCGGCGAGGCGCGCGACGGCCCCGTCGGGATAGGCGAAGGGGGCGTCGACGAACTGGATCGGGCGCAGGTGCATATCGGCCCCTTGGCGCAGCGCGGCCCGCGCCGCACGCAATTAGATCTGCGTCGCCAGCAAGTATGTCTGGCGGAGCGCGTCGATCGGCTTCAGCGCGCCGTCCGCCTCGTAATGCCAGAACGTCCAGCCGTTGCACGCCGGCGCGCCCTGCAGCGTCGCGCCGAGCTTGTGGATCGAGCCTGCCGCGCCGCAATCGCTGGCGAGGCTGCCGTCGGCGCGGACGGTGGCGCGGAAGCGGCGCTTCGCATCGGTCACCACGCTGCCGGCGGGGAGATAATCATTCTCCACCAGCACGCCGAACGCGACCTTGGGCTGCTGGCGCGGGCTCTGCATCGTGGTGAGCGCCGATTCGTCGAGCGGCAGCGCGGCCGTGATCCGCTGGCGAGCGGCGTCGATGTAATCCGTCTCGCGCTCGATCCCGATCCAGTGGCGGCCGAGGCGCTTGGCCACCGCGCCGGTGGTGCCGGTGCCGAAGAACGGATCGAGCACCACGTCGCCCGGCTTCGTGCAGGCGAGGAGGATGCGGTACAGCAGCGCTTCGGGCTTCTGCGTCGGGTGCACCTTGTGGCCGGCGGCGTCCTTCAGCCGTTCCTGACCGCCGCAGATCGGGAATTCCCAGTCCGAGCGCATCTGGATTTCGTCGTTCAGCGTCTTCATCGAGCGGTAGTTGAAGGTGTATTTCGCCTTCTCGCCCTTCGACGCCCAGATGAGCGTTTCGTGCGCGTTGGTGAACCGCGTGCCGCGGAAATTGGGCATCGGGTTGTTCTTGCGCCAGACGATGTCGTTGAGGATCCAATAGCCCAGATCCTGCACCGCCACGCCGACGCGGAAGATGTTGTGATAGCTGCCGATCACCCAGATCGTGCCGTCGTCCTTGAGGATGCGGTGCGCCTCGGCCAGCCAGGCGCGGGTGAACGCATCATAGGCGGCGAAGGTATCGAACTTGTCCCATTCGTCCGTCACGGCATCGACGTGGCTGCCGTCGGGGCGGAACAGCTCGCCTCCCAGCTGCAGATTGTAGGGCGGATCGGCGAAGATCATGTCGACCGACTTCGCCGGCAGCGCGCGCATGTGCGCGATGCAATCCCCCATGAGGATCTCGTCCAGCGGCAGCGGCGCGACCGGAGCCGCTGCCGGCTCGGCCTTTGCACTGCGTACCCGCGTTTTAACCATGACCCCCATTGATTCCCCCTTTTCGCACGCGATGGTCGCCGCGGCGTGGACTCGGCGTCAAGCGAGCATTGGTTAACGCGATTTGCTGCCATCGCGTTAACGACGCGGAACATTTGGTGGACCGCCCCAGATGTAGAGTCCGGCGCCGTCGGTTGACTCAAACTATGGGGTGTGGCGCGAAAGACTCACAGTGGCAGAACAGTTTGCGCGACCGGTGCGAAACTGCGCCGATGCAGCGGCGAGGGCCCGTGTTCGGCCAAAGCGCGGCGATGGGCGGGGCATCCATAGCCCTTGTTCGAGGCCCAATCGTAATGCGGATATGATTCGTGATGGGCGAGCATGATCGTGTCGCGGGTGTGCTTGGCGACGATCGAGGCGGCGGCGATCGAGCGGCTGAGCGCATCCCCGCCGACGATCGGCGTCGCGGCATAGCCCCAGCGCGGCAGGCGATTGCCGTCGACCAGCACATGGCCCGGCGCGCAGCCGAGCGTGGCGGCGACCTGATCCACCGCGAGCGTCATCGCCTTCATCGTCGCCCAGTAGATGTTGAGCGAATCGATCTCGTCCGCCTCGACGATCCCGATGCCGACCACGGCGCAATCCTTCAGCCGGCCGCACAGCCGCGCGCGTTCGGTGGCGGGGAGCTTCTTCGAATCGTCGATCCCGCGCGGCACGCCCTTGTCGGGGAGAATTACCGCCGCGGCGACGACCGGGCCGGCGAGCGGACCGCGGCCGGCCTCGTCGACGCCGACGACGGGGGCGAGATACAGGCGTTCGTGCTTCAATCCGGGCATGATGCCAGCCGCCATGGCGGGAAGCGGCGGTTCTCGCCAGCGGTGTAGAGACAAAGCGCGTTGCCGGCGGGATCGGTGAGGCGCGCCTCGCGCCAGCCCCATGACTGGTCGACCGGATCCGCAACCGTGATGCCGGCGTTGCGCGCCGCAGCGACGGCGGCGTCGAGATCGGCGACCTCGAGGAAGACGAGCGGCTTGCCGTCGATCTCCCCCGTCGCCTCGATCGAGAGCGTGGTGCCGCCGGCGCTCTCGAAGCGGGCGTAGCGCCCGGCGCTGTCGACGATCGGGGTGAGCCCGAGCGCCGCGTAGAAGGCGAGGCTGGCGGCGTGGTCGGTCGCGGGGAGCGTCACCTGGTTGGGCGTGGCGCCGCCGAGATCACAATCGAGGCGGACCTTGTGGTGGCCCATCGGGCCGTGGCCGGTGCCGACGCCCGGCGCTTCATGAAGCGCGATCCGGACGAAGGTGCGGGCGCGGGCGATCGCGTGCGGCAGCGGGAGACCGCGGGCGAGCCCCTCGGCGATGGCGCTTGCCAGCGTGCAGCCGGTGCCATGGGTGTGGCGTGTTTCGATGCGCCTGCCCGTCCAGACCATGTCGAAACCATCCGGCAGGATCAGATTGTCAGCCACCAGATCCTGCGGTTCGCCGGCCGGCAGCAGCACCTGACCGGTAACATCCGGCGCGAGGTGGCCACCTTTCGCCAGCACCGCCGCGCCGCTCGTCGCGGCAAGTTCCCGACCCGCGACCAGCGCATCACCTTCCGACGAGACCGCCAGGCCAGTGAGCGCCGCCAGTTCGGGTGCGTTCGGCGTAATCACCGTCGCAAGCCGCATCAGGCGGTCGAACGCGGCGATCGTGGCTTCGTCGGCCAGCACCGAGCCCGAGGTGGCGATCATCACCGGATCGAAGACGATCGGCACGCCGGCCAGCTGCTCGAGCACATCGGCCACGGCATGGGCGGTTTCCGCCGAGCCGATCATGCCGATCTTCACCGCATCGACGCCAATGTCATCGATACAGGCGCGCATCTGCTGTGCGACCATCGCGGCCGGGATCGGGTGGACGCCCTGAACGCCAAGCGTGTTCTGCGCGGTGATCGCGGTGATCGCCGTCATCGCATGGCTGCCCAGCATGGTGACGGTGCGGATGTCCGCCTGGATGCCGGCGCCGCCGCCGGAATCGGAGCCCGCGACGATGAGAATCCGCGCCGTCATCGACGATTGCAAAAAACGAATGTTGAGGAAGTTGAGGCGATGGCGCGTTTTTTTCCAACGCCCTCAACATTCGCGGATGTCTGCGGATGCGATGCGCGCAGCCGGGCGGCAGGAAGAAGGGCGGTGGCCATCTGGGCGATTAGATCACGATCGGGGGACGTAGGACAGGGGGGCGGGCGCAAGCCTTCGGTCCGAAGGTGGCCCCGATCCCTCCTTAGACCATGTTCGGGGCGAACGGCGACGCTCAGCCCTTGAAGTGGCGCTGGGTGGAGGCGGGGTGCTTCTTCAGCGCGGCGCCGACGCGGGCTGGGCGATCGACCAGTTCGCCGCCGCAGTTCGGGCAGCGTTCGTCGAGATCGTCGGCGCATTCCGCGCAGAAGGTGCATTCGAACGAGCAGATGAAGGCACCGCCCTCATCGGGCGGAAGATCAGTGCCGCAGCGTTCGCAATCGGGGCGCATTTCGAGCATGGGGCGAGCTTACGCCACGCGATCGGGCTGCGCCACCATCAGCGCGTCGAGGAACTGGCGCACCTCGCCCTCGATCGGCACCGGGCGGCCGGTGGGCAGATGGACGTTGACGCTGACGAGCTCGATCACGTTGCAGAGCTCACCATGCTGGTTGGCGAGTTCGAAGCGCTTGGTGATGCTGGACGTGCCGATGCGATCGATCCGCACCGAGGCATCGACCGTATCGCCGTACATCAGCGGCTTCAGATAATCGACGTTGGCGCGGCGGACGTGGAATTCCATTTCGCGCCATGTGTCCCCCAGCGCGTCGGCGATCCCGGTCCAGTCCCAGTATTCGGTGACCGCGACATCGGCATATTCGAGGTAGCGCGAGTTGAAGACGACGCGCTGGCCGTCGATTTCCGCGTAGCGCACCTTGAAGGCGGTGGAGAAGGCGAAGCCGGGGCGGGGCATTTGATGGTCCTGCGTATCGATTGAATGATGTGGGCGCGCGCTATCGCGCCTGGCGCCCGGCGGGACAAGCTTGCTGCCGCGTGAGCGACGTCAGAAGATCAGTTTCAGGCCGACGATCGCGAGGGTGGTGGCGAGGATGGGGGTGAGCACCCGATCGGTGACGCGCGAGGCGATGATGCTGCCGAGGATGATGCCGGGGATGGAGCCGGCGAGCAGCGAGACGAGCAGCATGGGATCGACCGAGCCGAGCCACCAATGGCCCATGCCGGCGATGAGGGTGAGCGGCACGGCATGGGCGATGTCCGACCCGACCAGCCGGTTCACTGGCGCCTTGGGATAAAGGATCAGCAGCGCCGTCATGCCGAGTGCGCCGGCGCCGACCGAGGTGAGCGAGACGAGCACGCCGAGGATCGCGCCGAGCAGGATGGTGAGACCAACGAGGCGCCGCCCGCTCATGCCGCGGAAGGCGGGCGCGACGCGCGCGACGATGCGGGCGCGGAAGAAGGTGGCAAGCGCAGTCAGGACCAGGGCGATGCCGAGCACGACGGTGATGGCCGCGCCGGTATCGGAATCATGCGTGCCGGCGCGGCTCAGCACCAGCAGCGTCACCGCGGCGGCAGGGAGGCTGCCGATGGCGAGCCGGCGGACGATCGCCCAGTCCACCGTGCCGCGAAGGCCATGCACCGCGCCGCCGACCGTCTTGGTCGCCGAGGCGTAGAGAAGATCGGTGCCGACCGCGGTCGCCGGGTGGAAACCGAACGCCAGCACCAGTAGCGGCGTCATCAAGGAGCCGCCGCCGACGCCCGTCAGCCCGACCAGCAGGCCGACGAGGACGCCGGCCAGCGAATAGAGCGGATTATACGCGTCCATCCGCCCGCCGCCTGATGGCTACGATCGGGCGAAGGAGCGTCGAACCCGGACCAGGGCCGGGCGGACGGGATTGCGCCGCGTCGGGGTGGCTCAAACGGCGTTCCGTGCCGGGGTGTTGACGCCCATGCTGGCGAGGTAGCGCTTCACGTTGCGCGCCGCCTGGCGCAGCCGCTGCTCGTTCTCGACCATCGCGATGCGCACGAAGCCCTCGCCATTCTCGCCGTAGCCGACGCCGGGCGCGACCGCGACCTTGGCATGGGTGAGCAGTTGCTTCGAAAATTCGAGGCTGCCGAGATGCGCGAGCGCGGGCGGCAGCGGCGCCCAGGCGAACATCGAGGCGCGCGGGGAGGGAATGTCCCACCCGGCGCGGGCGAAGCTTTCCACCATCACGTCACGGCGCTTGTGATAGAGCTTGCGGTTCTGCTCGACGATATCCTGCGGGCCGTTAAGCGCGGCGCAGGCAGCGGCCTGGATCGGCGTGAAGGCGCCGTAATCGAGATACGACTTCACCCGTGTCATGGCAGCGATCAGCGTCTTGTTGCCGACCGCGAAGCCGATGCGCCAGCCGGCCATCGAATAGGTCTTCGACAAGGAGGTGAACTCGATGGCGACGTCCTTCGCGCCCTTCACCTGCATGATCGAGGGCGTCGGGTTGCCGTCGTAATAGAGCTCGGAATAAGCGAGGTCGGAGATGATCCACACCTGGTTCTCGCGCGCCCAGGCGACGAGCCGCTCGTAGAAGGCGAGATCCACCGCCTCCGCCGTCGGGTTCGACGGGTAATTGACGACGAGGATGCTGGGGCGCGGCACGGTGAAGTTCATCGCGCGTTCGAGGCTGTCGAAATAATGCTCGTCCGGCGTCGTCGGCACGGCGCGGATCGTGGCGCCGGCGATGATGAAACCGAAGGTGTGGATCGGGTAGCTGGGGTTGGGCGCGAGCACCACGTCGCCCGGCGCGGTGATCGCGGTGGCGAGGCTGGCGAGCCCTTCCTTGGAGCCCATGGTGACGACCACCTCGGTTTCGGGATCGACATCGACGCCGAAGCGGCGGCCGTAATAATTGGCCTGGGCACGGCGCAGGCCCGGAATGCCCTTCGACGCGGAATAGCCGTGCGCATCGGGCTTCTTCGCCACTTCGACCAGCTTGTCGATGACATGCGCCGGCGGCGGCAGATCGGGATTGCCCATGCCCAGATCGATGATGTCCTCGCCGCCCGCGCGCGCCGCGGCCCGCATCGCGTTGACTTCGGCGATGACGTAGGGCGGCAGGCGCTTCATGCGGTAGAATTCTTCGGACATGGGAATCCCTCTTGCTGGGACATGCGGCATAGACCTTGCCGTGCCGGAGCGAAAGCAGGGAGGCTATCGCTCGCCCATAGCCACGCTATGCTGTGCGGCGAGAGGGATCGATGACCGACGAGCCAGCGACGCCGAGTTCAGAGAAGCCAGAGCGTCCTGACATGCCCGGATGGGCGGAGACGCTGGGCGCGGGCGCCGGCGGGGGCGCGATGCCGAGCCTCGCGGACCTCCAGCACTGGACTTGGGTGATGGGCCGTGCGCAGCAGATGATGCTGGAGCAGGGGCTGGCGATGGCGAAGGCGGCGCCCGCCACGCCCGCGGCCAATCCCTTCGCGCAGCAGGTGCAGGATTTCTGGGCGGACAGCCTGTCGCTGTGGCAGCGCTTCCTCGATCCGGCCGCGCCCCGGCCCGAGGAGCCGGCGGCGCAGGCGGCGGACAAGCGCTTCCGAGGCGAGGCGTGGCGCGCGAACCCGGTGTTCGACTGGATCCGGCAATCCTATTTCATGATTGCCGACCATATGCTGCGCGGGATCGACGCGATCGAGGGCGTGGACGAGGCGCGCCGGGCGCAGCTGCGCTTCGCGGCGCGCGGCTTCGTCGACGCGATGAGCCCGAGCAACTTCGCGCTGACCAACCCCGAGGTGATCGCCAAGACGATCGAGACCAGGGGCGAGAACCTGCTGAAGGGCATGCAGCACATGCTGGCGGACCTGGCGCGCGGGCAGCTGACCCACACGCCGGGCGACGCATTCGAGGTGGGCCGCAACCTGGCGACCACGCCGGGCAAGGTGATCCACCGCACGCCGCTGTACGAGCTGATCCAGTACACGCCGACCACGCCGGACGTGCTGGCGACCCCGCTCGTCATCTTTCCGCCGTGGATCAACCGTTTCTACATCCTGGACCTGACGCCCGAGAAGAGCTTCATCCGCTGGTGCCTGGACCAGGGGATCAGCGTGTTCATGGTCTCGTGGAAATCGGCCGATGCGTCGCTGGCCCACGTCACATGGGACGATTATGTCGGCGCGCAGGTGGAGGCGGTGGACGTGATCCGCGAGCTGCTCGACGTGCCGTCCGTCCACGCCATCGGCTATTGCGTGGCGGGGACGACGCTGGCCGCGACGCTGGCGCTGCTCGCCGCAAGGGGCGAGGCGGACAAGGTGAAGAGCGCGACCTTCTTCACCGCACAGGTCGATTTCGCACGCGCCGGGGACCTCAGGAACTTCATCGACGACGATCAGATGAAGCTGGTCGAGACGCTGGCGCCCGAGGGGTTCCTCGACGGGCGCTACATGGCGGCGACGTTCAACCTGCTGCGCGGGCGCGACCTGATCTGGAACTACGTCACCAACAATTACCTGCTCGGCAACGATTACGCGCCGTTCGACCTGCTGCACTGGAATGGCGACACGACCAACCTGCCGGTGAAATGGCACATGGCGTATCTGCGCGACCTGTATCGCGACAATCTGCTCGTCTCGCCCGGTGCGATCGCCGTGCAGGGCGTGCCGCTGGACCTGACGCGGGTGAAGACGCCGTCGTTCGTGCAGGCGGGGCGCGAGGATCATATCGCGCCGGCGGAAAGCGTGTTCGAGATCACCCGGCATTTCCGCGGGCCGGTCACCTTCCTCCTCGCAGGATCGGGCCATATCGCCGGCGTCGTGAACCCGCCGGCGGCGCAGAAATATCAGTACTGGACCAATGACGCGCCGGTGCAGTCGCTGGACGAGTTCGTCGCGGGCGCAACCGAGACCAAGGGCAGCTGGTGGCTGCACTGGCTAAAATGGCTGCGCGGCCATGGCGGAGAAACGGTGCCGGCGACGGGCGCGCGGGTGCCGGGCGGCGGCCGCCTGGCTGCGATCGAAGACGCGCCGGGAAGTTACGTGCGCGCTCGGTGAACGGCGAAGTAACGCGCGATACTTTGCTGCGCCGCACAAATAACATTGAAACATTGCCCGAAAAGGCTTATTGTGCGTTGCAGCATAAGGAGCCGTGTGCATGTCCGACACTTCTGCGACGCCGACCAGCCTCGACGAAATCGTACCCGCGGTGGCCGATAACGGCCCCAGCCCTGTGCCCCCGGTGCTGAAGGCGCCGGCGAGGAAGTCGGCCTTCAAGAAGCCGATCGGGACGGACACGGACGAGATCATATCGCCGGCGGCCGTCGACAATGATGACGCCGCAGAGCCGGCGACCCGCAGCGCGAAGGAATTCAAGATGGTCGAGACGATCGAAGCAATGACGGAGAAGACCAAGGCCGCGTTCGCCGAGGTGAACGAGCGTGCCAAGGCACAGATGGAAAAGGGCGTGGAGACGATCCAGGAGATCGGCGCGTTCAACAAGGGCAATATCGAAGCGGTGGTGGAATCCTCGAAGATCGCCGCCAAGGGCTTCGAGCAGATGGGCCAGAATGCCGCTGCCTATGCCAAGAGCTCGTACGAGCAGGCGACTGCCGCGTTCCGATCGATGGCGAGCGTCACCTCGCCGACCGATCTGTTCAAGCTGCAGAGCGACTTCGCGCGCGCGTCCTTCGATGCGTTCGTCGCGGAAACCTCGCGCTCGACCGAAGCGGCGCTGAAGTTGGCGGGTGAGATCGCGCAGCCGATCTCGAACCGCGTCGCGCTGGCGACCGAGAAGATGAAGGTCGCCGCGTAACCGCGCGCACCTGATTACAGGCGATGAAAGGGCGGTTGCTGCACGGCGGCCGCCCTTTTTTCTTGGCCCGAGCGCAAACCGCGGCCTTGCCCTTGCCGGTGAGCTTGCCATATTTTGGCGCGTGACAATGACCTACCCGATCAGCATGGCCGAACGACGTGAAGATGGCGGTGAGGGCACCGGTATCGGCGTGGCGACTCGCACCCGTGCGAAGACCAAGCAGCCGACCCCCTATCGCGTGTTGATGCTCAACGACGATTACACGCCGATGGAATTCGTCGTCCTTTGCCTGCAGCGCTTCTTCCGCATGAATGCCGAGGAAGCAACGCGCGTGATGCTTCACGTCCATCAGAAGGGCGTCGGGGTGTGCGGCGTGTTCAGTTACGAAGTGGCGGAGACCAAGGTGGGGCAGGTGATGGATTTCGCCCGCGCCAACCAGCACCCGCTGCAATGCACGCTGGAAAAGGCGTAAGCGCCTGACCGCCGCGCCGGCGATGCTGCTGTTGCCGATGCTGCTGCTCGCCGGCGCAGAAGCGGAGGTGCCGGCGGCGGCGGAGCGGGCGGCGTGGTACACCTGCCTTGAGGACTACGCGCAGGTCGCGATGGCGAGCAGCGGCACGCCGGCGACGATCGCGCTGCAGACCGATCAATCCTGCGCCGCGGAGCGCAAGGCGTACCAGGTCGCGCTGTGGAAATCGCGCGCCGTGACGGGTGACGGCGTGGCGCTGAATGCCCGGCTGGCGGCCGAGGATCGCGCCGCCTACGAATATGTCATCAAGTTCGTCGAGCGGCTGCGCTAGCTCCGCGTCGGGGCACCGCTAGGCGCGCGCGGCGGCAGCCACGTGAGATCGATGTTGCCGCGTCGATCGACGTAATTGGCCGCCCGCGCGAGCCGCCGCTCATCGAGGAAGGTGACCCGGCCGGAGCCGCGCGCGATCAGCTGTTCATCCTCCAGCTGGCGCAGCATGCGGTTGACGTGGACGGCGGTGAGCCCGGTGGCGTCACCGATCTCCTCCTGGGTCAGCCCGAGCGGGAAACTGTCGCCCAGCGTCGGATCGATCCGGCGCAGGCGATTGCGCACGTCGAGCAGCACCGAGGCGACCCGCGCCTTGGCAGAGGTGCGGCCGAGCCCGGCGAGGCGATCCGTCAGCGCCACCCGCTCCATCTGGTTGATCGCGACGATCGCCGCGAACAAGCGCGGCTGCTGCGCCGCCAGCCGCGCCATCACCGGCCGCTCGAACGGGCAGACGATGCTTTCGGCCAGCGCCGTAACCGTTTCCGGCGCACGGGCATAGGCCAGCGCCGACAGCGCGATCATGTCTCCGGGGAACAGGAAGCGCAGGATCTGCCGGCTGCCGTCATCCAGGATGACGCAGCTCATCATCATGCCCTGCTTGACGATGAACAGATCGGTCGAGACGTCATTCTCTCGGATCAGCGTGGCGCCCCGCCGCAGCACGCGCTCACGATCCTCCAGCCCCTGAAGGGCCGTCCGCTCCGCTTCTGACAAAGACATATACTCGCCGAGACGGTCGGCGAAACAGCTACTTGGCACGCGTTGGTGGCCCCCCGGTTGAGGCGCGGACGCTAGTCACCGATTGCGCGCGGCTGCATTAAAGTCGATCAACATCGTTACGCTGCCGTCGCTTGGCGCGGGCGAAGCGCACGGCTAGAGGCACACGATGGACCGTATCCTCATCCGTGGTGGCAACCGTCTGTCGGGCAAGCTGCCGATTTCGGGCGCGAAGAATGCAGCGCTCACCCTGATGCCGTGTGCGCTGCTGACCGACGAGCCGCTGACGCTGCGCAACCTGCCGCGGCTGGCCGATGTTGACGGGTTCGGCCATCTGCTGAACCAGCTGGGCGCGTCGACCGCGATCGAGGGCACCCGGCCGGACGAATTCGGCCGCGTGATGACGATCCGAGCGGGGCAGCTGACCTCGACCGAGGCGCCGTATGACATCGTGCGCAAGATGCGCGCATCGATCCTGGTGCTCGGGCCCATCCTAGCGCGGGCCGGCGAGGCGCGCGTGTCGCTGCCGGGCGGATGCGCGATCGGCAATCGCCCGATCGACCTTCACCTGAAGGCGCTGGAGGCGATCGGCGCCGAGCTGGAGATGAGCGCGGGCTATGTCACCGCGCGGGCACCCAAGGTGAACGGCGTCGGGCGCCTTTCGGGCGGGCGCTATCGCTTCCCGGTCGTCTCTGTCGGCGCGACCGAGAATGTCGTGATGGCGGCGGTGACCGCGAAGGGCAGCTCACGGATCGAGAATGCCGCGCGCGAGCCCGAGATCGTCGACCTGTGCCGGTGCCTCGTCGCGATGGGCGCGCAGATCGAGGGGATCGGCACCGAGACGCTGGAGATCGAGGGCGTCGATCGCCTGCACGGCGCCACCTATGCTGTGATGCCGGACCGGATCGAGGCGGGCAGCTATGCCTGCGCGGCGGCGATCACCGGCGGCAGCCTGGAACTGGTGAACGTCGATCCCGAGAGCATGGGGGCGACGCTTTCCGCGCTGGCCGACGCGGGCGTGCTGGTGGAGCTGAAGAAGAACGCGGTGCGCGTGACGGCGCAGGGGCCGCTCCAGCCGCTGACGCTGACCACCGCGCCCTTCCCGGGCTTTGCCACCGACATGCAGGCGCAATTCATGGCGATGCTGTGCAAGGCCGATGGCGCGAGCGTGCTGACCGAGACGATCTTCGAGAACCGCTACATGCACGTGCCCGAGCTGGCGCGGATGGGCGCGGACATCACGGTGAGCGGGCGGACCGCGGTGGTGCGCGGCGTCGACAAGCTGGTCGGCGCGCCGGTGATGGCGACGGATTTGCGCGCATCGATGAGCCTGATCCTGGCCGGTCTGGCCGCAGAGGGCGAGACCTCGGTCAACCGCGTCTATCACCTGGACCGCGGTTACGAGCGGCTGGAGGAAAAGCTGTCGGCAGTGGGGGCGGATATCGAGCGCGTCAGCGACGGGTGAGCTGGGCCGCGCCTTAGCCATCGCGGCCGCGCGCGCCGGCGGGAAAAGTAAGCGGGATCCCGGATCAAGTCCGGGATGACGGCGGGTTAGCGGGGAGCTGTTGTTTGGCATGCCCCGCTTCGACCCCTCCCCCGAAGGGGAGGGGCTTTTCCGGTCAGCGCAGCGCGACGGCTTCGCGGTCGATCACGGCGGTTTCCTCGGCGTAGCTGGCGCAGTCTCCGGCCCAGTTCTGGTACACGCGGCCGTTGGCGGCCTTGTACCAGCTGCGACAGTGCGGATCGGCCCAGACGGTGTTCGACAATAGCTGCGTGATGCGCTCGTTGAAGCGGCGCTGGCCGTCGGGGGTGACGCCGGCGGCCCTGGCCTGCTCGGCTTCCAGCGCGGCGAGAGTCTGCAGCATGTAGCCGACCTGCTGCTCGATCATGAAGCTGATCGAATTGTGGCCCAAGTTCGTGTTCGGGCCGTAGAGGATGAACATGTTGGGGAAGCCGGCGACCATGATGCCGAGATAGGCCTCGGGTCCGTCCTTCCACGTCTCCTTGAGCGTGCGGCCCTCCTCGCCGACGACCTCCATCGACCAGTCCCATTGCGTCGTCTCGAAGCCGGTGGCGAAGATCAGCACGTCGAGTTCGTGGAACCCGTCCTTGGTGCGCACGCCATTGGCCTCGATCGCCTCGATCCCGGAGGTTTCGAGCGTGACGTTGTCGCGCCTCAGCGCGGGGTAGAAATCGTCGGTGATGAGGATGCGCTTGCAGCCGATCGGATAATCGGGGGTGAGCTTTGCGCGCAGCTCGGGATCGGGCACCTGCGCCTCGAGATGGTCGAGTGCGGTGCGGGTGTAGGCGGCGCGGCCTTCGGGCGTCCACTTGAACGCCTGCCAGAAATAGCTGTCGGCCGTGTCGAAGATCGCCGCGCGTTGTTGCGCGCCGAGCTTCATCGCCATGTCGAGGTTGGTGGCCATCAGCGCCTTCACCTCTGGCGTGACGTGATGATCGTTGCGCGGCACCACCCAATTGGGGGTGCGCTGGAAGACGACGAGGTGGCCGGCCTCCTTGGCGACTTCGGGGATGAGCTGCACCGCGCTGGCCGCCGAGCCGATCACGCCGACGCGCTTGCCCTTCAGGTCAACGCTGTCGTCCCATTCCGCCGCGTGCCATTTCGCGCCGGCGAAATCGTGCACGCCGGGGATGTCGGGAAAGCAGGGGCGGCTGAGCTGGCCGAGCGCCGGGACGATCGCGTCGAACGTCTCGCTGGCGCCTTTCTCCGTCTCGATCGTCCAGGTGCCGTCGCCTTCGTTCCAGACGGCCTTCGTCACGCCCTCGTTGAGGCGCAGCGTCTCGGCGAGGCCGAACTGATGGACCAAGCCCTTGGTGTAATCGTGGATCTCCGCGCCGCGCGCGTAATGGTGGCTCCAGTTCGGATTGGGCGCGAAGCTGAACTGGTAGAGGATGGCTGGCACATCGCAGGCAACGCCGGGGTAGCGATTGGCGCGCCAGGTGCCGCCGACCGAATCGGCATGTTCGAAGACGGTGACGGCGTGGCCGGCCTCCCGCCCCTTGATGGCGGCGCACAGCCCGCCCATGCCTGCACCGATTACTGCGATCCGCTTCGTCATCCGTCTCTCCGCTTGCGGTCTTTGCCGCACACGAAGCACGATGCCCCGTCCCGCGCGCGGAGGGAAGGGGGTTTTAAGTCGATCGCGTTAAATGGCGCGCGAAGCCGGGGTGCCGGATTGCCCGGCACCCGCAGACCTCACCGGCAGACGACCTCGTTGCGGTTGCTGTTGCGGTCGACCGACTGGCCGAGCGCCGAACCGGCTGCGCCGCCAAGGAGCGCGCCGAGGATGCCCGAGCCGCCGGGCTTCAGGGCCGTGCCGAGCACGCCGCCGGCAATGCCGCCGACGATCAGGCCGGTCGTGCCGTCATCGCGGCGGCAATAGTAACGACCGTCGCGGCCGGCATAGATGCGCTCGTTGGGCGACAAGCGACGCTCACGATAACGCCGGTCGTCGCGGTAATAGCGATCCGCTTCATAGCCGCCGTAGCTGGGATCGGGGCGGTTATAGTCGTAATTGGCGTAACTGCCGCCGTAACCACGACGTGGGCCGTAATTGTCTCCCGTGCAGCCCGTTACCATCACGGCTGCGCCAATTGCGGCCAACGCAACACTCCGCATCGCTTCCTCCTTCGCTGTTCTGGACGAAGGGGGTAATGGCTGGGCGGCGATAATGGTTGCGTGGGGTGTAACGATCGCGCGCACGATAAGGGCGGGCGCAGGATCGCTCCCGCGCCCGCCTTTACTTCAGCTTAGCGCGCGACACCGCCGGCGGCGAGCACAGCCAGCGTCATCAGATCGCTGGCAGACGACGTCATCGGTGCGATCTGCACCGGCTTTTCCATGCCGACCAGCATCGGGCCGATCACGCTGTCGCCGCCAAGCTCGCGCAGCAGCTTCGCGGAGATATGCGCGGACTGGAGGCCGGGCATGATCAGCACGTTCGCCGGGCCGGAAAGGCGCGCGAAAGGATAGTTCGCCAGCTGCTTCGGATTGAGCGCGACGTCCGGCGTCATCTCGCCTTCATATTCGAAACCGACCTTGCGCCCGTCGAGCACGGTGATGGCCTCGCGCACATTGTCGAGGAACGAGCCCTTGGGATTGCCGAAGGTGGAGTAGCTGAGGAACGCGACGCGCGGCTCGTGGCCCATGCGGCGGGCGACGGCGGCGGTCTGCTCGGCGATGTCGGCGAGCTGTTCGGGGCTGGGCCGTTCGTTCACCGTCGTGTCGGCGATGAACACGGTGTGGCTCTGGCCGACCATCAGGTGGATGCCGAACGGCGTGCGGCCGGGCGCCGGATCGACGACGCGGCGCACCTCGCGCATCGACTGCGCGAACGGGCGGGTGATGCCGGTGATCATCGCGTCGGCCTGGCCGAGCTGCAGCAGCACCGCGCCGAAGATGTTGCGATCCTGGTTGATCATCCGCTCGCAATCGCGGCGCAGGTAACCGCGCCGCTGGAGGCGGGCGTAGAGGAAGTCGACCATCTGCGGCACCAGCGGCGAGATGCGGCTGTTGTGCAGCTCATATTCCTCGGGATTGGCGATGCCGAGCGCGCGCAGGCGATCGGGCACGTCGTCGCGGCCGACCAGCACCGGAATGCCATAGCCGCCCTCCTTGAAGGCGATGGCGGCGCGAAGCACCACTTCCTCCTCGCCCTCCGCGAATAGCACGCGCTTCGGGTGTGCGCGGGCGCCCTCGTACGCGAGGCTGAGCACCGAGGTGGTGGGATTGAGCCGCGCGCGCAGGCTCTGGCGATAGCCCTCCATGTCGAGGATCGGGCGGCGTGCGACGCCCGAATCCATCGCCGCCTTGGCGACGGCGGCGGGGACGATCTCCATCAGGCGCGGGTCGAACGGCGCCGGAATGATGTAATCCGGGCCGAAGACATGCTGCACGCCATAGGCCGCGGCGACTTCCTCCGGCACCCGCTCGCGCGCGAGTTCGGCGATCGCCTGCGCCGCGGCGATCTTCATCTGATCGTTGATCGCCGAGGCGCGCACGTCGAGCGCGCCGCGGAAGATGAAGGGGAAGCCGAGGACGTTGTTGACCTGGTTCGGATAATCCGAGCGGCCGGTGGCGATGATGGCATCTGGACGGACGCTGCGCGCCAGTTCGGGGCGGATCTCGGGCTCCGGATTGGCCATGGCGAAGATGATCGGCGCCTTGGCCATGTCCTTCACCATTTCCGGCTTCAGCGCGCCGGCGGCGGAAAGGCCGAGGAACACGTCCGCGCCGACCAGCGCTTCCGTCAGCGTGCGCGCCTCACTGGGCACGGCATGCGCCGACTGCCACTGGTTCACATTGTCGCGGCCCTGGTAGATCACGCCCTTGCGATCGCAGATCAGCACGTTCTCGTGCCGGACGCCCATCGCCTTGATCAGTTCGGTACAGGCGATCGCGGCGGCGCCGGCGCCGTTCACCACCACCTTGATGTCACCGAGCGCGCGGCCAGTGACGAGGCAGGCGTTGATGAGGCCGGCCGCGGTGATGATCGCGGTGCCGTGCTGGTCATCATGGAACACTGGGATGTTCATGCGTTCGCGAAGGGTCTGCTCGATGATGAAGCATTCCGGCGCCTTGATGTCCTCAAGGTTGATGCCGCCGAACGACGGCTCGAGCAGCGCGACGCAGTTGATGAAGGCGTCGACGTCCTCGGTATTCACCTCGAGATCGATCGAGTCGACGTCGGCGAAGCGCTTGAACAGCACCGCCTTGCCTTCCATCACGGGCTTCGAGGCGAGCGCGCCGAGATTGCCCATGCCGAGGATGGCGGTGCCGTTGGAGATGACGGCGACCAGATTGCCCTTCGCAGTATAATCGTACGCAGTGGCCGGATCGTCGGCGATCGCCTTCACCGGCACCGCGACGCCGGGGGAATAGGCCAGGGCGAGATCGCGCTGGGTCGCCATCGGCTTGGAGGCGATGATCTCGATCTTGCCGGGGCGGCCTTCCGAATGGAACAGCAGCGCCTCGCGCTCGGAAAATTCTACGTTGGTCTTGGTCTCGTCGGTCATTGGGGCTCCGGGGGGGAATGGCGCGGGGGACCTTTAGGCAGAGACCGTTACGATGCAACTACGGGCATGCCGTAGCGGCGGAAGCAATCGGACTGGTGATCGTTGACGATGCCGACCGCCTGCATCCAGGCATAGACGATCGTCGGGCCGACGAACTTGAAGCCAAGGGCCTTCAGCTCCTTCGAAATCCGTTCCGACAAAGGCGTGGTGGCGAGCCATTGCGTGCCGCTGCCGAGGATCGGCTGGCCATCGGTGAAGCCCCAGCAGAAATCGTGGAAGGCGGCGGGGCCCATCGCCTCGTAAAGCTGCGCGCCGCGGATCGTCGCATCGATCTTGGCGCGGGCGCGTACGATGCCGGGATCGGCCATCAGGCGATCGACATCGGCGGCATCGAACCGGGCGACCCCGGTTGGATCGAAACCGGCGAAGGCGGCGCGGAACCCTTCGCGCTTGTTGAGCACGATCTGCCACGAGAGGCCCGCCTGGAAGCCTTCGAGCATCAGCATTTCCCACAGCATGCGCGGATCATGCTGCGGCACGCCCCATTCGGTGTCGTGATAGGCGCGCATCAGCGGATTGCCTTGCGCCCAGCTGCAGCGGATCGGCTGATCGGTGTCGTCGCTCATGCGTCGCACCTCAAGAGGCGTGCTGGGTGAGGCAGAGGGCGCATCATGCTGGCATCACTTCCTTCGCGAGGACCGACATGATGCGATGATGGCCGACCGGGCGGCCAAGCGCGAGTCAAAGCGGCGCCAGTCGAAAGAGATGGCTCAGAGCAGCGCAGTTTCCCCGCGTTCGAGCGCGAGCAGCAATTGCTTGTTCGGCAGCCCGCCGCCGAAGCCGGTGAGCGCGCCGTTGCTGCCGATCACGCGGTGGCACGGCGTGACGATGGGGATCGGATTGCGGCCGTTCGCGGCGCCGACCGCGCGGCTGGCGCTGGGGCGGCCGATCGCGCGGGCGATGTCGGCGTAGCTGCGCGTCTCGCCATAAGGGATGGTGAGGAGCGCGCGCCACACGTCGCGCTGGAACCCGGTGCCGACCGGATCGAGCGGCAGATCGAAGGTGGTGCGCGTGCCGGCGAAATATTCGTCCAGCTGGCGGATGGCGGCGGCGATCACGGGATGGTCCGGATCCGCGCGGCGGGGCGAATAGCGCGCCTGCATCGCTGCATCGTCATCCCACAGGATCGCGGCGAGACCGATGTCGCTGGCGATCAGCGTCAGATCGCCGGTCGGCGAGGGGATGGTGGCGGTCGCAAAGGTCATGGCGCGGCTCCTTCGGCTTGCCCTTAATAGCGGCCGAACGAGCGCGCGTCCCGATGCTTGCGGCCAAAGCGCCACTCGTCAGCGGCGGCATGTCTGGCTAGACAGGCGCGATCCGCCGGGCAGCGCTACGTCCGTCTGCCCGCATCCGCACCTCATCCGTTTCGACACCCGGAAAATCATGGCCGAACCCACCGCTCCGACGCCGATGATGGCGCAATATCTGGCGCTGAAGGAAGAAGCGGGCGATTGCCTGCTGTTCTATCGCATGGGCGACTTCTTCGAATTGTTCTTCGAGGATGCGCGGATCGCGAGCGGGGTGCTTGATATCGCGCTGACGGCGCGCGGCGAACATGCGGGCGAGAAGATTCCAATGTGCGGCGTGCCGGTGCATGCGGCGACGGCGTATCTCCAGCGGCTGATCAAGGCCGGGCGCCGCGTGGCCATCGCGGAGCAGACAGAGAGTCCGGAAGAGGCGCGCAAGGCACGCGGATCGAAGGCGCTGGTGAACCGCGCGATCATCCGCTTCGTCACCGCGGGGACGTTGACCGAGGAAGCGCTGCTGGATGCGCGCGCCGCGAACTGGTGCGTCGCGGTGGGCGAAGCGGCGGGCGGCGTCGGGATCGCGGCGGCGGACGTATCGACCGGCCGGTTCGAGGTGATCGCCTGTTCGCCGCAGGCATTGGGCGCGGAGCTTGCGCGGCTGGCGGCGGCGGAAGTGGTGGCGGCCGAGGGGAGCGATGCGCCGGCGACGGTGTGGCGTCCGCGCGGCGAATTCGACAGCGCGCGCGGCGAGGAGCGGCTGAAGCGCCTGCACGGCGTGGCGACACTCGACGGCTTCGGCCAGTTCGATCGCGCGATGCTCGCCGCGGCGGGCGGGCTGATCGCGTACCTCGACCATAATGGGAAGGGGACGCTGCCGTTCCTACGTGCGCCGGTGATCCGCCGCAGCGCCGAGACGATGGCGATCGATGCGGCGACGCGCGAGAGCCTGGAGCTGACCTGCACCGCCGGCGGCACGCGTAAGGGCAGTTTGCTCGATGCGGTGGACCGTACGGTAACGGGGGCGGGGGCGCGACTGCTGGCGGCGGATATCGGCGCGCCGTTGATGGACAGGACTGCGATCGAGGCGCGGCTGGCGTTGGTCACGCTGTTCCACGAGGACGGCGACCTGCGCGCCCGGCTGCGCGAGCGGTTGCGCGCGCTGCCCGATATCGGCCGTGCGATCGGGCGGCTGGTGGCCGGGCGAGGCAGCCCGCGCGACCTGGGGCAGCTGCGCGATGGGCTCGACGGCGCATGGTTGCTGGCGGAGACGCTGCAATCGATCGAGGCGCAGCTGGTGGACGGGGCAGGCGGCGACCTGCTGGCGCAGCTGACACCGCGGTTGCGCGGGCATGGTGAGCTGATCGACCTCCTCAAGCGCGCGCTGGTGCCGATGCCGCCGATCGACGCGGCGAACGGCGGCTTCATCGCGGAGGGCTATGACGCCGCGCTCGACGATCTGCGCGATGCAGGATCAGGCGGGCGCAAGGCGATTGCGGCGCTGGAGGCGCGCTATCGCACCGAGACCGGGATCAACGGCCTGAAGATCCGGCACAACAACGTGCTTGGCTATCATGTCGAGGTGCCGGCGAAGAATGCCGAGGCGCTGATGAAGCCCGACAGCGGCTTCACGCATCGCCAGACGATGGCAGGGGCGGTGCGCTTCAACGCGCCCGAGCTGCACGAGGTGGCGAGCCGGGTGACGCAGGCGGGCGCGCATGCGGTGGCGGCGGAGGCGTCGCATCTCGAGGACCTGATCGCTGCGGCGCTCGCCCGCGCCGAGCCGATCGCGGCGACGGCGGATGCGCTGGCGCGGCTGGACGTGGCGGCCGGGCTGGCGGAGCGCGCCGCGGAGGGCGGCTGGGCGCGGCCGAGCCTTGTGGAGCATCCATGCTTCGAGATCATCGGCGGTCGGCATCCGGTGGTGGAGGCGGCGGTTGCCAAGGCGGGCGAGCGGTTCGTCGCCAATGATTGCACGCTGTCCGAAAGCTCGCGGCTGTGGCTCGTCACCGGCCCGAACATGGGCGGCAAGTCGACGTTCCTGCGGCAGAATGCGCTGATCGCGGTGCTGGCGCAGGCGGGAAGCTATGTGCCGGCCACCAGTGCGACGCTGGGGCTGGTCGACCGGCTGTTCAGCCGCGTCGGGGCGTCGGACAATCTGGCGCGCGGACGATCGACCTTCATGGTCGAGATGGTCGAGACCGCGGCGATCCTGGCGCAGGCGACGCCGCAGAGCTTCGTCATCCTCGACGAGGTGGGGCGCGGCACATCGACCTATGACGGGCTCGCCATCGCCTGGGCGGTGGTGGAGGCGATTCACGAGGACAATCGCTGCCGCTGCCTGTTCGCAACGCACTATCACGAGCTGACGCGGCTGGCGGAGCGATGCGACGCGCTGTCGCTGCACCATGTGCGGGCGCGCGAGTGGAAGGGCGAACTGGTTCTGCTGCACGAACTGGCTGATGGGCCGGCGGATCGCAGCTATGGTCTTGCCGTCGCGCGGCTCGCCGGCATGCCGCCGGCAACGGTGGCGCGGGCGAAGGCGGTGCTGGCGAAGCTGGAGGCGGGGCGCGCCAAGACCGGCGGGCTGGCGGCGGGGCTGGACGACCTGCCGCTGTTCGCCGCTGCTGCGGCGGCCGTGCCGGAGGAGACGGTGGACCCGTTGCGTGCGGCGGTGGAGGCGCTGGATGTCGATGCGCTGTCACCGCGCGAGGCGCTGGACCAGCTGTATCGCCTGAAAGGGATCGTGCGGGAGGGGTGAAGGCACGCGCGCCGCTTGATCCCCCGCCGATCGGCCCCGATATGCGGGCGCGATGAAGGACACACTTACCCCCAAGGCGATCGTCGCCGCCCTCGACGCACATATCATCGGACAGAAGGACGCGAAGCGTGCCGTGGCGGTGGCGCTGCGCAACCGCTGGCGCCGGCAGAAGCTGGCGCCTGAGCTGCGCGACGAGGTCACGCCCAAGAACATCCTGATGATCGGGCCGACCGGCTGCGGCAAGACCGAGATCAGCCGCCGCCTGGCGAAGCTGGCCGATGCGCCGTTCGTGAAGGTGGAAGCGACCAAGTTCACCGAGGTCGGCTATGTCGGCCGCGACGTGGAGCAGATCGCGCGCGACCTGGTCGAGGAAGCGGTGCGGCTGGAAAAGGAACGTCGCCGCAACGCGGTGAAGGACAAGGCCGAGGAAGCGGCGATGGACCGGCTGCTCGATGCGCTGGTCGGCAAGGATTCAAGCCAGGCAACGCGCGAAAGCTTCCGCCAGCGCTTCCGCGACGGGCATCTCGACCAGACCGAGATCGAGCTTGAGCTTCAGGTCGCGCCGCAGATGCCGTTCGAAATGCCCGGTGGCGGCCAGATGGGCATGATCAACCTGGGCGAAATGTTCGGCAAGCTGGGCGGCGGGCAGACCAAGCGGCGCAAGCTGCTGGTGCCCGCGGCATGGGAAAAGCTGGTCGAGGAAGAGGCCGACAAGCGGCTCGACCAGGATGAGGTGAGCCGCGTCGCGCTGGCCGATGCGGAGGCGAACGGGATCGTCTTCCTCGACGAGATCGACAAGATCGCGGTGAGCGACGTGCGCGGCGGTTCGGTGAGCCGCGAGGGCGTGCAGCGCGACCTGCTGCCGCTGATCGAGGGCACCACGGTTTCGACGAAGTACGGCCCGATGAAGACGGACCATATCCTGTTCATCGCGTCGGGCGCGTTTCATGTGGCGAAGCCGAGCGACCTGTTGCCTGAGCTTCAGGGGCGCCTGCCAATCCGCGTCGAGCTGAAGGGCCTGACCGAGGATGATTTCGTCGCCATCCTGTCCGACACGAAGGCGTCATTGCCGGCGCAGTACAAGGCGCTGATCGGTACCGAAGGCGTCACCGTCGACTTCACCGAGGACGGCATTCGCGCCGTCGCGCGGATCGCGGCCGAAGTGAATGGCGAGATCGAGAATATCGGCGCCCGCCGGCTGCAGACCGTGATGGAGAAGCTGCTTGAGGAAGTGAGCTTCGACGCCGAGGATCGCGCGGGCAGCTCGGTGACGGTGGATGCGGCTTATGTCGAGCAGCACCTCGCCGGCGTCGCGCGCAACACCGACCTCAGCCGCTTCGTGCTGTAACGCGAGAGGTCCCTTCCGCGTCGTGCGGAGGGGGCCTTCTCAGATCGCCAGCTCGGCGCGCATCAGCGCGGCGTAGCGCTTCAGATGGTGGTCGGCGGCGCCGAACTGCTGCTCGATTGCCGTAGCGCGGCGGAAATAATGGCCGACGGCGAGCTCGTCGGTCATCCCCATCGCGCCGTGCAGCTGGACGGCATTCTGGCCGATGAAGCGGATCGCATCGGCGACGGTAGCCTTGGCAGCGGCGATCGCGCGGGCGCGCACATTAGCCGCCGCATCCACGTTCAGCGCGGCGAGATAGGCCGCCGAGGTCGCCTGTTCGGCAGCGATGAACATGTCGACCATGCGGTGCTGCAGCGCCTGGAAGCTGGCGAGCGGCTGGCCGAACTGCTTGCGCTCCTTGGTGTAGGCGACCGTGTCACCCAGCATCTTGCGGGCAAGGCCGGCTGCCTCGGCGCAGAGCGCGGCAATGCCGGCGTCCCGCGCGCGTTCCAGCAGCGGGAGCGCGGCGCCCTCTTCGCCCAGCAGCGCGTCGGCCGGCAGCGACACGCCGGCGAGCGTGATGTCGGCCGCGGGAAGCCCGTCGATCAGGCGATAATCGTGGCGCGACACGCCGGCCGCGTCCGTTGGCACGAGGAACAGCGAGACGCCGCGCACGTCGCGCGGGGCGCCCGAGGTGCGGGCAGTGACGAGCAGCCAGTCGGCGTCCGGCGCGCCGGCGACGACGATCTTCTCGCCGGTCAGCACCCAGCCGTTGCCGCTCTTCTCCGCCTTCGTTGTCACGGCTTCGAGCGCCTGTCGGCTGTCGGCTTCCCCGGCGGCGAGCACTGCGCGCGTGCTGCCATCAGCGATCTGCGGCAGGAGGGCAGCGGCGCGCTCACCGCCCGCCGCCTGAAGCAAGCTGCCGGCGATCACCACGCCGTCGATATAGGGGATGGGAGCAAGCGCCTCGCCCAGCGCGTCGGCGACGACCATCGCCTCCACCGCGCCGCCGCCAAGGCCGCCGGCCTCCGCCGGGAGCGTCGCGCCGAGCACGCCGAGATCCTGGCCAAGTGCGCGCCATAGCGCCTTGCCGTCACGTGGGCGGTGCGGATCGAAGGCGAAATGCTGCGCCAGATAGCGCGTCAGCGTGTCGCGGAGCATCGCCTGCTCGTCGCTGAGCGAAAGATCCATGGCCCTCTCCCGTTCTATTCTTGGAACACGCTATGAATTGGCGCGGGGGAGGACGCAAGGCTCAGTCGGCGGCGACGGGGCCTGCGCCGTTGGCGGACGGGCGACGGCAGAACCAGACGATGATCAGCAGCCCGGCACTGAGCCAAGCGGAGAGGCGGAAGAGATCGGTGGAGGCGAGAAGATACGCCTGGCCGACCATCTGCCGCGTGATCACAGCGGCCGCCTGAGTCGCGTTCATGCCGAGGTTCATCAGTCCCTCGCTGGCCATCTGATACGGCACGCCGTTGCCGATCGCCTCGGCCAGGCGGCCCTGGTGCAGCGCCTCGCGCCGGTCCCACGCGGTGGTGATCATCGACGCGGCGAAGGCACCCGCGACGATGCGGGTAAAGTTGGAGAGGCCGGTCGCCGAGGGTATCCGTTCCGGCGGGATGCGATCGAGCGAGATCGTCAGCATCGCGAGGAAGAAGGTGGACATGGCGACGCCCTGCACCAGCAGCGGCATCACGAAATCCCAGAAGCCGGCATAAGTGGTGTAGCCCGAGCGCATCCAGTAGCTGATCGCGAACGCGACGAACGAGATGCTGGCGAGGATCCGCGCGTCGATCTTGCCCGACAGGCGCGCGCTCAATGGCGTGAGCAGCACCGCGACGATGCCGCTGGGCGCGGCGACCAGCCCGGCCCAGGTGGCGGTGTAGCCGAGCTGGGTCTGCAGCCAGAGCGGCAGCAGCAGGATGTTGGCGAAGAACACCGCATAGCCAAGGCAGAAGGCCAGGCTGCCGATCGCGAAATTGCGGTTGGTGAACAGCGACAGATCGACGATCGGATGCGCGTCCGTCAGCTCCCAGATCAGCCACGCGACGAAGCCGATCCCGGCGATCACCGTCAGCACCACGATCGTCGGATCGTTGAACCAGTCCGCGTTCTTGCCGAGATCGAGCATCACCTGAAGGCAGCCGACCCATAGCACCAGCAGCGCAAGGCCGATCGTGTCGATCGGCACCTTGGCGGTCGGCGTCTCCCGATCCTTCAGGTTCGTCCAGCAGATCGCGATGGTGAAGATGCCGAAGGGCACGTTGATCAGGAAGATCCAGCTCCAATGGTAATTATCGGAGATGTAGCCGCCGAGGATCGGCCCCATGATCGGCGCGACCAACGTGGTCATCGACCAGATGCCGAGCGCGGTGGCGCGTTTTTCGGGCGGGAAGACCGAGATCAGCAGCGCCTGGCTGCCCGGCATCATCGGGCCCGAGACGGCGCCCTGCAGCACGCGGAAGATGATGAGCGACGGCAGGCTCCACGCGATGCCGCACAGGAAGGAGGCGACCGTGAACAGCGCGAGCGAGGTGCAGAAGGTGCGCACCACGCCGAAGCGGCGCATCAGCCAGCCGGTCAACGGCACGGAAATACCGTTGGCGACCGCGAACGCCGTGACGATCCAGGTCGAATTGTCGGCACTGACGCCGAGGTTGCCCGCAATGGTGGGCAGGGAGACGTTGGCGATGGTGGTATCGAGCACCATCATGAACGTGCCGAGTGCCAATGCGAAGGCGACGAGCCCGAGGCGCGCGCCGGAGAGCGGCACCGGCTGCGCAGGCGGGCTGCCCGGGCGGGCGCCGGCGGGCGCGGCCGCGCTAGCCATGCACGCGTGCCATCACCGGGGCGGCGATCAGTGAAGGGGCGGCAGGGTGCGCGCGCGCCATGGGATCAGCGGTTCGCCGCGATGATTTGGGCGATCTTCGCCTCGACGGCGGGATCGGCCTCCGCGACATTGCCGCGATAGGGCTGGGCGGCGGGCGCGGCGAGGCGCGGGCCGCTGGTGTTCGCGGTGTCCACCGTGGCGAATACCGACAGGCCGACGCGCAGCGGGTTCGCCTTCAGATCCTTGGGATCCAGCATGATCCGCACCGGCACGCGCTGCACGATCTTGATCCAGTTGCCGCTGGCGTTCTGCGGCGGAAGAAGCGCGAAGGCATTGCCGCTGCCCGCCGCCAGACCGACGACCCGGCCGTGATAGACCACATCGTCCCCATAAGCGTCCGCCACGACGGTCGCGGGCTGGCCGATGCGAAGGTCCTTCAGCTGCGTTTCACGGAAGTTCGCATCCACCCACAGACGCTGCAGCGGGACGACCGCCATCAACGGCGTGCCGGCGGCGATCTGCTGGCCGACCTGCGCATTGCGCTGCGCCACGACGCCGTCGATCGGCGCGACGATGTGCATGTGGCTGCGCACGATGGCAGCGCGGCGATAATTGGCGATGGCGGAAAGGACGGCGGGGTTGGTGCCCACCGCCGTGCCGGCAACGGTGCTCTGCGCCTGGGTGCGGCGGCTGCGCGCGAGGTTCAGCGCGGCGCGCGCGACCTTCACCTGATCCGCGGCGTGGCTCAGTTCCTCGCCCGAGACGGCGCCTTCGTCGGCGGCGCCGCGGCGGCGGGCGTAATCGCCCTGCGCGGCGGCGAGCTGCGCCTCGGCCTGGACGACGGCGGCGTTCGCTTCGCTGACGCGGGAGAAATCGGCGCGGGTGCCGCGCACCGCGCGGGCAAGCTCGGCCTCCGCGGCAGCGAGGTTCACGTCGGCGGTCAGCGGATCGAGATCGATCAGCGGCTGGCCGGCCTTCACCGCCTGCGTGTTGTCGGCATGGATGGCGATGATCGTGCCCGGATCACGGGCTGTGATCGCCACCACGTCGCCGGCGACATAGGCGTCATCGGTTTCCTCCGCCGGCGGGGCGAGCAGGAAGTGGAACACCGCCCAGATGGCGAGCGCCGCGATGACGACGATCGCCAGCCCCAGCAGCAGCCGGCGGCGAAGCGCCGGGCGGCCGGCGGGCGGGGGGGCAGGAACGGCGGTATCGCTCATGATGCAGGGTTCCGGGAGGGATCGAAGCCGCCGCCCAACGCTTGCGCAAGCCGGGCACGGGCGGCGAGCGCGTCGACGGCGAGGGTGGCGGAGGCAAGCTGCGCGTCGAGCAGGCGAATGTCGGTGTCGATGCCGGTCAGGCGCGATTCGAGCCCGGCGTTGATGCGCACGGCGTTCAGCCGGTTGGTCTCGGTGAAGCCGCGGACGACTTCGGCCTGGGCGTTCGCCTCGGCGGCGTTGGCGCGGATCGCGGCGAGCGCGTCGGCGGCCTCGCGCACGGCGCCAACCACGGTGCGGTTGTAATCGGCGATGGCAAGATCGACCTGCGCGGTGGCGCCGGCGAGATCCGCCTTCAGCCGGCCGGAATCGAAGATCGGAAGATGGAAGGCGCCGCCGGCACCCGCCGTCCCCGCATCGGCATTGAAGAGGTTGCCGATGCCGACCGCCTGGAGCCCGGCGAGCGCAATGAGGTTCACGTTCGGGTAAAAAGCGCGGCGCGCCACCTGGCGGCCAGCGGCGGCAGCGTCGACCCGCGCAGCGGCGGCGGCGATGTCCGCGCGGCGGGCAAGGAGATCCGCCGGGATGCTGGTGGGGAGGGCAAGGCTGGTCGGCGGGGCCAGCCGCGTCACGCCGATGCCCGCGGCATAATCCGATCCGCGGCCGACGAGCGCAGCAAGCGCGTCGACCGCGATGACGCGCGCGGCTTCCGCCCGGGTCAGCGCGACGCGGGCCTGAGCGAGCAGGGTTCTCGCCGCCTGCACGTCGAGCTCGCTGGCGAGGCGGTTCTGCACGCGCGTGTTGACGAGGCGGACGGCGCGCTCGCGCGTCGCGATGGTCTGGCGGGCGATGCCGGCGACGCGCTCGGCGCGGGCGACCTCGGCATAGGTGGAGACGATCGAGCCGGCGAGCATCAGCCGCGCGGCGTCGACGTCATAGCTGGCGGCGGCGAGCGAGGCGCGGGCGCCTTCGATCGCGGCGCGCTGGCGGCCGAACAGGTCGAGGTTCCACGACAGGTTCGCCTGTGCGGTGCCGAGGAAGCGCACGCTGCCGCCATAGGGCGGCGGAATGGTGTAACGACCGGAAAGGCGCGACACCTGCGCGTTCGCGTCCCCCGTGATGTCGGGGCCGGTTTCCGCGTCGCGCCGGGCGAGCACCGCCTGCGCCTGACGCACGCGGGCGAGGGCGGCGTCGAGATCCGGGCTGCCGGCAAGCGCATCGGCGACGATGCGGTCGAGTTGCGGATCGCCGAACGCCGTCCACCAGCTGGGATCGATCGACGGCATTGGCGCGCCGGTGAGGCCGAGGTCCGCCGGCGCGCGCTGGCTCAGTTGCGGCGCGGTGTCCGGCGGGGTGCAGGCGGCGAGCAGCGCGACGAGCGCGGCGGTGCCGGCGGCGCGGGTAGTGGCAGGCCGGAACAGGCTCTTCAGGCGGCGCATGGGTCGCTCTCTTCCGCCATCTTTTCCTCCATCGTGCGGCGCAGCCGTTGCAGCATGGCGATCAGCTCGGCGACCTCGGCATCGCTCCAGTCGGCGAGGATGCCGTTCCAGCAGGTGATCACCTTGCGCTTCGCGGCGATCGCCGTTGCGGTGCCCTCCGGCGTGAGCGACAGGCGGATCAGGCGGCGATCCTCGTCGTCGCGCTGCCGCACCACCCAGCCGCGTGCTTCCATCTGGTCGATCAGCCGGGTCATCGCGCCCTTGTCGTGGCCGAGCTTGCGGGCGAGCCCGACGCAGGTGTCGGCATGCTGGAAATGAAGCGAGACGAGCGTCGTCCATTGCGTCGCGGTGAGGCCGTCTTCGGCCAGCGTGCGGTCGATCGCGGCGACATTCATCTGGTGGACCAGCCGGACGAGATAACCCGGTGACGTTTCCGGAGAGAAGGTCGAGTCGGTGAACGCCATGATCGTTGCTTAGGCAATGGTTGCCGTGGCAGTCAATCATGTAACGAAGTGTTGCGGTCTTAACAGTTCGGCGAAGCGCCACTAGGCTGGCATGATCCTTGAGGAGTCTCCCATTGCGTCTGTCGATTTCACTGGCCGCCAGCGTCGCGGCGATCGCACTCGTCCCGCTCGCCCCCGCCTACGCCGCGCCGCAGGCGGCGACCGCAACCGCTGCCATCCCCGGCGCGCAGAAGGCCGCGCCGGTCGCCGACCTGGTGAAGGCGATCGACATTCCCTACGAGCAGTTCACGCTGAAGAACGGCCTTCGCGTGGTGGTGCACACCGACCGCAAGGCGCCGGTGGTGGCGGTCTCCGTCTGGTATGACGTCGGCTCGAAGCATGAGCCGGAGGGCAAGACCGGCTTCGCGCACCTGTTCGAGCACCTGATGTTCAACGGCAGCGAGAATGCGCCGGGCGACTTCTTCGAGCCGCTGAAGCAGGTCGGCGCCACCGACCTCAACGGCACGACCTATTTCGATCGCACCAATTATTTCGAGACGGTGCCGACCGCCGCGCTGGAGCGGGCGCTGTTCCTGGAGAGCGACCGCATGGGGTGGCTGGCCGGGGCCGTCTCCCAGTCGGCGCTGGATGAGCAGCGCGGCGTCGTCCAGAACGAGAAGCGGCAGAATGACAACCAGCCTTACGGCCTCGTCAGCTACAAGCTGATCGAGAACGTGTTCCCCGATGGCCACCCCTACGGCCACAGCACGATCGGTTCGATGGCGGATCTCGATCGCGCCAGCCTGCAGGACGTGAAGGACTGGTTCCGCGATCATTACGGGCCGAACAATGCCGTGCTGGTGCTGGCCGGCGACATCGACGTGCCGACCGCGAAGCGGCTGACCGAGAAGTATTTCGGCGCGATCAAGCCGGGGCCGAAAAGCGTCGCGCCGCCGGCACCGGTACCGACGCTGCCCGCGCCCAAGGCGGAAGTGATGAAGGACCGCGTCGCCGCGCCGCTGATCGTGAAGAGCTGGCCGGTGCCGGGGCTGAACGATCGCGACGCGCCGGCGCTGGAGGTTGCGGCATCGGTGCTTGGCGGCCTCGCCAGCTCGCGCTTCGACAATGCGCTGGTGAAGGGCGACAAGACGGCGGTGCAGGTGAGTGCCGGCTATTCCGATTATGCGCAGGTCGGCACCTTCACCATCCAGGCGCTGGTGCGCCCGGACGTCGATCCGGCGGTGGTGGCGAAGCGGCTCGATGAACTCGTCGCCGACTTCATCCGTACCGGGCCGACGCAGGACGAAGTGCAGCGCACGCTGACCTCCACCGTTTCGCGCCGCATTGCGGGGCTGGAATCGGTCGGCGGGTTCGGCGGCAAGGCCGTGTCGCTGGCGGAAGGCGCGCTCTATTCGAACGACCCGGGCTTCTACAAGAAGCAGCTGGCGGCGCTGGCGGCGCAGACGCCAGCGAGCGTGAAGGCGGCGGCGCAGCGCTGGCTGACGAAGCCCGCCTATTCGCTGACCGTCGTGCCGGGCGAGCGCGACAAATATGACGAGGCGCAGGTGCCGGCCGAAGCACCGGGCACGCTGGCGGCGGATCCGGCGCCCAAGGGCACGCGCGGGCCGATGCCGGACGTTGCCGACGTGGGCGCGCTTGCCTTCCCGACGGTGCAGCGGGCGAAGCTGACCAACGGGATCGAGCTGGTCTACGCGAACCGGGCGACCGTGCCTGTGACGCAGATGGTGGCAAGCTTCGACGCCGGCACTGCGGCCGACGTGGCGGACAAGCTGGGCACGCAGGCGATGACCCTGGCGATGATCGACGAGGGCACCAAGTCGCTCAACTCGATCCAGCTCGCCGAGGCGAAGGAGCGACTGGGGCTCGACATCTACACCGGCTCCTCGGCAGATCGCACCACCGTCAGCTTCCGCGTGCCGAGCGCGAACCTGACGCCGGCGCTTGACCTGTGGGCGGATATCCTGCGCGCGCCAGCCTTCCCGGAAAGCGAGCTGCCGCGCGTGCGCACGCAGCTGCTGGCGCAGATCGCGCAGGAGCTGACCGATCCCGCCGGCATCGCCCAGCGCGTCGTGCCGCCGATCCTCTATGGCGCGGGCAGCCCCTACGCCAAGGCACGCGGCAGCGGCGATGCGGCGGCGGTGCAGTCGCTGACCCGCGACGACCTGATCGCGTTCCACCGCGCCTGGTTCCGTCCCGACAAGGTGAAGATCTTCGTCGTCAGCGATCGGCCGATGGGGGAGGTGAAGAGCGCGCTGGATCGTGCGCTGACCGGCTGGACGGCGCAGGGCCCGGCGGGCACCAAGGTGTTCCGCGAGGATCGCAGCCTGCCCGCGCCGCGCATCGTGCTGGTCGACCGGCCGGATTCGCCGCAGTCGCGCATCACCGGCGCGCTGCGCACGAACCTGCGCGGCACGCAGGACCTGCTGCCGGTGATCACCGCCAATGATGCGCTGGGCGGGGACTTCCTCGGCCGGATCAACATGGACCTGCGCGAGACGAAGCATTGGTCCTATGGCGCGTTCGGCAACTTCAACCGCAATGCGGAAGCCGCGCCCTATGTGATCGTGGCGCCGGTGCAGGCCGACAAGACCGGCGCGGCGATCGCATCGCTGCGGCAGGAGATCAGCGCGTTCCTGGGGCCGAAGCCGATGACCCAGGCGGAGTTCGACCGCACCATCACCGGCGCGACGCGATCGCTGGCCGGGGAGTTCGAGACCGCCGGCGACGTGCTGGGCGCGATGCAGGCCAACGACCTCTACCAGCGGCCGGACGATTATTATTCGACGATCACCCAGCGTTACCGCGCGATGACCCGCCAGGAACTGGAGGGCGCGATCCGTAGCGTCATCGATCCGAACCGATTCGTCTGGGTGGTAATCGGCGATGCCAAGACCGTCCGGCCCCAGCTTGACACGCTGGGACTGCCAGTCGAGGTGATGAGTGCAGCGTCCGCAGCGGGCGCACCTGAGGAGAGAAAGTGATGGCTGGAGTCGACGGAACCTACGACGTCACCGTGAAGTCGCCGCTGGGTGACCAGAAGTCGACGCTGACCGTGAAGAGCGACGGCAATACCTTCACCGGCACCAACTCCGGCGCGATGGGCTCGTCCGACGTGTCGGGCGAAGTGAACGGCAACACGCTGACGTGGAAGCAGCAGATGACCGTGCCGATGCCGATGACGCTCGACATGTCCGTCACCATCGACGGCGACAGCGTGAGCGGCACCGTGGGCGCGGGCGCGTTCGGCAGCTTCCCGGTGACGGGCACCCGCACCGCGTGATGCACCGGCACCCGCCCGCCCCGGCGCAGCGCCGGGCGGGCGGGTGCGAGGGCGCCTAGCCCTCCAGGCTCTTGGACGCCTGTTCGAACACGTCCTTGGACAGGCCCGGCGTCGCGACGATCCGCTCGAGCTCGGCCTTCATCAGCGCGGCGCGTGCCGGATCGAACCGGCGCCAGCGCCCCAGCGGCGGCAGCAGCTTCGCCGCCGTCTGCGGATTGAGCCGGTCCAGCGCGATCAGCTGATCGGCGAGGAAGCGATAACCCGCACCATCCGGCTGGTTGAACGCCCGCTGGTTCACCGCGAAGGCGCCGATCAGGCTGCGCGCCCGGTTCGGGTTGGCGAGCGTGAAATCGGGATGCTGCGCCAGCGCCGCGACGGCGGCGGGCGTATCGTCGCGTGTCGAGAGCGCCTGCGTCTGGAACCATTTGTCCAGCACCAGCGAATTGCCGGCATAGCGATTGTAGAAGATGTCGAGCGCCGCCTCGCGCAGATCGCTGTCACCGTTGACGAGCGTGGTGAGCGCGCCCTGGCGATCCGTCATGTTGTCGGCGCGCTCGAACTGGCGGAAGGCAAGCGCCGCCGCATCGGCCGCGCCCGAAGCCGCGATATAGCCGAGCGCCACGTTGCGCAGCCGGCGCGACGCCTTGGCGGCAGGCGTATATTCATACGGCTTGTCGGTGGTGTGCGCCTCGTACACCTCGCGCCAGCGGTCGGCGAGCGCGCGGCCGAGATCGGCGCGCAGCGCCTCGCGCGCGCGATACACCGCCTCCGGATCGACCGTGCTCAGCTGGTCGCCGATGAAGGCCTCGGATGGCAGCAGCACTGCCTCCGCGATGAACGCAGCGTCCAGCGCGGGATTGTCGAGCGTGTCGGCGACCGCATCGATCACCGCCTGATGATCCGCGCGCCCTTCGATGGTCCCGGCGACGAGCGTGTCGAGCATCAGCTGCTGCATCGCCTCGTAGCGGGCGAAGGGATCATCGTCGTGCCGGGCGAGGAAGGCGAGATCATCCGCAGTGCGATCGCTTTCGATCGTCACCGGCGCGGAGAAGCCGCGGTTGATCGACAGCACCGGGCGTTCGGTGATGCCGTCAAACACGATCGATTCGCTCACCTCGCTGAACAGGACGAGTTGTTCGGGGCCGAGCGGGGCGCCGGTTTCCGCGCCGAACAGGCGGATCTTGAGCGGTAGCACCATCGGCTGCTTGTCGACCTGCCCGGGCGTCGCCGGCACGTGCTGCGCGAGGCGCAGCGTGGCGCGGCCACCGTCATGATCGAGGCTGACCGAGACGCGCGGCGTCCCAGCCTGGCTGTACCACAGGCGGAAGCGGGCAAGATCGACGTTGCCCGCATCCTCCATGCAGCGCACGAAATCCTCGCACGTCGCCGCCGTGCCGTCGAACCGTTCGAAATAGAGATCGCACGCGGCGCGGAAATCGACGGGTCCGAGGATCGTCGCCATCATGCGGATCAGCTCGGCGCCCTTGTTGTAGATCGTCGAGGTATAGAAGTTCGAGATTTCGATATAGCTTTCCGGGCGCACCGGATGGGCGAGCGGGCCGGCATCCTCCGGGAACTGGCTGGCACGAAGGCCGCGTACGTCCTCGATCCGCTTGACCGCGGCCGAGCCCTGATCGGCCGAGAAGCCCTGATCGCGGAAGACGGTGAAGCCTTCCTTCAGCGAGAGCTGGAACCAGTCCCGGCAGGTGACACGGTTGCCTGACCAGTTGTGGAAATATTCGTGCGCCACGACCGAGGCGATCGCGTCATAGTCGTAGTCCGTCGCGGTATCGGGGTCGGCGAGGATGTAGCGGCTGTTGAAGATGTTAAGCCCCTTGTTCTCCATCGCGCCGAAATTGAAATCGTCGACCGCGACGATGTTGAACACGTCGAGATCATATTCGCGGCCATAGACGCGCTCGTCCCACGCCATCGACGTCTTCAACGCGTGGAGCGCGTGATCGGTCTTTGGCAGGTCCGCCTCGCGCACCCAGATACCAAGCTCCACCTCGCGGCCCGAGCGGGTGGTGAAGGTGCCGCGGTTGCACGCGAGATCGCCGGCGACCAGCGCGAACAGATACGAGGGCTTGGGGAAGGGATCGTGCCATTCCGCCCAGTGGGTGCCGTCGCCGTTATCACCGGACGCGACGGGATCGCCATTGGCCAGCAGCACCGGATAGCGTGCCTTGTCGGCCGTCATGCGCACGCGATAGGTGGCGAGCACGTCGGGGCGATCGGGGAAGAAGGTGATGCGGCGGAAGCCTTCCGCCTCGCACTGGGTGCACAGGTTCCCGCCCGAGGAATAGAGGCCCATCAGCTGGGTGTTGCGATCGGGCGCGATCTCCACCTCGGTCTCGATGACATGATCCTTGCCGGTCAGCGGGATGACGAGCTGGTCGCCCTCCATCCGCCAGTCGTTGATCGCGACGCCGTCGACGCTGACGGAGAGCGGCGTCAGTTCCTCCCCGTCGAGGCGCAGCGGCTCGTCACCCTCATGATTGCGCGTGACCTCCAGCCGGGCGCGGACGCGGGTAGCGGCGGGATCGAGTGCGAAATCGAGCGACAGCTGCGGCACCAGCCAGGCCGGCGGACGATAATCCTGGCGCCGGTGAACGGCGGGGACGGCGGGTGCGTTGAGAACGTCGAGCATGAGGGGAGATATAGCCGGGGGCGCCTTGGGTTCCATCCGTATTAGCTGAAGGCGGCTTGCCGCGGCGGGACGGGGTGCTTGCGATGGCGCGGCGGGCTGCTAGTTCGAAGAAATCGCTCAACCTTCCCGTCCGTGCCGGCGTGCCGCATCCCGATGGCCGCGACGAACGGTTTCTTTCGGATCAATCCACCAATGCGTCGTGTCGTTCTTGCGTTTCTTCTCTCCACCCTGCCGGTAACGGCGATCGCGCAGGAGGCAGCGCCGCTGTCGCCGGGTGCCTCGGCGATCAAGGGGCATGTCATGTTCCTTGCATCGGACGCGATGAAGGGGCGCGAGGCGGGCAGCCCGGAATATGATATCGCGGCGGAATATGTCGCCTCGCAGTTCTTTGCCGCCGGGCTGAAGCCGGCCGGCGACAAGGGTAGCTATCTGCAGAACGTGCCGCTGGTGGCGTTCAAGACGGATGGCGAGGGCAAGCTGAGCGTTACGCGCGGCGGCACCACGCTGCCGCTCACCTACGGCGTCGATTACGTCCCCTCGGCGAACCCGCGTGCAAAGGAGACGGACCTGTCCGCCCCCGTGGTGTTCGTCGGCTATGGCATCGTCGCGCCGCAATATGGCCGCGACGATTACAGCGGCGTGGACGTGAAGGGGAAGATCGTCGCCTTCGTCAGCGGCTCGCCGTCCAAGATGACGGGTGAGGAGCGTGCGTGGCTCGGCTCCCCCACCACCAAGGCGCGCTTCGCCGCCGAGCGCGGGGCGATCGGCACGGTCACGCTCTACACCCCGCGCAGCGAGAAGCAGCGCCCGTTCGCCAAGCTGGCGGAAGCAAACAGCCACAGCCGCATGACCTGGGCCAATCCGGATGGCACCGGCCATGTCGAGGAAGGCGGCATCCCGACGCTTGCGACGCTGAGCCTGACCGGCGCGGAAAAGCTGTTCGCCGGTGCGCGGACGGGCTGGACGAAGATCGCCAGGGAAGCGAACAAGGCCGACGCCCGCTTCACGCCCGAGGCATTGCCGGCAACGCTTTCCGCGTCGGTGAAGACGAGCTTCACGCCCGCGCGCTCGTCCAACGTCATCGCGATGCTGCCCGGCAGCGATCCGACGCTCGCCAAGGAAGTGGTCGTCCTCTCGGCGCACCTCGACCATGTCGGCAACAGCGGCAAGGGCGAGGACAAGATCCACAATGGCGCGCTCGACAATGCGATCGGCATCGCCAGCCTGATCGAGGAGGCCAAGCGTTTCCAGAAGGAAGGCGCGCCCAAGCGCAGCGTGCTGTTCCTGGCCGTCACCGCCGAGGAGAAGGGGCTGATCGGCAGCGACTATTTCGCCAATCACCCCACGGTTCCGGCATCGTCGATCATCGCCAACGTCAATCTCGACATGCCGATCCTGACCTACAAGTTCGAGGACATGGTGGCGTTCGGCGGCGATCGTTCGACCTTGGGGCCGATCATCGAGCGCGCCGTGCAGAGCGCGGGCGTGACGCTGTCGCCGGATCCGATGCCGGACGAGGGGATTTTCGTGCGCTCCGACCATTTCCGCTTCGTGCAGAAGGGCGTGCCCTCGGTGTTCCTGTGGCCGGGCCAGAAGGGGCCGGGCAAGGCCGCGGTCGAGCATTTCATGTCGACCAACTATCACAAGCCCAGCGACGATCTGTCGCAGCCGATCGAATGGGAACAGGGCGTCCGCTTCGTCGACGTCAACTATCGCATCGCCCGCGACATCGCCGACGCAGCCACGCGTCCGGTATGGAACAAGGGCGATTATTTCGGCACGTTGTTCAAGGGGCCAATGGCCCCATAACCGGGGGGGACAGGGGATGAGGAAGGCAATCGGGGCAGCGCTGCTGGGGGCAGCGGCGCTGCTGCCTGCCATCGCGCAGGCGCAAGTGGCCAATCCGGGCTTCGATGTCGACGCGGCCACCCGCGCCTACCTCGATCTTCTGCAGGGGCCCGCACGGGCGAAGTCGGACGCCTATTTCGAGGGCGGGTACTGGCTGATCCTGTGGAATGCCGTGGTTGCGGTGCTGGTCTATGGCGCGCTGCTCGCCAGCGGCTTCTCGGCGCGGATGCGCGAACTCGCCGAACGCCGGGTGAAGCGCCGCTGGCTGGTTCCCGGCCTTTACGGCGTGCTCTTCACGCTCGTCAGCTTCCTGCTGTTCCTGCCGTGGACGATCTACACCGACTTCGTGCGCGAGGCGCAATATGACCTGATGAGCCAGACGTTCGGTGCCTGGTTCATCGATCAGCTGAAGATGCTGGGCGTGTCGCTGGTGGTGAATGCGTTGCTGTTCACCGCGATCTACGCCGTCATCCGCCGGTTCCGTCGCGCCTGGTGGGCCATCGGCGCGGGGGTGGTGATCGCTTTCCTCACCATCGGGCTGTTGCTGGGGCCGGTGTTCATCGAGCCGCTGTTCAACCGCTATACCGAAATGCCCGCCGGCCCGCTGCGCGACCGGATCGTGGCGATGGCAAAGGCGAACGGCATTCCCGCCGAACACATCTACGTCGCGGACGAGTCGCGCCAGTCGAAGCGGATCTCCGCCAACGTCGCGGGGCTCGGCCCCACGATCCGCATCGCGCTGAACGATAATCTGCTCAACCGCACCCCGCCCGATGAGGTCGCCGCGGTGATGGGGCACGAGATGGGCCATTATGTGCTCGGCCACATCTGGTGGCTGCTCCTGTGGTTCGGCCTGTTCGTGGTGGTCGTCTTCCTGGCGCTTTCGCGGATTGCGCCGCGGCTGATCGCGCGCCACGCGCGCTGGGGCGTGCGTGACGTGGCGGACCCCGCCGGCGCGCCGCTGCTGCTGGCGGTCGCGAGCGTGCTGGCCGCACTGGCGACACCGTACATCAGCACGGTGATCCGCTCGAGCGAGAGCGAGGCCGATCGCTTCGGCCTCGACGCCGCGCGCGCGCCGGATGGCTTTGCCACCGCGGCGATCCGATTGTCGGAATATCGGAAGCTCGAGCCGGGCAGATTCGAGGAATTCGTGTTCTTCGATCACCCTTCGGGCGCGACGCGCGTTCGGATGTCGATGCAGTGGAAGAAAGATCACGTGCCCGGCGCCACCATGGCCAAGCCAACGCTCGCGAAGTGAGCCGGCTCTTCATCTTCGGGCTCGGCTATGCCGCCAGTGCGATCGCCGATGCCGCGGGCGGCCCGGTGCTCGCCACGACGCGCGACGGGCGCGGCGGCACGATCCGCTTCGACGATGATGATGCGGTGCGAGCGGGGATTGCGGCGTCAACGCACGTCCTCTCCTCCGTGCCGCCCGATGGTGCCGACGATCCGGTGCTGGTGCAATACGGCGCGCTGCTGGAGGGGAGGTGGCTCGGCTATCTCTCCTCCACCGGGGTCTATGGCGACGCGGGTGGCGCGTGGGTGGACGAAAGCGCGCCGATCACCGGGCGGCGCGCACCGCGGAATGCGGCCGACGCGGCGTGGCTGGCACTCGGCGCGCGCGTCTTCCGGCTTCCCGGCATCTACGGTCCCGGCCGATCTGCGCTCGACCGCGTCGCGGCGGGCAAGGCGCATCGCACGGGGCTCGTCGGCCAGGTGTTCAGCCGTGTCCATGTCCACGACATCGCGCGCGGCGTGGTGGCGGGGTTCACCGCGCCGGCGGGGGCGTACAATCTCGCTGACGATTATCCGTCGAGCCAGGATGATGTGATCGACTATGCGGCGGCGCTGCTCGGGCGGCCGCCGCCGCCGATCGTGCCGCTGGACAGCCTGTCACCCCAGGCGCGCGCTTTCTATGCCGAGAACCGGCGCGTCGCGAACGGCAAGGCCAAGCGGGTACTCGGCTGGACGCCGCTCTATCCCGACTACCGGTTGGGCCTGCGTGCGGTGAGCGCCACCACCAGCCCGGCGGCGGCGAGCGCTGCGCCGCCCGCGGCGAGCAGCGACCAGCGATAGCCTTCGAACATCGTCGACAGTGCCATCGCGATCACCGGCACGATGACGCTGGAATAGGCCGATTTCGCCGGCCCAATGATGCGGATCACGCCGAAATAGAGCGGGAAGGCGAGCGCCGAGGCGAAGATGCCGAGGTACAGGATCCCGGCGATATAGCCGAGCCGCCATTCCATCACTGGTGCGCCGACCGTCATCCACGCCCAGGCCGCGTCAAACGCGCCGCCCAGCAGCATCGCGATCGCGGTGGTGCGCAGCATGGGGTAAGCGCGCGCCACCTCGGTTCCCTGCATCACATTGGCGCTGGAGGCGGAGAGGATCGCGCATAACGTCAGGCCGATGCCGACCAGTGAGGCAGTCGGCCCCTTGGGATCGCTGCGGATCTCATGGACGAAGAGCAAGGCGACGCCGGCCATGGCGATGGCCGATCCGATCACCAGCTGCCGCCCCAAGCGCTGGCCAAGGAAGATGCGGCCGAACAGGGAATTGGGGATCAGCAGCAGCGCGAAGACGACGGCGACGAGGCCGGAGGTGATGAACTGCTCCGCGCGGTAGACGAAGTTGAAGTTCAGCACGAACTGCGCAAGGCCGAGCGCGGCGGCAAAGGCATAGCCGCGTGCGTCCAGCCGGCCGGGTTCGCGCCGGATCAGCGCCCAGGCGAGCAGCACCGCGCCGGCGACGAGGAAGCGGTAGCTGACCGACCAGGACGGCGGCACCACGCCCAGCTGATCGCGGATCACCAGCCAGGTCGATCCCCAGATCAGCGTGACGATCCCGAACGGGATCAGCACGCGGGCGCGAGTCGATTGCGGCGGCGGGGCGGTGGTCATGGCGCCGCGTAGAGCGGATCGGGCGGCGGGTGAAGCGCCTAGCCGAGCGCTGCGATCGCCTCGGCCAGCGGGCGGATATCCTCCGCGCGCTGGTTCCACGAAATGACGAGCCGCGCCTCGCCGACGCCCCAGTCGTAGAAGTCGAAGCCCTTCGCGCGCAGCGATGCCGCTTCGTCGGGTGAAACGCGCAGGAACACCTCGTTCGCCTCGACCGGGTGGACCAGCCGCGTGCCCGCTGCGGCGGCGATCAGCGCCGCGCCTTCATTGGCCGCGCGGGCATTCGCCAGCCAGCGGTCCTCCTCGAGCAGCGCCAGGATCTGCGCCGCGAGATAGCGGCCCTTGGAGAAGAGCAGCCCGGCGCGCTTGCGGCGATAACGCGTCGCCTCGACCAGCCCGGGCTTGAAGAACACCAGCGCTTCGGCGTTCATCCCGCCGTTCTTGACGAAGCCGAAGCTGAGCGCGGTGACGCCTGCCCGCCACGTCATGTCCGCGGGCGAGCAACCGGCGTGGACCAGCGCATTGGCACAGCGCGCGCCGTCCATGTGCAGCGCGAGGCCGCGGTCCGCCGCCAGCGCGCCGATCGCCGCCACCTCGTCGGGGGAATAGACCAGGCCATATTCGGTCGCGTTGGTGATCGAGATGGCGTGCGGCTGCACCTGGTGCACGTCGTTGCGGATCGTGCCGAGCAGCGCGGCGAGCGTCTCCGGCGTCAGCTTCGCGCCGGCGCCCTCCGCGAGCAGCAGCTTGGCGCCATGGGTGTAGAATTCCGGCGCGCCGCATTCGTCGTTCTGGATATGCGCGTCATGGTGGCACAGCACCGCGCCGTGCGGCGGGCACAGCGCGGCGAGCGCGAGGCAATTGGCCGCCGTGCCGCTCGGCACCCACAAGGCCTCGACTTGCGTCTCGAACAGCTCGGACAGCCGCTCGTCGAGCGCTTTTGACCAGCGATCGCCGTCGTAAGCGGTGTCGAGCACATCCGCCTCTGCCATTGCGGAGAGCACGGCAGGGTGGACGGGGGCGGCGTTGTCCGAGAAGAAGCGCATGTTCCGCGCCTTGCGCGGCGCCGGCGCGGCCGTCAATCGATCCGGATCAGCCCTCAGAGCTTCCCGAACCGCTCCTCGAACGTCTTGATGTCGCCGCTGGCGAGGAGCTGCGCCTGTTCGAGCCAGCGATCACGGCCCATGCGGCCGGTAAACGGCCCGAGGCGCGCGTCCAGATCCTCCGCGGCGCGCTGGTCGAGCGCGGCAAGATCCCCGACCGTGTGGATGCCGAGTTCCGCGAGCCGTCCGGCGACCTTTGGCCCGAGGCCCTTGATCGTGGTGACCGGCGCCTCACCCGGCGGCGGGCCGACAGGGGCTGCGGGCGCGGCAGGCGGCGGAGGCGGCGCTTCGACCGGCGGTTTCTGCTGCGGCGGCTGTGCTTCGGCGGCGGGCGACGCATCAAGCGGCGCGGCGGCGGCGATCGGCTCGTCGGCGAGTGGCATCGGCTCGGCCGGCTGCTCCGGCGCGGCGGGCATCACTTCCGGCAGATCGGTGAGCGGCGGCGGGGGCGGCGTGACCGGCGCGGGTGCGGGGGCAGTGCCGAGCGCCGCGCTGTCCAGCGCGGTCGGCGCCACGGGGGGCGGCGCCACCGGTGCCGGCTGATCCGGCGCACCGGCAATGGGGGCCGGCGCAGCGCGCGTGCCTGGGCGCGTCGAAGAGGGGCGCACCGGCGTCGGCCGCTTGGCACTGCGCGCCAGGCGTTCCTGTTCGCTGCGATCGGCGGCCGCACGCAGCCGCTTCTTGCGCGCACCGACGATGATCGCGACCACTGTCAGCACGCCCAGCAGGGCAATGATCGCCAGCACGATCGTGACCAACGTGCCGTCCGTTGAGGTAGGCTCCATGAAACGCTCCGCTACGCCGAGCGCCAAGCCTTAGGGACGGCACATGGTTCCCGCAACGGGGGTGAGGGATTGCCGGGTGCCATCTAGCCGATCGCCCGCCAGCCGATGTCACGGCGGCAGAAGCCGGTCGGGAAGTCGATCGCGTCGACCGCCTTATAAGCGGCGGCCTGTGCCTCGGCGACGCTCTCGCCGGTTGCCGTCACCGCAAGCACGCGGCCGCCGGCGGCGACGAGCTTGCCACCGTCATCGCGCGTGCCGGCCTGGAACACGATTGCGCCGGTCGCCTCCGCGGCGTCGATGCCGGTGATGGTGCCGCCCGTCTCCGGCGTCCCGGGATAGCCGTTGGCGGCCATCACCACGGTCAGCGCGACATTATCGGCGAAGGCCGGCTCCGGCAGGTCGGCAAGCCGCCCTTCGGCCACCGCCAGCAGCGTTTCGAGGAGGTCGCCCTCGAAGCGCGCCATCAGCACCTGGCATTCGGGATCGCCGAAGCGCACGTTGTATTCGATCAGCTTGGGGCCATCCGCGGTCAGCATCAGCCCGGCGTAGAGCACGCCGACGTACGGCGTGCCGGCAGCGGCGAGCGCGTCGATCGTCGGGCGGACGATCTCGCCCAGCGCCTGCTCTTCCAGTTCGGGCGTCAGCACCGCGGCGGGAGAATAGGCGCCCATGCCGCCGGTGTTCGGCCCGGTATCGCCGTCACCGACGCGCTTGTGATCCTGCGCGCTGCCGAAGCTGGCGGTGACCGTGCCGTCGGACAGGACGAAAAGGCTCGCCTCCTGGCCCTCCAGGAATTCCTCGATTACCGCCTCGGCCGGGCCCTCGGCGAACAGCGCGTGGATCGCCTCTTCCGCTTCGGCGCGGCTCATCGCGACGACGACGCCCTTGCCCGCGGCGAGGCCATCTGCCTTGATCACGCAGCGAAGATCAGCGCCGGTGGCGAAGTCATCGAGGCAGGCGATCGCGCCATCGCGTGAGGTGACGCGAAAATAGCGCGCAGTCGGGATGCCGACGCGGGCGCACAGATCCTTGGTGAAGCCCTTCGATCCTTCGAGCCGCGCGGCCTCACGCCCCGGGCCGAAAACCGGCACGCCGATGGTGCGGATATTGTCGGCAAGCCCCGCCACGAGCGGCACCTCCGGCCCCACGACAACAAGGCCGATGGCGTTCCGGCGCACGAAATCGATCACGGCGCGGTGATCCGCCGTATCCAGTGCCGCGATGGTCGCGTGCTGCGCGATCCCGGGGTTGCCGGGGGCAGCATAGAGCGTATCTAGATGCTCAGATTGCGCGAGTTTCCATGCCAGAGCGTGCTCGCGCCCGCCCGATCCGATCAGCAGGACGTTCATGCCCGACCCCTTCTTCGATGTTCCGGCGCGGCTCGTAGCGGACCCTGTCCCGGGGGACAACGCAGCCGCGATGTCGGTCGGCGAACTGTCGGCCAAGCTGAAGCGCTTCGTGGAGGGCGAATTCGGCCATGTGCGCCTGCGCGGCGAGATTTCCGGCTACAAGCGCGTTGCGTCGGGCCATTGCTATCTGTGCCTGAAGGATGATGCCGCGGTGATCGACGGCGTCATCTGGAAGGGACAGGCGGCAAGCCTCGCCTTTCGCCCGGAAGACGGGATCGAGGTGATCGCGACCGGCCGGCTGACGACCTATCCGGGCCGCTCCAAATATCAGATCATCATCGAGCGGATGGAACTGGCCGGCGCCGGCGCACTGATGGCGCTGCTGGAGCGCAACAAGGCGCGGTTCGATGCCGAGGGTCTGTTCGCTAAATCCAAGACGCGCCGCCCACTGCCCTTCCTGCCGCGGCGGATCGGCGTCGTCACCTCGCCCACCGGGGCGGTGATCCGCGACATCATCCACCGGCTGGAGGATCGTTGCCCCAGCCACCTGCTGGTCTGGCCTGTGAAGGTGCAGGGCGAGGGCGCGGCGGCGGAAGTCGCGGCGGCGGTGCGTGGGTTCGATGCGCTGCCGGAGGATCTGAGGCCCGATCTCGTCATCGTCGCGCGCGGCGGCGGTTCGATCGAGGATCTGTGGGCGTTCAACGAGGAAGCCGTGGTGCGCGCCGTCGCCGCCTGCTCGATCCCGATCATCTCCGCCGTCGGGCACGAGACTGACACCACGCTGTGCGACTATGCCGCCGATCTGCGCGCGCCGACGCCCACCGCTGCCGCCGAGCTTGCCGTGCCGGTGCTTGCCGACATCCGGCTGGCGGTGGCGGCGCAGGGGCAGCGAATGGAGCGTTGCGCGCGGCGCTATGTCGAGCGTGGCGGGGAGCGGCTGGCAGCGCTGGCGCGGCACCTGCCGTCGCGCGACCGGCTGCTGGGTCCGCAACGCCAGCGGCTCGACGACCTTGGCGGGCGGCTCGATCGCGGTCTGGAGCGTCGGGTGGTGCGTGCCCGCGGCGAACTGGATCGTACCGCGGCGGTGCTTCGGCCCGCCCTGCTCGCGCGGCGCATCGAGGGCGCGCGGCAGCGGCTGGAGGATCTCGGCCGGCTGCTCGCATCGGTCGATCCCGATGCGCCGCTGGCGCGCGGCTATGCCCGCGTCACGGCGCGCGGCGGGGGCACGCTTACCAGCGCGGCGGCGGCGCGCGCGGCAGGAGCGCTGACGCTCAAGTTCGCCGACGGGACGGTCGATGCGAAGGTTGAGGGTGCCCGGGGGCGGGCCTATTCGGGCACCAAAGCCGATCAGCCGACGTTGCTATAGTCGGCTAGAGTGAAAGACGAACGAATGCTGATGTCGAATACCGATCGCCCCGCGCGGCTTCATTACATGGCCAATGGCTTTCGCGTGCTAACGCCGGGGGACCATGTGACCTGCGCGATCAGCGGGGCGCGAATCCCGATCGAGGATCTGCGCTATTGGGACGTGGCGACCCAGCGTGCCTTCGCCAGCGCTGCCCTGGCATCGGAGGCGATGGCGCCGAAATGACGGTGCGGGCGCTGGTGGCGGGCGCGCTCCTGGTGATGATCGCGGGCTGCGTGGCGCCCCCGGCGATGGCGCCGGCGGTGGCGCCTGCTTCACCGCCGCCACCACCTCGCGCTTTGCCGGCTGCCGCGCCCGCGCCTGAGGCTCCCTTGCCGCCCGCGGCGATCAGGATCGACGGCACCGCCAGCCAGGGCGGGCTGCTGCTCGGCGCGGCGCCCACCGGAACCACGCAACTGCGCAAGGATGGCGAGGCAGTGCCGGTGGCGGCGGACGGCCGGTTCGTCGTTGCATTTGACCGGGACGCCGGGCCGACATCGACACTGGAAGCGGTGTTGCGCGACGGCCGCACCGTCACGCGCAGCATTTCCGTCGCGCCGCGCGCCTGGCGGATCGAGCGGCTCGACCGGGTGGCGAAATATCCGGTGCCGAGCGCGGACTTCCAGCGCCGCCGACCGGACGAGCTGGCGCAGATCGCCGCGGCGCGCTCGCAATCATCGGATGTGGAAGGATGGCGCCAGCGCTTCACCTGGCCCGTGACGGGGCGCATTTCCGGCCTGTTCGGGGCGCAGCGCATCTATCGCGGTGAGCCGGGGAGCTATCATTCCGGCGTCGACGTCGCACGGCCGGCGGGCACGCCCGTCAAAGCGCCGGCGGATGGCGTGGTGGCGCTCGCCGCCGCGTCGCCCTTCACGCTCGAGGGCAATCTGCTGATCATCGATCACGGCATGGGGCTGAACAGCGCCTTTCTCCACTTGTCGCGGATCGACGTACCGCTGGGCGCGCGGGTGCGACAGGGCGATGTGGTGGGTGCGATCGGCGCGACGGGGCGTGCCTCGGGACCGCATCTCCACTGGGCGATGAAGTGGCGCGACGCGCGGATTGATCCGCTGCTGATCGCCGGGCCGATGCCGCAATAGGCGCCTAGAGCGGCGTCCCCTCGTCGAGACCGCCCGCCTCCATCAGCCGGGCCACGACCTCGCGCTCGGGCGGAGCAAGGCCCGGGTGCCACACGTCGAAGATCAGCACGACGCGCGGCGCATCACTGTCATTCGCGGCCTCATGCTCGATCGTGTCGTCGAACACGAATGCCTCGCCCTCCCGCCACTGCCGCGTCTCGGCGCCGACGCGGAACCAGCAGCCGTCCGGCACGATCAGTGGCAGGTGGCAGACCAACCGGGTATTGGCGACGCCGGTGTGCGCCGGAATGCGCGTGCGCGGCTTCAGCAGCGAAAACATTGCGTTGGGCGATCGGCCCTTCACCTGCGGCTGATCGATCGGGGCGAGGGCGGCCATGGTGGCGGGGCAGGCATCGGCGTTGACCGAAATCGTCCCGCCGTTCTGCGTCAGGTGAAACGCCGTCCAGTCAAGCGAGTGGTTGAGCGCTGCCCATTGCCGCACCGGCAGGCCGGCCTCGTACTGGACATACGGCTGGCCGACGCCGGCGCCGCGCTGCTGCATGGCGAGATATTCGGCGCGGATCGCGTCGGTCTGCGCCTCGAGCTGCGTCAGCCACGGGAAGGCGCTTCGATCGTGGAACTCGCGCTCGATGAGCCCTGGATAATGGTAGTGCGTCGGCTCGGAATGGTAGACGCGCGTACGGTGGAGCGCATTGCTGGTGAAGCGCTGCGCGCGCTTGCGCATGTCCGGATCGAGGCCGGGCACCGCCTGCGTCACGGCCTCCCACCGCGCCGCGACCTGATCACGGAACGCCTCGCCCTGCCGCTGCGCATGGGCCACCATCGCGCGCAGATGGGGCGAGACAGGTTGATCGGGCGGTAGCTGGGCGAGGGCGCGGAGATAATCGCGTGCGGCTTCCACCGCGTCGCCTGCACTTTCCTTCAGCCGGGCGCGGCTCATCAGCCCCATGAAGTTCAACGGTTCGAGCCGCAGCGCTTCGGAGACGGCAGCCATGGCGCCGCTCGCGTTGCCGAGCGCGCGGCGCACGGAGCCGAGCTTCAACCAGGTTTCGGCGCGATTTGGCTGTGCGGCCAGCGCCTTTTCCAGCAACGGTTCTGCCCCGGCAAGATCGCCGCGCGCCGCGAAAGTGTCTGCTTCGCGCTCGGCTGGGTGCATTAACGCAGCCGCTTGGCGCGAACGGTGACGGTCTTCTCGAAATCGGCGAAATAGCTGCTGAGGGCGCCGCGCTTGATCGTCACCTTCTGGCCGGGCTTTACCGCATAATAGACCGGATAGTCATCCGTCTGTGCCCAGACCGCGCCATCGTCCAGCGTGAAGACGATCCGCCCCCCTTCGCCCTGGCTGGTGGACTTGATGACCGCGGTGAGCTGCTTGATCTCCGGTTCGCCATCGTCCGCATCATCGAACAGCTTGATCCGGGGCAAGGCAATGCCGAACAACGTGCGCCTCGTCTTGCGCACTTCCTCCTGATCCACGACCGCGACCTTGCGGTCACGCACCGCGACGTCGAAGGCAGCCACTTCGCGGTCGAAACACGCGAGCCGCGCAGTATCCTCCGTGATCTGGCGGCATGCCGCAAGCTTTGCCACGGATTCGGGAGGACTTTTCCGCTTGTCCCCTTGCGCAGCGGCCGGGCCGCAGCCCAGCAGCGAAACCAGCAACAATCCGATCGTGAAGCGCCCCGCCATCGCCCGTTCCTTGCCCGTAATTAGGTGCTGTTGCAATTGTGCTACATGCGACAGTGATTGTGCCTCATCCCGCCCTGACACACGTTTACAATGACAGGTCTGCGTTGCAAGCAAAGCCTATTCTGTCCGTAATCTGGGCTGAGGGAGGCCCCGGACAGGAAAAAGAGGGAAGGAATCGAAACGTGGTTAGCAAGACCAAGAGCGCATTGCTGCGCGGTGTTGCGCCGGTCGTGTTCGGTGTCGCAATCCTTGCGACCCCGGCACTGGCGCAATCCGAAGTCCAGTCCACTGCAGAACAGGCCGGCACCGGCCCGATCGAAGGCCAGCTGGATCAGGCCTCGTCGGACGGGGAGCCCGCCACCTCGGGTGGTGCGAGCGACATCGTCGTCACCGGTTCGCGCCTGCGTTCGCCGAACCTCGAGAGCGCCAGCCCGATCACGGTGCTGACCTCCGCCGAGCTCCGTCAGACCGGCACGACCCGCGTCGAGGATCTCGTCAACTCGCTGCCGCAGGTGTTCGCTGGCCAGAACTCGGGCTATTCGAACGCGTCGACCGGCACCGCGACGATTAACCTTCGTGGCCTCGGTTCGGAGCGTAACCTCGTCCTCGTCAACGGCCGCCGCCTGATGCCGGGCGACCCGAGCTCGTCGGCTGCCGACATCAACACGATCCCGGGCTCGATCATCAAGCGTGTCGACGTGCTGACGGGCGGCGCCTCGTCGGTGTACGGCGCGGACGCGGTGACGGGCGTCGTCAACTTCGTCATGGATACCGATTTCGAGGGCTTCCGCCTCGACGGCCAGTATTCGTTCTACAACCACACGAACCGCGCGGGCTCGGACGTGCGTGATGCGCTTGGTGCGCGCGGCTTCGGCGCGCCGCGTGGGCAGGTTGCGGACGGCGGCACGGTCGACGTGTCGGCCGCATTCGGCACCAGCTTTGATGACGGCCGCGGCCACATCACTGCCTATGCCGGCTACCGCAAGATCGACGCGGTGACGCAGGATCGCCGCGATTATTCGTCGTGCGCGCTCGGTCAGTCGACCGCGGCGCAGCAGGCGGCCGGCCTCGGACGGTACAACTGCGGCGGTTCGGCCACCTCGGCCAACGGCACGTTCTTCACGAACGATGCGACCCTGCAGATCGGCCCCGGCAACACCTTCATCCCGGGCTCGACGCCGTACAACTTCGCGCCGACGAACTACTTCCAGCGTCCGGATGAGCGCTACACGGCCGGTTTCTTCGCGAACTACGAGATCTCGGAGGCGATCAAGCCGTACGCCGAGTTCATGTTCATGGACGATCGTACCGTGGCGCAGATCGCGCCGTCGGGCAACTTCGGCAATACGTTCTCCATCAACTGCGACAACCCGCTGCTGTCCCCGCAGCAGGCCGGGATCGTGTGCGCACCAGGCAACCTGCTTACGCGTCCCGACAATTCGGTCATCGCGGGCGAAGCGCCGTTCGTATTCACCGATCCGGTGAGCGGTGGGACCTACAATCGCGGTGCGCTGCAGATCCTGCGCCGCAACGTTGAAGGTGGCCCGCGTCGTGACGATCTCCAGCACACCAGCTACCGCTTCGTGGCCGGCGTTCGCGGCGATCTGGGTTCGGCGTGGAACTATGACGCTTACTACCAGTATGGCCGCACCAACTTCGCCGAGACGTATTTCAACGACTTCTCGGTGAGCCGTCTGACCAACGCGCTCGACGTCATCACGGGACCGGACGGTACCCCGATCTGCCGTTCGGCTCAGGCTGGCGGCAGCGATCCGAACTGCGTGCCGTACAACATCTTCGGTGGCGGCGTCAGCGCTGCGGCGCTCGATTACCTGCAGGTTCCGGGCTTCCAGCGCGGCATCAACACCGAGCAGGTAGCCAACGCTTCGATCAGCGGCTCGTTGGGCGAGTATGGCGTGAAGTCGCCGTGGGCCGACGAAGGGCTCGGCATTGTGATCGGTGGTGAATACCGCAAGGAGAAGCTGGACTTCTTCTCGGACGTGACGTTCCAGACCGGCGATCTCGCGGGTCAGGGCGCGCCGACGCTGCCGGTCGCAGGCAGCTTCGACGTCAAGGAAGTGTTCACCGAAGTCCGCCTGCCGCTGGTTTCGGACAACTTCTTCCACGATCTGTCGCTCACCGGCGGCTACCGCTATTCGTCGTACAAGAACTCGGCTGGTGGCAAGTTCAACACCGACACGTACAAGATCGAGGGTGAATTCGCGCCGATCCGCGACATCCGCTTCCGCGGCGGTTACAATCGCGCCGTCCGTGCGCCGACCGTCCAGGATCTGTTCGCGCCGAACCGCGTCGCGCTGAACGGCTCGACTGATCCGTGCGCCGGCTTCGCCATCACGGCAGCTGACGTCGGCTGTCTGGCGCAGGGCCTGACCATTGGCCAGGTGGTCGCGCCGAATCCGTCCGAGCAGTACAACGGCCTGATCGGCGGCAACTCGAACCTCGCGCCGGAAGTCGCCGACACCTACACGGCAGGCGTGATCATCCAGCCGCGCTTCCTGCGTGGGTTCGCGCTGTCGGTCGACTGGTTCAGCATCAAGCTCGAGGGCGCCGTCAGCAGCATCGGTCAGGATACCACCCTGCAGATCTGCACCGAGACCGCGAACCCGTTCTTCTGCGGCCTGATCAACCGTGACCAGTTCGGTTCGCTGTGGCGGTCGAACGGCGGTTACGTTGTCGATACGACGCAGAACATCGGTGGCCTGTCGACCAAGGGTATCGACGTCAACGCCAGCTACACCGTGCCGCTTGGCGAAGCCGGCAGCGTCGGCCTCAGCTTCGTTGGTACGTACCTGGACGAGCTGATCACCGATCCGGGTGTGTCGGATCCGTATGACTGCTCGAACCTGTACGGCAACATCTGCGGCACGCCGAACCCGAAGTGGCGCCACCAGGCGCGTGCGAGCTACACCGCGCCGAACGGCATGGGTCTCTCGCTCCGCTGGCGTTACATGGGCCCGGTGACGCTCGACACTGTCGAGCTGGGCGGTACGGTCACCCCGGTGAACCGTCGTCTGGAAGAGACGAGCTACTTCGACCTGTCGTTCACCGCGAAGGTTGGGGACAATTTCAACTTCCGTCTCGGTGCGAACAACATCCTCGACAAGTCGCCGCGCCTGACCGCGGCTGCCAACTGCCCGGCTGGTCCGTGCAACGGCAACACTTGGCCGGGCGTGTACGACGCCATCGGTCGTTACATCTACACGGGCGTGACGCTGGACTTCTAAGTCTCACTCACAACCAGGAACTCGAACGGCGGGCAGCGATGCCCGCCGTTTTCTTTTGTGGCGGGGGCGTTAAAGACGCTGGTGATGCGCGTGACGTCCGCCTTACCCCAAGCGCCGGCTGGGGACGCGATTGCGATGCTTCGGCGCGCCGTGCCGAATGATGCCGAGGGCGCCTATCGCGCCGGGCTGCTGGCCATGCGCGAGGGTCAGGACGAGGCCGCGGTGCCGCTGCTTCGTCGCGCCGCGGAACGCCATTCCCGCGATGCGCGGCTGTGGCAGGTCTATGGGCTGGCAGCGCGAAATACCGGTGACCTGAAGATCGCCGTCGACGCGCTGACGCGCGCACGATCCCTTGCGCCGACCGACGGGCTGATCGCGCATGGCGCGGCGCGCGCCAGGCTTGAGGCCGGGCTGCCGGCGGTGGAGGATTTCCTGCTCGCGCGCCGGCTATCGGCCGTGGATGGCGCGCTATTCCTCGGGCTGGCCGGCGCACAGTTCGCCGAGCGCGATGCCGCGGGGGCGATTGCCGGGATCGAGCAGATCGTCACGCAGCAGCCTTTGTGGCTCGACGGCCATGCGACGCTTGCGCGGCTGCGGCGGATGATGGGCGATCCCGATGATCTGCGCAGCTATCGCGAGGCCGTAGCGCGCACGCCGGATAATCCGTCACTGTGGCAGGCCTGGCTATCCACCTTGTTGCTCGCCGAGCGCTTCGAGGACGTGACCGCCACCGTCGCCGCCGCGCGGCGCGCGATCGGCGCGCAGCCATTCCTGGATCTGTTCGCGGCGATCGCGGCGGACGAGGCCGGTGATCATGCCGCGGCTGGCGCATACTTCGACGGCCTGTCCGATACCGTCGAGGCCGGCACGCTGGTGCGGCGCGTGCGATCGATGATCCGCCGCGGTCGCATCACCGAGGCGGCGGCGCTCGCGCATCGTGGCACCAGGGCGCCGGGGGGGCGGATCCTGTGGCCGTACGTGGCGCTTGGCTGGCGGATGACGGACGACCCGCGCTGGGCGTGGCTGGAGGGCGATCCCGCGTTCGTCCAGGTGCATGATATCAGCCGCGAGCTCGGCGATCTCACCGAACTCGCCGAGCGGTTGCGTTCGCTGCACATCGCCGCCGAGCAGCCGCTCGACCAATCGGTGCGGCGTGGCACGCAGACTGACGGGCCGTTGTTGGCGCGGATCGAGCCCGAGATCATTCGCCTGCGCGATGCGATCCGCGGCGCGGTGTCGCGCTATATCTCCGCACTGCCGCCAGCCGATGCGGCGCATCCGCTACTGGCCGGGCCGCGCGCGCCGATCCGCTTCGCCGGCTCCTGGTCGGTGCGGCTGACCGATGGCGGGCATCATGCCGATCATGTCCACAGCCATGGCTGGATCAGCTCGGCGCTCTACGTCGCGCTGCCGCCCTCGCTTGGCGGCGAGCAGCGCGATGGATGGCTGACGCTGGGGGCGTGCGACACGTTGGTGCCGGACCTTGCCCCCTTCCGCGAGATCGAACCCAAGTTGGGCCAGCTCGTCCTGTTTCCCTCGACCATGTGGCACGGCACGCGACCTTTCGCTGCCGGTGAGCGGCTGACCGTCGCGTTCGACGTGGCGCAACCGAAGTGAATACGATGACCAATGACGAGACGGTGTTGCGCGGCATCGCGCAACTGGCGCAAGCCGGGCGGATTGCGGAGGCTCGCGAGCAGGCCGAGGCTGCCGTCGTAGACCAGCCGAGCGAGCCGCGGCTCGCCTTCGCCGCGATGCTGGCGAGCCGGGCAGGCGATCCGGAGGCTGCGCGTGGGCATCTCGAGGCGCTTCATGCCCTTATCCCGGACGATCGCGCCACCCGCTTCAACCTGGCGCAGGCGCTGATCGCGACGGGTCGGCTCGAGCGGGTGACCGATTTGCTCGCGCCGCTGCCGCGCGAACCGAAGGTCGACCGGCTGGCGGCATTCGTCGCGCTGCAAGGCGGCGATGCGTTGGCGGCCGCGGCGCTGTACCGCGACGTGGTGGCGGCATGGCCCGAGGACGCGGACAGCTGGGCAAATTTGTCTCAGGCGCAGATGCAGCTGGGTGAGGGCGATGCGGCCGTCGCCTCGCTGGAGATGGCGATCACCCAGCGGCGGCAGGGAACGGACTTTTACCTTGCGCTGATCGAGGTGCTCGAAGCGCTCGACCGGCCGGAGGCGCGTCGACGGGTGGCGCGCGACGTGGCGCGGATCGAGCCGGACGATGCCCGGGTGCAGCTGGCCCTCGGCCTGGCGGAAGCCGCCGCAGAGGACGTCAATGCCGCCGAGGAGGCGCTGCGCCGCGCGATCACGCTCGCACCGGAGGACCCGGCCGCTTACCTCGAGCTCGGTCTGCTGCTGGAGAACCACAATGCGCTCGATCTGCTCGACGCGCTGATTGCCGTCGCGCGGCAGCGGATCGGGGACGAGCTGGCGCTGCTCGAGGCGTGGGCGGCCTTTCGGCGGGGGCGGCTGGAGGAAGCGGCCACGCATGCGCAGCGCATCCCTGAGACGATCAGCGCGCATCGCCGCGCACACATCCGGGCGCTGATCGCGGATCGAATGGGTGAAACAGAGGCGGCCTTCGCGCTGTTCACCGAGATGAACGCGAAGGTGAGGGAGACGGCGCGGCCGTCAGCGGTGGGCAGCTACCGCGCCAAGATCATCGGCGAGACCGAGGCGCTGCGCGATTGGGCGCCGCCCACGGTCGACGGCCCCGCCACCGACCGGCCGGCGCCGCTGTTCATCGTCGGCTTCCCGCGTTCGGGGACGACCTTGCTCGACACGATGGTCGGCCGCCTGTCGGGCGCACAGGTGCTGGAAGAACAGCCGATGATCCCGACGCTGGAACAGGCGATCGGGGGGCTGGCGAGCGTGCCCGCGCTGGCGCCTGACGCGCTCGCCGATCTGCGCGCGCGCTACTGGGCGATGGTGGAGGATCTGGGGGCGAGCGCGACGGCGGACCTCACGGTCGACAAGCATCCACTGCACATGGCGCGCATGCCGCTGATCCACCGGCTGTTCCCGGAGGCGCGCATCCTGCTGGTCGAACGCCACCCGTATGACGTGGTGCTAAGCTGCTTCATGGCGAATTTCCGCCCGAACCAGGCAATGCTGAGCTTCACCGATCTCGAGGAAGCGGCGCGCACCTATGATGCGGTGTTCACCGCCTGGTCGCAGGCGGAGGCGCGGTTGCCGCTGACGGTTCATCGCGTCCGCTACGAGCGGCTGGTCGCCGATCCCGCGGCAGAGCTGCGCGCGGCGCTCGACTTCATCGGTGCGGACTATACGCCAGAGCTCATCGACAATGTCGCCGGGGCGCAGCAGCGCGGCACGGTGCGCACCGCCAGCTACGCGCAGGTCACCGAGCCGCTGTACCAGCGCGCGGTGGCACGCTGGCAGCGGTATCGCGACGAGCTCGCCCCCGTCATGCCCATCCTGCGCCCGTGGGTGGAGCGGATGGGCTATGACGGCTGACGATCAGTTGCTCTTGACGCGGCCGGCCTGCATCCGCTCGATATCGCGCCGTTCGATCGCCTGAACCTCGACCCATTCGGCCGCCGTGCGGCAGATCTTCTTGCTGCCGAGCCGGCTGCCGGTCGTCTCCACAGTGCGGCACACCATTCGGTTCGGGTCCTTCGAGCCCTTCTCGGTTGCCGGCGCCGCGCTCGTCGGCTGGGTTTGCGCCACGACTGGCGTGGCAAGAAGCGAAGCAACCAGAGCCAAGTTCACGAAGCGCATCAGGCAAGATCCTGCAAAGGGTTCGATTGCTGCATAGCAAAAGAAAGTTGCAATGTCAGCCGGCAACGGAAAGCACGAGCTTCCCGTCGCCTTCGTCGACCTTGATCGTGCTGCCGTCCTTCACTTCGCCGCGCAGGATGAGATCGGCGAGCGGATCCTGCAGATAGCGCTGCACCGCGCGTTTCAGCGGGCGGGCGCCATAGACCGGATCGTAGCCGACGCGGCCGAGCCACGCGCGCGCGGCGTCGGTGAGGTCGAGCGTGACCTTGCGATCGGCGAGCAGCTTGCCGACGCGCGCCACCTGGATGTCGACGATCGGCCCCATGTGCGCCTGACCCAACCGGTGGAAGAGGATGATCTCGTCCAGCCGGTTGAGGAATTCCGGGCGGAAGTGCGCGCGGACGATCTCCATCACCTGCGGCTCGACCGTTTCGACGTCCTCGCCCTCGCCGAGATTGGCGAGATACTGGCTGCCGAGGTTCGACGTCAGGATGATGAGCGTGTTCGAGAAGTCGACCGTGCGGCCCTGGCCGTCGGTGAGGCGGCCGTCGTCGAGCACCTGGAGGAGGACGTTGAACACGTCGCCATGCGCCTTCTCCACCTCGTCGAACAGCACGACCTGATAGGGCCGGCGCCGCACCGCCTCGGTCAGCACGCCGCCTTCCTCATAGCCGACATAGCCGGGAGGGGCGCCGATCAGCCGGGCGACCGCGTGCTTCTCCATGAACTCGCTCATGTCGATGCGCACCATCGCGTTGGGATCGTCGAACAGGAATTCCGCGAGCGCCTTGGTCAGCTCGGTCTTGCCGACGCCCGTCGGGCCGAGGAACAGGAACGAGCCCAGAGGCCGGTTCGGATCCTGCAGCCCGGCGCGGGCGCGGCGAACGGCGGTGGAGACGGCGCGCACCGCATCGGCCTGGCCGATCACGCGCTTGCCGATCACTTCCTCCATCTTGAGGAGCTTGTCGCGCTCGCCCTCCATCATCCGCTCGACCGGGATTCCGGTCCAGCGGGCGACGACGCCGGCGATATCCTCCGAGGTCACTTCCTCGCGCAGCATCGCATTGGCCGCGGCGCCCTGCGCCTCGGCAAGCTGCTTTTCGAGCGCCGGGATGCGGCCGTAGGAAAGCTCACCCGCCTTGGCGAGATCGCCCTGGCGCTGCGCCTGTTCCAGCTCCAGCCGGGCAGCGTCGAGCTGTTCCTTGAGCTTCGCCTCGCCGGCCAGCTTGTCCTTCTCGGACTGCCAGCGCTGGGTCAGCTCGGCGGACTGCTGCTCGAGATTGGCGAGTTCCTCCTCGATCTTCTCGAGCCGGTCCTGCGAGGCTTCGTCGGTCTCGCGGCGCAGCCCCTCGCGCTCGATCTTGAGGCGAAGGATGCGGCGGTCGAGCGTCTCGATCTCCTCGGGCTTGGATTCCACCTCCATGCGGATGCGGCTGGCGGCCTCGTCCATCAGGTCGATCGCCTTGTCGGGCAGGAAGCGATCGGTGATGTAGCGGTTCGACAGCGTCGCGGCGGAGACCAGCGCGCCATCGGTGATGCGCACGCCGTGGTGAAGCTCGTACTTCTCCTTCAGCCCGCGCAGGATCGAGATCGTGTCCTCAACGGTCGGCTCGCCGACGAACACCGGCTGGAAGCGCCGCTGCAGCGCGGGGTCCTTTTCGACATACTTGCGATATTCGTCGAGCGTGGTCGCGCCGACGCAGTGCAGCTCACCGCGCGCGAGCGCCGGCTTGAGCAGGTTGCCCGCGTCCATCGCGCCTTCGGATTTGCCGGCGCCGATCAGCTGGTGCATTTCGTCGATGAAGAGGATGATGTCGCCCTCGGCGGCCTTCACCTCGTCGATCACGCCCTTCAGCCGCTCCTCGAACTCGCCGCGATATTTTGCTCCGGCGATCAGCGCGCCCATGTCGAGCGCCATCAGCGTCTTGTTCTTCAGCGTATCGGGCACGTCGCCATTGGCGATGCGCAGCGCCAGCCCCTCGGCGATGGCGGTCTTCCCGACGCCGGGCTCGCCGATCAGTACGGGATTGTTCTTGGTGCGGCGGGCGAGGACCTGGATGGTGCGGCGGATTTCCTCGTCGCGGCCGATCACCGGATCGAGCTTGCCGTCACGCGCCGCCTCGGTGAGGTCGCGGGCAAACTTCTTCAGAGCGTCATAGCGATCCTCGGCCGTCGCGGTGTCGGCGGTGCGGCCGCCGCGCAGGTCGTTGATCGCGGTGTTGAGCGCATCGGCGCGCACGCCGGCGGCCTGCAGCGCCTTGCCGGCGGCGGTGTTGAGCGACAGCGCGAGGGCGACCAGCAGGCGTTCGACGGTGACGTAGCTGTCGCCGGCCTTCTGCGCGATCTGCTCGGCCTGGTCGAGCACGCGCACGGCATCGTTGTTGAGCCCCGGCGTCGACTGCGCGCCCGAACCGCTGACCGCGGGGATGCGGGCGAGCGCGGCATCGGTCTCCGTCACCGCGCGGCGGGCGTCGCCACCGGCGGACTGGATGAGGCCGGCGGCCATGCCCTGCTCGTCTTCCAGCAGCGCCTTCAACAGATGCTCCGGGCCGATCTGCTGATGGCTCATGCGGATCGCGACGGTCTGCGCCGACTGGAGGAAGCCCTTGGCGCGGTCAGTGAATTTCTCGAGGTTCATGGGTAGTGCCTGTTTCCTTCGAGCATCATGTGGTGTTGCTGATTAGCCACACAAGAGAGCGTTATAAGAAAGATGGCAACGCTGCCCGGGCTCGTCCAGAGGCACACGCCCGGCGTTCATTCACCCGACTCCGCCACCCTTGTCGGAGGGGGGCCACGTCGCGGCTATCCGGGATTTCCGAAGGCCGGTTGACGCGCGTCCGCCGTTCCGCTCCCCTTGGGCGAAGGCATAAGGGAGCGGATCATGAAGGCATTGCGGTATTTCGGCGCGCGCGACATCCAGTACGGATCGACCGAGGATGCAGCGCTGCAGGACGACCGCGACGTGCTGGTCCGTGTGAAGCATTGCGCGATCTGCGGCAGCGACCTCCACATCTATCACGGCCACGGCTTTTCCGAGGATAAAGGCTTCTGCGTCGGTCATGAGGCGGTGGGCGAAGTGGTCGAGATCGGCCGCGCGGTGCGCAACCTGAAATCAGGCGACCGCGTGATGATCTCCGCCGCGGTCGGCTGCGGCGCCTGCCCCGGCTGCCTGATGGGCCGGGTGCACGAATGCGAAAACAACGGGTCCGGCTGCTACGGGTTGTCCGCGGCGCTGCAGGGCAGCCAGGCGGAAGCGGTGCGCGTGCCCGCGGGCGACGTCAATGCGCGACGCATCCCCGAAGGAATCAGCGACGAGCAGGCGCTGATGCTCACCGATGCATTGCCGACCAGCTGGATGGCGGTGCGCAATGCCGACATCAAGCCGGGCGCGAGCGTCGCGGTGGTGGGGCTCGGCCCGATCGGGCTAATGGCGGTGGAAGGCTGCTTCGCGATGGGCGCGGGGCGGGTCTATGCGATCGACCTGGTGCCCGAGCGGCGCGCGATTGCTGAAGGGCTGGGCGCGGTCGGCGTCGATCCGGCAGAAGCAGTGCAATTCATCCGCGAAGACACCAAGGGCCGGATGTGCAGCAGCGTCGTCGAGGCGGTGGGCGCCGACGCGACGATCGATCTGTCGCTTCGGCTGGTGGGCAAATGGGGCACGGTGTCATGCCTTGGCGTCAACCAGACGCGGCGCTTCCCCTTCCCGATGGAGCGCGCCTTCGCCAGCGGGCTGACGTTCCGCACCGGCACCTGCTCCGTGCCGCACTGGTGGCAGGAACTGATCCCGATGGTGCAGAAGGGGCAGCTCAGGCCCGAACGCTACATCTCGCACCGGCTGCCGCTGTCGCAGGGCGCCGAGGCATACGCCATCCTCGACCGGCGCGAGGCGCTGAAGGTGGTGATGACGCCGGAGTGATCCGCCGGCGTCTGTCCTACATGGCACGGATCATGTTCTAAGCGGCGATGATGATGCGCCTGACGCCTGCCCTGTTGCCGATCGCCGCCAATGTTGAGGGTGTTGGAGAAAAACGCGCTGTCGCCTCAACTTCCTCAACATTCGTTTTCTGCAATCGTCCGCGAACGGTCGCGCTATCGCCGGGATTCGCGCCCCGATCCGGGTTCGATTGCCCCTGTCCCGGCGCGCCGTTATGATCCCGCGCAAATCGCAATCAGGAGAGCACGCCATGGCCACGCTGGCACCGGTCGACAACACCGCCCAATATGCCCCCGGCGAGTGGGAGGCGCGGGTTGATCTTGCTGCGGCGTACCGCCTCGTCGCGCTGTACGGCTGGGACGATCTGATCTTCACGCACCTGTCCGCCCGCGTGCCGGGGCCCGAGCATCACTTCCTGATCAACCCCTATGACATGATGTTCGAGGAGATCACCGCCTCGAGCCTGGTCAAGATCGATGTCGAGGGCAATCCGGTCGGCCATACCGATCACCCGGTGAACCCGGCGGGCTTCACCATCCACTCGGCGATCCACATGGCGCGCGAGGATGCCGCGGCGGTGATGCACCTCCACACGCCGCACGGCCAGGCAGTGTCGGCAATGGAATTCGGCCTTCTGCCGCACACCCAGACGGCGATGATCGCGCAGCACAATGTCGCCTATCACGACTATGAGGGCATCGCGACTGACCTCGATGAGCGCGAGCGGCTGGTGGCGGACATTGGCGACAAGCACGCGATGATCCTGCGCAACCACGGCACGCTGGCGGTGGGCGACAGTGTCGCGTCCTGCTTCCTGCGGCTCTACTTCCTCGAGCGCGCGTGCGAGGCGCAGGTGCTGATGCTGTCGGCGGGGCGCGAGAACCTCAACAATCCGCCGCAGGGCGTGGAGGAGAAGGTCGCCGGGCAAAGCGCGCCGGCGGGCATGGGCAAGCTGGCCGAAAAGCTCGCCTGGCCGGCACTGCTGCGCAAGCTCGACCGGATCGATCCCAGCTTCCGCAACTGACGGCCCCCGTCACGCCTTCCCTTGCCTCTGGCGCCGCCCTCGTGAATGTAACCGTCGACACGGCGGAAATTCGCGGATGAGCGGAGGCGCCAGGCAGCGAGGGAGAGGATGATGGCGGATTTCGAACTGGTGGCGGACGGCCTGCGCTTTCCGGAAGGGCCGGTGATGATGCCCGACGGGAGCATCGCGCTGGTCGAGATCGAGCCGGGGCGGATCACGCGGGTCCATCCCGATGGCCGCAAGGAGACGATCGCGGAGCCCGGCGGCGGCCCGAACGGCCTCGCGCTCGGGCCCGATGGCATGCTCTATTGCTGCAACAACGGCGGGTTCGACTGGCACGAGAACAACGGCATGCTGGCGCCGGGCGGGATCGCCAGCAACTATTCCGGCGGGCGGATCGAGCGGATCGATCCGGCGACCGGCCAGGTCGAGGTGCTGTACAAATCGGGCGATTTCGGCTGCGTGCTGCGCGGGCCGAACGATCTGGTGTTCGACAAGCACGGCGGCTTCTGGTTCACCGACCACGGCAAGGTGGACCACAGGAAGCGCGTCCATGACGTGGTCGGCATCTTCTACGCCAAGGCCGACGGCAGCCATCTGGAAGAAGTCGTCTTCCCGTCGAACAACCCCAACGGCTGCGGCCTCTCGCCGGACGGCAAGTGGCTCTATGCGGCGGAAACCTACACCTGCCGGCTGATGAAGTTCGCCGTGACCGCGCCGGGCAAGGTGGATGCGGCCGCCGGCGTCGGCGGGCCGGGCATCCCGGTCTATCGCCCTGCCGGCTGGAAGTTCTTCGATTCCCTCGCCGTCGAGGCGTCGGGCAACGTGTGCGTGGCGACGATCGGCGAATGCGGGATCAGCGTGATCTCGCCGGAGGGCGAGCTGGTCGAGTTCGTCGCGACCGACGATATCTTCACCACCAACATCTGCTTCGGCGGCGAGGACATGCGCGATGCGTACCTCACGTTGTCGGGCACCGGGCGGCTGGTGAAGACGCGCTGGAACCGGCCGGGGCTGAAGCTGGAATATTGATCACGCTGCGCCGCCTTCGCGAGGATGACCTGGCTGAGGCGGCGCAGATCCACCACGCGGCACAAGCGGCAACGAGGAGCGCTTGCCGGACGTTCGCTATCGCTGGCGCCGCTATTGACGGGCGCAGCAGGCACGGCGATGGCCGCCTGTCACGAGAATAGAAAGCGGGAGCGGATGCGCGACACGGTTATTTTCGATTTCGGCGGGGTGGTCACCTCGTCCCCGTTCGAGGCGTTCAATCGGCTGGAGCGCGAGCGCGGATTGCCGCACGATCTGATCCGCCAGATCAACGCCACCAACCCGGACGCGAACGCCTGGGCTTTGTTTGAACGCGCAGAGATCGACGCTGGTGGCTTCGACACGATGTTTGCCGAAGAAGCGCGTGCGCTTGGCCATGAGCTGCGCGGCGAGGACGTGCTGGCGCTGCTGTCCGGCGATATCCGCCCGCGCATGGTCCACGCGATCGACTGGCTGAAGAGCAATGGTTACCGCCTCGGGTGCATCACCAACAACGTGCCGGCGGGGGAGGGTGCGGGCATGTCCCGTTCCGCGGAGAAGGCGGCGAAGGTGGCCGAGGTGCTGGCGCGGTTCGATCATGTGATCGAATCGAGCAAGGTGGGGATCCGCAAGCCCGATCCGCGTATCTATCAGATGATGCTCGATTATCTCGGCAAGCCCGCGGCGAGCTGCGTGTACCTCGATGATCTTGGGATCAACTGCAAGCCGGCGGCGGCGCTGGGCATGCACGCGATCAAGGTTACTGGCGAGGCGCAGGCGCTGGACGATCTGGCCGACGCCCTTGGGGTGGCGCGAACCACCTTCTGACGGCGGGAATGACTGGACGAGCAAAGTTGAACCACCATTCACCTTTGCTTGAAGCTCGGGTGCCAAGCCGCTAATCGTTACCGCCGATACGAAATCGAGAGGCGGCACCGCATGAACAAGCTTTATCCCGATGCCGCGGCGGCGCTGGACGGCCTGCTGCATGACGGAATGACGATCTGCGCCGGCGGGTTCGGTCTGTGCGGCATTCCGGAGCGGCTGATCGACGCGATCCAGGCATCGGGCGTGAAGGACCTGACGATCGCCAGCAACAATGCCGGCATCGACGGCGAGGGATTGGGGAAGCTGCTCCGGTCGCACCAGGTGAAGAAGATGATCTCGTCCTACGTCGGCGAGAACAAGGAATTCGAGCGCCAGTATCTCTCCGGCGAGCTGGAGGTGGAATTCTGCCCGCAGGGAACACTCGCCGAGCGCTGCCGCGCGGGCGGCGCCGGCATCCCCGGCTTCTACACCAAGACGGGTGTCGGCACGCTGGTGGCCGAGGGCAAGGAAGTGAAGGTGTTCGACGGGGAGGAATATATCCTCGAGCGGGGCATCCGGGCCGACATCAGCATCATCAAGGGCTGGAAGGCGGACGAGAGCGGGAACCTCATCTTCCGCAAGACGGCGCGTAACTTCAACCAGCCGATGGCCACCGCGGGCAAGGTCTGCATCGCGGAAGTCGAGGAGGTGGTGCCGGTCGGCAGCCTCGATCCCGACCACATCCACCTGCCGGGCATCTATGTGAAGCGGATGATCGTCGGCGCGCCGTACGACAAGAAGATCGAGTTCCGCCTGACCCGCCCCCGGCCCGCCCAAGCAGCGGAGCAGGTGACAGCGTGACCGGCCGGCCGCACGCGACCATCGCGGCGGCGCTGGCGCTTGGCGGGATGCTGTCCGGCTGTGTCGCGGCGGTGATCCCGGTCGCGGCAGCGGGCACGATCGGAAAGCGCAAGCTGGATGGCCCCAAGCGCAAGAAGGAGCGCACCCGGATCACTGCGCCTGCGGTGGCCGCCGCCCCGCTGCCGGGAACCGAGATCCCCGCCACCGCGAGGCTGCAGGTGTTGCCGGCCGGCTCCGCGCTTCCCGCCCCCGATGGCAGCACGTCCGGCAAGCCCGGCGCACCGGCCCCTGAGGCTGGCTGGCGCGCCCTTATCCGCCATGTCGCCCGGGCGATGACGTCGGGCGCGTCCTGCCCCGACGGCAAGACTGCCGTGCTGATTGATGCGAGCGTCGCAAAGGCTGGAGCGGCGGAGCGGGATGCGGCGGTTGCCTCGCTCAATGCACTGCGCACGATGGGGGCGAGCGTGACCTTCATCGCCGCCGATCCGGTCGCGGCGAAGAAGGCCCTATCAGCCGCAGGAATGGCGGAGCCGGATGCCGAAGTTTCGACCGCGGCGGCGGTGCGGCCGATCGCGCGCAGCGGCTGCGTGGTAGCGAGCGGCGGCGGGGAACGGCGCGATTATACCGGCCTTGCCTGGTTCGCGCTCCCGGGCGCGGCGGTGGTGGCGGAGCGGCCATGAGCAAGCCGAGGGAAATTGATATCGACGGCGTGGCGGCGCTTGGCGATCGCTCGGTCGAGGCGGCGCGGATCTGGGTAACCGAGGGGGTCGGCAGCACGGTGCTGATCGACCCCGGCGTCCTCGAGGATCCGCGCGTGTTCGGCTATCTCATCGCCGACACCATCCGCCATGCCGCCAAGGCCTATGCCGCCGTCTGGCCGGTCAACGAGAACAAGGCGCTGCAGGCGATCGTCGACGGCGTCGGCCAGGAACTGCGCGAACAATTCAACACCATCACACCGATCGAAGGACGGAGCCACTGATGCCCGAGACTGCCCCCGTGTCTGAAACGCCGAAGGGCTGGGACCGCAACCAGATGGCTGCCCGGGCCGCAAAAGAATTGCGCGACGGCTATTATGTGAACCTGGGCATCGGCATCCCGACGCTCGTCGCCAACAACATCCCCGAAGGGATGACGGTGACGCTGCAGAGCGAGAACGGCATGCTGGGCATCGGGCCGTTCCCCTATGAGGGGGAGGAGGACCCGGACCTCATCAACGCCGGGAAGCAGACGATCAGCGAACTTCCCAACAGCGTCTATTTCGGCAGCGAGCAGAGCTTCGCGATGATCCGCGGCGGGCATATCGACCTCACCGTGCTGGGCGCGATGGAAGTGGCCGAGAACGGCGACATCGCGAACTGGATGATCCCGGGCAAGATGATCAAGGGCATGGGCGGCGCGATGGACCTCGTCGCCGGGGTGAAGAAGATCATCGTGGTGATGGAGCATGTCTCGAAGGACGGAAGCCCCAAGTTCATCCCGAGCTGCACGCTGCCGCTCACCGGCAAGAACGTCGTGGACATGATCATCACCGATCTCGCCGTGTTCCAGCGTCCCGATCACCAGAGCGCGTTCCGGCTGATCGAGCTGGCGCCGGGGGTGACGGCGGAGGACGTCGCGTCGAAGACGACGGCCTATTACGAGGTGGCGCTGGGTTAAGGTTGTCCCTTGGGCGCGCCCTCGGGTCCGGTTACGCAATGTTCGGTCTCGAGAGGCGGGGCGGAGAAAACTTTTATTGCCCGAGGAGGAAAGTGGCCTTTTCCTCCCACGCCCATCTCGGGTAAGGGCGCGGCAACATGGCTAGCCGTCCGCTCACACTCTATGAGAAGGTCTGGGCCGCGCATGTCGTCGAACGACGCGACGACGGGACGTGCCTGATCTACATCGATCGCCACCTCGTTCATGAGGTCACCAGCCCGCAGGCCTTCGAAGGGCTTCGCGCGGCGGGCCGACAAGTGCGCCGGCCGGACCTGACGCTGGCGGTGCCCGATCACAATCTGCCGACCACGCCGCGCGTCGACGCAGCGGGCCGCGAGCTGCCGATCGCTGACGCGGAAAGCGCGACGCAATTGTCGGCGCTGCGCCAGAATGTCGCAGAATTCGGCGTCCCCTACATCGATGCGCTCGCTGCCGAGCAGGGCATCGTCCACGTCGTCGGGCCGGAGCAGGGCTTCACGCTGCCCGGCACCACGGTGGTGTGCGGTGACAGCCACACGTCGGCGCATGGCGCGCTGGGCGCGCTCGCCTTCGGCATCGGAACTAGCGAGGTGGAGCATGTGCTCGCCACGCAGACGCTGCTGCTAAGTCCGTCGAAGACGATGGAAGTGCGGGTCGAGGGGACGCTGGGGTTCGGGGTGACGCCCAAGGACGTGATCCTGGCGATCATCGGGCGCATCGGCGCCGCGGGCGGGACCGGCTATGTCATTGAATATACTGGCAACATCATCCGCGAGATGTCGATCGAGGGGCGGCTGACGGTTGCCAACATGTCGATCGAGGCGGGCGCGCGGGCGGGGATGATCGCGCCTGATGACCGTACATTCGCGTACATCAAAGGTCGCCCGATGGCGCCGAAAGGTGCGGATTGGGACAAGGCGGTCGCCTGGTGGCGCAGCTTGGCGAGCGATGTGGGCGCAACGTACGACCGCACCGTCATCATTGACGCAAGCGAGATCGCGCCAGCCCTGACCTGGGGCACGAGCCCGGAAGACGTGGTGTCGATCACCGGCACCGTGCCGGCGCCGGAGAGCTTCGCCGACCCGTCCAAGCGCGAAGCGGCGCAGAAGTCGCTCGACTATATGGGCCTGACACCGGGGACCCGGCTGCAGGACGTGCCGGTGCAGCATGTCTTCATCGGATCGTGCACCAACAGCCGGATCGAGGACCTCCGTGCCGCCGCCGCCGTCGCCGACGGCCGCCACGTGGCGGATGGCGTGCGCGCGATGGTGGTGCCGGGATCGGGGCTCGTGAAGCGGCAGGCGGAAGCGGAAGGGCTGGACCGGATCTTCCTGTCCGCCGGATTCGAATGGCGCGAGCCGGGCTGCTCGATGTGCCTGGCGATGAACCCGGACAAGGTGCCGGCGGGCGAGCGCTGCGCCTCCACCTCCAACCGCAACTTCGTCGGCCGGCAGGGGCCGGGGGCGCGCACGCACCTGCTGTCGCCAGCGATGGCGGCCGCGGCGGCAGTGACCGGGCGGCTGGCAGACGTGCGCGAGCTGATGGCGTAAGGGGAGGACGACATGAAGAAGATTCTGGTGCTGCTGGTCGCGGGATCGATGCTGAGCGGCGTCGCGGCTTATGCTGCGATCGCCAAGCCCTCCGTCCTGGCGAAGGTGCGGGGCCGCTGATGGAGCCGGTGCGCAACGTTTCGGGCAAGGCCTATCCCTGGGGTGCGAAGAACGTCGACACCGACGTCATCATCCCGGCGCACTGGCTGAAGACGATCACGCGCGCCGGCCTTGGCCGCGGCGCGTTCGAGACGGTGCGTGCGCAGCCGGGCAACATCTTCGACGATCCCGCCTATGCCGGCAGCCCGATCCTGATCGCCGGCGACAACTTCGGCTGCGGATCGAGCCGCGAACATGCCGCTTGGGCGCTGGGCGACATGGGCGTCAAGGCGGTGATCGCACCGAGCTTTTCCGACATCTTTTCCGGCAACGCATTCAAGAACGGAATCGTACCCGTCGTTCTGCCGCAGGAAGCGGTGGACCGGCTGATCGAGGTCGCCAAGACGGATGAGATCACGATCGATCTGGAGACAATGACCGTCACCACCCCTTATCAGGACCGGTTCGTCTTCGCGCTGGACGCGTTCCGTCGCCGGTGCCTGATGGAGGGGCTGGACGAAGTCGGCCTGACGCTGGCAAGGGATACCGCGATTTCGAAATTCGAGGCGATGCTGGATGAGCATCGCCCGTGGATCGCGGGAGAGAAACATGCGAGCACTGCTGTCGAAAGCGCCGGGCGGACCTGAAACGCTGGAAATCGGGGAGCTTCCCGATCCCGTCGCCAAGGCCGGTGAAGTCATCGTCGCGGTGAAGGCCTGCGCGATCAATTATCCCGACGTGCTGGTCATCGAGGACAAATACCAGTTCAAGCCGCAGCGCCCGTTCGCCCCGGGTGGCGAAGTGGCCGGCGTGGTCGAGAGCGTCGGCGAAGGCGTGACGGCATGGAAGCCGGGCGATCGGGTGATGGGCAACACCGGCATGGGCGGGCTGGTCGAGAAGCTCGCCATGAAGGCGGACAATATCTATTCGGTGCCGGACGAGCGCTCCTTCGAGGAAGGCGCGGCGCTGCTGCTGACCTATGGCACGACGATCCACGCGCTGGTCGATCGCGGGCAGATCAAGGCCGGCGAGACCCTGCTGGTGCTGGGCGCGGCGGGCGGCGTCGGGCTGGCCGCGGTGGAACTGGGCAAGGCGTTCGGCGCGCGCGTGGTGGGCGCCGTATCGAGCGAAGAGAAGGCGCAGGCCGTGCGCGAGGCGGGCGCCGACGACGTGATCATCTATGGCCGCGCGCCCTTCTCCAAGGACGAGAGCAAAGCGCTGGCCGACACGTTCAAGGAGAAGGCGGGGAAGAACGGCTTTGACCTCGTCTATGACGCGGTGGGCGGCGACTATGCCGAGCCGGCGCTGCGATCGATGGCGTGGGAAGGCCGCTATCTGGTGATCGGCTTCCCGGCCGGTATCCCGAAGATCCCGCTGAACCTGACGCTGCTGAAGAGCTGCGACATTCGCGGTGTGTTCTGGGGCGCCTATGCCGCGCGCGAGCCGGAGAAGAACCGCGCCAGCATCAAGCAACTGTTCGACCTATGGCGGGAGGGCAAGATCGCGCCGAAGGTGACCGAGGTGTTCCCGTTCGAGAAGGGCGGTGATGCGATCGCCAAGATGGCCGGCCGCGGCGCGATCGGGAAGCTCGTGGTGCGCGTGGCCGACTGAGCGGCACGCGGGACGGCCAATCGACCGTCCCGCGGATCGCCAGATGCGGACCGCGGGTGCGGCCCGGCATCCGCTGTCGGTGCATGAGGCGACACGAACGATGTGGCGCATGTTGCGTCGCGTGCTCCGCCCACCTATTCCGGCATCAAACAGGAGCAACGCAAAACCATGACTACCTTCGACGATCGCGAGCGCGCCTTTGAAGCCAAGTTCGCGCACGACGAGGATATGGCGTTCCGCGTCGTGGCACGCCGGAACCGCCTGCTCGGCCAGTGGGCCGCGGAGCTGATGAAGCTGACGCCCGAGGAAGCCGATGCCTATGCCAAGACGGTGGTTCACGCCGATCTGGAAGAAGCCGGCGACGGAGACGTCGTGCGCAAGGTGGTGGGTGATCTGACCGCCGCCGGGATCGACACCGACGAGGCCGCAGTGCGCGCCGCGCTGGAGGAGCAGACGATCGTCGCGCGCCGCCAGCTGATGGAGCTGAAGTAACATGCCGATGGCGGCGGACGAGATTGCCGCGCTGATCCGCGAAGGCATCCCCGACGCCGAGGTCGAGATCACTGATCTGGCCGGCGATGGCGATCATTATGCGGCGAAGGTGACGTCCGCCTCCTTCGCCGGCATGCCGCGGGTGAAGCAGCACCAGGCCGTCTACGCCGCGCTGGGCGGGCGGATGGGCGGCGTGCTCCACGCCTTGCAGTTGACGACGTCGGTACCGAAATAGTCCGCAGCAGTTTCCCCGCGAGGATCAAGAAGATGACCGACGACTCCCACGCCCGCATCGACGAGGTGGTGAAGAACAATCCCGTTGTGCTGTTCATGAAGGGCAGCCCGCTGTTCCCGCAGTGCGGCTTCTCCAGCCGTGCGGTGGCGATCCTCCAGCACCTCAATGTCGATTTCGAGAGCGTGGACGTGCTGCAGGACCAGGCGATCCGCCAGGGCATCAAGGCCTATTCGGACTGGCCGACCATCCCGCAGCTGTATGTCGGCGGCGAATTCGTCGGCGGATCCGACATCATGATGGAAATGTACGAGAGCGGCGAGCTTGCCGATCTGCTGAAGGACCAGGCCAAGGCCGGCTGACACTGAAGATTACCGGGTGCGGGCGGGGCGTCGCGAGATCGAAGAAGCGACGCACCCGCCCGGCTGAAGCGTAACCACGCTCGGTGCACTGATCATGATGCAGTGCGCGTGCCAGCCGCGCAGGATCGGCGGAAACGCGCGGGTTCGGAAGGTTAACGTGCCGCGCGCACAAGCGGCAGGTGTAAAGCGCGCCGACAGTGTCGGTTCTGCGAAGCGGTGCTGGTGCCGCGGCCCAAACGGGCGACGCGCCTGCCTCCCCCCTATTCCATCGCGACGCGTTGGTTTCGCCCGCGGGCGCTTACGGCATGTCTTCAAGGATGAAGAAGCGGGACCTCGGATCGAGCCGGAGGTGACGACTGATTTGTGCGTGCGCGGGCGGGTTACTTGCCCCGGTCGGCGAGGAGCATGCCGCGGGCGAGGCGGCGGGCCGTGTCGCGCGGCAGGCCGAGCGTGCGTGCCATCGAGCCGCCAAGCAGTGCATCGCCGAGCGCCATCAGGACGAGTTGCAGCGTCTCTTCACGGATCGGGGCGCCCGGGGCGTGCTGGTCCTGCGCGAGATCCTCGACCAGATCGTGGATTGCGGTGAGGATCGGATCCAGCGCATTTTCATTGCCGCTGAGGATCATCCAGCTGGCCAGCGCGCCCGCGCCGTTCTTGCCGAACGCATCGAAGGTGAGATCCACGACTTCGGCGGGATCCTCCGCCTCGCGCGAGCGAATCACCGCTTCCTTGATCGTGGTGACGATGCGGGAGGCCATGTGTTCGATCAGCGCCTTCTGCAGCCCTTCGGCGGATCCGAAATGATGCAGGAGATTGGCGTGGGTGCGGCCGATCCGTGCCCCGACAGCCTTTAGCGTGACCGCCTGCGGGCCGACCTCGACCAGCAGCTCGCTGGCCGCCTCCATCGCGGCGGCGCGCGATTCTTCCGGGCTGAGGCGACGGCGGAGAGGGGCAACGGACATGGCCGCGCTGTCGGCCGTTCGCCACGATTTTGCAATCCGCGACATCCGCGGCGCCACGGGGTGGCACGCGGGCGCACAGGGATGCGAACGGCCGGACGGGGGAGGCGCCCGGCCGTTGCGTAGGGGCCTGCGATGCTACGCGGCGATCCGCATTCGGGCCGGTTCCGCCTCGCCCTCGAGATCGAGCGCGAGCACCGCGCAGTCCACCTCTCCCCCACGGGCGAGCGAATAGAGCGGCTGGCGCCGCACTTCGCGGAAGCCGAGCTTCTCCAGCACCCGGCGCGAGGCCGGGTTATCGAGATGATGGCTCGCCTCGATCCGGCGCAGCGGCAGCGCGTGCCGCGCCATGTCGATCACCGCGCGCCCGGCCTCGGTGGCATAGCCGCGGCCCCATGCCTGGGGGGTCAGCCAATAGCCGAGTTCGGCGGTGTGGCGGCCGGTGGCGTTGAGGCCGATCCCGCCGACCATCCGCGGATAGGAGCCGTCATGCGCCAGGATGAAGAAGCGCGCGTCGGTGGGGCCCCGCGGCACCGCGAGGAAGGCCTCGGCATCGCCCACGCTATAGGGCCACGGCAGCCGCGCGAGCTTCATCGCCACTTCTTCATGGGCGATGGCTTGCGTCAGCGTCTCCGCTTCTTCCGGCCAGCTTGGCCGCAGCGTCAGTCTCTTCGTCCGCGCGAACATGGTGCGCTCTCCTCCCGTGCGCCGTTAGCCGCTCGTCATGACGAGCCGGCGACATGCGTGTTGAGGGAGCATGAAAAAAGGGAGCCTGGGCGGACCCGGCTCCCTTGTTTCTGGCTGGCCTCCCTGATGGAGGCTCCGGATCGCCCTGGTGGGCAACCCGGATGGTTACCCGATGTTATTCTGCCGCTTCGGCAATCATGTCGACCGAACAGAATTTGCGGCCGAGCTTGCCCTCGTGGAACACCACGCGGCCGTCGACGAGCGCAAAAAGGGTGTGGTCCTTGCCGATGCCGACGTTGCGGCCCGGATAGAACTTGGTGCCGCGCTGACGGACGAGGATGTTGCCCGCGATCGCTTCCTGACCGCCGAACTTCTTCACGCCAAGACGACGACCGGCCGAATCACGACCGTTACGCGACGAGCCGCCTGCTTTCTTATGTGCCATGGTGCTTGCTCCTTACGCTTCGCGGTTAGGCCGACGCGCCGATCGACACGATCTTGAGGATCGTGTGGTTCTGGCGGTGGCCGTTGCGGCGGCGATAGTTGTGACGGCGGCGCTTCTTGAAGACGATAACCTTCTCGCCCTTCGCCTGCGCGATGATTTCAGCCGCGACGGTCAGCCCGTCGGTCGGCTTCAGCTCCGAACCTTCGCCGGCGAGGAGCACGTCGCTCAGCGTAACGGAGGCGCCGGCATCGCCCTCCAGCTTTTCGACGACGATCTTGTCTCCGGCGGCAACGCGATACTGCTTGCCGCCCGTGCGCACGACTGCGAACATGGCCCTGTCACTCTACCCAAATGTCTGTGCCCGGACCGGAAACCGGGCCAGGAGGAACGGCGCAGCTAGTAGAGTCGCCGTCGCTTGTCAATGTTGAGCGGGGCGGCAGCGAAGATGAATCGCGCTGCCGGCCCGATCTCCACCTGATCTATCAGTGACGATGCTCGCGGCGCAGGCGATAGCGGCCGTCGGTGAGCCCAGTGGATCATCCGGCGATCGCCGGATGATCCACTGGTTCGTCGCTTTCGTCATGGACGAGATTCTGCTGGCTCACATACGCGACATAGGTCGATTCGGCGTTTTCGGCGAGCAGATGGTAGAACGGCTGGTCCTTGCGCGGGCGAAGCCCCTCGGGAATCGACAGATACCATTCCTCGGTATTGGCGAAGACCGGATCGATATCGAAGATGACGCCGCGGAAATCGAGCATGCGGTGCCGCACGATATCGCCGATCGTGAAGCGGGCATGGGCGATCGGCGGCGCGACGGGCGCGTCAGCGGGGATCGCGGTGGTGGGTTCGGCGGACATGTGGCCAATCTAGTTGCTCTTGCGCGCTGCACAAGCAGCCGCTTGCGCCGCCACCACAACCACGTTAGAGGCGCGCCCTCGATCCACCGGGCCCGCCATCTGGCACGCCCGGTTGCCTCGCGGAGAGGTGCCAGAGTGGTCGATTGGGACGGTCTCGAAAACCGTTGTGCCTTTACGGGTACCGTGGGTTCGAATCCCACCCTCTCCGCCACGGTGTTTCCATATGCCGTGCTGCTCGCGACGTGCGGGCGATCTAGCGAGACCGTCAGACACATTGAGATGCCGGGCGCGATGCTGTTCTGGCTCGCCGGTTGCGTGTTCGCCGCTCCCGTTCGGTCGTAGATGTTGCCGTTCCACAAGTCGGGAGCAAGCGCGCCCTATATAGAGTGTTCCAGTCCGCTTGCGTCGTTGGAGGCGGTAGGCTCGCCGCCGGCTCTTTGAGCACGGATGCACGTCTGCCGTAGAAACGACGTCCATACAGCACTGAATGCTTTGGCGAGCGCCCCAAATAGCAAAGCATCGATGACTTAGGCTCTGTCTTCCCGAGCGATTGCGATCCATCGCTGGCGAATGTGCTTTGAGACGGATGGCTGATCCGTCCGTGCGTCCCTGATGTGGTTCGCGGCGTCCACACCTGCGGGCTGTTAACTAGGTGCTCACCGCCGGCCGGCGCGGTTCAGGCATGTTTAGCCTCCGCTGATATCATCGTTCTTCCTCCATAGGCCACCTCGGGCGTGTGAGACGCCGGAGCAATCTCACGGATAGCGAGGTGGTGCCTGAGCGCAAACTCGACGGGCGGCACAAAGCTGCCTCTGCGGGGCGTGAGCGGCA